>JAZOQY010000042.1:0-4384 GCA_045656285.1 Kiritimatiellia bacterium
ATCGACCTTCCATCCCTGAAAAGCCGTTTTATCGGCCACGGCGTTAACGATCCGCCTCGGCTTTAAGGTGCGGTTGTAAAGTTCTGGCTTCGCCTCCTCCGCCTTTGTCAATAGCTCAGTCCGAGGGTGAAGCTTTTTCACAAAGTCGATCGCACACTTGACATAATCGTTCGTTTTAGCCTTTTCGCCGCCTCCGACAAAAAGCGCCCATGCCCCTTCACCGGCCAAATCCTCGCCGCCGTTGAACGCCGTCTTGTATGCATCGCCGCAATGAACCACAACGAGAGGCGCGAATTCCCTGTTGCGCGAATCGCCCGACTTGAACGGTTCGCGAAGGACCATGATTTCGGCGACCTCGCCCGGCTTGTGGACACCGTCGACCGAAATGAACTCTCCGGGATATTCGCCGAGCATTATCCCACTTTTCGCCTCGCCAGGCTGACGAACCGCTCTTACGATCTTCGGAACGCTCTCTCCCGAGCGCGGCGCGACATGCTTTAGAGTCAGTCGGCGGGGAGCAGCCGTCATCTCAAGCTGTGGAATCGTCACATGGCCCGTCTTGTCGGCAACGACCTCGCCCGTCTTCTCTCCATACGACCAGGCGATGCGCTCGTTCGCATTGATGGAGAAGTTTGCAACTCTTCTTGGCGTTACGTCGGCCTTTGCGGTCTTGGGGAATCTGAAGCGAGAGCTCTTCCAGTCGCTTTCGGTCATGAGCCTTAAATCGACTTCGAACGAGCCGGGGGAATCCTTCGCGTTCTCCCACCTGAAGTACGCGTTGCGCTGACCCGAGGCGAGGCCGAGAGGATGCTTCTTGTTCTTGAGATATCCGTCGGGCCACGGCATCGGATCGTTGCTCGACGCAGCCGAAAACGCCACATAAGGTTCATCCAAGCGGACGTCGAAAATGTTGAACGACCCCACCAAGTCGTTCTTGGACAGCACCTTCGAATTGCGCCCGGTATGCCCGAACGGCCCCCAGTAGGCGTAGATGGAATACTTCGCGGCATCCATGCCGGAATAGAGAAGATCCTTGTCGAGCGACCAGCGATCGTTCTGGGCCGAATACTCCACGAGAACGGGAGGATCCGGAACCCGCGTCAGATCGCCGCCCAGGCCGAGACGCTTTATCGAATGATAGGGACTGGCCGAGACATTCGCTTTGATGGCGGCGAAAACGTCGCCGTTCATGAGCCCGAGTCCAAGCGTGCCGCTGCCGCCCATCGACGCGCCTCCAAGATAAATGCGGTTGCGGTCCACTGCGAAATTCGACGCCGCCCATTCGACCTGCTCGAGAACGCGCTTCTCGGTCTCCGAAAGTTCGTCAGGAACGGGAGCGTTAACGCCGCCTTTCACCTTGGGCACTACACAATCCTTGGGAATCCCCCAGAAATCCTCGATTCTGCGCACTTCGAGAATAAGCCCGTAAAAATCCTCCGGTATCCAGCAGATATCGCACTTGCCCGCATCGTCAATCGGCATCGACTCCCAACGGTAGTTGCCGATAATGCTCGCGCCGTGGCCATGAAGCGTGACGAAAAGCGGAGCCTTCGTTCCTGCGGACGGATTCTTGGGATGCACAAAGATCATGTTGTGAATCTCGCCGCCGCGCGACGAGCGCCAGGAATATGTCTCGACCTTGCGCCCTGTAGGCGCGATAAGCCCCATGCTGGCCGCACATTCCCCAAATACGGCTGCGACCGACACAACACCAAGAATAAATATAAGTCTTTTCATGATTTTAGATTTGAAATTCGACCATGCCTCCCAAAGGCTTTTGGCATATTTTGATTATACCATAACCCAATAATGCCGGTCAAAAAACGCCATGTTTTTTTACGCAAAACTTTTTGTGTCAAAATCACGCAACGCTTTTCACCGCTTGAAACTGCTGGTCAGGCTCACCGGACCCAAAAGCCCCGCCTTGCGGATTTCGGCATCCTTATCCGGGCCGAACCTGGTCCAGGTTCGCCTTGACTCCGCAGGCTTTTTCATGTCATCCACAAGAGCATTGTACCATGTGGAGACCACCTCTACGCGAATTCGAGCAACGCCTCCTTTTTTGACGAATGGCGTGATGTCGCACGAATACGGAGCGCACCAGAGATCCGCGACTTTCTTATCGTTAACGAAAACAGTCGCCCAGGACTTGACTTCCCCAAGATCAAGAACGACCTTATCGGCATCAGCCATGATTTCAACCGATCCTAAGTAGACGCGCTCCGTATCGCGCGGCAAATATGCGCGCATCGGTCTTAGAGCCACATTCTCCTTTTTTGACGTCCCGTTTCGCAAGATCCTTCCCGCGGGCCCGACCTTCCCCGAAACAGGATCGTAGAAAGAAATCCCCGAATCGTCAATATGGTAGAATCCGCTTCTTCCGTCCTTTTCGACCACGAAGAATATCTCTCTTTCGCCGTCTCTCCTTTGATACCACCCGGCTACATCCGACGCGTCGCGGCCAAGCAGGGCATAAAGAGGTGACGGCCAGTCGGGCTTGAAATCGCCACGCAGGATACGAGCGCCCTTCGCCTCCAATTCCGAAAGCCTCTTTTCGGTAGCGGGGAGAAGATACGTTCCTTCGGGAATCCACAACACTCGATAGCTCATGCCGTCGGGGAAAACAAGTTTTCCGTCCTTAACTCCAAGTCGTGTCGCAAGAGCGTCGAAATTAAGATAATCGTACTTATAGCGATTTCCAAAAAGAAGTTCTCTCTCGGAAGGTTTATGATTGACGTCATCGCCGAGATACATGAGAATATCAACTGCGGGCCTGCCGCGCTCTAACTCCTCGCCGCAGCGTTCAATGTATTTCGAAAAGTGCTTCATATACGCCCACCAAGTCTGCTCGCGAAGAAAAGGCGAGCCGATTTTTTTACCGAAACTCGACGAGGGCGGCTTACCTCCGACGATGGGATTATGCGTAAAGGTATGAAAGACGATATGCGTCACTCCGCGCGCAAAATGTTTATCGATGATTTTCTTCCAATCATTGAAATTTTCATCAAACGTCAGCTCGAAACTCGTAAGAGCCTCTGCGCTCACACGTCTTTTACCGTAAATGTGCGCAGCTGAAACGCAAGGGAGAACAGGTTTGAAATTAAAACTTCCGACAAATTCCTTATTCTCATGAGGACTCCAGAATTCGCACATCGGCTCATCCGCGTATTTCCAATAGCGCAGGATATCGCCCGAAAGAACATCGCCGAAAGATGCTTCATACTGAACGCTCATCGAATGATCTTTGGCCATAGCCGCTATCACGGCATAATAGTTTTCTTCTATCAGACGCGAACAGACATTGCGCCAATCAAGAAGAAACTTCTCGGTTTCCGCCTCGCTTTTAAGAACGTATCCGAAAAGCGCGGGCAGATAAGGCCTAAGCTTGTATCCGGCACGCTTTTCAAATTCCTCTTCCATTCTCCACGTCCAATTCTGTATTCCGCACTCCCAGCTGTCGACCAGAATTCCATCGACTTTAACGCCCGATTTCAAAAGCCGCCCGATATACCCGTCGAAATTCGCTTTAAATCCGCGCGGATCCATCTTATCGCACTCCCACCCAGTCGCCTCGGGTGGAGCCGGATGGTTTTTGCGCTTCATATTCACATGACCGAAAACAAGTTTGCGCTTCACGGGATTTTTTAGAGGCTTCTCATCATCCGACATCGAAAAACTGCGAAGAGTCGCGCCCGACTTGGCCTGCCAGTTATCAAGTCGACGCTCCGAAGACCAAAGAGGAGAAAACTTTTCTACCTTGTGAGGCGAGCGAACACGAAGCTCAAGCCCCTCTCGCGGCATAGATCCGATATCGAACGTCATTTCTTTAGCCCCCCGGAATGTATCCGAATACGTTCCTTGGGGACAAACGCGCTCTAAAACCTTGTGCCCTTTAGACCAGACTTCAAAAACGACATCTATATCATAGCAAAGACCGTAATTAAGAAGACACGGCGCAGGAACGGTCACGGATCTTACGATCGACTCGTCGGAGGCCTCCTCAAAAAATTCAACCTCGCCAATTTCGCGATAATCGTCATCTTCGTCGAACGCGGGCTTATTGCCGGGCTCAAAGGCGACAAGCTTTCGCATCGCACGATCCTTGGTTATCCAAGGGCCTCCCGACATCGACCAACCAGAGCAATTCTGCATTTTAAAAGAAAGCCCGCGGCGATGACATTCCGCCTCTGCAAATTTAACGAGATCTGCCCACTTTTCGCTTAAGCAAGGTATCTGGTTTGTTACACCGGGCCACGGCTCGTCGCCGTTCCATCCGCCGTGAAAAAACTGAATACCGGAAATCCCTGCCTCGGAGATAGCCTTAATATCGGCTGAAAGTCCTTCTTTCGAAGCATTCCCGCCTATGATGTGAAACCACGTTTCA
>JAZOQY010000043.1:0-117457 GCA_045656285.1 Kiritimatiellia bacterium
ACTTGCATTTGCCGCGGGCGAGACTAAGGAGATATTTCGTAGAATCTGGCTTTGGATTTTAGCAGGAATCGCTCTCGGTGCAGGGCTGCATGGATTCGTTCCGGACGGTTTTATTGCAGCATATCTTGGAGGCGGAGAATGGTGGAGTGTTCCTGCGGGAGTATTGGTCGGAATTCCGACATATGCGAATGTTACTTCGGTCGTTCCTGTCGCTGGAGAACTTATCAAAAAGGGGCTCCCTGTCGGCACGGCTTTCGCATTTATGCTTTCAACGGCGGCGGCATCGGTGCCTGAATTTATAATGCTCAAGCGAGTAATGTCGGCAAAGCTGCTTGCTCTATTTGCAGCTTACCTTTTTGTCTATTTCACTGTCTGCGGATGGATACTCAACCTCATTTACTGAAAGGAAACAAGAAAATGAACATCAAGATTTATGGCTCAGGTTGCGCCAAGTGTGTTTCGCTCTCTGAAAACGTCAATGCCGCGCTTGCGGGGAGCGACATTTCGGCAAGTGTTGAGAAGGTTTCGGATATCGATGTTATTGTCGCACGTGGCATTCTAATGACTCCCGCGCTTGAAATCGACGGCGAGATTGTGTCATCTGGGCGAGCACTGTCTACTGATGAAATCCGTAAACTCCTACCTGGGAAGGCGGATCCAACTGGTGACGGCGTACGACCAAAATCGTCCTCCTTGCGACACATCGCGGCAGTGATACTCATTTTGCTTGCATTAATCGGCTTCGTTTGGCCAATCATACGCGAGAGAAATTCTATCCAATCGGCGGCGTCTCAGCAATCATTGCCCTCTACGGAAAACGTCACCACGCTCTACTACTTTCACGGAACGCGGCGTTGTATGACTTGCAACAAAATTGAATCGCAGACCCGCGCTGTGGCCGAGACTAAGTTCGCCGCCTCGCTCGCGGACGGGACTCTTCGTTTTAAGTCTGTGAATGTCGATGAACCAGCCAACGAGCATTTCGTTCCAGACTTCCAGCTGGTTTCCAGCACTGTTGTTGTTCAGCGTGGGGAAAACTATAAGCGGCTTGACGATGTGTGGAAGTTTGTTCATGATGAAGCGGTGTTCACGCGCTACATACAAGACGGCGTCGCTTCTATGCTTATGAAGGAGTAGTTGCAATGTCTCAGATTGCCTATCTAGGATTTGCGGCGTGGCTTGGCATTCTCTGTGCGATTAGTCCGTGTCCGCTCGCGACGAATATTGCCGCTGTAGGCTTCATTTCGCGTAATGCATCCCCATCGCAAACACTCTTAGGAGGGTTACTTTATGCCGTCGGACGCGCTGCCGCGTACTGCGCGCTTGCTGCAGTCGTTGTTATGGGCGTATCCGCCGCGCCAGAGCTTTCGCATCTTCTGCAGAAGCATCTTAATCGTCTCATGGGACCATTGCTTATTCTCGTTGCAGTGGTTTTGCTCGGGCTTGTGCGTTTGCCTTCGGTAGGGATGGGGCGTCTTTCTGCTGTACAGCAACGTCTCGCTTCTAGTGGTGTTATCGGTGCGCTACCGCTTGGTATCCTCTTTGCCCTTGCTCTTTGCCCGCCATCTGCTGCAATATATTTCGGCTCGCTTCTTCCGCTCGCGCTCGAGCAACATTCGCCGTTTCTTGTCCCTGCGGTATTTGGTGTCGTTTCAGCACTTCCTGTAGTCGTTGTCGCGGTTCTTTTTGCGGCAGGAATGAGAAAGATTGGCGCAATGTTCAGACGACTTACCGCTGTTGATAGGATTCTTCGCATTGCAACTGGAATCGTCTTTCTCGTTGTTGGAGTCGTTCTAATGATGAAATATGCTATATGTTTATAAGAAGGTCAGATTACCGCACAACCATAAGTTCATCCTATCTTGTCGTGGGGCGATGAGTACATCCAATGAGGCGAAGACTATACCTTCCTAGCGAGGAAAGTGCCAAAGAGGCACAATGGTGGATTTATAGACCGCCCCTCCGCTTGAGGTTTAAACGAGCGCAAATTAGCAGTCTTGAAAACCGTGGCATTTGCAAGAGGAATTGCGGTTTTAACCATACGAATGAGTGTCATAATAGATTAAAACTCGCGCAAGGAATCAGTAGAGAAAAATTGGGTGATATTGTGGAGAAAAATAGAGAAAAATAGAGAATATGACATCAATCGTCAAATATGATATAATAGTCGCGTTTTCTAAAAAAGTAAAGAGGAGCGGATTTCAATAGCGTATGTCAAAGAAAAGTTCCTTTTTGGGGTGTCTGAAGCACGGTGGTTTGAACCTCGATTCTTCCGCCAATTCGCCTTGCGAATTGGGGGAACCTATTACCTATTACCTAAAGAAAGGTAAGAAGTAAGAGGTAAAAGGTAAGAAGTGCGGAGTTTGTCGTTTTCTTGAGAAGGGAGATGTGTATGTCCGACTCGGTGATGCTGACAAAGGCCAAGGCGTTTGCTATCCGTATCGTCAATCTCCATAAATATCTGCGCGGAAAGCACGAATCGACGATGTCGAAGCAGATCCTTCGGTGCGGCACGTCGATAGGGGCTAATCTGGCGGAAGCCAAGTACGCGCAATCCAGAAACGACTTCATTTCCAAACAGACCATCGAGCTCAAAATATACCCTTTATAGGTAATGATTTGACATGGATCCTGTTTTTGTTGCGTAGTCCTTCTTGGGCGCATCCCAAGTTTTCACCCATTCGTTTCAAGAGAGTGCGTTTAGAGAGAGTGTGCGTTCTATACCGATTTTTACCATTTCGGTCTTTATAAATACCGCTCGGTATAGATTGCCGTAAGCGTGTAATAGTTTTCCAGGACGCACGACTGCAAAATTCCATAAGTTTGCAAGTGACAAAACAACGAGATGTGGCTGTAAGCTCATTCCACCTTGTTGTAGGACAAGGGGTGAGCTTTTGGCGTTTTATGTGCCATGACTTTTTGCCGATGTCTTCGGCGTATCGGTTTGCGTGGGGAAAACGAACGTACGCTCCATACGCTCCCCACCACTGCCTTCGGCAAAGATCTGCGCGTAGATGTTGTACCCGGCGGCAATAAGAAAGTATCGGCGAAGTTTGGCGGCAGCCTGTGCGGTAAACGAGGCCAGTAAGCCTTATTATTGACAGCGCAATCCGAGTTGTGTTATAATATAATCGTTTTTGATCGTTTTAAAATCATTGAATTGTAAAGTGAAAACAAGCGCTAAAAATACTAAATGCACGTGCGCGCGCATCAAGCATGCGTGGTTGGATGGGTTTGTTTCTGAGAACGGCAACGCGGTTTCGATTCTAGGACGGCTTAAATCTGATGCCTTGTCTGTAGGGGGTGACTTCTTCTTTTTCAAGGAAGATCGCATTGATCAGGGCGTTTTCACGGGAACGCAACCTATTGCACTTTACTGTGGAAAAGAAGTGGTGAAGGTTGCGAATTGGCGAGATGTTTTCATTAAGGCAGTGGATGTTTTGGCTGAGAAGAATATCGGAAGTCTTGTTGCTGCGGCAAAGAATTTTGGGAATTCATATGTGGCTTTGAGTTCAACAAAAATGCGGTCTCCCTTTGAACACGCATCGGGTGTCTGGATTGATCTCTACCTTGATCCGCCCAGTCTAATCAGAAATACCCGTAGATTGTTCAAGGGTTGCGGGGTTGATCTTTCATGCGTGGGAGTCGTGTTTGCTGAGAGAGGGACGGTTGCGACCGAAAAAGAGGAGGCTCCGCTTAGGAACGACTTTGCCGCGAAGGCCGAGCGAATCGGCGGTAGCCTATATCAATATTCGAACGAGCGTGTTCGCCATCAGAATTTCGGCGGCAAGTATCCGGTAATGCTTTTTGTTGATGGCGATGAATATGAACTGGAAGGGAACTGGCGAAATATTCTTGTAAAGACCGTAGATGCTTTGGACAGAATCAATCGGGACAACTTGATTAAATCGGTCAAGAATTTTTCGGCCAGTTATTTTGCTATGTCGGATAAAGGAATGCACTGTCCTTATCGGCATGTTGCTTCCGGTGTGTGCGTTGATAAGTGTCTCGATCCTATAAATTGCGTCTATTATTCGAGAAAGCTTTTCCAGATGTGCGGAACGCCTCTGGGAGACATCGGTATTGTCTATGTGGACAGGAATGCCGATGTCGGCGTGGTCGCGCAGGGACGGAAGAATGTCTCGGAAGATGGAGGAACTGCTCCGATTCTTGAGGGTGACATTCGCAAAAACTATGTGGCCGGATTTGATTTTTCAGAAAGCTCCAAGCGCCTTGTTGAGGAGCGGACGGGTTGCGTGTTCTCGAATGCATCTGTTCATGTGCTTCAGAACAAAATGTTCGAACGCAAGGACGGTCTATGGTTTTTTGAAGACCAGATCAGCGGTGCCGAACTGCGTTCGGAAATATCGGCACAGTGCCAGCGTTGGCTGGAAGAGAATCCAATCGTCAATCTCACCCAGTTCGTTGATATGGTCTGGAATCGTGTTTCTAACCTTGTGGACGATTTTGACAGGGGAAAGTATGCGGAATATGCGATTCGCCAAAGCGATTTCGGAAGGAGATGTGATTTCAATGGCAAGCGTGGCGGGAGGTTCTGCTTTTGCGCTGAAGTTGGTGCTGATGCCGCCAAGAAGGCGTTTGCGGGTAAGGTCGAGACGGTGCTACGTGACCGTTGCGACGTGGTTCCGGTGTCAGAACTCGCCGACCTTTTCCCGATGGTGAGTGCGGACTGGATGGTCGGTAACTTGCCTGAATTGCTGTCTGACATAATTCTTGAGGACATGGGGAATCGGAGTATGGCTTTTAAGCTCCTGGAGTTCTACTATCTTCCCGATGATTTTTCGGATGTCTTTCATTCGGTAACAGAAGAGTTGGCGTCAGATGATGAGGTGTTATCCGTTGCACGGATTTTGAGCGCATTGAGCGATCGGTATGGATATGACTTCAAGGATAACTTTGCCTTGTCGGAGAATGCGTTCAAGCAGATTGCTACCCATGTAGACCGCGAGCATCGTGGATGGACGGGGGCGATCCTGGGAGGCGTTGTTGACGGAGGAAAGGAGCGTCTGACATTTAAGCAGATTGTGGAGAAGCAGTTCCCCCGCGTTTTTTCTCACGAGGAATTTTATCAGTTTGGCGCAACAGCGTGGGGTTGGAGCGAAGATCATCGAGCGTGGCATCACAAGCAGCTTTGGAACGGCTTTATTCGTTACGACGCAGACCATTGGTCGCCAGTGGACTATTTCAAGAAGTCAACGGGATGGACTGAATATTTAGAGGAGAAAATTGGGTGTGCGATGCAAACCCTTTTAGGAACAAGCCCTTTCTTCCCTTTGAGTAAGGTGCCGCAACAGTTTCTTGATAATCTTCCTGATCTGAAGATGGACGGGAAGTC
The DNA here is from genome assembly GCA_045656285.1 of Kiritimatiellia bacterium. Lineage (GTDB taxonomy): Bacteria > Verrucomicrobiota > Kiritimatiellia > RFP12 > UBA1067 > UBA1067. The sequence goes on from JAZOQY010000043.1 coordinate 5,357, forward strand.
GGTTCGTTGGACGCTTGAACTGTTGGCGAGTGTCGCGTATTTCTGTTTGCCGTGCCTGCGAGTTCTCAATCATGCGGAGGCTCCATATGCGGTTTCATCGTTGTTGGTGCCGCCGGATGTGGCTGCTGATACCGATGGGGTTGCGTACATGGTACGGGTGTTTAAACTTCGGAATCCCCATGCCCCTGGTGGAGATTTCGGTGATGTAGCATATCAGGGACAGGCGATGAAGTTTCTGCTTGAGAATGATGTTCGGCAGAAGGCATCACAGAAGCTGCAATCTGAAATTGCCGAGCTTTTGAATCGGGAGGTGGTTTGATATGCGCGTTGAGGAGTACTCGGCGAGTGAATTGTTCGACCAGTTGAACGAGCGTGATGAAAGCGTAAACTTGGAAGCGAAAGCGCTTTCAACGGACAAGCCGCGCTCCATTCTTGAGACCGTGTGTTCGTTTGCCAACGAGCCAGGGCTTGGCGGCGGGGTGATTCTGTTGGGTGCGCGGGAGAATCCTTCCGCTGACGAGGATGGAATTTTGTATCTTCCCGAGGGACTTGATGATCCAGATAAGGCGCAGCTTGATCTTGCTACTCAATGTGCCTCTGTTTTTAATATAGTCGTTCGTCCGCAGATTACCGTGGAAACCGTGCGGGGACGGGCGATGCTTAAGATCTTCGTGCCAGAGCTGCCAACAGGAAGAAAGCCGCTTTATTTCAAAAAGGACGGCATCCCACAGGGCGCCTATAGGCGCATAGGAAGTTCGGATCAACGTTGTACACAAGACGATCTTGCAGATATTCTCCGAGGGCCGGATGAGTCGTATGACGGTCATCGCGTTTTGGGCGCGACGATGGATGATGTTGACGAGGCGGCAGTTAATATGTATCGTAAGCTGCGCTCTAAGGTTAATCCTGAGGCTGAAGAACTGTCGTACGGAACGGCTGAGTTGCTTGAGGCTTTAAAGTGTGTCGATGAACAGGATAAAAGTCGGCTCAATGTTGCAGGATTGCTGCTCTTCGGCACGGCCAAGGCCCTTCGGCGGGAATTGCCTATGGCACGTGTGGATTATATCCGTGTGCGCGGCAACGAATGGATTGAGGATCCTGAGGAGTCATTTCGTTCAATTGACATGCGCGGCTCCCTGATTTTGATGGCGTATCGTGTTGTCGAGGCTGTCAACGCCGATTTGCCTAAAGGTTTTCTGCTAACAGAAGCGCTTCAGGCGCAAAGTGTCGGCTTGCCAGTAAAGGCACTGCGTGAAGCTGTTGTGAATGCGTTGATGCATTGTGATTATCGGGTCGGACAGCCGACTCAGGTCATTCGATATGACAATCGTATCGAAATCATTAATGCCGGCTATTCCCTTAAGCCGGAGGAAGAACTCGGCTCGCCAGGTAGTGTTTCACGGAATAAGATTATAGCCCCTGTGTTTCACGATACGAATCTTGCCGAAACAAAAGGTAGTGGTATCCGGCGTATGCGCCGTATGATGGAGGCTGCGCATATGGCGCTTCCTACATACGAATCAAATCGGGAGGGGAACTCCTTCACTATGCGCCTCCTGTTGCACCATTTTCTAGGAGAGGAGGATCTTGCGTGGCTTGCGCGGTTCGCCCAATATGACTTAGACGATGGACAGAAGAAAGCTCTAATTTTTCTGCGCGAGGCCGGGGCTGTAGACAACCGTGTTTATCGTCAACTGTCAGGATGCGACACTTTGAAGGCAAGCGCAAAGCTGACCGCGTTGCGAGACGATGGATTATTGGTTTTGAAGGGAAAGGGTAGTGCAACATATTACGAGCAAGGACCTTTATTTGGGGACTTGCAAGATAACGGGATGAGGTTGCAAGATAATGATGTAGCCATGCTTAATAGTAGTTCAATCATGAGCAGCAACAGTTCTGCCATGGGCAATAGTGGAAGTGGTATGAGCAATAACGGTATTGCCATGCCCGATCGCTCGCCAACTATGCTGGATAGTGCGGAGAGGTTGCAAGATAACGGCACGAGGTTGCAAGATAACGGCACGAGGTTGCAAGATAACGGTACGAGGTTGCAAGATAACGGTACGAGGTTGCAAGATAACGGTACGAGGTTGCAAGATAATGTGCAGATAAAAAAAGCACTTTTACCACTTAAGAAGAGGCTCAAAGAGTGTGTTTTGAGTGATATTATCGTCAATTTATGCAGAATTCGTGGATTTGAAAGATCTGAAATTGCAAGGTTGATTGATCGTAACGAAACCTATGTTCGGACATTTCTTGTTAAACTTGTACGATTGCATCGGCTGCAGATGAAATATCCCGAAATGCCAAACCACCCTCATCAAACATATTATGCTTCTGGGATTAAATCCTATATGGGCGAGGAGACCGTCTAATGTACTCCTACAAGTGGAATAAGAAGACGGGCGGGTACACGCTTACGACGCAAACCGGGAAGTTTGTCGCGTCCGAGATTCGTCCTGTCTATGCGCAGGAACTGAAGTTGATCGGTTTTGACGGATATTTCAAGTTTGATGAAAATGAGACCGCGCCAATCTGCTGGGCAAAGCAGAACGTGTATATTTATCGAGGTGAGGAAATCGCCAAGCTCGAGAAGACGCAATATGGCAAGCCGATAACCCCGAACTTTCTGGTCAAGCCGATGCGGTTAAAACCGGTTGATATTCAGTCAATGCTTTCTGAGAAGACCAATCAAGAGCTGCTTGCAGCACTTCTTGCCGACACGCAAAAGCGTCTTAAGGAAATGTACGATCAGTATGCGAGTGCATGTGACATTGCCTATATCGGCTTCTCGGGTGGTAAGGATTCCGTTTTGCTGTTGGACATCTGTCATCGCACGTTACCGTTGTCCGTTCCGGTAGTTTTTAGCGACACCGATATGGAACTGCCCGACACCTATGCGATGTGGGAAGAGGTGCAACGGCGATATCCTGAGAGAACGTTCCTTAAGGCGCGAGCAGGCCAGCCCGCACTCAAGAATTGGGAGGTGTTTGGCCCGCCTTCGCGAACAGTACGGTGGTGTTGCTCTGTCCATAAGAGCACGCCGGCCATCTTGCTTCTGAAAGAGAGTGTAGGGAAGAATACTCTTCGAGCGCAAGCTTTTCTTGGTGTTCGCAACGAAGAGAGCCTATCCCGCGCCGGGTATGATGATATTGGAGTTGGTGTAAAGAACGCATCCCAAGTGAATTCTTATCCCGTACTTGCATGGGGAAGTCATGAATTATGGCTTTACACATTTGCGGAAGGGTTGCCAATCAATGCAGCCTATATTAAGGGATTGCCTCGTGTAGGGTGTGTCTTGTGCCCTGAAGCGTCAGAGAAGTATGCATGGTTTGTGAATGCGATTTATCCTGATGCGATCAAGCCATATAATGATGCAATCTTTAAGGCTATTGACAAGGAATTTGAATCAGAACAGGACAAGATCGATTATCTTGCGACCGCTGGTTGGCAGGCACGTAAAAGCGGTGAGACACTGAAGGCGCGCTTACACAAACCGCCTGAGAAGGTAGAAGGGAAGGTCGTGTCATGGATCATCTCCAATGGCTTGCGTCAGAAAATCTCTGAATGGCTAAAATCTATTGGGCAAGTATCTGCTGATTTAAGAGGTTGGGACATTGCATACAAGAATGGAACAATGCCCATAGACCATCATCTAAGGCTCACTTTTAAAGAGGGTGATAACGATAGTTTTAGGCTTGAATGCTTGTTTGAGGACAACAAAGAACTGCGTAGCTATGTAAAGTATGTTAGGCAGTGTATTCTTAAAGCTGAAGGATGCATCGGTTGTCGGGCATGTGAAGCCGAATGTACGACTAAAGCATTACATTTCCAGAATGGGGAGGTGGCAATTGATGCCACAAAGTGTATTCATTGTTTAAATTGTCATTCTGCCGATTATGGCTGTTGGAGGTTCAAATCTATGTATGTTTCTGAAGCGATGAGTGATGCGCTCTCGACGATTAATAAATACACGAACTTTGGTATGCGCGAGGACTGGATTCGTGTCTATATCAACGAGCGTGAAAACTTCTCCCAGACAATGAGTCTGGGGACGAAGATGATTCCTGCAGCGCGTGCGTGGTTCCGCCAAGCATTATTAATGCAGGAGAAAAGCTGCGAGCCGACAAAACTGTTGGACCTTGCAGAGCTGAGGGATACCTCGTATCCTCCATTGTGGGATGCGCTTTGGTTTGGGTTGACGAATTATGCTGCTATCGTTAAGTGGTTTGTTACGGCGACAGACGTTAACAAGCCCTATACCGCCGATGAGTTGTTCGCTATGATGGGTTCGGGGATTAAAGACACTACAAAAAAGGGAGGCATTTCAGCCTTTAAGGATATGCTCACCAAGTCCAGGTTTACAGCGGAGCCGTTGCCTATTGTTTCGTTGATCATGAAGGGGAAGCAGATTGCAACAATAACCCGCGTCCCGCATGCGGTTGATGATCTTGCATTGCTTTATAGTCTGTTTGTAATGGCGCGGCAGGCTGAACAGACATCCTTCTCGGTCTCTGGTCTGATGCTTGCCGATTTCAGTGCAAAGTATGTCTCGCCGATCGTTGCGTTTGCGATGTCGGTTGCCGATTTTAAGCAGCAATGTCAGGGGCTTGCAGACAGATATGGAGAGTTCATTCATTGTAACTTCACTCTTGGTTTGGACGAAATTCAGATCAAGACGGATCAAAAGTCAGTTGATGACGTTGTTGATTTGATGTTGAACGCTTAAGGAGTACAACGATGGCGAAGTTCTATAAAGAGTTTTTGCAGCCCAAGCCCGACTACAAACCCGTCATGACCAAGGATGGCATCAATGCCTCCCCGGAGACGTGGTTAAGCTTCTATCCGCACCAGACTTTCGTGAGGATTCTCGAAACGCTTTTTCAGAAATTCGAGAGCGGAGATCGTTCGGTGTGGATTTATGGAGCCTATGGAACGGGCAAGAGCCATGCCGCGCTTGTTATACAAAAGCTGTTTATGGATGACGAGTCGCGGGTGAAGAAGTACTGCGCGAGCTTCAGAAAGGAAATCCCAACGCCCATCGTCGATAGTCTTAAGAAGTGGCGTAAGCAGAAGTCGCTTGTTGTCTATCGCTCGGGAACAGATCAAGTCAGTACGCCGCAGCAGCTTTTGGTCGGGATTGAACGTTCGATCAGGGAGGAATGTCGTGCGATGGGTTATAAGGTGCCTAATCTTTCCGGTTATGAGGCTCTTTTATCCCGTATTGAACGCGATGAAAAGATTTTCTTCGCTAAGCGTGATGAGATTCAGTCGGAGCTTGGGTATCTTACTGCTGATATCACGAAATATTCGCAAATTAAAGCGCGTTGCGAGAAAGAGGATGGTAGGTATGCGTATGGTCTTCTTGAAGATGTGGAAAAGGTGTTTGAATATGACAACGTGTTCCTAATGCCGGGAGCTGAGAAGGTCCTTGATTGGATCAAGGAGATCCGTGAGGCAAACGGTTTAGGTAAGGTTGTATTCATCTGGGATGAGTTCTCATCGTATATTGAACATGCCAAGGGCGATCTCAAGACGTTTGAGAAACTGGCGGAGGAAAAGGCCCAGCAGTGCGGCTTCCATTTCGTTCCTGTCACTCACATGGACTTGAACGCGTTTCTTGCCGTGGGTTCCGAGAGCGCGAAGAAGGCGAATGACCGTTATACTCCATGTCCGTTGCAAATTCCTGCGAATCAGGTTTTCAAACTTGGCGCTCACGCTTTCACTCATCTCAATGAAGAAGAGTGGAAACTTGAGCATGACAAGCTGTGGAGCAATGTCTCTCCCGTTGTCGATTCATACATGTTTAAGCACCTGCCGTCCAGCGAGGCGGTAGAAGCGGAGGATTTTAGACAGATTCTGCCGCTTCACCCGATGAGCGCCTATCTTCTCCGGCATATGTCGGAAAAGGTGGGGTCCAACGCGCGAAGTTTCTTCGACTATCTATGTGTGACGAACGGACAGAGCGAGTTTCAGAAGTTCCTCAATGAGGGCGGGCCGGCCGTTCCCAATCACCAGTATCTGATGGTTGATTATCTTTGGCGCTACTTTATGGAGCGTCCTGATTTGGGACTTGATTCCGCCGTGCGTGATATTGAAGCTGATTTCAACGCCAAGAAGGCCGCGAACAATCTCGCCGACGGGAGCCCAGAGGAACGGGTTTATAAGGCGGTGCTTCTTTACTCGCTGATGGAGAAGAAGTCCGGGCAGGGCGTTCAGGAGCTTCTTTCGCCGACGGTGGAGAATATAGAGCGGTCGTTCTACGGAGACGGCACAGTGGTAAATGTCCGGTCAATTCTCAAGGGTCTTGAAGAGAAAAACTGTTTTTCAATCGTGTCAGACCGGGTGATGCCGCTCATTTCGGGCGCAAAGGTCGATCCGTCGAAATTCCGTGGGGAGTTTACTTCGCTTGTGGCCAGCGAGATCGGTAATGACATCAAGAAGCGCGTCGATGGCTATGGTGATACGGCAAGGTATGAGGTTCGCGCTTATCATGGGCCGGACTTCAAGCCGTCAGATGTCAAAAACCGTACCGATTTCGGAGAAGGGACGCCAAAGGGAGGGAATAAGATTCTGATCAACTGCCTGCTGGCCTGTAATCATGAGGGAACGATTTCCATTCCCGAAAAGGCCAGGCAGATGGCTAAGCAGTTCTCAGGTATGCGCATTGTTTTTCTCTATCTTACCAATGTCTCGTTCTGCGACGAGAACGAGGCCCTTTGGGAAGATTACATACTGCTGCGCGCGCAAGCGGACGCGGCTACAGACCAGGGCATGCGCGGGGCTTACGAGGGACGGGCCAAGAAGATTCTCGACAAGTGGAAAGACAAGGTGCGCTCGGGGTCAACAGATATCACGATTGTGATACCGGCGGAGAACGCTTCCGACGAGCCGACGATCGAGCAGGGCGTTACATGGCTGTCGCTTAAGACGAAACTCAACGCTCAGAAGCTTCGCTGGTTCTATTCAAGCCCGGACAAGTTTACCTTTGACAACCCGCAGCTTTACAAGCCAATGGCTCTCAAATCGTGGGCGCAGACCGGACTTACGGGCCTGTCGCCTATCAACGGCGGTCCGTACAAAGTGTACGTTCAGCGTCTTGCAACGCAAGGGGTGACATTTGCCGACGATTGGTTTGAGAGCAATCCCGACCATCCGTTTGCAAAGTTGCGAGACTTCTGGGAGAAAAAGCGCCAGAATACGATCGGACAGAACGGAGTCTGCTCGGTTCGTCGCCAGTACAAGGAACTCATGCGTGCGCCGTATGGTTTCGAGAAGAATGCGTTTACGGCATTCGCGATAGGATTTGCCATGCGGAACTGGCTCACAAAGAACCTCCAGTGGACCGACGACCGTATTTCGCAGCCATTGGATGTCGCGTCTCTTTCCGAGATTATCGAGGCGGTTGTGCTGGACGACGGCGAAGACAAGATTAAAGACGAGAAGAAAATATGTCGTCTTTCCGAGGAGGAAAAGACATTCACTAGACAGGTTGCGGAAATCTTCTCCCTATCGATTGACAAAAGTGCGACACCGGAGAGTGTGTTGGCAAAGATCGGTGAACGCATTCGAGTGCTGACCGGTAACATTCCTCTCTGGGTACTGCCGCAGTATATACGCGATCAGAAGGCGGAAACCGCAGCCGATAACATCTGTAAAGTCGTCGAATCGCTCTGCGAAGTCATTCCGATGTCGTCGAAGTCCAAGGACGGGTCTAAGACGGAGAAGGTTAAAGCGATTGGGGACATCCTCCTAAGGAACGAGGGACTTTGTGCGGCGATTCAGAAATACATCACTCCTGAGGTGTTTACGAATGCCTTTGATAAGTACATCGGAATGAAGGCTCCGGAACTGCCGAAGAAGGCTGCGGACGCTGGTGATCTGGGGGGCGAATATCGAACGGCGATAATTGCGCGGTTTTCGGTGGACGCAAGCTGGCTCTGGAATGAAGTGGATGTTTCCGGTGTCCTCAGGGATGTTGAGAATCAGTATAAGTTCATTATTGCAATGCAGGAGTTGTTCTCCGTCAGCAGCTGGATGAATTTCGAGGCGGCTCAAGAGAAACTTCGCTGTGCAATGACGGAGTACAACAAGATATCGCTGGATATTTTTGCGGCAACATATCCCTTTGTCGCTGAACTTGAGGAACAGGTCAAGGACGGCAAGATTCAAGGGGAATCACTTGAGAAACTGTGTCTCTGCGTGGTGACACAGAAGCCTGTCATACAGGCGTTGTTCCGAGATCCCGCTATGAAGAAGCCGATTGAGATTCTGGTGAAAAATCTTGGCGAAGAAGTGGCGGACATCACAGCGGACGAGTGGAAGCAACTTCTCGGTGCGCGTCAGAGCGGCGCTGAGCTTGGAGAGATTGACTTCCGCGATGCCATGTTCACTCAGATCAAGGCATTCCGAGAGAAGTCTGAAGGACGCAAGCTGATGCTGTTATGGAAGGAGAAGACCGAGTCAGAAGATCCGGATCACTGGAGTGCCATGCATACATATCCTGCGGACGTTTTATTCGCAAGTCCGTCGGATGCTCAAATGGTTCTGGGTGCGATTCGAGGTCTGACCGGTATGTCTGTCGACAAGATCAAGGATGCGTACAAAGTTCTTAAGAAGGCGAAACTGCATTCTGAGAACAGCCAGAAATCCGTGTTCCTTGAACGCAATCTCCCGAAGCGCTACGCGAAGCTCAACATCAAGGCGGAAGATCTGGCCGCTTACTTCGCTTCTAAACTTGGCGCATCGCCAAATACCTGGTGCAACAATCCCATGCGGGAAGATGTGGTCATGGACTTTGTCAAGAGCAACTACGATGCGTCGTTCCGCCCGGACATTGAATCCAAGATCAAGAAGATGACGTCTGACGAAGCGAAGGCTGAACTCCTGAAACTGATTGCTTCAATTCCGGATGCCGGCATTGCGCTCATGAGTTAAGGGAATCTCCTATGACCGTAAACGAATTCTGCAAGCGGATACAAAACAGCGAAAGCAAGTTCAAGTCACGTGTGCTGGTTGTTCCGGCACATGGCGACTTCAGTGCGGTCTGCATGAACTATGGAGGGCAATTTGAGGTTGTCTCTGTTAGTCAGTTTGTTCATTCGGATGGCTTTATCCCGATGGCGGAACGTGTCTTCGAGCGGTTGGAGGATAAGCGCAAGGAACTTAAGAATAGGGATAAGCATATGATAGTTGTCGGCTTGGACGGCTATCTTTCATTCCTTGAGCAGAGCGAAGTCCGTCGGGCGTTTAATATCATTACAGGGTATCTTAACGGGGCGGGACTTGAAACGATAATTTTTGTCTTCCGGCAAAAGTGGGCCGAAATGACGGAAGTGTTTACGCATCCAAGTATCATTGCCAACGCGACTTACTGTCCGATTGGCGATGAGTCCGCAATTTCTATCGCGGGTAAAAGATATGTTCTTGTCAGTAAGGATTTCTCTTCGAGACTCAGCGTCTGCTACTCCGATCTGCCTGCTTATTTGAAGACGCTTGAGCAATGGGCGGCTCAGCCGGATGAGGACATTTGTATTGCTGTTGGCTTCAATGGTGCCCACAAGTTTCCCGGCGTGTCAAGGGATGTACGTCAGTATTTCGCATTGAAAGACCTGTTCTCCGAGTATTGTGGATTCAAAGCAGACCTTTCTGATGATGCATTTAAATGGATTGTCAAGAATACGTCTGGAACGGAAATTGATAGGGAACTTAAAGCTCATTTCTTCCCTACGGGGATTCATTCTGTCGGTGACGTGGCGTTGACGCGACACGAACAGATTTACGGTATCGACGAGCGCGAGGTCTTCCAACAGGTGTTGCGGACAATCGCGCCAAGTGGAAGTTTTCTTGCAGACGTCCTGTTGCGAGTGATAAAGCATCCCGACCAGTTCCTCAATTTCTATCTTAACGTCGTAGATGAAGTTCTGAATGCGGACAATGCCATTGAACTTGCCGAAGAACGAAATGCGGCAGTCAGGCGTCTTGGCATTGGATCAATGGAGGTCAAGGCTGCGGTCGCCGATCTTATCGGGCGTACGAAGGAATATCCGGCGGACAAAATGATTCCGTGGCTTCAACTTGGCCTTGAAGTCGAGGAGACGGAATGGATCAGAAGAGCGGTTGTCGGCAGGGAGGAAGAACGTGATCTGGCATGTGCGCAGAGCAAATTACTGACGGCTTATCGTTTGAATATGGGACTAGAAAAGTACCCGGAACTGTCCGAATATATGGCCGAGTATCGTGAGCAGAAGTGCGCCGATGCGATTTCGGATGAGTTTGTAAACAAGGCGTTCAAGTCATCGGTTCCCGATGAGGTCGTCTCTCGAATGGCATTTCTTTCTGAATTCAAGTCGGATCCCGAGACAGCCGTACTTGTGGTCGATGCACTTGGCGTCGAATATCTCCCGTTTCTGATAGCCCGGTGCAAATCGCACCGTTTCGATCCCAAGGTTGTAGATTGCGTTCGCGTGAATTTGCCTACTTCTACGCCGTATAATCTCGTTGAAAAAGAATGGGGAACGACGGGTCGCTATCGTAAATACGATGACTTCGACCATCTTTTGCATGAGTCGTTTGAAGATCATGCTGAGGCATTGGCAGCGGAGTTGATGCGAATTGATGTACAGGTGATGGGGGAGATCGAGAATCTTCTGAAGACGTATCGCCGCGTTGTCCTGACGGCAGATCACGGTGCGACCAGGCTTGCAGTTGTCGCTCGCCGGGACGGGAAGTCCAAAGACATTACGGAGTTTGCCGACAAGATTGATGTGCTGGATTGGCGTTATGCAAAGCGTAAAAAAGCAGAGTATCTTGATTCTGAATTGGTCGCGGAATCTGTCGGTGAAGGATATGTGCTGATAAAGGGGTATAATCGATTCTCAAAATCGGGGGGTCCCGGATTTGAAATGCACGGCGGTGCTGCGATTGAAGAACAGGTAGTTCCATTCATGGTGATCGAGAGGGCAATAGTTCTCGACAATGCTGCGCAGGATGAATCAGCAGTTGTTTCTGCGATAGGTGGTGCTGACCAGATCAGCGAGAATGATGAATTTGACATCTAAGGAGTAGGCATGAATACCGATAAGCTTCGTGAGGCGTTCCCTCAAACCACAGTCTTTAAGGACCAGGGGCTGATTTCGACCTTTAAGGCCGCTAATATCCCTGCGTTCTTGCGCGACTGGATCCTCAAGCGCAAGGCAGATGCAAACGGGCGCATTGGTAATCCCGAGGAACTGCGTCAGTACATCAGCAAGATTATTCCTCAAAGTGGAAAGAAACTGGAGATATTCGGAGAAGCGCAGCAGACCGGTGCGACGAGAAAGTTCTTGGCGAATATTCGAATTCAGGGGAACGTGTCTTTGAATAAGTACACGTTTGAAATACCAGAATTGGACATTCGGCATACCGAGACGATAATCGAGCCTTATGTGTGGGAGCGCATTAAGGATGACGTGGAGAAGACGTCCGGTGGTTGGGGATTGATTCAGCTCGGATATTTGCCGCCTGATGAGTCTCGTCCTAAAGGACAGCGTAATGGATATTTCAATCTTTTGGAGTACAAGAACTTCTGCCCTTATACGGTGAATCTTGATGCTTTTAGGAAGGCGCGTGAACAGTTTACGATTCAGGAGTGGATGGACGTGCTTCTGGGCGCGATTGACTATAATCCTGACGGATATGCGGACTGGGTTCAGAAGCATACGATGTTGACGAGGTTGCTTCCCTTTATCGAGCCGCGGATCAACCTCGTCGAGCTGGCTCCGAAGGGGACGGGGAAGTCGTATTTGTTTGGACGTATCGGCAAGTACGGTTGGCTCGTGAGCGGCGGGGTGTTGAGCCGGGCGAAAATGTTTTTTGACGCTTCAAAGCGTCAGAAGGGCCTTGTGGCACAGAATGAATTCGTCGCGCTCGACGAGATTCAGTCGATTCAGTTTCCCGATCCTAGCGAAATGCAAGGTGCACTTAAGGCGTACATGGAGGCCGGTGAAGCAACTTTCGGGGATGTGAAGATTACTGGAACTGCGGGTGTTATTTTGCTTGGTAATATCCCAGCGGATGATATGAACGAGCAGACTGATATGTTCCGTACTCTGCCCGAGGTGTTCCATGAGTCGGCCTTGCTCGATCGCTTTCACGGTTTCATCAAGGGCCGTAATATCCCTCGCATGAATGAGAGCCTGAAGATTAATGCCTGGGCGCTTAATACGGAGTACTTCTCCGAAATCATGCATTTGATGCGTTCGCAGTCCGAATGTCTGATGTATCGCGGCGTTGTTGAAGAATTGGTTGAGTATCCGGCAAGTGCGGACACTCGTGATACCGAGGCGGTACTGCGTATCTGCACGGCTTATCTGAAGCTGCTGTTCCCGCATGTGACAAGTGCAGATAAGGCGGATGTTGAGGAGTTCTCGTTCTATTGCCTACGTCCAGCAATTGAAATGCGTACGATCATTCGTCAGCAATTGCAGATTATCGATCCTAAGGAGTATGGGAAGAAGAATATGGCCGTGTATAGTGTCAAGGCCAAGTATTTGAAGTCGGGGGGTGCTCATGGCAACGCCTAAGGAGTGTCAATATTGCCACGCCGAACTCTCGCGAGATGAGATTGGTTTAAGCAAGAAACTATTCGAGTCAGAGACGAAGAAGGGCAAGTATTCTTGTATGCCTTGTATTGCCGCGATGCTGGAAGTCTCGATAGATGACCTCCTTGCAAAGATTGAAGAGTTCAAGCGCCAAGGATGCAAGTTGTTCGGATGAACAAAAGATTTATCTACGCCGATCATGCCGCGACGACGCCTCTGATGCCGGAAGCACTGGAGGTGATGTTGCCGTTTCTGAAGGAGAATTTCGGCAATCCATCAAGCATTCATTCGTGGGCGAGGAATCCGCGCGAGGCCGTACGCGAAGCACGGGCGACGATTGCCAAGTGCATCAATGCCGAGCCAGAAGAGATATTCTTTACGAGTGGTGGGACGGAGTCTGACAACTGGGTTATCAAAGGTTCTTCCGGAAGATTGCTTGTATCGTCATACGAGCATCACGCCGTCCTTAATGCCGTCGCAAGCGAGGCGAAACGTGGGCGCGATGTCGTGTATGTTCGCCCGAAGGTGGGCAACGATGGCGGATACATCATGCCAGAAAGACTATCAAAGGTGTGGAAAGAAGGGATTGGTCTTGTCTCCGTCATGACCGCCAACAACGAGATTGGGATAATCAACCCGATTCATCTGCTTTCGGGGTTTGCGCATAAGCGAGGTGCGCTGTTTCACACTGATGCAGTTCAGGCGGTTGGGCATATTCCGATTGATGTCCAAGAAATGGGTGTCGATTTCCTTTCTGCAAGCGCACACAAGTTCAACGGTCCCAAGGGGATAGGATTCCTTTTCATGCGTAAGGGCGTCAAGCTTGCAACGCTTTTGAATGGCGGGCAACAGGAGAATGGATTTCGTGCAGGGACAGAGAATGTTGCATCAATTGTAGGTATGGCGACTGCGCTGAAGCTGAATTGTGATCGGATGGGTAAAATGGCCGAGCACCTTGAAAATCTTACTTTGCGATTGCGCGATGGTATCGACCGCATTTTCTCCGATGCCATTTACATTGGCGATGGAGTTGCAGGACGGTTGCCAGGATTCACGAGCGTGTCATTTCCCGGACATCCAGCCGAAGGACTTGTGCATATGCTTGACCTCAAGGGGATTGCAGTTTCGACAGGTGCGGCTTGCGACTCGAAGAACACGCAGATATCTCATGTCCTTAAGGCGGTTAACGCAACAAATGAGATTGCCCGTTCGACAGTTCGCATTACTCTGGGACCAGAGAATACGATTGCTGATGTTGATGCCATACTTACAGCATTGAAAAGAATCTTGAGAGGAACTGGGAACTGACATCTAAGCGAACCTGAAGAGGAATTGTCTTCTTGTTGATGGCGGTAAAATGACGATAATTCTTCATTGTACGTCTGGAATATCGCGGTCTGGTGCGATTGGTAGTATATTGAATGGATATTGCAATTTGTCCGCTAACTGTTCGAACGGGGTAAATATTGTGGCATTGAAAACCGTGTAAAATGTAAGGGTAACATTGGTTTAAATAGAAGAGTGAAAACCGTAATAGGTTAAAACCAACTAAAGATTACAAATAGAGAAAAAGAAGCGATATTGTGGAGAGAAATAGAGAATCAAAGCAAAATTATGAAGTATGATGTAATAGCCGCATTCTCTATCAGTGTAGAGAATGGAAGATTTCAATTTTGCCTATCATAAATTTTGTCCTGTTGAGGTAAATGAATGTCCGATGGTTCGAAACTTGGCTCTTCCGCCATTCTGCGAATGGTGAATGAAGAGTGAGTGCTTTTGAGCAGGAAGATTGCAAATGGGCAAAGAGAGGTATAACAGAAACACTGACTGCCGCTCGGATTGCCGAAACGTATTCAATTTCAACGCGCCAAGCCGAGCGGCTTCAAACCTCCCTCAAGAAGAATCGTGTAAAATGTAAGAGTAACGTCGGTTTGAATAGAAGTGCTATTTGCCGCAGAACTTCTGGAAATACGGCATGACCGCTTCGGCCCATATTTTGTAACCTGGAAGTTCCGGGTGGAGGCGGTCTGGCATGATCCACTTAGTGTCGCCGTTTTCGTCAAGGAACTTGTCGTTGAAATCGACCCAGACGATTTTCTCGCCGTCGGCGTAGGTTTTTATGATTTCATTGACTTTGTCGTTTTTGGCGCGGCGCCAGTCTTTGGCGTCGCCGCGCGGGAAAATCGGAAGTAGAATGACTTTCGCCTGGGGTTGCTTCTTCGCGAGCAGCTCAAGGAACGTGCGGATGCCGAGCGCGACCTCCTCGGGAGTGTTGCCGCCGCTGTTGTTCGTACCGATCATAAGCATTACGCACTTGGCCTTGTACCCGTCCAATTCGCCGTAAAGGCCGCGCCACAAGAGGTGCTGCGTTCTGTCGCCGCTGTAGCCGATATTGAGGATGCTGTATTTCTTAAGAAGCTTTGAGTATTCCTCTTTGCCTTGAAAGCCCCATAGATGGGTGATGGAATCGCCGGCAAAAACGATATCTATCTCTTTGTTGTTTGAAATGATTCGACGGTTGGTGAAAAGCTTTTGGGTCCATACGTCGTAGTTGCGCGGCCGATGCATGCCTTTTACGCGCGCTACAGGCTGAATCGTCGTAGGCTTATCTGTCTTAGGGGCATCTTTCTTTTTCGAGTAGCGGTTTTTAGGGGCCTCGCCTTTCTTGTCGGAAAGCGCATAATCGATGTAAGGCTTTACGGCCTTGTACCAGATTTCGTATCCTGGGCCAACAGGATGTAGATAGTCGGGGAAAAGTTTTTTAGGTAAAGTGCCGTCTTCATTGAGAAATTCATCGTTGAAGTCGCACCAGAAAATCGTTTCGCCGTCGCAGAATTTGCAGATTTCCTTGTTCACGATTTCGTTGCGTATACGCTTTTGATCGGCGGCGTCTTTGCCGCGCGGGAAAATCGCCGAGAGGACGATCGTCGCCTTGGGCTGTTTTTTTCTGATTTCCGTAAGAATTTCTCTTACGCCGAGAATTGTATCCATCGGAGGCTCTTTTTCGATTGAATTGTGGCCGGTGTTGTTCGTGCCGATCATGACTACGATACATTTGGCCTCATAGCCGTCGAGTTCCCCGTTTTTAATTCGCCAGAGAACATGCTCGGTGCGGTCGCCGCCGGTGCCGAGGTTAAGCATTTTCATGTCGCCTTTGGAGAAATATTTTTCAAGCTGTTCTTTGCCGGCCTTTTCCCAATTATGAGTGATGGAGTCTCCGATGAACACGACTTTTGCGCCGCCAGCCTTTACGATTTCCATTTTGGCGTTGTGGCGGTCCATCTGCCAGCTGTCCTTGCCTTTCGGCCAGACAGTAGGGGTGGTGGCGCGGATTGCGCCGAACGAGGCGCTGGTGATGAGTATTGCCGAGAAGGCGAGGAATGTGTTTTTGAGATTCATGGTTTTGTGGAGTTTGTTTAGTATGGTGATGAAACGTGAAATCGCATTTCAATTATATCAAATAATAATGGAGAGATGGAATTGAATAGTTTGAGTAATGCGCGACAATACAACCGCTCTTGACACCGAAAGTTAGGTTTGGTAAACTTTACCCAATCTAACATTAGAAAGAGTTTTCGCAATGACATTAGATCAGCTAAAAAAAGGGCAGATAGCCGAGATCACAGGGTATAAACTCGGCAATGCCGCATATCGCGCAAAACTTCTCGCTTTAGGAATGACCCGCGGCGTCAAGGTCAAGATCATAAACGTTGCGCCTCTCGGCGATCCCTTTGAATTGGCCGTAAGAGGTTTTCATCTTTCTCTCAGACGTGACGAGGTCAGCGTAATAAAGGTCAATCTTATCGAAAAGGGGAACGTGAAATGAAGACCATCGGTTTGATCGGCAATCCGAATTGCGGCAAGACAACGATCTTCAACGCCCTTACCGGTTCGCACCAGCATATCGGCAACTGGCCCGGCGTTACGGTCGAGAAGAAGGAAGGCGAGTTTTCGCTCCCTAAGTTCGGTGCGGTCAAGATAGTCGATCTTCCCGGCATCTATTCGCTTACGGCGGCGAGCGAAGACGAAAAGGCGAGCCTTGAGTATGTTCTTTCGCAGGAAGCCGAACTTTACATCAACATCATCGACGCCACCGCCATCGAGCGCAATCTCTATCTTACGCTTTTGATGTGCGAGCTCAAGGTGCCGATGGTCATCGTCGTGACGATGATGGATGTCGCCCGCCAGCGTCGCACGGTTATTGATTTAGATCATCTTTCTAAGCATCTCGGCGTTTCCGTAATTGGCGTAAACGCGACAGATTCGCGCGATATCGCCAAGCTTCGCACGATGCTCGACGAGACGATCGCCTCGCCCAAGATGCCGCGCATTCATGTAGAGTTTCCCAATGAGCTGGAGCAGGAGGTCGATATTTTAGCCTCGGCGTCGGTCAAGACTGCCGAGCATTATAAAGTAAACGCGCGTTGGGTCGCGATGAAGGCGATCGAAGGCGATCCCTTGATACGTCGCCAGCTGGAGCGTCATCACGATATGGCGCCCGAGGTGATCGACGGTGCGATCAAGCGCTGCACGGACGTTCTCGGCGATCCGCCGGATGTGGTCCTGGCCGAAACGCGCTACGGCATTATCGCAGGTCTCGTTAAGGATGTAGTGCGCACAGTAGCCGATAAGGTATTTCTCTCTGAGAAGATCGACAAAATCGTAATCAACCGCTTTCTCGGTATTCCGATCTTTCTCGGGATGATGTATCTCGTATTTTGGATTACCCAGATTGTGGGCGGGGCGTTTATCGATTTCTTCGATATTGCGGGTGATACGCTTTTTGTGAGCGGAACGGCGCACTTACTCAGTATGGTCAACGCTCCTGAATGGGTCGTCGCTCTTATTTCGAACGGTGTCGGCACCGCGCTTCAGACCGTCGGAACGTTTTTGCCGCCCGTAGGCTTTATGTTCCTATGCCTTTCGATTCTTGAAGATTCGGGGTATATGGCGCGCGCAGCGTTCGTTATGGATCGCTTTATGCGGTGGATCGGATTGCCGGGCAAGAGTTTTGTTCCGATGCTTGTCGGATTCGGCTGTTCCGTTCCGGCCATCATGGCGACGCGAACGCTCGAATCGAAGCGAGACAGGTTTCTCACCGTATTCATGACGCCGTTCATGAGCTGCGGAGCTAAGCTCCCGATTTGGGTTTTGTTCGCCGCGGCGTTCTTTCCGCATAATCCCGGTAAGCTCGTCTTCTTTATATACATTACCGGTATTGTTCTTGGTATTATTACGGGCCTTATCCTTAAGCACACGCTTTTCCAAGGCGAGCCTACTCACTTTATTATGGAGCTGCCCCCATATCATTTGCCGCGTGCGCGCCACATCTTCCTACATACATGGGAGCGTCTCAAGATCTTCATCTGGAGAGCAGGCAAATTCATCGTTCCGATGGTTTTAGTTCTCGGTATTCTCAATACTGTCGGTACTGACGGCTCAATCGGTAACGAGGATAAAAAGGAGTCGCTCCTCTCTGTCGTAGGTAAGTCGATTACGCCCGTATTCGAGCCTATCGGCGTTGAAAGCGATAACTGGCCGGCGAGCGTTTCGATTTTCACCGGACTTTTTGCCAAAGAATCGGTAATCGGCACGATGAAGGGGCTATACGGACAGGATGACGCAGGTAATAAAATCAGCGACGTTCATGCTTCCGTCGCTGATACCGAAGAAGGCACAAAGTATTCTCTCGTCGGCGGGCTTAAGAAAGCGTTCGCCTCGATACCTGAGAACCTTTCCGGTGTCTGGGAAGGTCTTGTTGATCCTCTCGGCTTGTCTGGTGCCGAAGAGGAAGCGTCTACCAAAGAGCCTGAAAATTCTGCGACTATTGATTCGCTCAAGCGCCACTTCCCCAAAGGCGTTCATCAGATGTATTCGTTCCTCCTGTTCATATTGCTGTATGTGCCGTGCATAGCGGCGACAGGCGTAGTGTTCCGCGAAATCGGCAAGCTCTACGGGACGATTTTCGTATGCTATCTGACTCTGCTCGGCTGGAGCGTCGCGACGATCTATCACGCCGTGATGGTCAGCCAGAGCGGAATGTGGCTCATTGTCGGAACTGGCATTCTCGTAGCGATGTTCGGAAGCTTTTGGCTCTACGGCAAGAAGCATAGGGTGGATATGATTTGGGGGTTAGGGGGCAGTAGTCAGGAGTTAGTGGCTAGTGGTTAGTGATTAGTCGTTAGTGGCTAGTCGTTAGTTGTTAGCGAATGAGTGGAAGGGTGAGAAAAAGAAATGTAGAGTTGAAATTAGCTTAAGCAAAGTTTTAAACGAAAATAATATAAGGAAAAACGGCAATGAGCAATAGAGCAGTAATGAACAATATCAAAACAATGTGTACCATACTTTTGGTTTGGTTAGCATTTGGTCTTTTTGCGTCTGAGACAGAGTCGTCTAAATTTACATGGGCGGCGGGAGAAGGGGTGTCATTTGATGAAACGCCGATTGTAAGTACGGAGGTTTCGCTTTCGTTAGATTCGCGCTATATGACATACGGTGTAATCGACGGTAAGGATCCTATTTTCACTCCCGGTGCGACTGCGACGTTTTTCGATTGGGCATATATTGGGGTAGAGTCGATCTTTGACGTAACCGATGGTAATGGTAAGCGCGGCGGTTACGGTAAGCGTGGTTTTAAGTACACAACGCTCGACGCGTTTGTTGGTCTCGCTCACGAGTTTGACTTAGGCGAAACGATCGGAAAGCTTGGGGTAGATGTCGGCTATATGTACGAGTATCTGCCGCGCTATCAGGGCGAAGATGGTGAAAAGTGTATGGACGATACACAGTACTTTACTGCTGAACTTTCATTAGGCGGACATTGGCTCGAGCCGAAGCTCGCTTTTGAGCGTGACATTATGGCTGATAACGGAACGTATGTTAATTTCGAGCTTGGTCATACCTTTGAAATCTGTGACGGCCTTACTCTCCGCCCGGCGATCGGTCAGGGATTCGGCAATTCTCTTAGAACCAAGGGCTACTTCGGCGAGCTTGAAAAAGTCGAAGGCTTCGATCACGGCGGTCTGATGGATACGACAATCAAGCTCGAACTCGAATACAAAATCAATGATTGGCTCAAACTCGGCGCTTATGTCGCATATTACGATTACCTTTTTGATGACAAGATGCGCGAAGCCGCCGCCGCGTATAACGCCGAGTGGGGCGCGGGCGAAGATAAAACATGGAATTTCGTCGGAGGCCTTTCGCTTACCGCGACATTCTGATTTGCCAGATTCTCTTAAAGGGCATGAATGGCTTCAGCTTTTCCTGATGGCCGTCCTCGGGTTTCCGATGTATGTATGCTCGACTGCCGCCATTCCGATCGCTGCGGCATTGGTGATGAAAGGTCTTTCGCCTGGTGCGGCATTTGTCTTTCTGATGACGGGTCCGGCGGTAAACGCGATGTCGATAGCCGCGATCTCGACATTGATCGGACGACGCGCCGCAATCGCGTATGTCGCGGTAATCATCGCCGGGGCGGTTCTCGCCGGGGTGCTCGTCAATCTTTTGCCGGATGCGCTTCCGGCCGGATTTTCGGCGCTGGCGCTTCAGGAACGCGCCCCGTCGGCAGTCAATCATATTTCGGGCGGCGTTCTCGCGCTCATTATGTCAAATGCATTTTTGCATCCGCCCAAGATGCGTTGACAAGCCGCAGGGTCGGCAATCGTATTTTCGGTTTTGAAATCTACACGACACAATGGGAGGGGGATTAGAAGAGAGCATGAAAATATGCTATAATTTTATCGTTCGGTCGGGAATCCTTGTTCTTTGTGATAACTGAAGCTGGCCGACAGCGGCTTTGGTGACGATCCGCGCGAATTAGGCGATTCGTAAGTCGGGTAAGAGTCTCGGTAGTGCTCGGCACACGGGGCTGTACCTGCCGGGGCAATCCGGCGGGGCTGTGTACGCGATTCCGCGTACTGAGCTTTACATGAAAAACCGCTAATTTTTCTAGAAACAAAGCGAGGTGCGAGGGCGCGGCACGTGGTATTCACGTGGCGCATTCTCATATTTTATGTTTTGTTTCGGGCTCTTAGCGGTGCCTCATGTAAGACATCAATCTTGAGGATGCGCCGCTTTATTGTTATTGAATGATGGTAATGCATTTAACAAAGGCGGCAGAACGGAGGGCTGTTAAATGTTGAATTCATCGTGTATGCGGAGTGTGTTTTTTGTCGCTGTCTGTATTTTTGTCAGAAGTGTGACATCTGCACCATCATATTCAACGCCATTTTCTTTATCAGGAGATTCAAAACAATCGGGGAAAGATTCAGAATCGGGTGTAATCGCATCAAATGATGCTACAGCTGGTTTAAAAGATGATCAAATTATAACCGTTGTCGGCAAGGGTGTCGGCATCGATAAAGAAAATGCATTGAAGGACGCGTATCGAGATGCGATTGAACGAGCAGTGGGAATGTATGTTGATGCTGAACAAATGATGAAGAATGGAGAATTGGTTCAAGATCGGATTCTTACGTTTTCCAATGCATACATTGAGAGATTTGATGTCAAAGAAGAGAAGAAAGAGTCAAACGGCTTGTTTAAAGTTCGTATTTTGGCTCAGGTCAAGAAATCTGTTTTGACCAAAAAAATGACGGAAGTCCTTCCGCCGCAGGTTTTTAAGGTGGGGCGTGAATTGCAGGATGTCCATGCAAAGCTTACAACTCAGGTGAAACGAAATATTGATGGAGTGGCATTGTTGAAGAAGGGATTGTCGGGATTGAACCCTCGTGACTTGATTAATGTATCATTGGTTTCCACTACGCCATTTATTAGGACAGATGAAAAGAAACCAGATAAAGTTTATCTTCATTATCTTTTGAAATTTGAAATGAATATGGATAAGTATAAGGAATTTGTGTCGGTTTTAGACAGTGCATTAAGCCAGGTTTCACTTGATGGAACAAAGATTGTCAGAGGTGTCGTGGAACGGAAAGAAAATGATAGGTTGAAGAGAGTTCTCAATTTAGACAGATTCAAATCTTTTGATGAATATCGTTGGTGTCAGGTGGAGGATTATTTCGCCGGTCGTTATAGCTATGGTGTCGAATTTGACGCATGTTATACTGTTGAAATTAAGATGTGCGGTACGAAAGTAAGCTCTTGCACAACAGGTGCCGGTTCAAGTTTCAACTGCATTTTATTAATGGATGACATGCCTAAATATTCTTTGTGCAGGATGAAAGGATATTCCGTAAATAAGGATATGGCTTCGGTTTTGCATGATTGGGCGTGTGTTTTTAAGCCGAGGGAAGGGTCTTGTCCATTTTATTATTCGATGATTTTTACTGGAGCAAATGGGGAAGAACTTTGCCTGTCTCAATTTTCAGTGTCGGAACAATATTTAATCAACTTAAGTTCTAATCAAACTTCTGCGTCATTTAACATATTCCCATTGATCGGTGGTGAAGCGACAGCTTACTACAAATGGGTTCGATGTGAGATTCCTGCAGGAGCGTTGCCAGAAATAAAATCACTTACCATTGAAAGAACAAAATGAATTGAATTATCAAAAGGAGGAAAGAATGAATAAACTCAAAATAACAATTGTGGCCGCACTTTCGGCGTCTGCAAATATGCTGTCATTGGCACAGGATTCAGTGCAGATTCCAGTCGAGGCTGTAAATGATGGCGGTGTTGAAGTCGTCCGTGAGGCACAGGCATCGGCAGAAGCGCCGAAAAAGGTCAAGGATGCCTATGAGGAGATGAAAGAATGGATTAAAGGTAAAAAAGGGTGGAAATTGAAATGGGACAGGAAAAAAAAGCGCATCATAAAAATCATAAAGGAAGAGTTTGAGTGTTCTGATCCTGCGAATTTGAAAAGCGTTATGATACAGCGAGACGCGGCTGTGAAACGCGCCGTCCTTCAAGCAAAAGCGGAATTTATAATGTCTTTAAAGCAGGAGGTCGATGCTGAAGACATTGTTGAGATGTTGGGCGGTAATGCTGTTGGAGTTTCTGTTGAGGCAAAAGCAGCTGTAGAAGGGCAAGTTGCGGCATTTAAGGCTAAAACGATGACACAGTCTTCTATGGCGGCATATACCGCAGAAATGCCGTTGTTTGGCGGTACGTGTATTCGGCAGTCTGAATCTTGGGATGGACGGAAGTATCAAGTGGCGATAGCTTTTGTCTGGTCTCCGAAACTTGAGCGGGCGGCGCGTGCGGTGCTGACGGGGGAAAGGGTAGTATGTCAGCCGAAATCGGACGGTATGGATATTGAAGACTGGTTGGAGTCGGTCAATCCGGCGTTTATGTCCGGACCGATTCAATATGTCGACAAGGATGGAACCCGCTGGTTTTTGGGAATATCCGCAAGCAGTGCAGACGAAGAACTAGACTCGATTACTTTAAGGCATAATCGCCGCATTGCCGATATGAGCGCAAAACAGATGGTTGTATTCTCGCTTTGGGGAGATGTTAAGGCGTATGAGCTGATGAGACGGGAATTATCCAGTGTTGCTGGTGAAAATATGTCAGAGGTAGCTGCTGCGCAGTGGGCCGAGTCTAAGATGTCACAAGCGGTTAAAGGTCTGCCTGTTCGTGGTATGGAGCGGCTTTATGGTGAGGAAGTTGAATATCCGATCACCGGGAAGCGTATTTATGTGTCGATATATGGAATCAACCAGGAATCGGCAAATGATAATTTAAAGATTGAGGCGCTTAATTTTGCCACCAGGGCTGAAATTGAGAGAGTTAAAGCTTTGGAGCGAGGACGTGCTGCTGCGAATAAAGCATTGGTGAGAGACGCGGCAAATGATCCTACAGATTATGATAAGGGATATAATTCACAATCGAAATTGCATCGGGATGAAAGCAATACGCGTAAAAAAGGTCGGCATTTGCAAGTAGAAGAGACGTCTCCGGTACGCGATAAGAAAGCAGTAAAGGGGGTGTTTAGTGGTGGTACGGATGCAGATGATGATTTTTAACCGAGGTCTCAGGCAGAAGGAAGTGTTGTAAAAGATTTTATTTAGGTGTTTAGCACTGTGGACAGCCCTCGGCGTGCCGAGGGCTGTTGCGTTGCGCTCATACAGCAGTTGCATATTTGACTAACCCCGGGTTTTGAAATCTACACGACAATTTTGCTATAATATTTAACGTCAAGCGAAGGAATGCGGCGAACTTGAAGGAGCTCTCGTCACCCCCTAAGCGGACAAATATAAAGATCGCGTAACCACGCGGACTTGCTCGTTCGGTTGAAACGACCAAATTTTCAGAAGAGCGAACATGTCTTGCGAGGGGCGCGCTGTATGGCACACGTATGTGCCGGGCGTGTCATCTTGCACCCATGTTTTCTTCAGGGCTTTGGTCGGCCTCAACCGAGAGCACGGGTGAAGGAGGCACGCCCGCTCTTTTGTCTCCAAAAGTAAATGGAGATAAAAGATGAAGTCGATGAAAATCGGAATTGGCGCGGCATCTCTACTATTGGCGGTGGCGGGCTGTAAGACGACAACTGTAACCAGTATCCCTGGTGCCAGTGTTAAACATGATCAAATAACAAGTTCTGCTCCTGCGCAAGTTGACACCTGGTTTTGGAACTGGTGGTTTACAAATGGTAAAAACATAACTGTTTCGAAGGATGGCTATGCGCAGAAGTCTGTCAGACTTTCGTTTGCAACGCCCGCAACGATCAATGTAAATCTTGATAGAAAGTTTAATGTCACGGCCAACGAACAGGGTGCGACAGTTTATGTAGATGGCGTTGCGAAAGGTAAAACACCTCTTAAAGGAGTTGCTATCAATGATAGCGGCAGTTCGGTCGTGTCGGTCAAGAAACAAGGCTGGCTCGAAGCAAAGATGACGCCGAATCCTGAAACGCCCACAGATATCAATCTTGTTATGGATCAGGACGGTTCCGGACGCCGACTTCTTGAACTGATGCCGACACAGAACGGCGTGAGTATCCGTACGACGCCTATCTTCTCCGATACGGAAGTTGGCGAAAACTCTCCGAATGTTTCTTCGGTCAAGCGAGTTACCTCTGCGCCGCAGACTGAATACATTCAGGATTTCAGCTTGTTGCCCGACGGGAAAACCATGGTTGTGTCGATTATCGAAGAATATATGGATGGTGCCAAGCTGGAATATCGATCCAATATCTGGAAGATGAATACTTCAATCGCGGGCGCGCCGCGAGCGGCGGTGACGACAGGCAATTTCCATGATATCACACCGAATGCCGCATTTGACGGAAAGATGCTTTATTTTGGCACAACGCGCAACGGAAAACTTTCCGTTTGCCGTTTGAACATGGAGAAGAAGAGCGGCATCGCGACGGTCAATCAGGCGAACACCGCCGATTATTCCCCCGCTTTACATCCGAATGGGAATGATCTTCTTTTTGCGGCTGTTCTTCCTGGAACGCCCAATCCGGCATATCTCTGGTCGCTCCCCATTAAGGATCGTGGACTCCCCAGCCAGTTGCGCGAAGGATATGCGCCTCAGTGGAGCCCTGACGGTAAAAAGCTTCTCTTTATTAAGGGCAATCGCGATAAGAACCAAGCTAAAATCTGGGTATGTGACGCGGACGGCGGTAATCCGACCCAGCTTTCGATGGGGGCTGGTGAATTTAACGACATTGATGCGCGTTGGTCGGTCGACGGCAAGAAGATTGTCTTCGCCTCGAATCGTGGCACGATTAAAGGCAAGAAGAATTACGACATTTGGGTAATGGGGGCTGACGGTGACGGCCTTACTCAGCTCACCACCAATGGTTCTTGCGACGATAAGCCCGTTTTCGCACCTGACGGTAAGACGGTATTCTTCCGTTCTAACCGTGGTCTCGTTTGGGATATCTGGGTGATGCAGATTGGTGACGTGAAGTAAGATAGGCATAATATTACACTCTTCGGCGGTGAAGGATTTTTCCTGCCGAAGAGTGTATTAAGAAGGGCGTTGAGATGAAGAATCAAAAATTGATTTTTTGGACATTGTTGTGTGTCTGTGTACTGACAGGTTGTCAGTCATTTACCGGTTTTGATTTTGATTCCGACGCCATTGTCGGCGGTGGAGCCGTGGCCGGTAAGGATTACATAACCGGCCTGAAGCCTAGTTTAAAAGCGCGAGAATATTTCGTCAAATCGAATGCCAATGCGTCTCAGAAGAAAACGGTGACGCCCGGAAACGATCAAGGAACTGGCGTTGTTTGGACGGATGACGGCGGTATTGTAATCCCGCCAGGGTGTTCGATTGAGTTTGAGAATAAGGGTTACTGCCTTGATCCACATCTTCCCGCACCCGGTGCGGGGCATGAAATGCAGTTTGTGCGAACCGCTTCGTTGATTCCTGTAGAGCTCCAAGGAACTTACAGGAATCTTCTCAAACGTTCAGCCGCAGGCGATGAAGACGTAAAAAACAATATGCAACGATTAGTATGGGCGCTTAGGACGGCGGGTTCTCAAGATGTAATGGCGACCCATTTAACCGAACGCCAGCGGGAAATTCTCTCAGAATGTGCTGAGAACGGCTCTTTTGAAGATTATGTCTACCGTCACGAAATGTATGGCAAAATAGTAGAAGAGTTGAAGAGTAAGTTTATTAATAAAATCAAAAGCTCAACTTCGGTTAGAGTTGGCAATGTCGTGTATGATGCGTTTGATTTACTAGATCCCGACAAAGGTAAGCAGAAGGTCGAAGCTCATCTGCAGTCGCTTATCAGTATGGGGCTTAAGCTACCCGTTACGCAGACCGGGTTTAATTACGGAGAGCTGGAGAATGGAATTTTTACTGACATAAAAGGAAATGGCACGCTCTCATTTAAGGCGAAAATAGCCAATTCAACCTCACAGCCATATACTTTTTATCCGATGAATTACGCGGCGCAGGTTGGTAGCGGAGGTTCTTCTGTCGGTTTCTATGCGGCAGCGAATAGTGGAATGTGCCAGCGGGGGACATGTGGTGTGCCAGAGAAAGTTGAGCGTTCGTTATTTTATTGGTTTAATGGGGATCTCAAATTTAAATATGATTTGAATCGTGAAGAACAGTTAAAATTGTATAGATTTGGACAGTTGGCAAATAGTGCATATAGAGACCACTCAGAAGTGCCTGATGGGTATAGAGTGTTTTCGCTTTCAGATTTATCAAAATTGGGTATTGATTTTGATAACTATTCTATAAGTCATGATTTTAATGGGTATATTGAAGATAAGACGTGGAATTCGATGTTGGCAGTGCGAGGAATTAGTTTTGGGTTTGGGGCGAGGTTACTTATAGATGAACAAACCGATGATATTGTTGTTTCTTACAGGGGATCAAACAGACCGGATAAAGATATTACTGATTGGATTGATAATTTTAATCAGGGATTCGGCGGATTGCCTACACAATATAAAATGGCAGAAGAATTGTTAAACGCTGTATGTAATGCGTTTCCTGATCGTAAAATTATAGTGACTGGACATTCATTAGGAGGCGGTTTGGCTTCTTGGGCGACATTAAATAATTCATATAACAACGTGGAATGCTACACATATAATGCGGCTGGACTTTCTCCTGAGAATTTATTTACAGGTGATATTCAACAACGTGCTGAGGCAGAAAATAAAATTGTAAATGTAAGAAATAAAAGAGATCCTGTAACGAGCATTCCTGCTACTAATCATATTGGTCCTATGTATGAAGTCGAAAATTCTAGAACTATAACATCTCATAGGATGGATAATTTATTGACAGATATGAGGCGAGAAATAACAGGTACTGAATTAAATTGGTTTTGGGGGTTATTTACACGGTGAGGGCTATTGCAGAAACCGAAAGGAGATAGCAATGAACGAAAATGAAATAAAAAATCATATGGTGAACCTTGAATCACGTAATGTATTCAAGAAGTCCAACATATGCATCATGTTGTATATGCTGCTAAATCTGCTTCTGATATGGAGCATATTGTCATTCTTTAAATTTTCATGGCAGGTGCTTTTTATTTCAATAGCGGTTTATGCCTGAAGACCCGAGCGAAAAAATGACGACAGAAAAAAATATGTTGCACAAATTAGGTCACTATTATCAAGATGAGATGGCAACTCGATATCCCGCTGATTTTTTACCACTTATTTCTTCAGATAGAGTGCGGGCTGAAGGGTTTGCGGTTATATTGAGCGCACTTTTATCTAACAGTAAACGCACATTAGTTGAGCATCATAATCAGATGGTTGAAGATGGGGTTTCTTATTTAGAGGCTGCGGCAAGATATATTGAGACATTAGCAGGAAATAATGTAAAACAAAAAAACAATGTGTGGTTCCAGCAAACCGCAGATATGATCAGGAAAATTGATTCTGCTTCAACAAATGAAGAAAAAATTAATATAGGGGAGACAGCGTATGATCGTTTGCGGAATCTTGCACCTCAGCGGTCAGTGGAAGGAATTCGTTGCTCAAAGTGAACTATCCAATTATATTGAAGTTAGATGGATTAGGAAATGAACATGAAAAATTTAAAATTTTGTCTTTACTTTTGCACAGTGATTATAATTTCCACTGTTTATGCCCAATATGCCTCACCTGATCCGAATAGCCCCTTTTATGATAGGCAAGGTAATCAAATTTCGATAGGGCAGGCAATGGATCAGGGGGGGACGGTTCGAATGCAAGAAGTACCAGCAAAAAGGTCAAAAGAAAATACGGCTAAACTTTTTGCTAATGGATGGAAGTTATTAAGGGAAATGCTTCCTAAAGAATGTAAAGATTGTTCAGAATGGCACGAGGGAAAGAAAAGGAAATTAAAAACTTGTTTAGAATTATATGAGTTAAGCTTGAAGGCACAAGATGAAATGTGGGATTCGATGCATGATGCACTGGATATTAAATGTTTAACGATGATAATTGCAGGTATGTCGTGGCTCCCTGGAACCGCATCAGTGGTCGAGGCGGGATTTGATGGTGTTATGCCTGAAAACGTGGAAGATGTTGTTGACGAAAAAGTTGAAGATGTGCATCATGAGGTGCGAGAATATGTAGATAAAAAAGTAAAGAATTATAGAAAGATTTCTAATGCAAATAAATATGCTAAGACGGCAAAGAATGCTGCTAAGTGGAATAACGCGGGTAAAGCGATTCCTTATGTTGCTGCGGGTATGGCAGTTAAAGATTATGGCTTCGAGATGCAAGAATGGGAAGATAAGATTAAGGAAATAGAAGAGGGGAACAAGTCTGTGTTGAATGCAATACGTAATCTGCAAGGGCTGAGATGCCCAGAATGTGGAGGTTTATGAAAAGAATCGGAATGATATTTTTTGTTTTTATTTTGGGTGGGTGTTCTATTTATAGAGCAAGAACTCCAGCAGAAGCTTTTGTTGAAAATTTTATTACTCAGGATGATTTGTTTGATCAAACGCCAACATCGTCTCAAATTTTTGTGGAGGTTGTTGAGACTTATTTTACAGAAGAAGAATTGAATTTAATTAATCGCATTTTTGAGACTCAAGAGGCTTTGAAAGTTTTTAATAACTTTATTGAAACTGGGGATGCAAAAAATTTGGAATCATTTCGTCGGATTCTAAAAAAAAATGGAGCGGAAAATTGTTTTGCGAAATTTGGTCAAGAAGAGTTTCAGATAGAATTATCAAGCGCTCTACAAGAAAAAATTGTCAATTCGTCTATTAATAAGTGTGTAGATGTCCAAAATCAAATTCTTGATTTGATAAAAAATGGTATAGAATAGAATGTTGAGATTTATATCATGCTGCTTGTACAGCAGAGGTCGCAAGGATGATTCAATGATGGTATCCCTGAAGCGGAGGACTCAAAAGAGGATTCCAGTTCTTCGACATCGCAAGGTGAAGTTTATATTACGATTTAACAGATGAAGTGCGGCATTAAAATCATTGGTTTCGTTCTGTGCGCGTCCAGTTTGTCGGCCGGATGTATCGTATGCGCAAATGATGTATCTTCATCTAACGTATGGGTGACGTATGCTTCTGGAATTGATATGTCGGATAATGCGCACTTTGCGCATAAACTGCTCTCGGTCGGTAATCGTTTATTGGGAGCGTTAGGTACAGGGAAACGAGAATTTAAAATAACTATTGTTAGAGATCCGCGCGACAATGCATATTGCCTACCGGACGGAAAAATCTTCATCGGAAATGGCCTGTCGGGATTGTTCAAGTCTGATGATGAGATTGCCTGTGTACTGGCGCATGAGATGGGGCATATCGTTTTAGGACATAGCGGCGACGGCAACGTTGATTATGAGAGGGCGGCGGATTCGTTCGCTTTGAGTTTGATGCGTAAGGCAGGGTTTGATTCAAGTGTAGCTATTGAATTTTGGAGCCGATATTACGAGCGTATCGGCTGGTGGGGCGGTACGGGCAGTCACATGGAACCGCACGAACGGATCGAATTTCTGAAGGTGCAAATTTTCTCCGATGGGAGATGAAAAGATGATTAAGGAAGTGTCAGATTTTATGTTTAAAAATGCCTAATCAAGAAAATCAAATGAAAAGGGGGAATTAAGGGTCTGAGCTTATTGATACAGTAAAATTAATACAGTAGCCGAGTTTTTGGTATAATGCCCGCATGAGAAAGAACAGGGTTATCTAGCAGAACAGGTACTATCACCTTGTAAGCCGGCTTGCGCATCGGGTGTTCTTCCTTGACGACGAGGAGAAGGACCGCGCAGTCGCGCTGATGCGTCGCGTAGAGGCAGGAGTACAAGCTAGCATGAGTTACTGTATCAATAGAGCTGTATCAATAAGCTCTGGCCCTTTTGACCTACGGGGCGCTCAGCGTCGATTTCAGCTACATGTACGAGTATCTGCCGCGTATAACGGCGAGTGGGGCGCGGGCGAAGATAAAACATGGAATTTCGTCGGCGAGCTTTCACTTACCGCAACGTTCTGATGGTTTTGAGAACATCTCTCTGTGTTATAAAATTATTTTGAGAATGTTTTGCGGAAAATCAAGAGGCATCGTAAAAGTGCCGGCTTTGCACGTACGGCGGAAAACTGTTATACTATCTGTTAAAGTTGGGTCTTGTCTGGATTGAGAAGGTGTGATATTGTTCCGTTTTCTGATTTCAGGCAATGATTGTGGAGAATTATGAAAATATAAAAAGCGGGTGTGTTCGCCCGGCTTGAGGTGGTGTTATGCAAAAGTTCAGCAAGTGGTTGTCAATTGCGGTTTTCGCGGCGATGGTTTTCGTCGCGCGTGCGGACGGCACATACAGTCATGTGACGGTCGAGAAATATCCCGATGCGGACGCAGTCCTTGTCGACGCCGTCGAGGAGACGCGCTACAATCCGGACGGCACATACGTCTCCGAAGACTCGAACACCATTAAGATCCTCACAGAAAAAGGGCGCCGCGAGGAGAGCGTCATTTCGCTTTCGTTCAATGCGCGCTATGGCGTATCCAAAATCGTCGAAGTAAAGGTCACGAGCGCCGACGGCACTGTGCGCGATGTCGATTTCGCCAGGACCACCAAGGAGGCGACGGACAATTCCTCTGTTTCCGCCAACATCTACGATCCGATGGACCGCAAGATCGTCTGCACGATCCCCGGGCTCAAGATCGGCGATGTGGTCCACTACCGCACGCGAAAAGAAGTCAAGATGTCTCGCGTCAAGGACCACTACGCCAATATCTTTGTCTTCGAGTGGACCTGTCCGATTCTCAAGCAGACCGTGCGCATCATCGCGCCCAAGGACCGTCCGTTGAAGCGCATGGCCGTCAGGAACCCGCTCGGCAACGTGACGTATTGCTCAAAGCAGCTCGCCGACGGCAGCGTCGAACACGTCTGGGTTGCGAAGGATTCCCCGCAGGCGTTCGCCGAGCCCGACACTCCGCCGCTCTACAAGGTCGTTCAGAATCTTTACGTCTCGACCGCCGAAGACTGGCAGACCATCTCGAAGTGGTACTGGAACCTTTGCGTCCCCCATCTTTCGAAGACTACGCCCGCGATTTCCAATCAGGTCTCGAAGATTGTCGCCTCTTGCGGCGAAAAGGCGAGTAACTACGATAAGATAAGCGCGATTTACAAGTGGGTCGCCCAGGAGGTCCGCTACATGGGCCTTACGATGGAGGAGACTTCGCCCGGCTACGCGCCGCACGACGTCAACATCACGTTCGAGAACCGCTACGGCGTCTGCCGCGACAAGGCGGCTCTCCTGGCGGCGATGCTCCGCATCGCGGGCTTTGAGGCGTATCCCGTTTTGATCCACGCGGGCGCGAAGATGGACAATGAAGTTCCGCTCCCCTACTTCAACCATGCGATCACGGGCGTTCGCGCCCCCGGCAGCAAGGAGGCGGACAAGGCGGGCTACATCCTGATGGATCCGACCGACGAGTCGAGCCGCGACATCATGCCCGCGTATCTCGGCGACCGTTCGTATCTCGTCGCGACGCCGTTCGGCGAGACGCTTCATCTTTCGTCGGTTCCGTCCGCCAAGGCCAACAGCCTTGATGTCGAGAGCGAAGGCACTATCGAGAAGGACGGCTCTCTCCTGGTGAAGAGCGTCGTCAGGTTCAAGGGGCTTAACGACAACGCCTACCGCCAGGGTCTCCTGAAAATGACGGCGGAGAACCGCCGCAGGTTTTTCGAGCGTGCCGTCAAAGGGGCGTCTTCAAGCGCGGAGCTCATTTCGGCGGAGCTCAAGCCTGATGACTTGAGAAAGACGGAGGAAGCCCTTTCTGTCGAACTTCTCTTCCGCATCAACGAGGCCGTTCTCAAGGGCGAGACCCGTGAAGAGTTGACGGTTCCTGCGCTTTCGAGGATTTTGGGCGTCGCCAACTGGGCGTTCGAAGGATCGACTTCCCTTCAGAAGCGCCGCTTCCCGCTCGTCATTTCGTCGACGTCGAGAACGGCTGAGCGGATCAGGATCAGGCTTGGCGATTCCATCGGCAAGACCGTCGCGCTTCCGGAGGATGTCTCGATCGACGGCGCATACTCCTTCTCGCGCAAGACTTCCGTCAAGGACGGCGTCTACACGATGGAGCGCGAGCTGTCGGTGAACGAGGTCGAGTTTTCTCCCGCCGAATACGCGAAGCTGCTCGAATCCCTGAAACGAGTCGAGGCTGCGGAACGCGAGCGCGCAGTGTTCGCCAAGTCGCGCTACGCAGACGCTCATGTCCGCTATCGCGAGATAGGCGCGTTCGTCAATGTTACGGGGCCTGCGTCGTGGGTTGTCACGAACATCGTGGAAAAGGAGATTCTCACATACGACGGCAAGAAGAAGTCGGCGGAGCTGAAATTCTCCTTCAATCCTTCATGGAAGAACATTGAAGTCGTCTCGGCGGCCGTGATGAATGCGGACGGGATGATCGCGACTGTTTCGGAGCGCGAGAAATCCGTTCTCGATGCGGCCTGGGCGTCGTCCGCGCCGCGCTATCCCGCGACGAAGGAGCTTGTCGTGAATCTTCCGTCGGTCGAGATCGGCAGCGTGATCAAATACGTCACCGTCACGACCGTTACGAACGCCCCCGCGCCGTTCTATGCGACATGGAACTTCGACTCGACCGAGCCGGTCGATTTCATGAGAGTCGACTACCGCGACTGGAAGGGCGGCAGGTTCGTCCGCACCGAGAAGAATCTTAAGCGTCTTCCCTCCGAGCCGATGATGGCGCCGGCCTCTTTTTGGCGTGACATGAAGACCGTTGCGCTCGGCGACTTTAAAGGCGCTGCCGAGAACCTTAAAAAAGGCGTAGATGTTAAGGCTAATAAATTTGGTGAGGCGCTAACAATTAGTTTTATTTTTATGGAGAAAGATGCGAAGCTAAGAACTTGTACGATAACAGATGATGAAGAGAAAATA
Source organism: Kiritimatiellia bacterium (assembly GCA_045656285.1). GTDB lineage: Bacteria > Verrucomicrobiota > Kiritimatiellia > RFP12 > UBA1067 > UBA1067. The sequence continues at coordinate 38,690 of JAZOQY010000043.1, forward strand.
GCGGCTATAAGAAACTGGATGGCGAAGTACGTCCGCATCTCGGGGCCTTCGCTCTACGAGACTCCGCTTTCGTTCCAGATGACGCCGGTCGATACGGTCCTCAAGGAGCGTTACGCTTCGCGCTTTGACTATATCCGCACGATGTGCTCGCTCATGAAAGGCGCGGGGCTCGACGCCGATATCGTTTTCGCGGCGAACGATTTCACCGACGCCGATGAAACGCGGATCAACGACATTTCGAAGCATCCCAATGTCGGCAAGTACTCGATCCCCGTCTGCCGCGTCCGCGTAAAGAGCGGCTCGTTCCTCGGAATGGGCGGAGCCGTGCGCGAATACTTCATCGGCACCGAAAACGAGCATACGCCTGTGACGGCCTCGGCGGTCGGCGGGTCGACCTATCTTGACGTCGATTCCGGAAACCCTGTCGACGGCACGGTGCGCATCGCGGCCGATGAAGACGCGCTCTGCTCGCGCTATGTGATTCACGTCCGCGAAAACGGCGCGGTCGACATCGATTACGAGCAGGAGACGAAGGGCGCTTCGGTCGGCGCATTCAGAAAGCTCTACTCGGAGATGCTGCCCGAGGATCGTTCGCGCCACTTCCAGACGATGCTCGGCACTTTCGCCCAGGCGGCGAGCGCGACGCGCGATCTCGTGACGGATCTCAAAAATGCGAAGCTTTCGTTCAGCGCGTTCATTCCCGACTACGCGACGGTCGCGGGAGACACGATGACGGTTACCCTGCCCGAGATCGGCTTCTCGTTCTCTTCGCTTACGGGGAGCGCGCGCGAGACGCCGATTTTCATTTCGGGAAACAAAGTCGCCCAGAGAATCGAGGTCAAGATCGTATTCCCTGAAGGATATACCGAGATAGAGCATTTGCCCAGGCGCCTGGAGGAGTACGGATATCATGTCGATGCAGATTCCGTGACGAAGGACGGAAAGGGTCGCCTCGTAGTGACCGTCACCGAACGGACCGAGCCGCGCCGGAGCAGAATGCATGAGACGCGCGATTTCGCTTCGCTCAAGGATTTCTCGCGTGTGGCGTCGAGCCGCGCAACCCGCACCGTCATAGTTCGCCGGAAAGGACGGTAAAAAGCGATGGCCTATCCTTCCGGCATTCTGAATCGTGCATCCAGAAGATCTTCGCGCAATGCCAAAGGCTGGCGTGAATTGGTCTTCTGGGCTGCAGTTGTTCTGCTTTCTGTCTTCAGTGCGATTTGCATGGGGAATTGGCTGAAGAAATATTTGGACGCTCCCGAAAAGGAGGACGCAGAAACAGTATATGAGGTTACCGGATATTGCAATTGCGGCAAATGCTGCGGCTGGACGCGTGACAGGAACGGCAGGCCCGTATATAATTACGGAAGCATGAAAGGCAAACCCAAGAAGGTCGGTTACACGAGCACGGGAACGAAAGCAAAACACGGGACTGTCGCCGCCGACCCCAAAGTGCTGAAGATGGGAACGAAGCTGGAGATTCCCGGCTACGGACAGGGAGTTGTCGAAGATGTCGGAGGCGCGATCAAAGGCAGGCATATCGATCTGTGGTTTCCGACGCATGAAGAGGCCAAGAAGTGGGGCAAACAATATTTGCGCATAAAGGTTCTCGATTCGTGATGCGATGAAAGTGAGCGGGTAACGGGTCAAGAGGAAAGTCTCCGGGAATGAATCCATTTTCGCTTTTGGTGAAGCCGGTCGGTGCAGCGTGCAATTTTAACTGCTCGTATTGCTTTTACGGCAGTCACGCCGCCGGAGCCATGTCGGAGACGACATTCCTTTCGATGCTGGAATCGTATTGCGCTCTTCCTTTTGCAGACAAGTCGATCGCGCTGCAGGGCGGAGAGCCTCTGCTGGCGCCAGGTTTCGTTTTTGACGCGCTCGAAGCGAAGATGCTGATGCGCTCGCTTCAGACGAACGCTTCGCTTGTGACGCCGCAGGTTGCCGAACGCCTGAAAAAGGGCGGCTGGCTCGTCGGCGCGTCTCTCGACGGGCCGCGCGAATTCAACGCGCTGCGCATGAGCGGCGGCAGCGCAGACAAGGCCTTTGATGAGGCCGTCGCGGGGATACGCAATCTTGAAAGGTTCGATGTCGACTACAACCTTCTGACTGTCGTTTCAAAGGCCAATGTCGCCCACGCCCGCGAAATCTACCGTTATTTGAGAGACAACTTCTCGACGCGCTACCATCAGTACATAGAATGCACGGGGCCCCGCGACGAGATTTCGGACGAGCAATGGGGCACGTTCCTGTGCGATCTCTTCGATGAATGGTCGAAGAATGACGCCTACACGATTTCAATACGACTTTTTGATTCTGTTGTCTCCAGGATGGTTCGCGGCATTCACACCCAATGCTCCTTCGCAGGACGGTGCGATGCGTATCTCGTTGTCGAGCATGACGGCTCCGTGTATCCGTGCGATTTCCATGTCCGGCAGGATTTGAAGCTTGGCAATGTCATGACCCATACATGGGAGGAGATGCTGTCGGGCGAAATCTACCGAAAATTCGCTGCGGCGAAGAGTTCGGCATTGTCCGACAGCTGCCGCGAATGCGAATATCTCGCATTTTGCTGCGGTGATTGTCCGCGCAACCGCATGACGGGCGAGGACGGATCTCGCGCCCGCAGCGTCTTGTGCGCGGGATGGAGAAAGTTCTTTTCACGCTCGCTCAAAGAGTTTGAGAGGATAATAAGGCGAGCGGGGGTCTGATACGGCATGAGCGGAATACCGGAAAGTTCGGAAGAGTTGGCGTTATCTGCGTTTGCGCGCACGGAGCAGGCATTGGGCATCCGCGCCTTTAAGGCGCTGTCGGATGCGCGGGTTGCGGTCATCGGCGTCGGCGGCGTAGGCGGATGGTGTGCGGAGGCGCTTGTCAGAACGGGGGTCGGCTCAATTCTCATCGCAGACCCTGATCGTGTCGCCCTGTCCAACACCAACAGGCAGATAATGGCCAGCACGAAGACGGTCGGCGAGTTTAAGGTCGACGTGCTGAAGCGGCGGTTGCTGGAGATCAATCCCAAACTGAACATAGAGGCGATCTCCGGAAGATACGTCAAGGCGGACGCCGCTTCGTTTTGTCTTGAAAAATACGATTGCGTTGTCGATGCCATCGATTCGCTGGACGACAAGGCCGATCTGATTCTGCACGTCACGTCGCTGGAGAATACGGTTCTCTTTTCTTCGATGGGGGCGGCGATGAGGAGAGATCCTCTCGCGATCACCAAAGACGAGTTCTGGAAGGTCAAGGGAGACGCATTGGCGAGGGCGCTGCGCAATCGCTTCAGGAAAGAGGGCGTGTTTCCGAAATGCAAGTTCAGCTGCGTCTACTCCACGGAAAGGCCCTTTTCGCCCGAGGATGCGCCGCCGATGCCGGAAAGGCGCGCCTACGGAAGTCTCGTCCATGTGAGCGCCGTTTTCGGTTTTGCCATCGCAGGGATGGTCATAGATGAAATTGCCGGTGCGGCAAAAAGCGGAATTGTTTAGTTTGTTCGCTTTTTCCCTTTTGGCCGCTGGTCTGAATCTGCTCTAGAAAGAGTGCGGCGGATGGCGAGAACGTAGGTCATAAGGCCTATCATGATGACGCGCATTATGACATGCGCCCATTCCATGGTGATGTGCTGCTCAAGACCGAATGTGAAAATCTCGGCGACAGAGCTGTATGCTTTGCCGAAGAGGTGGGCTGTCATGTAGGCCAAGAGGGCGAATTGTCCGAAGAGAATCGGAATCGACATTCCGAAACGGAACCGGAAGATGTCCGTTATGACATAGAGAACCGCGAGCGCGAGCATGCTCCAGCCGATTGCAAGAAGGGTGAAGCTTACGGTGAATATGGGCTTTATCACGGGAATTATGTAGCTTGAGAGGAATCCCAGGCAGAGAACCGCGAATGATCCGGCGGCGAGAATTCCAGCGCGTCGCCATTGGGCATATCTTCCGTCGGTCAGCAACTTGGCGCTTTCCATTCCCAGGATCGTCATGGCCGCGTACATGAAGCTTGGCAGAACCCACGCATATTTTGCTTCTTTCATCATCGGGTTTGTGTCGGGCAGGAAGAATCCGAAAATCGCCTTGTCGACTTTCATCGCCAGGTTCCCGCTTTGGGAGTAGTCTCCGCCGAAGTGAATGAGCGCGCCGTAGATTATGAACATGGAAAACGCGACAGAAAGCCTTAGATATCGTGATTTCAGAAGAAATACCCCTGCCGCCGCGACATATCCGATGGCGATGGTCTGGAGCGTGTTGCTGAAATACATGAATTTGCCGGGGTCGTATGTGAAGAAGTTCCCCTGGACGAGCATCCCCAAAAACCACAGCAGTGCGAAGCGCACACTGACGTGACTCCAGTAGTCGGCGGTCGCCTTGCCGTCTTTGAGGCGCTTGCCGAGAGCGAACGGTACGGCCGCCCCGCACATGAAGATGAAAAGCGGCATGATGATATCCCAAAGGTTGAACCCCGTCCATTCTACATGGCTAAGCTGTTCCATAAAGGGTTTGGGCAGACCTCCGATTGCTTTTGAAAAGGCCTTTATGAGCGGTCCGATGCACAAAAGAAGCATCATGTCGAGTCCGCGCAGGAGGTCCAGACAGAAGAGTCGATCTTGAGGATATTTTTCGAAGATTGCAATTTTCATATTTTTAATTATATCATAATTTCAATTTTGCTTCGACTCTTGACCTTGCGGAAACAGGATAGTATAATATCATATAATGTTTTCGTTTTTCAGGAAAAAGAATAAAGGTCCGGTCGTTTACAAACGTCCGGAGCATTGCATTTCCCGAAAAAATATAGATTCAGACGCGCTCAAGGTTCTTTACCGTCTTTCGTCGCTGGGCTATACGGCCTATCTCGTCGGCGGCGGCGTGCGCGATCTTTTGATGGGGCGCGAGCCCAAGGATTTTGACGTCGGGACGTCGGCCAAGCCTAACGAGGTGAAGCGGGCCTTTAAGAACTGCTTTCTTATCGGGCGCAGGTTTCGCCTTGCTCATGTGCGCTTTGGCGGCGGCAAGATAATAGAAACGGCGACATTCCGCCAGAATTCGCAGACGGTAGGCGAAATAATCGAACACGCCGCCGAAGGGCCGCTCGAAGACAATACGTTCGGCACTCCCGAGACCGATGCATATCGCCGCGACTTTACGGTGAACGGGCTTTTTTACGATATCAAAGACTTCAGCGTGATCGACTGGGTCGGCGGAATGAAGGATATCGACAAGAAGATCATCCGCGCCATAGGAGATCCCGAGATACGCTTCCAGGAAGATCCCGTAAGAATGATGCGAGCGGTGAAATTCTCTTCGCGCCTCGGCTTCAAGATAGAGCGCAAGACTCTCGCCGCCATGAAGAAGTATCATGCGTGCATACTTAACGCGGCCGTGCCGCGCGTCTGCGAGGAGGTTTTCCGTCTTTTCCCGTACGGTCACAGCAAAGAGGCCTTCAAGCTCATGTGGGAGTGCGGAATGCTCGGCGATCTTCTGCCGGAGCTTTCGGCCTACATCGATTCGACGGGCGGAACAAGGTGCGTTCTCTGGAAATACCTTTCCGTTCTCGATAAATACGAGACTATGATGACCTCGAAAGGCTACGAGGTCTCGAACGCCTTGCGTGCCGCGGTTCTGATGACCTGTCTTTTCAAGGCCGAGAAAAAGGACGGTCAGGGGCGCAAGGTCATGCAGTTGATGCTGCAGTCGCTGAAGATCCCCAAGGCCGTGTACTTTACGGCGGCGCTCCTCCTTGAAAGTTCGCGCCGACTTTCCTCGCCGCCGGCGAAGGGCAAGAGCCGTTTTGTCTACAACAGAGATTTTCTGGACGCACTTGATTACAATCGTATCGTCTTTAGGGCGGAAGGCAGAGATGAGTGCGTCCTTAACGCCTGGTCAGACCTCTACGAAGAGAAAGGAAAAAAAGAATGAACATATCAGAAGAAATGTCCCCGGTAGCCGATTGGTGGAAAAAGGAAGGCAAGCGAGCCGTTATGATTTTGTGTATCGGCGGGTTGATTGCTCTCGGTGCGTATGCGTGGGTCAGCCGCGAAAGGCGCCTTGACGCTGAAGCCGCCGTTTATGCGTACGGTGTCAATCCGTATACCATTCAGGAGCTTGAGGACGCTGTCCAGAAATATGGCGACCGCGACGTCGGGGCCGTAATCAAGATGCGTTTGGCCAATATGTACTATCAAGGCGCGGAGTTTGAGAAAGCCCTCGAGATCTTCAAGGCGGTTGCGGACGGGGATGTCTATACGGTATTTGCGCTTGCGCCTAAGTTCGGCATAGCCCGTTGCGAAGAGGCTCTTGAAAACTGGGGTGAAGCCCAGAAGGCCTATGACGAGATCGCCGAGACGGAGGGCGGCGAGTCGATGTACGGCTTTAACGCCAAACTCTGTTCTGCCAGATGCTATGCGCTCGCGCACATCGGCGAGGAAGGCAGATTCGAAAAGCTTGAAGCCATAAGGAAAGAGTGCGAGAACGATGTCGAAAAGCGCAGTGCAGTCGATATGATGATGGCTGTCCTCAGGAATTACGATCCGAAGCGCGAATATGTCAGCAAGGAAGCCGATGCCGGCGCACCGGCCGAAATGACTGTGGCGAAGACGGAGGCCCCTGCGGCGGAAGAAAAGGCGAAAGCTCCCGTTAAGGCAGAAAAGGCTCCCGCAGAGGTAAAGGCGGAAGCCCCCGCCAAAACCGAAAAGGCTCCGGCGGAAACGAAAAAAGCCGACGATAAAAAGCCGGCGGCTCAGCCGGCGAAAGCAAAATGACGGTAATCAGAGAGCCGATGTGGGACGACGCTCCGCGTTCAAGGATCGCGAGCGTCGTTCGTCGTTTATTGACGCTGCTCTCCTCTCTGGGTTGGTCTGCGCGCATATTGGTTTCGTCCGTCGCGGCCTTCCCTTCCGTTTTGGTCCGTCGGACATCGCGATCGGAACTTGTCCATCAGCTTTATGTGACGGGAATCCGCACCTTGCCTGTGATTGCCGTCGTTTCCCTTTTTATCGGGATGATCCTCGCCCTGCAGGTCGGGCTTGAGCTACGCCGGTTCAACCAAGAGACGTTTTTGGGCTCCGCCGTCATGATCTCGCTCATCAGGGAGATGGCCCCGTTCAGCTGCGCGCTTTGTCTGGCGGCTTGTGTCGGTTCGGCCATCGCAGCCGAATTGGGTACGATGAAAGTCAACGACGAAATTGCGGCTCTTGAGATCATGTCGATATCTCCGGTGAGATACCTTGCCTCCCCGCGCATTTTCGCGCTTGTTCTTATGTCGCCCCTGTTGGGGTTCTTCTGCTGCATAACCGGCGTGATGGGCGGCGGCTTGATCGGCGTTACCCAGCTGGGTGTGGACTTCACCCAATACATGTCAAGCGCGATGGGTATCGTCGATCTGAAGGATCTTTACGTCGGGCTTTTGAAGTCTCTCATATTCGGTCTCGTGATCGGCACCGTTTCGGTGGCGCAGGGTTTCGGGGCCGCCCACGGTGCGACCGGCGTCGGCAAGGCGACTCAGCGCAGCGTCATCATAAACTTTCTTTTGATTCTCATGTTTGGCTATATGGTCACTCGGATATGCTACAGATGACGGAGGTGTGACTCATGGCGCTGATCGAATTCAGGAATGTCGTAAAGAAATTTGACGGGTCGAGCGTGCTTGACGATGTCTCCTTCTCCGTGGAGAAGGGAGAGGTTTTCTGCGTGATCGGGCCGTCCGGCGTCGGCAAGTCCGTTACGCTCAAACACATTGTCCGTCTTTTGAGCCCCACCTCCGGCAGCGTGCTCGTCGGCGGCGTCGATGTCGCATCCTGCAGCGAGGGCGAGCTTTTCGGGATCCGCTCCAAGATGGCGTATCTTTTCCAGAGCGGAGCGCTTCTGGCGTGGAAGACCGTCGCCGAGAACATCGCGCTTCCCTTAAGGGAATGCACATCGCTTGGAGACGGCGAAATCGACGCGAAGGTGATTGCGGCTCTCGAATCTGTCGAGCTTCTGGATGCGGCGGACAAATATCCATCCGAGATTTCGGGCGGCATGCAAAAGCGCGCCGCGCTGGCGAGAGCGATGGTTCGGCAGGCCGAGATCGTGCTTTATGACGAACCGACGAGCGGCCTTGACCCTGTGACGTCGGTGATGATCCACAGGCTCATCAGGAAGTTCAACAAGGAGCGCGCCGTCACTTCGGTGGTGGTGACCCACGATCTTGCGGGAGCCATGTCGATAGCCGACAGGATCCTGCTCCTGCGCAACGCGCGAGTCGCCTTCTGCGGCACGCCCCGTGAGTTTCTGGGATCGACCGATCCCTACGCGATGGAATATATCGCTGCAACGAAAGGAATGACGATATGAGTTCAAAACGCAAAGATTCTTTTTCTGAGGTGATTGTCGGAGTTTTCATGCTCGCGGTCCTCGCGCTTCTGGTGTACTTCACGATCGTGATCTCCGGCGTCGATGTCTGGGGCGGCAGAAGCAAGGTCGAGATGGAGGTTACCTTCACCGATGTCGGCGGCCTTAAGGAGCAGGACAATGTGATGTACCGCGGAACGAAAGTCGGCAAGGTCGAGCGGATTGTGCTTGGCGAAGAGACGTTGAAGGTAGTTCTTGAGATAGACAAGGATGTCATTCTCCGGGACGGCTACCGCATCGCAGTCTGCAACCTTTCCATGCTTGGCGGCAATTATCTTCTTCTCGAAGAAGGCAAGGGCGAGAAGCTCGATCTGGCCTCAACCGAGTTCGTCGGCGAGACGCCTAGCGATTGGATGCGCGACATTTCCAGCATCGCAAAAAACATAAACGCGATTACGGAAGGGGAGGAATTGAATTCCATCGTGACCAATCTCGCCGCCGCGAGCAGTTCGGTAAAGGTTGTCGCCTCGCGTCTTGAGCGCGGCGAGGGCACCATCGGCAAACTTCTCTCGTCCGATACGACGCTTTGGAACGGCGCAGAGACCACGGCGACGAATCTTGCCGCCATCACGACCGATCTTCGCCAGGGGCGCGGCACGATCGGTAAGCTTATGACCGACGACTCCGTTCACCGCAATCTTGACAGGACTCTCGCCAATGTGGCGGAGATCACGCGCAGACTTGAACGGTCTGAAGGGTTTATCGGAAAAATGCTGGCGAAGGACGATCCTGTCTACGGCGATTTCAGCGCGGCAGTCAAGGCGTTCCGCAAGGCAGGCGAGGAACTTGATACCGGCGCGCTTGTGAGCTCGGCCGGCAATCTGCTTTCGACCCTCAATTCCGTTGCGCTCAAGCTCGACAAGGGCGAAGGTTCTCTGGGCATGCTCATCAACGACAAGACGATCCATGAAGAGGTCGAGGGGCTTACGCGAGACGTTCGCCAGGTGATCGACAACTATCGCGATACGACGCCCATTTCGACATTCGGTTCACTCATAATGGGCGGTCTCTGATATGGTGTTGCTTGCGTCCTTGTTTTTCATGAAGGCGATGCCTTTGGATATGCCTCGCGCAGAGGCGTATCTGGTGACGGAGCCGTCGGGGAGGATGCGTCTTGAGGACCGTTACGACGAGCTTGATCTCTGGACTTCGCGCGCCGTGCTGGGGCGCTGGCTCGATGATTCCGGGCGCCTTTTCATGGTGGCGCGGCTGCACGAGCTGGCTCCGGAGGACACCTCGTCCTTGACGCGCCGGAAGTATGTCGAGAATGCGGTAGCGCCCGGCAAGAAGGAGACCGGTGTGCGCGATCTGGCGATATCGAAGCTTTCGCCGTTGCCTCTGCCGGAGGAGCCCCGTCCGCCGCGAATGCCGATAAGAGGATTCAAGGAGGTTCTCTATTTCCACGGAACCAACACAACGTCGATAGTGGCGGCTTTTCTGCCCGAAGAGAATCCGTACTGGTATCTCGCCGTATGGGACATTCTTCCGGAAGACGATTTCGAAAGCGCGCTCGAGAAGTTCGAGGAGGATTTTCTGGGCGAATGGGACGAGATAACCAAGCGCGACCTGCGAAGCGAACGCAAGGTCGAGGCGTTGCCGAAAGGCCGCCGCAAGAAACGCGTCGTCCTGGGCGAGCGGGAGCTCCTCAGGCGGGACGCGGCGTTCAGCGTGACGAATTATCCCTCGTGGAACGTGACGGACGCAAGGGAGTTCACGATTCTCGACAATCTCAAAAGGGATGGTTCGTTCGTGTCGACGCTGACGAATGAGCTCGGGATCATGCGCGCCAAATACGCCGAGACGATCCCTTCGCCGATCGACGGCAGCAATGTGCTGGCCGTCGCCAGGATCTTCAGGACGCGCGGCGAGTATCTCGACGCCCTGGAGGTCAACGATGTCGAAGGGATGGAGTGGAGCGCTGCGTACTGGAGCTCCGGACGGCGCGAGCTCGTCGCGTATCTTCCCGACGAGGGCTCGGCGAAGCTTTTGAAGACGATCCGTCACGAGGCGTTCCATCAGTATCTCGCCTACGCTTCCTCGATGATACCCGCCTCTCCATGGTTTAATGAAGGTTATGCTCAATATTTCGAAGAAGGGCCCGCTGGACCGTCATTTGTAGATCCGTGCGATTTGTTCGAACAGGCCGATACGAAGCTGCCTGCCATCTTCATGATGGATTACGACGAGTTCTATTCCGGAACAGATCTTGAGCGTCGCCAGAAATACCGGCTGGCTCTTTCGGTCGCTTATTTCATTGAGAAGGGTGCGCCTGAAATCGCGCGAGAACCGTTCAAGAATCTCAAACGTGACTATATGACCTCGCTCCTGAAGAACCGGGATATGCGCAAGGCGACTTTAGACGCGTTCGGGTCTGCTGAAAACTTCAAGCGATTCATCGCGGAATGGAAAAAGTTTTGGCAGGCTATGTAGGAAGATTGGCTCCAAGTCCTACAGGCGCCCTGCATCTGGGTAATGTACGGACGTTTATGATAGCCTATCTTCGTGCGAGATCGCTCGGCGGCAAGGTGATTCTGCGCATTGAAGATCTCGATCATCCACGAGACAAGCCCGGGGCTGCACGCGAGGCTGTCGAGGATCTTAAATGGCTCGGTTTCGATTGGGATGAAGAATACGTTCAAAGCGAACGCAAAGATTTATATCGCGAGGCGTTGTCCCTGCTGCCCGCGTATCCATGCGTCTGCACCAGGCGCGATGTTGAGAATGCGCAGTCGGCTCCCCACGCCGGAGAACAGCTTCATTATCAGGGGATCTGCCGCGACAGATTCGCTTCGTGGCGTGAGGCTGCCGGGTTTTGCGGCGAAGGCCGCCAGCCGTGCTGGCGCTATCGTGTGGAAGAAGGAACTGAAGTTTCCTTTACCGATGTATTTGCGGGGGGGTATTCGCAGAATGTTTCATCCGTGCTGGGGGATTTTCCGATCGCCCGCGATGAGGGCGGAGCAGGATACACTCTAGCCGTTGTCGTCGACGACCTTCTTTCGGGAGTGACGGAGGTGGTAAGGGGCGATGATTTGCTTTCGGCGACGCCCGCCCAGATTCTGATAGCGGAAAAACTGCTTCCGTGGGCAGCGTCAAAGTCTTCCAACGGTGTGAAAATTCCGGCGTATTGTCATGTGCCGCTCGTTGTCGGTCCTGACGGCCGTCGCCTGGCCAAGCGTCATGGCGATACGCGTGTTGCTTCGTACCGTGCGGCGGGCGTGGCTCCCGAAAAAATCATAGGCCGTCTTGCCGCGTCCTGCGGATGGTGCGACGAGGGGGCCGCGATGAAGCTGCACGAACTGATGGATGTGTTTGACTTAAGTACGATTCCTCGTAATGCGGTCGTAGTGACATGATTTTAAATTAAATCAAGGAGGATAAAAGAATTCAATGAAAAGTATAATACATTTGGCTTTGCTGGCGTCATTATTTGCACATCAGGCCGTCGTTGCCGGAGAGATTTCGGTTTCAACCGATGGCGTTATGCCTTCGGAAGCGCTTGAGAAAATTCGTGCGGCAAAGCTTAAGGGTGATAAATCCGCGTGGACGGTCCACGTAAAAAAGGGCGTCTATAATTTGAAGGAGCCGCTTGTTTTCACCCCCGCCGACTCCGGTTCTCCCGAAGCCCCGGTTAAATGGGTCGGCGAGAACGGTGCGGTTTTCTCTGGCGGCGGAAAGATCACCAACTGGCGCGATGACGGTAATGGCGTGTGGTCGGCTCCGATTCCGGTAGACGAAAAGGGTGAGAAGATATTTTTCGAGTCTCTTTATGTCAACGGCCGCCGCGCAGACCGCTCGCGCTTTCCTGAAAAGGGCGAACTGAAATTCGCAAAATGGAAAGAACGCGGCGAGATTGATGGCTCGGTCACCAATTATTTTGAGGAGTTCACTGTCAAAGGTCCACAGCCGAAGTTTCTAGCGGGCCTTTCGCGTGAGGAACTTGATGCCGTGCAGTGTCGAATTTTCGTAAAGTGGTCGTATGGCGCATATCCCGTAGAATCGTACACATCTTCTAACGGTATGATCGTAGTTTGCGGCAAGGTACCTATCGCAAGCTGGAAGAGGTGGAATGAGGATAAGCACAACTATCTCTTTTTCGAGAATGTGGCGGCGGGTTTCACCAAGCCGGGACAGTGGTTTTATGATGTAAAGGCGGGTCGCGTCAAATATCGTCCGCTTAAGGGCGAAACTTTAGAATCGTTCGAGGCGATCGCGCCGACATCGCGCCTCGTTTCGCTCGTGGAGATTAAGGGTGATCTCGACAAGGGCAAATTTGTCCACGACATCTCGTTCGAGAACATCGGCTTTACGGCTTCGCGCACAGATGGCGAGGAGCTCGAGAACGGCGCGGTAAGGCAGTACCAGCTTCAGGCGGCGCGCTCTTCTGGCGCTGCGGTCTACGCTATCGGCGCTCACCGCGTCAAGTTTGAGCGCTGCCGCGTTTTCAATACCGAGAACTACGCGTTCAAGCTCGATGACGGCTGCGTTTCGAATGTCGTTCGCTCGTGCGAGATCTACGATGCGGGCGCGGGCGGAATCTGGGTCGGCAACAATCGGCCGAATATTCTAAAGATGGCCAACGAAAAATGGCGCAACTTGAAAGAGCCGTGGAAGCACCCGTTCCCCACGAAGTCGATCGTGGATGATTCCGCGAAGGCGGTGAGGTTCAACGTCGTCGACAACAACCTGATCACGCATTGCGGCCGGGTCAATCCCGAGGGCTGCGGCGTCGTTTTGACGCACGCCGCCGACACGAAGGTTACGCACAACGAGATATCCGATCTCTACTATACGGGAATCTCCGTTGGATGGACGTGGGGATATTACGGCTCATACGCCCAGCGCAACGAAATCTCGTTCAACCGCATCACGGATATCGGCCAGGGCAAGATGGCCGACATGGGCGGCGTCTATACGCTGGCCGCCTCGCACGGCACGGTTGTGACGAACAATGTCATCATGAACGTAAAGTCCAGCTCCTACGGCGGCTGGGGAATGTACAACGACGAAGGCTCCGAGGGTATCCATTGGGAGAACAATCTCGTAGTCAACACGTCTGCCGATTCATATCATCTCCATTTCGGTCGTAACAATAAGGTTGTGAACTGTATCATGATTAACGGCGGCACGAGCAAGCTCTGCGTTTCCCGCACCGAGAAGCATAATCAGATCTCTTTCGCCCGCAATATTATATATTGGCCGTCGGGGCCTGTTTTTGTCAGAGCTCCAAGCTGGAATAAAATCCGCGACGGGTTAGCTAAAGTTAAGTGGAATAATAATCTTTTCTGGTGCTCAAGCGGAGTTACGGAATTGAACGGTCCTGTTACGGGTACTGTCGGCGATCCCTGCTTTGTCGATCCCAAGAACGGCGACTGGCGTCTTAAGCCGAATTCCCCAGCTCTTAAACTCGGCTTCAAGCCGTGGGATTATTCTCTGTCGGGGCGTAGAAAATAATATGATATAATATAAGCAAGTAAATTAAGGAATTATATTATGATGAATTCTGAAACTAATGTCTGCGACATAGTCGCTGTTATCAAGAAACCGCGTGCGGCTTTTACCAAGGCCGATATCAAGAAGTTTATCAAGGCCCAGGGCATCCGCCATGTCAATTTCATGTATCCGGGCGGCGACGGCCGTCTCAAGACGCTCAACTTCGTTTTGAATGACGAGGCATATCTCGACGAAATTCTTTCATGCGGCGAGCGCGTCGACGGCTCTTCGCTCTTCAGTTACATCGAAGCGTCGAGCTCCGACCTGTATGTCGTTCCGCGCTTCTCGTCGGCGTTTGTCGATCCCTTTGCAAAGCTTCCCACGCTCTGCCTTCTCTGCTCGTTCTTCAACAAGGACGGCGAGCCTCTCGAATCTTCGCCCGAATATACGCTCCGCAAGGCGTGCGCCGCGTTCAAGAAGGCGACGGGCCTCGAGTTCCAGGCGATGGGCGAGCTCGAGTACTACGTCATCGCCCCCGAGTCAGCCGTGTTCCCGGCCGTCGATCAGCGCGGCTATCACGAGTCTGCACCGTTCGCGAAGTTCAATGAATTCCGCCAGAAGTGCATGCACTACATTTCGCTCGCGGGCGGTCTCATCAAGTACGGCCACAGCGAAGTGGGCAACTTCACCCAGGACGGCAAGCTCTACGAGCAGAACGAGATCGAGTTCCTGCCCTGCGCCGCCGAAGACGCCGCCAACCAGCTCACGGTCGCGAAGTGGATGATCCGCAATCTCGGCGCCGAATACGGCTACGACATCACGTTCGCCCCCAAGATCACCGTCGGCAAGGCGGGCTCAGGGCTTCACGTCCACATGCGCCTTATGAAGAACGGCAAGAACCAGATGCTCAAATGCGGCAAGATTTCCGATTCTGCAAAGCGCGCCATCGCAGGCATGATGAAGCTCGCTCCTTCCATTACGGCGTTCGGCAACATGAACCCGACGAGCTACTTCCGTCTCGTTCCCCACCAGGAAGCTCCGACGAACGTCTGCTGGGGCGACCGCAACCGCTCTGTTCTCGTTCGTGTCCCCCTCGGCTGGACGGCCAAGACCGACCTTTGCAAGCAGGCCAATCCGAAAGAGACGGCGGCTGCGTACAACACCGCCGAGAAGCAGACCGTCGAAATGCGCTCGCCCGACGCTTCGGCCAACGTCTATCTTCTCATGGCCGGTCTCGCCGTTGCGTGCCGCTACGGCTTCTCGCTCAAGGATGGCGTCAAGGTCGCCGACGCGACATACGTCAACGTCAATATCCACAAGAAGGAGAACGAGAAGCTTCTCAAGACTCTCGCGACTCTTCCCGACAGCTGCGCCGCATCGGCCGACTGTCTCGAAGAGCAGCGCGCGGTCTACGAGGAGGGCGGCGTATTCTCGCCCGCGATGATCGACGGAATCCTTTCGCAGCTTCGCGCGTTCGACGACCGCACGCTCCGCCGCGATATCCAGAAGAAGCCCGCCGAAGTCGCAAAGCTCGTAAAGACATACTTCTACTGCGGCTAAATTGAATACGGCGTTTTCTAAAACGGACAAAAAGGAACGGCCATGCTGATAGCGGCATTGGTCGTTCTTTTTCTCTTGTCGGCGTTTTTCTCGAGCGCCGAGACGGTTTTGTTTTCGTTGACGGGGGCTCAGCGCGCGAGGATCAAAGCGCGCAACCCCGCCGCCGACGAGATGATAGGGCGTTGCCTCTCCGACAAGGCCGTCCTTTTTTCGACGCTCCTTGTGGGCAATACGTTCGTCAACTTCGCCGCGTCGACAATTGGGTATTATCTCCTGTCGCGGCATTGGCCGTCGCAGGCGTGGCTTGCGATTCCCGTGATGACGGTTTTGCTTCTTGTCTTCGGCGAAATCACGCCCAAGCGTCTTGCGTTGCGCTTTACCGAGGAGATCGCTCCGGCATATTCGTCGATGCTGATGTTCTGGAGGGTTCTTTTTACGCCGGTCAACAAGATCCTTGCGTTTACATCGAGAGCCTTCGCTCCGATGCTGGCGCGCGAGAGGCGCGCTCTTTCGGACGGCGAGCTCATCTCTGTCATGGAGAGCGCCGTCGAAGACGGCACCGTGACCGAGGCGGATGCGGAAATGGTCGAAGGTGTCCTGCGCTTGTCGGAACTTTGCGCGAATGACGAAATGACGCCGCGCGTGGATATTGAGGGCTATGACATCGATCTTGACGAGGCCAGGCGCGAAGAGTGTCTCAAAAAGGCGACTCACCGCTATCTGCCGGTATTCCGCCGTTCGCCCGACGCGATAGAGGGCGTAATAGATGCCAGGACAGGCGTAATCGACGATGCTCTTTTCGTGCCCGAGACGATTACGCTCGACAATCTGCTTGTGATGTTCGCAAAGAGCGGAAAGCCCGTCGCCGTAGTGCTCGACGAATACGGCGGAACGGCGGGATTCATTTCGCAGAACGATGTTCTTGAGCTTATTGTAGGGCCGAACGTGTTCGGAAACCCCAAGGATGAGCCTCAAATCGTCCGTACGGGAGCCAATACATGGGAGATCGATTCCAGGGCAAGTCTAGACGAAATAAACCGCGAGCTTGATGTCGAGCTTGAGGCCGAGGATGCCGACAGGCTTTCGGGCTGGGTGCAGTTTCATGCCGGGCGCATCCCTCACGTCGGTCAGGAGATCGAAGCCGACGGATGCAAGGCGACGGTTCTCAAGCGCCGCCGCCGCCGCGTTACTCTTGTGGAGATCGAGGTGAAGGAGCGTGCCGAGACAGGTGACGACTGGGAGATATTGGCCGAGACGGACGAGGAAGCCTACAGGACGGAGGAGGACAACGCATGACGGTATTCCTTCTTTTGCTGGGCGCTTTTGTCGCTTTGGTCTTTTCGGCGTTCTTTTCCGGAACGGAGACGGCGTTCCTTTCGGTGAGCCGCGAGCGCATTCTCCATCTGGCGCGTGAAGGGGGTGTAAGGGCGAAGCGTGTCCAGAAGGCGCTCTCCGATATGGGCTGGACGACGACAACGATTCTTATCGGCAACAATATAGCCAATGTCTCGTATTCTGCCGCGACGGCGGCGCTTTCGGTGCATCTCTTCTCCCAGAACGAAATCGCAAGCGTCGTCTGGAGCTGTCTTGCGGCTTTTGTGGTTCTATACACGTCCGAATTCATGCCGAAGCTTCTTTGCTCGGCGAGGCCCTTAAGGCGAAGCCTTCTTTTGAGCGGGCCGTTCTGCATAATTTCGTTCATCCTCCGTCCTGTGACTTTCATCGCCATAAAGGTCACCGACTTTTTTGTTCCTCCGAAAAAGACGAAGGATCGTCTGACGGCCGGCGATCTGATCCGCATTCTAGAGGACCGCAAGGATGGCGTCTGTTTGTCTGATGTCGAAAGTGCGCTGATCGGCAGAATTGTCGTTCTTCGCGCGAAGAGCAAAAAGATTACACCAGAAGCATTGTTGGAAGCGGTGAGGGATTAGCGCCTCGCGGTTTAATAATTTTTCTACTTGCGTCAGGAGTGTGATTTTGATAAAATGACGGTGTTGAGCAAAGGAAGTTTAGGAGAAAAATATGAAAAAAATACTTACTGTGACAGTAGCCGCTTCTATGGCACTTTGTGCTACAGCAGCAGAGGGTTTTCTCTCAGGAACGTCTTTTGAGGCCCTTCCTGAAGGTAGTAATCTTATAAAAGGCGCGAATGATGCTGGTGAAGTAAATCAAGATAACGTATGTTATTGGTCTACCGACGCATGGCAAACAGAAAATCCCGCGGATTATGAAGGTTTTTTTGTCGTAACTAATCTTTCTGACGATGCTGTGTATGCGGGGAATCGCCCTGAAGAGTGGGCAGATTTGACGACAAACACTAAGGCTCTTGCGATAGACACTGATAAGCCTTTAAATCGTTTTATCAACGATCCCGATGGTGATGAGATAACACCTGAAAGCGTGAGTGATAAGAGTGTCTTTTTTGATTCAGTTGTCCAGTTTACTGCGACAGATGCGGCACCATCTATTTCAGGAGATGATAGGCTTCTTGTTTGGCTTTACTCTTCGCCCGAGGATGTTTCGGAAACAAATAAAGGTTTGTTTAATGAGACTACGCCTATAACAACCCTCGTTGTAACAGCTCGAGAGTATGAGCAAATTGGCGGTGTTGTGTCTCCTTATACGACGAATTATTGTGTAGCAGCAGAAAATGTTTCTATTAGTCCTGACGAATGGCATCGACTGACGATTAAAGCGTTTGTATCTGATGATGATGAAGAACAAGCCCTCTTTAATGTTTTTGTTGATGGCAAGAAGGTAAGTGCTGAAGGTGGAAAGAGTGATTTTATTAGTTTAAAAGATGGCGATAGCAATATCGTAGGCGTAGCCTTTGATGGTAAGGGTATGGTTGACGATATCGCCTTTACGACGACCGCGCCTAGCTTCGCACAGGAAGAAGAGGAAGAGACTTATTCGTTAACGTTTACCTTTGATGCTGCGAATTTTACTTCTTATATTTTAGAGGTTGATTCAGTTCCTGTTTCTGGTTTCTCGTCTGCGAATCCTTATATAATCAATGTTGGTTCGACGGTGCGTTGGGTCGTAAAGCCAGCGACGGGGCTTGATTTGTATGTTGATGGCGAGAAAGTTTCTCTTGATGCATTTGGTCGGTATGCAAATGTGTTTACGGTTACTGCGGCTGGATCGAAGACAATTGTTCTTACAACGGATCTTGCTTCGGATTCTGATGATAAGCCGACCATTGACGGTGAGGGCTACGATGGCAATAGTCTTGTTGAGGTAGCTAAGTCCGGGGCGCAGATTACTGTTCCGAGTAGCGATTGGACCGTAGCTGGCAATGTCCTTAACGATGCTAAAGGTAATGCCTTTGCGACTTTCGCTGCGTACTATGTCTTGACTCAGGACGGTACAACTGTTACGGTTGCGCTTGATCAGAAGGCTGCAGCTCCGTTTGCTGAGACTACCGATCTTACCGAAGGTCAGGAAGTTTTCGACCTAGATGAGACAATGGATAACGAAGCTCCTGCCGTAGGAGTTCGTATTAGGACCTTCAACGGTCTTTACTACGGTCTCGCTATCGCGGCTGAACTCGGCTCTTGGAATGGTCCTGCATCGTGGGAGAAATCCGATAGAGATGGTAAGGTTATCCAGCTTAAAGCTCCGAAACAGGGCGATACTGGCTTCTATAAGATTGAAGTAAGGGATGTCAATCCGACTCCTGCTCAGTAAGTTCTAAACTTTGATTCAGCAAATGCGAAGCCCGTGAGGTCGCGGGCTTTGCTTTTGCATGAAATCGGTCAATGGAATTGACGGCTTGAGGCGAGAGGTATGACTGTTGTTTTTTTCTTGCTCCTGGCGGAGCAGACGACTTGTAACGACTTTGTGCGCGGCAAAAGAAGGAAGGCTTTACGCCGATGCCCGGACATGTCGCGCAAGCGCGACAGCATCGTCGTAAGCGCCTTATCCTTTAGCAATAGTTTTTATGGCGGAAAAAATATGTTATAATCTCCTCAAATGAATGAATTTACAGAAATGATGTTGCGGCTTGTGCTCGCAGGTGTGCTTGGCGGATTGATCGGTGCGGAGCGTGAATATCGCGGCAAGGTCGCGGGCACGCGCACGCATCTGCTCGTTGCGCTCGGTTCGGCGCTTATGCTGCTCGTTTCGGAGCATGGGTTCGGCGGGCGTGGCGACCCCGGCAGAGTCGCCGCGCAGATCGTGAGCGGAATCGGCTTCATCGGCGCCGGAGCGATCATGGTAGACCGCAAGTCCGTTCATGGGCTGACAACGGCGGCCGGCATCTGGGTCGCCGCGGGCATCGGCATGGCCGCCGCCGCCGGGCTTTACGCTCTCGCCGCCGCCACTACGGTTCTTGCGCTTATCGGACTCGAGGTGTTCGGCATCTTTCTTTTTGCCGACCGCCGCCGCAAGCAGGACAATGCTGATGGCTCCGACGCGTCTTCGTCTTGATTTTGAGGCATTATCTGAAAGAAATCGCCATGAACTTTAATTCTTCGCTAAAAGTCGTCTTTTCCGTGTTTCCCCTGATAGTCGCTTCGCATGTTGCGCTTGCCGAAGTGAAGTTGAACGGTCCTCTCGGCGAGAGGCTTGATACGATGATTGAAAATCATGTCGTCGCCCGCGATGTCGATTATATAACCGCTCCGTTCTTTACGAAGACGGAGCGTCAACGTCGTTGGCAGACGGAATTCTGGGGCAAGTGGATGCACTCCGCCGTTCCGTATTTGAGGTATAGGGAAGAGGGGAGAGGGAAGAGGGATGAGTTGACGGGTAAAATCGAGCGCGGGATCGATCGGATACTCGCCTCCCAGGAGCCGTCCGGCTACATCGGCAATTATCCCGACAATCTGCGTTGCGGCGAAGGGTGGGATGTTTGGGGCATGAAGTATACGCTGATGGGGCTTCTTCACTATTACGATTCCGAAAAGGCCGCCGGGAACGCCGAGCGGGCGGAGAAGGCGCTTGCGGCTGCGAAGAGACTGTGCGACTACGTCATTGGCGAGCTTGGGCCGAACGGCAAGCGGAAGTGTCAGCTCTGGCAGACGGGGAATTGGTCGGGACTTGCGAGCTCGTCGATTCTCGAGCCAGTCGTCTGGCTTTACAATAGAACGGACGATAAGCGCTATCTTGATTTCGCGTCATATATCGTAAAGGGCATGACGGAACCCGCATCCGGCCCGAGGCTTCTTGATCTCGCGCTTGAAGGCGTTTCTGTAGCCGACCGCAGCAGCTCGAAGCACAATGGCGGTTATGTTATGAAGCACAACCGGCTCAAGGCGTATGAAATGATGAGTTGCTATCAGGGGCTTTTAGAGTACGCGGAGGTGACGGGGCGGAAGGATCTTGTCGAAGCCGCTGTGAAAACAGGCGAAGACATCATTCGCGAGGAGGTGAATCTCGCGGGCGGGTGCGCTTCGAGCGAAGCGTGGTTTCATGGCGCGAGCAAGCAGCACCTGCCTTATGCGCGTCTCCAGGAAACGTGCGTTACGACAACCTGGATGCGCTTCTGCCAGAAGCTTCTTGAGGTTACGGGCGACCCGAAATGGGCGGATCAGATAGAGCGCACCTTCTCAAACGCGTATCTTGCCGCGCTGAGAAGCGATGGGGGCGAATTTACCGCCTATACTCCGCTCACGGGGAGTCGCTGGCATGGCATGCACCACTCTTTCATGCATACCGACTGCTGCACCGCCAACGGGCCGCGCGGATTTCTTTGTTATCTTAATGCGTTTTTCCGCGTAAAAGACGGAGCCGCCGTTTTGAATTTCTATTCATCGGCCTTTATGAATGGAGAATTGGCGAACGGAAAGAAGGTCGCTTTTGACATGTATTCGCTGTATCCGCGCAAGAATTATGCGCGTATCGTTAGCCATACCGACGGCGCGGGGGCGCTCCCGCTTAAGTTGCGCATTCCTGCATGGAGCGCCAAAACCACTGTGAAACTTAACGGAAAAGTTCAAAAAGACGTTAAACCTGGCGCTTATTACACCATTGTTAATGAGTGGAAGTGGGGGGATGTGGTCGAAATCCACTTTGATATGCCTGTCATCGCCCATACGATAGGCAAGAACGTCGCTTTCACGCGAGGCCCCGTATTGCTCGCCCGTGACAGCCGCTTTAACGACGGAGATTTGACCGAACCTTTTAGGAAAGGTATAAGAAACGGCCAGGTTATGACGACTTTCACGCCGGTAAGAACGCCTTCCGACGCTATGGCGATGGTCTTTTCGGCGACTTTTCCGATAGGCTCACACCATGAAAATCCGGAGGCGGAACTGCCTACGACGGTATTTTTCTGCGATTACGCGTCGGCGGGCAATACCTGGACGCGCGACAATTATTACCGTACATGGTTTCCCGTCGAATTGTGGCCGGGAGAGTGAAAAGAAAAAATATTTCATCTCCCTATTGCGCGAAAACGCCAAATTTGATATACTTTCATACAATCTTTGCAAAAAGTGGGTCTCGATACGGGCAGGTATATCCCGTCGCGTCGTGGTCGACGAGTTGAAAAAGCTCGCGGTTACGAGTGCACCGCGAGCCTTATTTTTGTAGAGATTACTGGGCTGAAACCCAGTCGCGAGCGAGGCGCCCAACGGGCCTCCCGCGCCAACATGAATGAGTTCATGCGCGCGGATATCGCGACCGTCGAGGCACAGTCAACGAAGGGGCTTAAGACCTAAAAGTCGAGGGCCGAAACTAAAAAAAGGAAAAAGGAAAATGCAGCAGCAAAGAGTCCGCATCCGCCTCCAGGCATACGATCATCGTGTGCTCGATCAGGCCGTCGGTGGTATCATCGACACGGCCAGGGGCACGGGTGCGCAGGTAGTGGGTCCTATCCCGCTGCCGACCCGCGTCGAGCGTTTCACGGTGAACCGTTCACCGAACGTCGACAAGAAGTCCATGGATCAGTTCGAGATGCGCACGCATAAGCGCCTTCTCGACATCGTCAACCCGACCGCCCAGACGATCGATGAGCTCAAGAAGCTCAATCTTCCCGCTGGCGTCGACATCACCATCAAGGTCTGAGGAGGGTGTCATGGAAGGTTTGATCGGTAAGAAGATTGGTATGACCCAGGTTTACGACGCTGATGGTAAGCGCACTTGCGTAACCGTCATTGAAGTCGGTCCCTGCCCGGTTGTTCAGCTCAAGACTCTCGAGAAGGACGGCTACGAGGCCGCTCAGCTCGGTTTTGGTCCTCAGAAGGCTAAGCGCCTCGCCAAGGCCCAGCAGAAGCACTTCGAAAAGGCCGGCGTCGAGACGATGCGCATGCTCAAGGAATTTGCTCTCGACGAGGGCGAGACGGTCGAAGTCGGCAAGGCCATCACGGTCGCCAATTTCGAAGGCGTCAAGTACGTCGACGTTACGGGCGTTACCAAGGGCCGCGGTTTCGCGGGCGTCATTAAGCGCTACGGTTTCGCCGGTGGTAACATGACCCACGGCGGTCACTCCAAGCGCCGTACCGGTGGTCTTGCAGCGCGTGACCTCCCCGGTTGGATTGAAAAGGGCAAGAAGATGCCTGGCCACATGGGCGATGTCAACCGCAAGGCTCGCAACCTCGAAGTCGTTGCGATCCGTCCCGAAGACAATGCTCTTCTCGTCAAGGGTTCGATCCCCGGCTGCAGAAACGGCATCGTTATCGTCCGCAAGGCTCTCAAGAACAAGGTGCTCGCTGACAAGGCGAAGAAGGGGGCTAAGTAATTATGAAGAAAATCGATGTAACCGTCGATCAGGCTCAGTTGACCCTCGATAAGGGCGCTCAGGCTGTCAAGGACGCCGTTACCGCCATTCGCAACGCCATGCGCGCAGGCACCGCTTGCACGAAGGGTAAGGGCGAAGTCGCCGGCTCCAACAAGAAGCCTTGGAAGCAGAAGGGTACGGGTAATGCTCGCGCCGGTTTCCGTCAGTCGCCTGTTTGGCGCGGCGGTGGCGTAGCCCACGGTCCTAAGCCCCGCAGCTTCGAGCAGAAGCTCAACAAGAAGGTTTGGAAGCTCGCTTTCGCGCGTGCATTCTCCGAGAAGTTCGCCGCTGGCGACGTTATCGTCGTCGACGAGTTCAAGTTTGAGGCGCCCAAGACGAAGCTCATGGCCGCGTTCCTCAAGGATCTCGGTGTTGACCGCAGCGCCATCATCGTCCAGAAGGACGTCGATGATACGACGCTTCTCGTCACCAGCAACCTCCCGCGCGTCGATTATTCGACTGCCCAGGCGCTCGACGTCTACTCGCTCATGGTAGCGAAGAAGGTCGTCTGCGACAAGGCCGGTTTCGACGTCATTATGGCCCGCATCGCCAAGTAAGGAATGAAAGCCATGACGAACGAAGAAGTTATCAAGAAAGTTTTGATCACCGAGAAGGGCTCGATCCTCAGCACTCAGAACCGCTATATTCTTGAGGTCGCTGTTGACGCTCGCAAGCCCCAGATCGCAGACGCAGTCGAAAAGAAGTTCGGCGTTCACGTTCTCGCGGTCCGCACCGCCAACATGAAGGGCGGGCTCAGGTATATCCGCGGCACCCGTCGCGCTGTAACCGAACCTACCTGGAAGAAAGCTATCGTCACCGTTAAGGCCGGCGAGCGCATTGAGCAGGTCTAAGGAGAGATACAATGGGACTTAAATCATATAAAGCACGCTCGCAGGGAATGCGCTTCCGCCTTTCCGCGACGTTTGACGAAATCACCGAGAAGAAGCCGGTGAAGAGCCTGACGAAGGCCGTCCGCAAGACCGCGGGCCGCAACAATCAGGGCCGCATCACGACCCGTCATCGCGGCGGTGGTGTTAAGCAGCGTCTCCGCCTCGTCGACTTCAAGCGCAATAAGTTTGATGTCGAGGCGACAGTTAAGGATATCGCTTACGATCCTACCCGCAGCGCTTACCTCGCTCTCATCGAGTATGCTGACGGCGTTAAGAGCTACATCCTCGCTCCCGAGGGTCTTAAGCCGGGTATGAAGGTCATGAACGGCCCTAAGGCTGAAGCTTCGGTCGGCAACTGCCTCCCGCTCATTCAGATCCCCCTCGGCCTCATGGTCCACGCCATCGAGCTCGTTCCCGGTCAGGGCGCCAAGATCGGCCGCTCCGCCGGTAACGCTTGCCAGGTTATGGCCCGCTCGAACGGTACCGTTACCTTGAAGATGCCTTCTGGCGAAGTCAGAATCTTCAACGGCCGTTGCCTCGCTTGCATCGGTACGGTAGGTAACAAGGATTGGGATTCCATCTCCCTCGGTAAGGCCGGCCGCAAGCGCCACATGGGCATTCGTCCTACGGTTCGCGGTGTTGCGATGAACCCGGTCGATCACCCGATGGGCGGTGGTGAAGGTCGTACTTCAGGCGGTTCGCATCCGCGCTCACCTTGGGGTCAGCTCGCTAAGGGCGGTAAGACCCGTGCTAAGCGCAAGGCGTCCGATAAGGTTATTGTCAAGAGGAGGAAATAATACATGGCACGTTCTCTTAAGAAGGGGCCTTATGTCGAGGAAAGCCTCCTCCGCAAGGTCGAGAAGATGCAGGCTAGCGGCAAGAAGCAGCCTATCAAAACGTGGAGCCGTCGCTCTATGGTATTGCCCGATTTCGTCGGTCTTACCTTCGCGATCCACAACGGTAGACAGCACATGCCGATCTTCATTACTGAAAACATGGTCGGCCACAGGCTCGGCGAGTTCGCTCCCACGCGTACGTTCAAGACGCACGGCAACTCCGCTGCCAAGGCTAAGTAAAGGGTTTTGAAAATGGAAGTAGTTGCCATCACCCGTAATGCGCGTATGTCGGCGGCCAAGGGTCGTCCCCTCGCGCGTGCTTGTCAGGGCCTCAAGGCCGCTGACGCGCTGAAGGTCGTCGAATACTCGCCCAAGAAGGCGGCGGAAATCCTCCGCAAGACGCTCCTTTCGGCTATCGCTAACGCTAAGAACAACAACGGCGTCGCCGAGCCCGGCTCGATGATCGTCAAGCTCAGCGTTTTCGACGAATCTATCCGTATGCGTCGCTACTGGCCCACGGCCCGCGGCTCCGCTCATCCGATCGCCCGCCGCATGTGCCATTGCAAGGTGGTCCTCACCGACGTCAAGAAGGAGGCGAAATAATGGGTCAGAAGGTTAATCCTATCGGTTTTCGTATCGGCGTTACCCACGCTTGGGGCAGCCGCTGGTTCGCTCCCAAGAAGAACTTCGGTGCGTTCCTCATCGAAGATCAGAAGATCCGCGATCTCTGCAAGGCTAAGCTCTCTGAGGCCGGTATCTCCAAGATCCTCATTGAGCGCTACGCCAACCGCGTTCGCGTCACGCTCTTCAGCGCTCGCCCTGGTGTTATCCTCGGCCGCAAGGGTGGCGACGTCGAGGCGATGCGTACCCAGCTCGAGAAGGTGACGAAGAAGGAAGTCTACCTCGAGATCAAGGAAGTCCAGGGCGCTGACGCTGACGCTCAGCTCGTCGCCGAGTCGATCGCTCAGCAGCTCGAGCGTCGTATCGCTCTTAAGCGTGCGATGAAGCGTGCGATGAAGGTCGCCATGGACATGGGCGTTGAGGGTATCAAGGTTAAGGCCGGCGGCCGTATCAACGGCGCTGAAATCGCCCGCGTCGAGTGGTCCCGCGAGGGTTCCGTTCCGCTCCACACCTTGAGAGCCAATATCGACTATGGTTTCGCAGAAGCCAACACCACCGCCGGCAAGATCGGTATCAAGGTTTGGATCTGCAAGAAAGATGGTTTCCAGCCCCGTCAGCCCCGCGGCGAGCGCCGTGGCGAGCGTCGTGAGCGCGGTGACCGCAAGGAAGGTAGGTAAGACATGCCGTTGATGCCTAAAAGAGTTAAATTCCGCAAGGTCTCCAAGGGTAACCGCTCCGGTTACGCGACTTCGGGTACTGAGCTCGCTTACGGCGAGTTCGGCCTCAAGGCTCTCACCCGCGGTCTTCTTACGGCGACCCAGATCGAGGCGTGCCGCGTCGCGATCAACCGCGAAATGAAGCGTAAAGGCAAGTTGTGGATCCGCGTGTTCCCCGACAAGCCCGTAACCCGCAAGCCCATCGAAGTCCGTATGGGCGGAGGAAAGGGTAACCCTGAGTTCTGGGCTGCCGTTATCCTTCCCGGTAAGGTTCTGTTCGAAGTCGGCGGCGTTAACGAGGAGATCGCTAAGGAGTGCCTCCGTCTCGCTGCCACCAAGATCGGAATTCACACGAAGTTTATCACCCGCGCAGGAGTCAAGATCTGATGAGCACGGAAACCAATAATCGCGGCGCGCGCAAGGTGCGCAAAGGCGTCGTTGCGTCCAAGATGGGCGCTAAGAGCGTGGTCGTCACGGTCAGCTACCGCGAACTCCACCCCGTTTACGGCAAGGTCGTTACGCGTACTAAGAAGTACCACGTTCACGACGAGGCCGACACGGCGAAGGTCGGTGACAATGTCACCATCATGGAAACACGCCCGATGAGCGCCACGAAGCGTTGGCGCATCGTCAAGTAAGGAGAAGTCGAAATGTTACAGGAACTCTCCAACCTCGTAGTCGCGGACAACACGGGCGCCAAGCGCGCCATGTGCTTCCGCATCAAGGGCCAGCGTAAGGAATACGCCCACCTGGGCGACATCATCCGCGTTGCCATCAAGGAAGCGTCGCCCACGAGCTCCATCAAGAAGGGCTCTGTCGCGACAGCCGTCATCGTCAGGACGGGCCAGCCCATCCGCCGCGAGGACGGATCCACGGTTCACTTCGACCAGAACGCCTGCGTTCTCGTCGACGCCAAGCTCAACCCGATCGGAACCCGTGTTTTCGGGCCCGTCGCCCGCGAGCTTCGCGAGAAGAACTACATGAAGATTCTTTCGATGGCCCCGGAAGTGGTCTAATTCAAGGAGTACTAACAATGGCTATCGCAAGAATCAAGAAGAACGACACGGTCATCGTCACCAGCGGAACTTCCGCCGGCAAGACCGGTACCGTCACCAGCGTCGATCCCAAGAAGGGTACGGCCATCGTTGCGGGCGTCAACGTCCACAAGAAGGCCATGCGTCGCACCGAGAATACTCCCGGCGGCATCATCGACAAGGAAATGCCCATCCGCCTCTGCAAGCTTATGCCTTACGATTCGGACAAGAAGTGCGCTACGCGCGTCAAGACCGAAGTTAAGGACGGCAAGAAGCTCAGAGTCTCCGTCAAGAGCGGCAAAACCCTCTAATCTAAGGAACTGACCATCATGGCAAGACTTAAAGACGAATATACGAGCCGCATGGTTGCCGAGCTTGAACAGAAGCTCGGTACGACCAACAAGATGCTCGTTCCCCGCCTCCAGAAGATCGTCATCAACATGGGCTTCGGCATCGTTTCCAAGGACGAGCAGAAGCAGCTCGCTGACGACCTCATGGCGATCACAGGCCAGAAGCCCCAGCTCTGCCGCGCGAAGAAGTCGATCTCGAACTTCAAGCTCCGCGAAGGCATGGTTATCGGCGCTAAGGTCACGCTTCGTGGTGAGCGCATGTGGGAATTTGCCGACCGCCTCATATCGGTCGCTCTCCCCCGTATCCGCGACTTCCGCGGCGTCTCCAACCGTGGCTTCGGCGGCCGCGGGAACTATACGCTCGGTCTCAAGGAGCACTCGATCTTCCCCGAAATCATCGCGGAAGGTTCGGCCCACTCCGGTATGGACATCACGTTCGTGACGAGCTCGACTGACAATAAGGCCGCCAAGGAGCTTCTCAACTCCATGGGTATGCCGTTCGCAGGGAGGAACTAATCATGGCTAAGCAGTGCTTGATTGAAAAGCAGAAGAAGACGCCCAAGTTCAAGGTTCGCGCGTACAACCGCTGCCAGCGTTGCGGCCGTCGTCACGCTTACATCCGCAAGTTCGGCGTTTGCCGTCTGTGCTTCCGCGAACTCGCTGTTGCCGGTCTCATCCCCGGTGTAACGAAGGCCTCGTGGTAATTATTAGAGGGAAGGAATCTTAAAATGACTATCGATCCCATTTCCGACATGCTCACGACGATCCGCAACGGTTTGAAGGCCCGCCTTCACTCCGTCGAGACGCCTGCGAGCAACATGAAGGGCGAAATCGCCCGCGTCATGAAGGAAGCCGGCTACATCGCCGACGTCGTCATGACCAGCGAATTTCCGAAGAAGCTCGTGATTACGCTCAAGTACTCCGATCGTGCCGTTCCGGCCATCACGGAGCTCAAGCGCATCTCGAAGCCCGGTCTTCGCAAGTTCGTATCGGTCCCCGAAATCCCTGCCGTTCTCGGCGGCATGGGCCTCGCCATCCTCTCGACCTCCAAGGGCGTCATGTCCGGTAAAGAGGCTCGTGCGGCGAAGGTCGGTGGAGAAATTCTTTGCACAATCGCATAATTCAGGAGCCATAAGACAATGTCTCGAATCGGAAAAGAACCCGTCAAACTCGTCGAGGGCGTAACAGTCACGATCGAGGGTCAGAAGGTGACGGCTAAGGGTAAGCTCGGTGAGCTTTCCTACACGATGCATGAAGGCATCACGGCGAATGTTGAAGACGGTATTCTCAAAGTCGCTTGCGCTGACGATGATAAATACGGTAACTTCCACGGTCTCGCCCGCGCGCTGATCAACAACATGGTTATCGGCGTGTCGCAGGGCTACACGAAGCAGCTTTCGATCGAAGGTACGGGTTTCAAGGCTGTCCTCAAGGGCAGCGAGCTCGCTCTTTCGCTCGGTTTCGCGTCTCCCAAAATCTACGCCATCCCCGAGGGGTTGACCGTTACCGTCGAGAACGACGGTCTTCAGGTCACGGTTAAGGGTATCAGCAAGGAACTCGTCGGCGAAGCCGCCGCCCGCATCCGCGCGTTCTACCCGGCCGAACCCTACAAGGGCAAGGGTATCAAGTACGTCGGCGAGAAGATCCGCCGCAAACAGGGCAAGAAGGTCGCTTAATCGCGACAGTAGGGAGAAAGCGAAATGTTCAATCGCAAAGTTCAGCGCCAGAAGAGGCATCTCCGCCTCCGTCAGCGCATCGTCGGTACCGCGGAGCGTCCGCGTATGTCCATCTGCGTCACGAACAAGAACATGTACGTTCAGTTCATCGACGACGATGCCGGCAAGACTCTCGCCTCCGCGAGCTCGCTCAAAGAGACGAAGAACAATCTCGAAGTTGCCAAGAGCCTCGGTCAGGCCGCCGCTGCGGCCGCCAAGGCCGCGGGTATCGCGACCGTCGTCGTCGACCGCGGTGGCTTCAAGTACACCGGCCGCGTCGCGGCCATCGTCGAGTCTGCCGTCGAGGCGGGCCTTTCGATCAGCGCCAAGAAAGAGGAGGCTAAGTAATTATGGCTCAGAATCGCGATAAGCGTAACGAGATGGCCCAGCAGGACGAGCTCGACGAGCACAACGTGTTCGTCAACCGCTGTGCCAAGACCGTCAAGGGCGGTCGTCGTATGAGCTTCTCCGCCGTCATCGTCGTCGGTGACAAGGAGGGCAAGGTCGGTGTCGGTTTCGGCAAGGCCAATGAAGTCTCCGACGCCATCCGCAAGGGCGGCGAGGCAGCGCGCAAGAATATGCGCAAGATCACGCTCAAGGGCAAGACGATCCCCCACGAGGTTGAGGGCGTTTGCGACGGCGGCCGCGTTCTTTTGAAGCCGGCTCCCGACGGAACGGGCCTCATCGTCGGCGGCGGCATGCGTCCCGTTCTCGAAGCGGTCGGCATCCGTGACGCCGTAGGCAAGTCGCTCGGATCCAAGAATCGTCTCAACGTAGTCAAGGCTACGATGAACGCGCTCTTGAAGCTCCGTTCGGCCGAAGAAATCGCCACCGCCAGAGCGTAAGTGCGAAAGGAGTTACTATCATGGAATTGAGCAATCTCACCAATACCCCCGGAGCCCGCGAGCGTCGTAAACGCGTCGGCCGCGGCTGTGGTTCGGGCATGGGCAAGACGTCCACGCGCGGTCACAAGGGTCAGGGCGCCCGCAAGGGTCACAAGCAGAAACTCGGCTTCGAAGGTGGCCAGATGCCCCTCGTCCGCCGTATTCCCAAGCGTGGCTTCAACAATGCGGCGTTCAACGCCAAGGCTCTCGGCGTCAACGTTTCCGATCTTGAGAAGAAGTTCGAAGCCGGTGCCGAAATCACCGTCGAGACTCTCGCCAAGGCCGGATTCTCCGACAACAAGCGCCCGAAAATCAAGGTTCTCGGCAATGGCGAACTCACCAAGAAGTTCACCGTCAAGGTTCCTTGCTCCGCAGCTGCCAAGGCCAAGATCGAGGCCGCCGGCGGTACGGTTGGCTAAGCTAAGCCCTTCAAGGCTACAGATAAAAGGACCGTCGCTTAAAAGCGGCGGTCTTTTTTCGTTCGGGATTGTCGGCAGGGGACGAGTCGAAGATGGGAGTCGAAGTCGAAGAGAGGATGGAGTTTGAGTCGCGAGTTTTATTCATTGATTCATTGTGCTTCTAAATTCTGATTGACGGCGTTGAGTTGTATATGATAATATGGCACAGATACATGTATAAAAGGATTCTACCTTGATGAAAATCGAGGTGGAATTTGTCGTACGATAAAATGTAGATAAGCTGTAAAATGCCCGTAAATAAAGGCTAAATATGAGGTTGATAAGTATTAGAAGCCTCTTAAAAACGTTAACCGCGTTTGCCGCGGTTACTGTGCCGCTTTTTGCTCGCGCGGCCTCGTTTGAGGTCGCTAGCCTCGCGGACATCGAAAAATATACCGCGGCTACAGGCGGTGACGAAATTCGTAAAATCGACAATGGCGACGGTACCGTTGATTTTGTCCACATATTTTCCGACACTTCAGCACCTGCGAATTTTACCGTCCCAACCGAAAATGCGATCCGCAATGGTTCGGGCAGAATTCTCGTTGTCGGCGGCGGTGCATCCGGCTCAGGCGACTGCGGCGGCGGTGGCGGCGCGGGCGGTTTGATTTATCAAGACGGGCTTAATCTCGCCTCAGGCACTGTCAGTGTCGGTGCAGGCGGTGCGCAGTCGGCTTCCGCAGCTACCGGCAATAACGGCGCAGATACGGTCTTGACGCTTGGCGCCACGACTTACACCGCGCTTGGCGGCGGTACAGGCGGCAGATGGGGGGCTTACGCTGGCGTCGACGGCGGCTCCGGCGGCGGATCTACAAGTGGCGACACCGCTCAAAACACGCCTGGACAGGCTTTGCAGCCGACTTCGGCTTCGGGCGGCTTTGGCAATCCCGGCGGTCGTGGCGGGCCTAACGACATGGGCGGCGGCGGCGGCGGCGCGGGTAGCGCTGGCGCAAATGCGACTGGCGATAAAGCCGGTGACGGTGGTGCGGGTCTTGAGTTTGATATTTCCGGTGAAATGGCGTTTTATGCGGCCGGCGGCGGCGGTGCGGCTACACACGGCGCTACTTATGGCAGAGTGGCGGGTGTCGGCGGTAGCGGTATCGGTGGTGATGGACTTGCCAACAAGGGTTCGGAACCTGCTGGCGCGGGCAAGGCGGGTACCGGTTCCGGCGGCGGCGGCGGCGGCGGCGGCGGCAGCGGTACGTCTATTGGCGGCGCCGGTGGCTCTGGCGTTGTAATTATTCGCTATACGATCGATGTTCCAGTCGTCAATGTGCCTGAAAATGTCGAAAATAAGGTATATTCATTTAAAAATACGCTAATGCCAGCTATTTTTAATCTTCCTCAGTCCGTTAAGGCCGATATTCTTGTTATCGGCGGCGGTGGTGCAGGCGCAAACCCAGGGTTAATGTATGATTATGGCGCAGGTGGTGGTGGTGCCGGCGGTATGATTGAGGCGTTAGGAGTTTATCTTGCCGCTGGAATGTATGATATTATCGTTGGTCGTGGCGGTGTTTCGCCCGCAGCTCAAGGTTTAGGAGAAGATGGAGAGTCGTCTAAGATTTTGTTGTCTGGGGCTATAAAGCATGAAGCGCTTGGCGGTGGTGGCGGCGGTCTTGCAAGTGTTGGTAGAGATGGCGGCTCAGGCGGTGGCGGATCAAACACCTTTAAGGGCGGTGTTGGTAAAAATGGTCAAGGTAATGATGGTGGCGATAGTTCTGTTGAAATGTATCTTGAAGCGGGCTCTGGCGGTGGAGGTGCGGGTTCCTCTGGAGGTAAAGTTACTGCGGATTTTGTTGGTGGCGCTGGTGGCTTAGGTAAGGCATCGTCTATCACTGGCTCTGAGATAGTGTATGCGGCTGGTGGCGGCGGTGGTACGCGTACGGGTTCTGCTGCGGCGTTGGGCGGTAGCGGCATTGGCGGCAATGGCGGATATTCTGGCGGAGCTGCTACGAGTGGCCGCAAAAATACCGGTTCCGGCGGTGGCGGTGGTAGTCTTAATACAAAGGGCGGCAACGGCGGCAGCGGTATTGTTGTTATTCGCATTATTGATGTATTGCCGGAGAAGCCGAACGCGGCGTATATGGTTGATTATAATGGCTCAGTACAGAAGCTTTACAAAGGCGGCAACGGTGTTGTAATTACCAAGGACGGCGCAGAAGTAAGCGAGATTGCCGTTAAAGACGTTGGGACCTACAATTATGTAGTCACGCTTAAGGATGGTTACAAGTGGGCTGATTTGACGGAGAATAAGACGGTTGATGTTCAAGTTACGGTAAATGCTCCCGCCGTTACCGTCAATTCTGTTTCTGTAGAGCCGTGGCAGATTGGGCAGACTCCCAAGAAGCCGGTTGTCGTTACCAGCCCCTTCCAGGTAAAGGAAAGCGATTATGTTGTAAAGTACTCTCCCAAGGGTGCGAACAACTGGTCTGAAGCGGCGCCTACGGAGGCGGGCGAATACGATGTCACGATCGAGTTCAAGGAGTCGCTCAACTTCACCGTCGCCGGAACGATTCCCGTGACGAGTGTTGTTCTTTGGGCGTGGAACGATAGCGACAAGTATCTTGATTCGCTCGGCTACCACTCCAAAATAACGATTACCGCGACCAACGAGACGCCTTTGGTCAACTTCCCGATGCTTATAAAGATCAAGGAAGGTGCGCCTAAGGGCTTTGAGTACAAGTACGCCAATCCTGACGGATCGGACATCAGGTTCGTCGATTCGGACGGCAATATTCTCGCGCACGAATTCGATACGTGGGATCCGGCGGGCGAGAGCATCGTCTGGGTCAAGGTCCCTCTCTATGCCAAAGGCATGTCTATTACGATGTGCTGGGGCGAGCTTGTCGACAAGACTGCTCCTGCCGCAAGGGACCCCAAGGAGGTCTGGGCGGAATATGTAGGCGTTTGGCACATGGATGATGCTGAGGACGCTAAGAATGGCGGTGTTGGTACATTTGGTACAAATACTTCGGAATATAATGGTCCAATCGGTAAGGCCCGTGGCAACAAGAGTAATTCCGGAGGTGCGATTTTATCAGCTACTAACCGCGAGAGTATTGATGCAATGAATACTCTCAACGGTAATACAGATCCTGAAAGCGGGGATGAGAGAGGTGCTCACTCTAAAACATTTACAGCTTCGTTCTGGGTTTATCTTACCGGAAATTCGTCTGCAAATGCGATGATTATTTCACGAAAGACCTCTACTAGTGACCAAGATAGATGGGGCTTAAGTTTTAGATCTGCGAATAATTATCAGAATGTCAGATATTTCTATAAGGATGACCTGAGTGTAGATGACAGTATGTCTAAAGCGATTTCGAAGACTACATGGCATCGTATGGATATCATTTTTGACGATTGGTATGATCATAAAGATGGAGATATCGGTTATTCCACGATTTGGATAGATGGCGTCAGGGTGGATACATGTAAAACGGCATCAACATTTGCCGCGCCGAATGATTCGCCGTTTAGAGTCGGTGGATTGGCGTCCTCCAATCCTCTATTTGGTCGCATCGACGAAATGCGTGTAAGACAGGGAACGCTTCCTGTAGCATGGATGACCGCAGATTATTTACAGGTTAAAAACACGCTTTATTCATTTGAGGAAACAAAGGTAACGCCGGGTGCTTATTTCAAGAACCGCTGGCTTCGTGAACCGTCGGTGACGAAGACATTGTGGTTTGAGGGCGAAGATCCTGCTGAAGCTGATGCCGGCGAGCCTGTCTACGGTGAAGCATATTATACCTTTACGGGCGTTTCGGCGTCGATGACCAATGCTGTTCCCGGCGAGCTCGGCACGTATGAATTCCTGGGCCAGGTTGACGGACTCGCTCCCGTGGAGGGCGGGGCGTTCGGTTATGAGATGCTGCACGGCCACAGGATAGAGGTCGCCATAATGACGGCTTCGCCCGACAGCAACCTCGGCGGCGCGGGCGGCAATCCGACTCTGGCGGGGCGTGTTTTCTTGGCGAACGATTGGGGCATGGGCGCCGAGGCGATTACGGGCCAGGATTATTCGAACACCAATTCGGCCAAGTCCAGTTCGTATTGGGTTCATGAGCAGCCGGTTGCGCTTAATGCCCGATTCAAGTATATGAGCGATTCGACCCGGAGTACGCTCATGTCGACAAATGCGATCGACGAATTGTGCGGCAGCAAGGTTATCTGGCAGCTTGAAGATGTCCGCATCGGCAACTGGTATCGGGAAGGGTACGCATTCGACGCGACACGAAACTATCTCCCCTGGTCGGAGGACGCCCTGCCCAACGGCGCAAAGAGCGAGTCGTCGCATCTCGTCGTTCGCAATGTTCAGGACGCGGCGATCTATTCGCCTTGCTACACGAACGGCATCGGCACTATCTACTTCGATGCGGTAAATGCGCTTGCGGTCGCCCAGGATGATGCGGCGAACGACTACAGACTTGTTGTCGAAGTGTGCACCAATGTCCTGGACGGAGCGGTCTCAGGAGGCGACGGCACACTCGAAGAACTTCCTGCAACAGAGAAAATCTGGAAGGCTATCGAAGTCTCTGCCCTCAAGAGGGACGGCACCGCCCAATTCAGCGCGCCCGAAACGACCGACGAGCTTGCGCTCGGGATCAAGAACGGCGGAACCGCCGCCAACTTCTACCGCGTGTACGCCAAGCTCAATTACGCAGGCCCGATCCAGTTCAGAATAAGGCGCTCGGCCATCGCCGGCGGCAATCTCGCGCAGAGCCAGATAGATCCCGACACCGCGTCGATCCTGATCGACAATATTGTCGTTTCGTATCCTGCGATGCGAGTCGATCTCGATACGTACGGCGAGATCGATCTGACGAAGGGCGGAAAGCGCACGTTGGGCGTCGAGGGAGCCTTTGAGGTCTCCTATCCTTCCGTTTCCGATCAGCTCTTCGGTCGCGCCAGGCCCAAGGCGTTCGTTTCGGCGGCCAACAAGGACGCCGACATCTCCAGTTTTGTGATCAGCTCCAAGATGTTCTACCGCTGGCGCTATCTCGAGCAGGACATGACGGAATGGCAGAGCGTCGCGCTTAACCACAAGAGAGATTTCGCCGACGGCTTCACGGCGATCGCGCCGCTCGACTTGCCCCGGGGGATGATCGGCGATGTCGAATATTTCTTCGTCTCCCACCTCAAGGCTCCCTACTACGAGTATGTCGACTACTCCGGCGCCAACCTGAATCTCGGCGGACACTACACGGAGAACATCTCTGTCGTGACGAACCGCTTTGATTCGCCCGTGATTCTCGAGAGCCGTGGCACCGATTGGTTCGTGCGTCTTCGCGAAGGCAAGAGCACGTACGAGACGATCAACCTGATTGTCGCCGAGAAGATCGAGGAATACAGGGAAGACACCGTCTACAAGACCAACTCGATCCCGATGGAGCTGGTCGCCGACGGCATTTGGCGCGGCCTTTACCAGACGCCGAACAAGGACGGCAACGAGAACGGCATCGAGTTCCGCATCGAGGCCATGAGGCGCCAGGATGCAGGGTCGTTGAGCAGCGACATCCTGACGACTCACTGGGCGCTCCAGCACAGCGAGATGAAGATGCCGGTCAGCGATGTTGTCGTGCCGACCGGCGGCGATGTCTGGTCGCGCCTCCCCAATGACGGTGCGACCGGGTATCTGCTCTTCCAGCTTGACGATGCCACGAGGGCGATTACGATCGTTCACGCCGATTACCAGAACTTCAACGCGTGGAACGACGCCAACAAGGGCAGGGAGCTGTTCCTCGGAAATTCGATCGAGGACGACAAAAAGACCGGCGCTTCGCCGAACGGCGTCAGTTCCAAGAAGAGTTTTGCGAATTGGAGCGACCTGCCCAAGTCCAACAGAGACTGGCAGGAGGCCTTCTCCACGTCCACCGGAATCGACAAGCCTGAATACCAGGAATTCACCTCGGCCCTCTCTCCGAACGGCTGGAACATCGCCAACGGCATGTTCGTCTACGGAAACTACAAGGACAACACCTCGAAGGACGCTTCCGGAACCGTAAATCGCGCGCTTCAGCTCAAGGGCAACGGTCTGGGCTCCATCGAGCTCGTCAATCCCGGGCATCAGCTGCGCGGCATCGGGTCGATCAGCTTCAACGCCCGCCTCGGCCAGTCGGTTCAGCTTGAGGACTGCGCGTATTTCGACTCAGGCTCGAAGGCAATGATGACCAACTACACTTTCGTGGTCGCAGGTGCGTTTGACGCCAACAAGAACAACAACTTCAGAGGCAACGCGTCGCTGTCGCTCTTCACGTATTATGTTCCGGAGGTGGGCGCGTATGAGTTGCGCATCGAGCAGATCAGTACGGCTAAGAGCAACAACAAGGAGACATCGCCCATCGCTCCTGCGGCGCAGGGCCAGCGCATCTCGCTTCATCGCTGGCATTATGACGCGACGGGCAGGCTGAACGTCAACGAACTTGCCGGGAAGAGCAACGACAGCGGCGCAAATTGGCCGGGTTCCGACGGCACGAACGGTTTTCAGGCCGTCTACTTCTCCGTTTCCAACACAACCCAGGGCGTCCACCTCACGGCAGGCTTCAAAAAGAGCAATGCGACCGGCATTCCGGCCAAATGGTCTCCGGGCGTGACGGTCGCCGATGAATACATGGGTATCGAATACTGCAACATAAGCTATACCGACACCAGCGACGAGAAGATGACGTCGGGAACCTATGGCTTGCTGACCGCGAATTGCGAAGGCATGTTCGGCAGTCCCAGGTACATACCCGAGCCGGTTGCGCTGGACGGAGATTCCGTCACGTTCAGCGGTATCGCCGAAGCGCCGCTGTGCGCCAAAGAAATGGTCGAAGGCGGATGGGTGTGGCCGCGCGGGCGCATGGAATACGATGACGACATCAAAGGTTTGCGTGCGGTGATGCCCAGCCAGACGCTGAATATTCTTACCGCCCCCGCCGGCACGAGATCGTGGTCGCTGCTGGAGGCGCGTACGATCTCGTCGTTCGGTTCGTCCGGCAACAGAATTTCGGATACGATAAACGTCTTCACCAATTCCGACTGCTCCGTAAGGTTCGAGGTCGGCGGCGACGTCGGCGACGTCAGGACGGATGTCGTCATCGACGATATCGAGCTGACGCACTTCCGCGGAGCGGAATGGGACGACGATGACGTATACGAGTCCGGAAAGAGCGAATGGGAGAGCGCCCGCGGGGCGAACTACACCAACTTCATATTCACGACGGCGTGGATCGAGAACGGTGCCGTCAAGCTCTCGCCCCGCAGGACGGACAAGGGCGGCATCTCTTCGATACGCTCGCCGCTTTATGACGACGGCAACGGCCGCGGCGTCGGCCTGGGCATGATTTCGTTCAAGTACAAGAACGCCCATGAAAACGTCAAGCTTGTTCTTGAGGTCGCCACAGACGTCTTCGAGTCCGACATGTCCGGCATCGACAACAATGCCGGCCTTTGGACGTCGGTAACCAACTTTACGTTCACCGGGTTGGGCAAGGCTGAACTTGCGAGCGGATCGCGCAGCTGCTACATCGGTCTTCACGGCGTCAGGGGCGTTATGCGAATCCGCGCCGAAGCGGCGGATCCGGCGCTTGTCAAGGATATGGATGAGTCGACGTTCCCCGAGATTTACATCACGGAGGTTTTCTGCCGTGATGAGCCGGCGCTCGATCCACGCGCGTGGTGGGGCTGGAACCTGAGAACGCTCGGCGACGATTACGACTCCGAAAAGCGCATGTATCTTTACGATTATTCACAGGACCTCGGCTACAAGGGCATGTCGCTCGCGCTCAACAATTCCGTCGACGTGGATGTCGATACCGACAACGGCGCGACATACGAGCAGCATCAGCCGTTCGTCCAGACGCCCGTCTTCACGACCAATCTGGTGGGCGAGATCACGTTCAAGGCCAGGAAGTACACCTCCGACAGGTATTCGCAGCCTGCACAGGTTACGCTTTACGGTTCGGCTTCAGGCGCGCTCAATTCGACATGGGTCGCGCTCGACCGGTTTGTCGTCTCGAATTCGACTTATACGACCTACAAGTACAAGACCAAGCCCAGCGATTCGTACTACGCGTTCCGTCTGGGCGTTACGGGCGTCGAGGGCGTGGAGTCGCTGAATCCGATGCCGGAGCCGCCGATCGGGTACGATTCGCCCGTCAGGGTCCTCATCGACGAGGTTCTCGTCTCCGAGGCGATTCGCGCCGCGTTCGCGTTCCGCAACGTCGGAGCGTTCCGCAACAGCCTCGATACGACCGGGTACGTGCCCAATGTCCCCAGCGTTTCCGAGCAGCCTCTCACCGGCGAGAGCTGGGGTGTCCAGTGCGAGGTTTTCGCCTCCCAGCTCGAGGAGGAGATCGATTGGGACAAGGGTGTCACCGTCAAGCTGCACTGGTTCGTCGGTCAGCGTCCGTGGGGCTATGCAAACTGGCGCTCCCTGCCCGAGGCGAAGTCGGCCGAACTCGCGCGCGCTACAGATACGAATCTTGTCTTCCGCTCGAGCTACAGGACGGCTCCCGACGCCGTGATACAGCCGATCTTCGAAGCGAGCGAGACCGTCCAGTACGAGCTCGAGGCTACCTATTACACCGTCGGATCGGACGAGCCGCAGACGAGCTATCTCTCGAAGGCGGGCTCCTGGATCAATCCCTCGTGGTACAAGGGTGTCGACAAGAATCGCGGCAGAGACACATTCTGCGCGTATACGATTCTCGATTCCGTCGCTCCGGGATGGGCATGGATCAACGAGGCTAACATCTACGGCGGTCCGCTTGACGGCAAGAACTACGGCAACAAGGAGGATGATTATCAGTATGTCGAGCTCGCCGTTCCCGCAGAAGCCGATCTCACGGGATGGAGAGTGAAGCTGCTCGGAATCAGCGGCAGCAATCAGGTCGTGACCAATACCATAGCCGTGTTCGGCTCCAATTCCACCGATGTCTCGCCGACCAAGCCCAATCTCATCGGAATGGCTTCGAACATGGTTTATCGCGTAATCGGCAATGAGCTCGCGCGCAAGTCGGGCAAGCTCAAGACCGGCGACGGCAGCCTCGATGGCGTTTGGTCCTCTACGGCCGCAGTCGGCAATCCTTTTGCGTCCGGAGGGGAGACGATTAAGATTTCGCAGCCTTTCGGCATCCAGCTCGTTCGCCCGAGCGGCATCGTCGAGCACGAGGTTGCGCTTCTCGGACTCTCCCCATACGTGCCGGGGACCCTCGATTACGATCAGAACCATCCGACGAATTTCATCGGAAAAATCAATGGCCTTCTTCCCGATGCGCGATTCTTCTATGTCGGCACCGACGATCAGGGAGAGGGTGTTTCGCTCAGCGTCATGTCTTCGCGCGGCGAGACGGAAGATGACTGGTTCAACAACATCAAGTGCACTCCCGGCCGGATCAACGACGGCCAGGTCATCGATCCTAACCATCCCACTCCAAACGGTTCGTCCGTTCTTGTCTACGCGAATCTCGACACCTCCGTCGGTCATATCTACCAGACGGCCGGCGACAATGTCGACACGCCCCAGAACATGATACTCGTCATCCCGAAGGGCAGCGCAACCGGCACCAACATCACCTACAGCGTTGATCGCTGGTACAGGTTTGCGGGCGTCACCACCAACGGAACGGCTGCGGCATGGCGCGAGGCGGTGCGTGACGGCAGACCTGTCTACGAAACCACCGTCGGCGTAGGCGCGTCGAACAACGTTACGGTTGTCGCATCGGCGAAGCTTGACGACAGGCTCGTCACCGATTACGGGCTCGGTCCCGACAACAAGTACCGCGACGCCGTGATCGACTGGCTTGAAAAGGGCGTCGATCTAAAGGGCAATCAGTGGGAGAATCTCGAGTCCGGCGAAATCAAGCTTGCGGAGTATCAGACGCTCGCGGGCAATTTCGTCACGAATCTCACCTTGACCCAGATGTACTGGCTTGACATCGATCCTACGGCGGGCAATTTCATTCTCCGCGGCGGAATGTCCAAGGCGCCCCAGCCGCTCAGAAGGACTGTTCGGATCGGCGGCGACATCAACGATCCGAGCGGTTACCTCGAGGATGTCACCGACTTCAGGGTCGGCGTGAAGCTTTACATCACCAACACGACGGACAATGTCGAAAGCAGATACTGGCAAAAGGCCTGGGCGCCCTACGTCCTGCGCGGAGCCGGCAAGGGAGAGACATCACAGAATTACTCAACGTCCCAGGCTCCGTGGACGAGCGTAACGTTCAAAATCACGGGCTTCCTCAACAACGGGTTTAACAGGCTCGACAAAAAGGACAACTGGATTCCGCTAAGGTGGTTCGTGTTCGACGAGAATTCGTTCGACGAGAACTTTACGACCTATGTCGAGATTCGCGATCCGTTCGGCACAAACTCTCCCGGCTATTCGGCCGGATGGCATGATTGGCACTATTCTTCGGATCCGGCGAAGCAGGATGACGGACTTTTCTACAGCTGGTCGCTCGATACCCGCTTGAGATTGTTCCCGGTGGAAACGTTAAAACAAGTGAATTACTATGACTATCAACCTTAAATTTTTGATGAATGCGGCATTCGCGGCGCTGGTCGCCGCCGCCGGTTGCTCGCGCGAGCAATCCGGAGATGCGTGCTGCAAGGAATGCAAGGCCAATGCCGACGCAAAGGCTGAGGAAACGGCGGGCGAGAAGGTTTCTGCGAAGGCCGAGCCCGTCAAGGTCGTGCTCAACAGCACCGAAAGCCTCAAGGAGCTTCATGTCGACGAAACATACAACGACAACCTCAAAAAGGTGACTGCAGATGTCAATGATGCGGTCGGTCGCATCGGGGACGAGCTGCAGCTAAAGAGGCAGGAGCTCGAAAAGGCGAAGGCCGAGAACGCGGCACCAGAACTGGTCGCTCCGCTGGAGAGCGACGTGAAGGCGTTGACCGAAAAATACGAAAATGCCGTGGCGGAGCGCAGCAGGAAGATGATGGAGTTTGTCCGCCGGAAGCACCAGGAAGCTTTGCAAAAGAAGTAAGAGAAAAACGATTTATTTTTAAGAAGGGAAAAAAACATGATGACGAGAAAGTTCCTCAAACTGATAACCATGGTCGCGGGTATTTTGACCGCAACCGCCTCATTCGCTCTCAACGGCGACATCTTTGAGATTCGCCCGTGTGATGAGACGGGCAAATCGGTAGATCCGTATGCCACCATAGAAAATCCGGTGACTTCTGCGGGCAAGGATTTTTACTTCAACATAAGGCTTATTGCGCGCAAACCCGACGATCCGGATTCGGTTTGGTACTTGAAGTACATAGGCTCTTCGGGCGAACTTATGGATAACGCCCTGAACAACAAGCTGAAGATCCGGATTTATGTTTCGGGCAAGCCTGTCGACGCGGTCCTCCATGATTGCAAATCCGGTCTCGCCACAGAATCGAGAGATGCCGATGGCACAGGAATTTTCACGGATCTCATCTTCAAGTATGAAGTCAAGGCCGGCGATGTCGCGTTTCCTATCGTGCTCGGTACAAAAGACGGTCCCGTAACCGATACCCCTTCCGACGGGCTTTCCTATCAGTTCTTGAATACTGACAAGTGGGTGATTTCCTCCAAGGAATTGGACGGAAGCGGCGATTCTGACGCAAAATGCAGATTCTGGTTCTGGGACCTGGCCGCCACGGATAATCCTTATCTTTGGGAGGATAGGTCCCCGGCCGGCGGAACCGCTAAGAAGGACTATTCTCTGAGGGAGTGCGGTTTTTACGTAAAGACGATTGATTTTGATTCGAATTGGGAGATTCCCGAGGGTGGCGCCGAAGCGCCCGTCTGGCGCTCTGTCCATCAGGGCTCCACGAAAATCGTCAGCGGTCTTCCCGTCCAGCTCAAGTCTGTAGGAAACATTCCCGTCGAGGACGAGCTTGAGCTTTATGTATGGTCCGAAAACGAGGATGTCTTCAAGGTCGAGTCCAACGAGAAGGTGACACTCAAGCTTGATGCCGACGGGACCGAGAAGGAAGTTAATATCGGCAGGATCAGATTCTCCAAGGGTCAGATTGAGCCGGTCGATTTCGAGATCAGGGGTGTTGCGCAAGGCGGCACCACCAACCTTGTCTTGAGCACTTGGCCCA
Organism: Kiritimatiellia bacterium; assembly: GCA_045656285.1. Taxonomy (GTDB): domain Bacteria; phylum Verrucomicrobiota; class Kiritimatiellia; order RFP12; family UBA1067; genus UBA1067. The sequence continues at coordinate 81,369 of JAZOQY010000043.1, forward strand.
ACTATACGTACTACGTAGGCAGAAGCGACCGGATCATCGACTACATTACAGTTCCCGTAAAATGCGATAAACCGCTCCCTCCGACCATCGAGGTTAAGGTTACCAGCCCGACGGATGATGCGGCGGCGGTAGCCGGCTCCGATTATCTGAAGGCCGCCGCGACCTTGGCCGTCTCGGTTTCTGAGCCTTATCCGACTCCTTTGGAGGTGAAGATCACCCCCACCTTCTCGAATGGTGCGGCGGCGGAGATGAACGACTATGTTCGCCTTTATGAAAAGCCGTCGGTCGGAGCGCTTCAGGGCCAAGCCGTCGGAACGGTTACGATTCCCGCCAATTCGACTGCGCCTGTCATAGTGTATGTCTACTGCTTGAGATCCGATGAGAACACGACCGGAGGCGCGGCCAGGATTGTGTTCAGCCCGTCGTGCGACGATACCGACGCGAAGAACCATTTCGGGGACCATCTTGATTCGGATGAACTGGAGGTCGTTGCAGCCCCGGCGGCGATTGCGGCAAGACCCGTCAGCGGAGTTTGCGGCGAGGATATCGATCTTCTGCTCGAGGTCAAAGACACCTACGCAGACATGAACGATGCAAAAACCGGCTACCAGATCTATGTTCGCTACAGCGAAAGCGAGGATTTCAAGCTCATCCCCGGCAGATATTATGTCGGCGCGAACAATTATCTCCGCAAGTTGGCGGAGGGCTCGGAGAATCCCAAGACGTCGGAATTCCCCAAGCTCAACTACAGTCTTCCGGGCTCGTTTGTCAGCGAAGTGTATGTCGTTCCGCCGATAAGCTACGAAAATCCCGAAGATAGGGTTGTCGCCACCTTCAATGCCGAAATAAGGGCGCCGCGCACGGCAAGCTGGGAAGAGGTCAACGGCAAGGATTCGTTCTATGAAACGGTTCCCGGCGTGACTGTGACCGAAGAAACCACCGCCAAGGTAAAGGTTTCGATTTCCGAACCCGACAACACGAGAGATCTCTGGGCGTTCCTGAAAACATCCGATCTCAAAAAGAATCAGGTGAACAGTAAGTTCGTCATCTGCAGCGATACCGGGGATGCGGCTTCGGACAGGGTCGGCTTGAAGATCGGCAAGGGCAGCACGGATGTTTCCGGCAGCATCCAGTTCCTGGACGGTGCGAGCGAGGATTACGGCGGCCTCTCGGCGGCGTTCGAGGTCGTTATCTGCAGTCAGCAGACATATTCGAAAACTGCGGTTGTCTCCGGATACAATTCGACGCCGTACTATCTGACGATATTCAACAAAAAGCCGATTGTCGACCGAATCGACATGAACGGCTCGAGGATCACCAAGGTCAACGACACCACCTACAGAGTTCCGAACGCGGTTCCCAAAGGATTGTCCCGCAGCTTCTCCGCCGTCGTAAAGGACAGCACCTACGACAAGACAACAACCGAAGAGGACAAGGAGTTCGAGTGCAGGTGGACCACCTATGTCGACGGAATGCTTTACGAGGCCAAGGATGATCTCGGAAAGGATATCACGCCCGTCACCATCAAGGGCGATCCCGCCGATAAATCATTCAGCTTTGACTTCCCGATCGCCGGCGAGTGGACCATAACCTTGTATGTCAAGGACAAGGATATGGACGACTGGGCCGAGACGGAATATACCGTAAACGTCACGGTTCTCGACAATCCCGTTGTGGAGGTTGTCGCCCTGCCCCAGTATCTTGAAACGGACAACAAAGGCGAAATCAACGTCAGGCTCAGCTACTGGGATCCGATGTACCGCGACAAACTCAAAGTCAAGCTGACTGTCGAGAATGTCGGCGACGGCGATACGAACTACGGCATTCTCAAGCTCGACTCTACGTACAGGTCGAAAGAACCGGGCGAGGAGAATGTCTATTATGTCGATCTCGACCAGAGAACATACGTGTCCTTCCCGGTCCGCATCGAGGAAATGGACGGCACCCAGGATTCCGAGACGTACGGCTTCAGGATCACGGCGGATGTAGTAAATGCTGATGATGCGAATCCGACGATGCTCCCGACCGTAAAGGAGCCGGCCGATACTTATTACATCAATCAATCGACGCAGGTTTTTGTCTATAACGTCGCGCCCGAGTACACGATTACCGAGCCGAACACCTCGACGAACCGTTACGTCGTTTCGGGCGGCATCTGCACGAGCCATCCCATCAGATGGAACATCAGAAAGGATGTCCAGAACGATTATGAGGGAACTTGGGCTAAGGTTGCCACCAACGGCGTGAGAATCGCATTCCAGGGCGCTCTCAACGAGGAGAATGTCTTCTATGTAAGCGAGGCTACGAGCGGCACGTTCGAGCCCAACTTCGGCGATCTTCAGGGTGACATCGAAGTCACCGTGATGGTTGAAGACAAGGACGGCGGCGGCGGAACGCATACCTACTACTATACTGTTACGCCTTCCAAGTTCCTTGTCACATCCGCCCATGGTCCCGGTGGCGGCCTCGGCAACTCGCCCCTCTCGAACAAGTACAGGGGCCTGGGTACGCTTGGCGAGGGCCATACCTTTGTGAAGAAGGGTGCGGCGACGTTCTCCAACGCCGACAACTTCCGCCTTACGTGGAACTGCGGAAAGGCGATCGATGTCGAAGCGTTCGCGTTCGGCTACAAGATAAACGATCCCGTGGACGACGGATCGCTCAACGACAATCAGGATATTGCGATCACCCCCACGGGCTTCTATCAGCCCGATACGGCCGCCGGTCCCTTCTATACATATCCTCTTGCGGCCGACACTGTTCTCTACAAGGATCAGAAGGATTCCTTCTTCTATTGCTGGCTTCTCCATAAGATGACCAAGGAAGGTCAGTTCGAGAGTTCGGTTCTTGACGGAACGTTCATCATCGAGCTTCCCGGCTCGGCGGTTCCCGCCTCCCGCATCCCGCTTCCGAACGAGAAGACCGAGGACGGCAACTATCTCAGAACGGAGATCGAGGCCATTTTCGCCCGCGAATACTATCGCGAAGACAACGCGGGTGACGTCAACTACGACGGAATTCCCGACACGTTCGCCCACAAGCAGTGGCAGGGCGGCAATATGATCGAGCTCGCCACCGGCGGTACGGTCGTCGAGAACAACCTTGTCGGACTCGCCGGGTTCAATGGCGATAACGATCGCCTGCCCAAGGTCTACGAGGGCGGCCAGAACAACTTCAACCATGCTCCCATCGGGCCGGCGCTCAACGCAAGCATGGAGATCCGCGGCTTCCACAAGGGCCTTAACGCGATCGACGGCGTAACGTCCGATGCCTGCTTCGCCGATCTCGACGACAACGGCGAGCTCAAGAAGGACAACAACGGCAGACTCGTCAACGCGAACGAACTCCTTGCCTGGAGAGCCTTCATGAAGGCTCGCTACGATGAGATTCCGGACGACCCGGTAAATCCGAAGGAGCCCTTCAATGAGGATATGAAGCCTACCGCCGACGATCTCAAGCTCTGGAGCCCGGAGCCTCGCGGCAGCGAAATCGCCAGAATGGACCCGACTGTCGAAGATACCGACGGCGACGGCTTCCCCGACGGCTGGGAATACTACTTCTGGTATCGTGCCCATGTGACGGCGCGCATTCCCGATTCGAACGTCAGGTTCGAGAAATTCAACATCAACAACATTCTTGTCGGCCTGCCGATTTCGGCCGACGAGGTCGAGGCGCGCTTCAATCCCTGCGAAAAGCTTACGCCTGACCAGTATGGGGACAATCCTGACTTTGACGGCGACGGCCTTTCCGATCTCGAAGAGCTCGCCATCGGAACGAACCCCTGCCATTGGGACACCGACGGCGACAAGATGTGCGACGGCTGGGAAGTCATGATGAACCTCAATCCGTTGATGCCGACCGACAAGCGCGCAAACCTTGACGGCGACTTCATGGCGTATCTCGACATGGGAGGCGTTCCTGCCGTCGACAACGGCGACGGAACGGTGACTTTCTATCCGCAGCTCGTTATCGGTCTTGATTACACGATCGAACTGCAGGAGGGTGCCGAAGGCGAGGAGCCCACGCCCGTTGCGACGACGTTCGTCTTCGTGAGGGATGTGAAGAACACCGTCGCCTTGACGGTGAGAGGTCTTGTCAACACATGGACCGAAGTTGACGAAAACGGCAACGATGTCCAGAAAGAGGAGCCCGTCTGCTACGGACTTGCGGGCGAGGGTCAGATCTGGGGCGGTCAGCTCGCGGTGATCGAGGAGCGCACCCTTGTGAATTTCAAGAGCGGAAGCACCATTGCCGATCTTTCGTTCGGGCATCCCTATGTTCTTCTCCACGACCAGGTGCGTCGTGCGCTGGGATTCGATCCCCGCACCGCGTGGAGCAGTGTCGAAGGGTATGTCGCCACACGCTGGAACCCCGAGAAGAATTCCCAGTTTGTCGACGGCAATCCTCTGACCGGCGTCGCCGTCAACACCAGAGCGTACGAGGCATACGACGAATATCTCGTAATGAAGTACCGTCTCAAGGTTCTTGGCGAGGACGGCTTCAACGCCAACGACCCCTGGGGCACGATCATGGCCAAGACGACGAATCCGAGCGTCATCGAACCCGAGATCATCGACACCAACGATGATGTCGACGATTCCATCGATGGCATCGCAGGCAACGATTCGACGAATGTCCTCGCGGGCGTCACGACCAATGTCACGACGAACGCCGGTTCGGTCACCCAGAACATGACGGCCCAGGGCGTCCTCTCCGAGCTTCTCGACAAGGCATTTGCCGAGGTTGGCAGCAACAAGGTTACCAAAAAGAACCATGGTGCCGATACCGACGGCGACGGTGTGCCCGACGGCTGGGAACTTTACATGAAGCGCAATCCCAGCGCCGCTCCCGGCGAAGAGGAGGACGGCTCCGGCGAGGACGGGCTGCGCGACTATGACGGCGATGGCTTGGGCTACGTTCTGGAGTACGCCGGCACCGATTCCTGCGAAGCCTATCGCGATTGCCCGTCGATTTACGCTCATCATCCCGGACATTCCAGCGGCTGGTACAACAAGTTCTTCCCGACGAATCCGGGCGGCAAGGAGTCGCTGGAGCTTGCCGTGGAGGGTGTCGATACCGACGCCGACGGCATTGAAGACTCGAAGGAAGGCGGAACCTTCCCGATGGACTTCTACAACGCCGGAGCGTTCTTCCATGAGCTGAGCCTCAGCTTCATCTACGGAAACATCGAAGACGATTCCAGGACCGTCTGCTTCCGCGGCGGCGGCATGAACCCCTGCACGATGGATACGGATGTCGACGGCATTCCGGACGGCTGGGAAATGCAGCACGCAGGCGTGCCGGTAAATGCCCGCACGAAGACGGTCGTGCCTCCGGGCGGACTTGACAACGAAGCGGCGAGCAAGCTCTCCGACATAACCAAGCATTTCAACGACAACCCCGGCACGTTCATTGCCGACGGCATCTTCAACCGTGTCGCCAGCACAAATGACACGAGCAATGCGATCTACATCGCAGGCGGCATGGATGCGACATGGAAGGGCGACGCCAAATCCGATCTCTTCGATCAGGAGGCGGCCGGCTCTTCCTGGGACGCGCTTCTTGGGACGAGACGCGACATCGATTTCGATCATGACGGTCTCCAGAACTATCAGGAATATCTCATCCAGGCCGTCCGTCATTTCCGTTATGACGACATCTCGACGCCTCTCATGGGCCGCTTGCTCACCGAAAAGGGGACGGTCCAGGATGTCGAGGACGAGTTCGGCATTCCCGTGCCTACGGTGACGGCAGCCGCCCACACTCAGGAGTTCTTGGGTTATGTTCCGTTCGATCCGGCCGATCCCACGAACTTTGTGACGATGGCCGAAAACGTCTGGGGCGCCTCAAAGGTCAGGGCATGCGTTGAATACGTCAAGCCCGAGGATTCGCCTCTCGTCCGCGAGCCGTGGACTGTCGAGGGCTGGAGAAATCTCGGTTACTTCGCTCCGACCGTCCGCGATTGGGATCTGGCGGCCGCAAACCTCTATATGTTCCCGGTCACCAAGAAGATGTCGTTCAGTTCGGCTGTCGCGGGCTATGTCGCCACCGATCCGCGAATTGTCGACACCGACGGCGACGGCATGGACGACTTCTATGAAATGTTCCACGGCCTGAACCCGATTCTCGGAACGAACGCGGATCAACCCGATGAAACGATCTGGGCATATTTCGCGCCCAAGAAAGGCGATATGATCTCCGCCGTCTACAATCAGGCGAACATGGACGAGATGAGGGGCGAATCGCTCGGCACGTTCAACGCGTACTACAACGAGTGGATCTACTCGTCCTTCCGCGGCACTCCCGGCCGTTTGGGTGAAACTCCCTGCGACTACGATCCGATCAAGGCTCCGATGGCGTACGATCCCGTGATGTATCCGTGGCTCCAGGGAACCGCGATGGTCGACTGCGACGGCGACGGATTGCGCAACGACCAGGAGCGCATCCTTGCGAACGTCGCCGATCCCAAGCCGCGCCACACCGATCCGACGCCCTTGTGGTTCACGGAGAGAGCGACGCCCTTGAGCTATGTCTCGCAGTACTACATAGCGCCCGTCATTCCCCAGCAGTGGTTCGAGAGATCCCAGAGGAACGGCAAGTTCTCGACGCTGGCGTCCGCGAACCTGAGCAACGGCGACTTCATGTTCAGCTTTGAAGAGGGTGAAGGTTACGATACCGACGGCGACTTCAAGTACGACGGCGCCGAGGTGATCACCGCCTTTACCCGCGAAAGCGATCCTCTCAAGTTCGACGATCCTTCCCGCCGCCAGGCGCTCTGGCTTGACGGAAAGAATTCATACGCGCTTTCGGCCCAGATGCAGGAGCGTCCGGAATTCTCGCAGGATCTGCTCAAGCAGTTCACCGTCGAATGCTGGATCTGCCCCGAGAAGGAAGACGAAGCGCAGACGGTGATCGACCGCTCCGTTGCGTACATCGGCGATTCGCTTTCGAGCGATGCCGCCGCCATCCGAGCCAACTTCCGCATCGGCATTTCGGCCGAGGGCAAGATCTACGGCATGTTCGACAACGACCATTCCATCGAGTCCGGCGCCAACACCACCGTAAGCTGTCAGTATGTCTGGGGCCGCAAGCTCAACGTCAACGAGTGGGCGCATGTCGCTCTTACTTTCGACGGCAGCGTTCTCAGGCTCTATATCGACGGCGAAGAGGCGTCGTATGCGAACACCTCGCTCATTCCCGCCAACGGCGTTACGATGATCAGTCAGAACCCCGGGTCGGCGAGCAGCTTTGAAAACCCCGGCTATGCCAACGAACCTGCGGCGCTCTTCATCGGCGCAAGACCCGTCAAGGCTTCGAATGTCTCCGTTTCCGGCATGCCGGAGGCGGCGTTCATGCCCTACATCGTCGACGAGGACGGCAACCACTATCCTGAGACCTTCGACAATGTCCGCGAGTTCTTCGGCGGTTATGTCGATGAAGTCCGCGTTTGGGACGGTGCGCGCACGGCCGAAGAAATCAAGGCCAACTACCGCAAGCGCTTCGGATTCGACGAGGCGACCGAAAACCGCGACAATGTCATGAGGTCGTGGATGTACGGAGGAACGCGCAACAACAACGACGGCATGGAGACGCTTCCCGCCGAGCTCCTCTTCCATTACAACTTCGTGACATTGCCAGGCGCTGCCGATCCCAAGAACGTCGCCAAGACGCCTGCCGCGTTCGGGGCGAGAGTCGTCGATGTCGTCAACGGCAAGCAGTACGATCAAAACAACGCTGAGATTTCGACTGCCGGCCTTTATGATGCGAAGACTAACAGGAGCCGTTCGATCGAAACCGATATGTGCGCCAAGTGGTGGATCGACTCCAAGCTGAGGAATACGGTCTACAACGACTACCGCGTAATTCCCTGGATTAAGAATACGGTCATGCACCTGACGCCTGTGGACGGATCTGCGCTTGACACGTTCCTCTACACCAGCGAGTTCGGTTCGGGCTACATCCCCGCCCAGTTGAACGGCTTGACGGAGTACGACTTCGCCAATACCGCCCAGCCCTACTCGTCGTATGTGCTGCACTTCGACCTCTTCCAGAGATACCTCCAGTCCTTGATCATTGGCGAGCAGTTCGGCGAGGGCTACGAGAGGGTCCAGCTTCTCGCCGAGTTCAATCTCCGCAGCGCCTTTGAAGGCACCACCGACCTCTTGCCTCTCGGCGGCGCCTACGCCAAGTCCTGCGAGAAGATGTGGGACCGTGCGGCGTCTGACGCCTGGGAGCTCACGGGCAGCGACAGCGATGCCGATGGCCTTACCGACTGGTGGGAGGAGTACTGCAGAACCAATTACGGCAAGAACCTCTCCGATACGGATCCGATCAGCTGGGATACCATCGTCGATTATAAGGGTTCGCCGATGACGGCAGGCCAGGCGTACTTCTACGACATCATGTCGGGTATGCAGCCCAGCGACGACGGCACGATAAACGAAGCGTTGAAGTCGACGATCGACTCCGACGGCGACAACCTGCCCGACTGGTGGGAGACCTTCTACGGCATCAACGAGTTCACTGACGTTGACGATAACGACGGTGACGGACTTTCCAACTGGGCCGAATACCTTTTGAGCGAGGTCTTTGTGCTCACGAACGAAAACGGCGCCCGCATCAAGTTCAATCCGAACGACGCCAAGAGCGTCAACGGCTTCGATCTCGATTACTTCTTCAAGATCGGAAAGCTCTACGCCGGCGAGATCTTCACCGACCACGACTTCATGGACGACATCCAGGAAGACGCATGGGGCAAGGCGTACACGAGCCGCTACGCGTGGGACGCCGCCGCCGACACCGATGAGGACGGCTGGAGCAACTTCGCCGAGGCTCGCTACAACGACTTCACAAAGTCGATCGTCGCGCCCAACATCTCGCACGTCGTCGGAGACTCCGAGATCAAGGACATGCCGATCCCGACCATGAGGCTTACCCTTCGCTACAACGGCGATCAGCCGCTCACGGGAGAAGACGATGACGGCAACCAGGGCGGCAACGACCAGGGCAACGGCGCTCAGGTTTCGGGTTCGCTCGCTCCGATCGTCGTCCAGACGTTCACCGACGGCAAGCTCAACAGCCCCGATGCGACATTCACCGTCCAGCCCGGCGAGGAGTCCGAGCAGACGACCTACATCGGCGCGTGGGGCGAGAAGACCGTCTCCGGAACCCTTACGCCCGGCTACGTCAACGGCACTTCGCTCAAGCTCGAATTCGCCGAGGTCGACCGCAACGACAACTACAGCGTCTACATCGGCGATCTCAGCGAGGTCGACCCCGCGTTCGCCGCGAAGACGCAGCCAGGATATTACGTGCTCGATTACGAGACGTACATGACCCTCTACTCCAGATACGGGGCGCAATACATCGTTCTCCAGGCCGGCGAGTTCCACTGGTCTAACTTCGAGAATGCGAACGTAATCACCGTAACGCAGGACGAAGCCGGAGAGAAGGGCTTCATCTGCAATCGCGGCGGGCGCATCGGAACGATCAACCTCAAGACCGGCGACTACACGCTCGATCTCACTCCGCTCCAGTATCAGGGCGCCCAGGGCACGAACGATACGCAGGCTGTCGTAAGCATGAGCCAGATGGTTCTCCGCTTCAAGTACAACTCTGTCGTCCCCGCGCTGCAGAACCACAAGCTCGACCTCTTCCTCGGCGAGACCGACAAGGGCTTCGTCAAGGAGGGCAAGAACACGATCGTCGCGTTCTACGATCTCGACTCCAACGGCAGGTACACTCCCGGCGAGCCCATGGGCGTCGCAGTCGGAGTCGACGTCGGCTGGCGTCAGGGCAAGGTCGAGATGGAGCTCACCGATACGCACCCGATCATCACGCGCATGCAGCTCACCACCGGAGAGAGCGACCGTGACAAATTGTGGGGTGAGGAGTCCGGCGATGCCGAGCCTCCGCATGTCGGCGCGATCACGAGCGAAGACTACCAGCGCGTGCGTATTGTGCGTACGCTCATAAACGACCAGCCGGCCTGGTTGATCAACGGCATTCCTACCACGTGCGTATTCGACGGCATATTGAACCTCAAGTCGCGCGACTACATTTCCGAGGCCGACATTCTCCAGAGCGGAGAATTCGATCTCGACTGGTCGTTCTTCGACAAGGAGGCTTCTGGCAAGCTGCAGTCCAAGGGCGTCGATGCCGTGAAGGTGGGGTACGCGGTCATCCTGGGCAACGGCGACATCGATCTTACCCAGACCAACAACTACTTCTCGGTCTGCACCGTCCGTCACTTCGATGCGAAGGATAAGCGTCCGGCGCCTATCGCGATTTCTCCGGGCGTTGAAGGCTCCGTCGTGCGCGACTCCAGCCCGACATTCACATGGAAGATGCCCAACAATGCCGATACATACACGGTGTTCAAGGTCCAGATTCTCGACATTGACGGCTCGACCGTCTGGGATTCCGGCTACCGCCGCGCTCCCGCCCGCAACAAGGAGGGCGTCTACACCTTCAAGGCCGACGCCTACATCGGCGACAAGCTCGAAAACTCGAAGAACTACAAGTGGCGAGTTTCGATGTACAACTCCAAGTTCAAGGGCGATCTCTGGTCCGAAGGACATACGTTCCGCATGGAAGCTCTCGAGAATGGCGCGGGTTACGGAAGCATTCCCGTCTCGGTGAAATACTTCGGTCCCGAGACGGTTGCGGCCGACTCCACGTTTGTCGTCGAGGCGTTCACCACGCCTGACTTTACGGGAACTCCCGTCGCTCGCGTCGTTGTCGACGATGCCGCTTCCGTGACTGCGGCCGGCGTTTCGCATGCGACGAACGCGGTGATGAAGGGTCTTGCCGCCGGCAAGTACTTCTTGAGGGCCTATGCCGACCTGGCGACGGCCGGTGCGGTGGAGCGCCAGCGCGATTCGTTCGAGTCGTGGGGTTACGCCTGCGGTCGCGGCAAGCGCGGTTCAGGACAGTTTACCCCGACCGAGTTCGAGCTTACCGGCGAGAACGGCTTCGAAAAGCCCATCGACATCTACATCGAGGATGTCGACACCAACGGCAACTGCCTGCCTGACGCGTGGGAGTACGTCTCCAACGGCGGCAAGCTCGATGACGGCGCCACCAATCTTGACGGCACCCTCGTCAAAGCGTTCTCCGTCAACCAGGCTCTCACCGACAATCTCCAGGGCAAGGTCGTCAGCGACACCCGCATCGATGCGTACAACAATTACATCATGACGGCGTTTGCCTCGCCCAGAATGACGGCTCTTGCGCTTGGCTACGATCCGTCCGATGTCACGGTCGGCGCGAACGGCTCGATTCAGGTCGAGAGCAAGGTTGAGTCGGTTGAGATCAAGTCCGTATCCTTCAACGCCGACGGCAACGTCGTCGTCGAGATCGAAGGCGAGCTCAACACCGCCGAGGGCAACACCAACGGCCTGGGCTTCATCCCGCTCGAAGGCGAGACGAAGAAGACCGTAACGTGTCAGGTCTTCTGGAAGGCTTCGCTCTCCGATGCCGACTGGACCGTCAAGGCCACTAAGACGATTGTCGTCGGCGATGGCGCCCAGACGATCGACATCAAGGGCCTTGGCGCCGAGTCGAGCGGCTTCTTCAAGGTTGTCGTAACCGAATAAACACAAGTCAGCCCGCCGCCCTGAAATGCGGCGGGCAAAACAGAAATATCAGATCATGAAAAAAGCGATTGATAAAGTTCTCGTAATCAACTCCGGTTCAAGCTCTCTCAAGTATCAGCTCTTCAGCATGAAGAAGGGCGAGTGTCTCGCCAAGGGTCTCGTCGAGCGCATCGGGTGCGGCGGCCCCAAGGATCACACCGAGGCTCTCAAGCAGGTCGTCGCCGAACTCGGCAACCCCAAGGACATCGACGCCATCGGCCACCGCGTTCTTCACGGCGCCGAGGTCTTCAAGGACTCCGTCAAGGTGACCAAGAAGGTAATGGCCGAGTGCAAGAAGCTCGTCAAGTTCGGTCCTCTGCACATGCCGCCGAATCTCGGAGGCATCGAAGCGTGCGAGAAGATCTTCAAGGGCGTTCCCAACGTCGCCGTGTTCGATACGGCCTTCCACCAGACGATGCCCGATTGCGCGGCGATGTACGCGATCGATCCGAAGTACTACAAGAAGATGGGCATCCGCAAGTACGGCTTCCACGGAACAAGCCACAAGTTCATCGTCCAGGAGGCCGCGAAGTTCCTCAAAAAGCCTCTCGCGAAGCTTAATGTCGTCACGTGCCACATGGGCAACGGCTCGTCTTTCGCCGCCGTCAAGAACGGCGAGTGCGTCGACACGACGATGGGTTTGACTCCGCTCGCCGGTCTCATCATGGGTACGCGCTGCGGCGATATCGATACCGCCGCCGTCCTCTCGATCATGGAGGCCGAGAAGAAGACTCCCGCCGAAATGGACGCGATTCTCAACAAGAAGTCCGGTCTTCTCGCGCTCACGGGCTCGAGCGACTGCCGCGACATCGTCTCGAAGGCCGAGAAGGGCGACAAGATGGCCGAACTCGCGCTTGAGATGCTCGCCTACCGCATGGCGCTCTACATCGGCGCGTACAACACTGTCATCGGCGGCGCCGACGCGATCGTCATGACGGGCGGCATCGGCGAGAACTCCACCGAAGTCCGCGAGCGTATCGTCAACCGTCTTGGCGCTCTCGGCATCAAGCTCGACAAGAAGGCCAACAAGACGCGCGGTCAAACCACGGTCATCTCGACGAAGGCGTCCAAGATTCCCGTCGTCATCATCCCGACGAACGAGGAGCTCATGATCGCCCGCGACACCGTCCGTGTATTGGGAGAGTAAAAGGGTAGTAGAAGTTCAAGTTGAAGTCCAAGTCGAACAATGGAATTTTATCTTTCCTATAAAATATAAACTCACCTTTGTTCAACTTCAACTTCAACTTCAACTTCGACTTCAACTTTCAACTCAAAACCAAAAACTTTAAAACTAAATCAAAATGAACGCAATCAATCAGATTATCGAAAATGCCTCGAAGCTGAACGGCACGGTCGTTCTTCCCGAGGGTATGGATGCGCGTGTAGTCACCGCCGCGTGCGCATGCGTCGACCGCAAGATCTGCAGGCCCATCGTCCTCGGAACCCCGGCCGAGATCGCTCTTGCCGAAGCGTCTGTCGGCCTTTCCATGGCCGCCCGCGGCATCAAGGTTATCGACTATACCCAGGGCGACATCAAGCTTGAACAGGAGTTTCTTGAGGCGTGGAACGCCAAAGAGTCCAAAAAGCCCGTCGAAAAGCAGCGTCTCATCGACCTCGAGTCGGCGCAGCAGACTCTCCGCTCCAAGCGTATCTATTTCGGCGGCATGATGGTCAAGCTCGGCCTTGCCGACGGTCTCGTCGCAGGTTCCATCGCGTCGACAGGCGACATGCTTCGCGCGGCGTTCCACACGCTCGGCACCGAGAAGGGCGTCAAGACGGCGAGCTCGTGCTTCATCATGGATCTCAAGGAGCCCACTCCCGCCGGCGACAGCGTCGTTGCGTTCGGCGACTGCGCGGTCATTCCCGATCCGACGAGCGAGCAGCTCGCCGACATCGCCATCGCCACGGCGAGAACATACCGCGACCTTACGGGCAACGAGCCGCGCGTCGCGTTTCTTTCGTTCTCCACAAAGGGTTCCGCCGGCGGTCCTCTCGTCGAGAAGGTCCAGAAGGCTGTCGAAATCGCCGCGCCCAAGTTCGATGCCGCCGGCATCAAGATGGACGGCGAGATGCAGTTCGATGCCGCCATCGTCCCCGCCGTCGGCCAGCTCAAGAACCCGAACGGCCAGATTCACGGCAACGCCAACGTCTTTATCTTCCCGGATCTCCAGTCCGGCAACATCGGCTACAAGATAGCGCAGAGACTCGGCGGCGCCGAGGCGATCGGCCCCAATCTTCAGGGTCTTGCCAAGGCGATGAACGATCTTTCGCGCGGTTGCTCCGCCGAGGACATCGTCGGCACGATCGCCGTCACGCTTCTTCAGAGCCAAAGCAAAAAACAGGCTTGAGTAAAAGTCGTCGATTTGTTAAACTTTTTTCCATAACGGGACGAACGAAACAGCAGATATGACAGAACAAGAAATGATAACGAGAGCCACCGAGGTCTTCGATGTCGAGATCGAAGGGCTTAAGCGTACGCGCGATTCTCTTGGCGAGAGTTTCACCGATACCGTCAAGATGATACTTGCGACATCCGCCGCCGGCGGAATCGTTGTCGTTTCGGGCGTCGGCAAGAATCTTCACATCGCCGAGAAGATGAGCGCCATTTTCGCTTCGACGGGAATAAGGTCGATCGTGCTCAATCCCGTCCAGGCGATGCATGGCGATCTCGGAATGGTCGCGGCCAAGGACATTCTTGTCGCGCTTTCCTTCAGCGGAGAGTCGGATGAGCTTCTGAAGCTCATTCCCGCCATCCGCCGTCACGGGCTCAAGGTCGTCTCGATGACCGGCAAGGCCGATTCGTCCCTTGCCCGGATGAGCGACATCCATCTTGAAATACCGTGCGGCCGCGAGGCCTGTCCGTTCGGCATGGCCCCGACCAATTCGACGACGGCCACCATGGCGATGGGCGACGCCCTTGCGATGGTTCTTATCGACGCTCAGAAGTTTGCGATCGAAGAGTATGCGATGAACCATCCCGCGGGGGCCATCGGCCGTGCGCTTGTGATGAAGGTCACCGACATCATGCGTTCGGGCGATCGTCTCGCGTGTGTCGCGCCTTCGGCAAGCGTGATGGACACCCTTATGGCCATGACGCGCGCGAAGAGCGGCTCTGCGCTTGTTGTAGACGGCGACGCCAAGCTGCTCGGCATTTTTACCGACGGCGACTTCAGGCGCCGCATGAGCGAGGGCGGCGACGCCGCCTCCCTGCTCTCGGGCGAGGTTTCGGCCGTCATGACGCCTTCGCCGATGTTTGTCAGGGACGATGTCTATGCGGCGGAGCTTCTCAAGGTCTTCGAGAAGCGCCGTATCGACGACCTCCCCGTGTGCGACCCGTCGGGGCGCGTCGTGGGCATGGTCGACATACAGGATCTGCCAAAAATGAAGGTACTTTAATTCGCAAGGAGGAATGAACATGAAAAAGAGTCTGATTTTGTCCATGGTCGCCGTAGCGGCCGCGATTGTCGCAACGAACGCCGGTGCTCAGACGGCGAGAAGGAATGTGCGTTCCGGCGTGCGTACGGGCGGTATGCAAGCCGGCGTCTCCGCACCTGCGGCCTCTGCGGCTCCCCGCGTCAATCTCGAGCGCCTTCCCAAGGTCGGTCGCGCATCTACGCTTGCCGCCCCGTCGGTGCCCGGCAACTCTATCATCGGCAAGTGCTATCTGAAGGATCGCCGCTGGATCGTTCTCGAGGCCAAGTACGAAACTCTCGAGCAATGGACCGACCGCCTCGTCTTTACCTGGCACGTTCTTCTCGAAACCAAGACCGCCACCGAAGGCGACAAGAAGTCCCGCGAGAAGATTCCGCCGTACTCCTACTTTTCCACGACCGTCAGCTACGTAAACATTCCGCGCGGTGCGCATGCCGCGAGCGTTTGCCTGCCGCCCTCGTATCTTGAGAGGTTCGGTGAACCCAAGGCTGTCGGACTCGTGATCTCTAGCCCCGAGGGCGAAATTCTCGCCGGTAACAGCGAGAGCGAAATCCCCGGAATCAAGAGCCGCACGATGTGGTGGAACGAATCCAAGATAATGGACTCCAAGGACAGCGGCGGCGAGCCTATGATCGAGCGTCGCCAGGGGCTCGTCGACCGTTCCAAGACGATCTGGGCTCTTGTCAACCCCAATGACTACGAAGACGTCGCTCAATAACAAACCATCAAACTGTTCATATTATGGGTAAGAAGTTACTGACTCTCAATATCGGCGCGTCCTCCGTTGTTCTTGCCGAGTATGATGTTGGAAGAAAAGCTCCTGTCTTGCTGAAGTACGGCAAGGCGACACTCGCAGCGCCGCTCGATTCGGGCGACGCCTCCGCGATTCTCGCTCCCGCGCTTCATGAAATCATGCGAACCAAGGGGATCCGCCCCGGCAAGGTCGCGCTTTCCCTTTCGGGACAGGCGGCGTTTTTGCGCAATGCCGCCATCCCGATGGCGGGAGGCCAGGACAGATTCAACAATCTCGTCAGGGTCGAGATAGAGCAGAACATTCCTTTCCCCATAGACGAGATGGTCTGCGACAGCCAGGTTCTCGGCGACATGCCCAACGGGGACAAGTCGGTCATGATCGTCGCGTCGAAGGTAGATCAGGTGGAGAACCTCGTAGCGGCCGTAAAGTCCGTCGGATTCACGCCCGAGATCATCGATGTCGCCCCGATCGCCCTCATAAACCTTTTGCGCGTCTGCCCCTCTTATGACGGGGGGTCGGCCGTAATTCTCGATATCGGGGCAAAAACCACTTCCTTGTCGATCGTGGAAGGCGAAAAGATCTACAACCGTGCGATTCCCGTCGGCGGAAACACGATCACCAAGGAGATTGCCCAGAGTCTCTCGTGCACCTTCGATGAGGCAGAGAGCTTCAAGTGCCAGAACGCGTACGTATCGATGGGCGGCGTTACCGAGGATGAAGACGAGACCTTGGATCACGTCTCCAAGATCTGCCGTTCCGTGATGACGCGTCTCCACGCCGAGATCACGCGCTCGATCAATTTCTACCGCAGTCAGCAGAGCGGGCAGACCCCGACCAGAGTCTATCTGACCGGCGGAACGGCGCTGCTGCCGCAGATCGCCGAATTTCTCCAGGATTCGCTTCAGATCGAAGTGGCGTTCCTCAACCCGTTTGAAGTCTCTTCCGTCGCCTCTTCGTGCGATGCTTCGGAAATTGAGTACGACAGCGTATTTCTTTCGGTGACGACGGGTCTTGCGATTCACGGCGCAGGGCGTGCGTTCATGTCAGTCAACCTGCTGCCGCCGTCGATTACCGAGGCACGCAAGGAGGTTCAGCGCATTCCCTTTGTCGTTCTGGGCGCGGCGGCGCTCATCGCTGCGAGCGTCTTGTGGTATGTCGTGCAGGCGGGCGAATTCGAGAAGCTCACCAAAGAAAAGAGCGATTACACGTATCTGCGCGATATGAAAACCGCTCAGAAGGCGACGAACGACGACATGCAGGCGCAATACCTCAAAGCGAAGGAGATGGCGACCAATCATGTCGAGCGTATCGGCAAGCGCGGGATTCAGCTGGCCAGGATGAAGTCAGTGCGTTCCGTACTGGAGGAGTCGGGCAGGAATCTCTGGATCGACAAATGGGACGAGACGGTGAAGGAGATTTCGCTGAAGGGTGACGCGAAAGATTCGACTACATCGATCGATTCGCAGAAAGAAAAGACGACTAAGGTCCCGGTGGTGACTCTGACCGTTTATGAGTGGCTGTCCGATCCTAAGGCCTCAACCGATGATTTGTCCAAGGAATTTGCAAGCAAGTGCAGGCTTGTTTCTCCAGATGGCGCAAGTAGAACCAAGATTTTCAAGCATCATGATAATCTTGCGCGCCATGAATATGAATTGAAATTTGAGGAGCCGAAATGGAAATGAACAGGAATCAGCTTACGATGGCAGTAATCGGCGGCGCGGGAGGCGCCATCGCTTTGGTTGTCTTTGCCCTTGTCTGGATGAAAAGCGGCAAGATAGACGCTCTTCAGCTTGAGGTCGCAAATCTCAAGTCCGAGTGCGATGGGCTCTCCGCGGTAGACCCTGCGACAGGCGAGAATTACAGGAAAAACCTCAATTCCATATCGAATGAGGTGTCGGCCAGCTTCAATTCCGCAGCCAATGAATTTCTGCTTGATGAATATTCTGCGTTGGAGAAGTCTGTTTTCTGCAAGAGGATGCAGGACGATTTCAAGGATTTCGTCAAGTGGTCCGAAGGCTCCGTCGACAAATTGATCAGCGAGGACAAAAAAGAATCTGATGACATACCGCAGTTCAAATCCTGTCTTGGCGGCACTGTGCCAAGCAGCGAAAAAGAGAAGCTTAAACTTGTGCGCCAGTGGTGCGATTTCAAAAAGCTGATGAACCTGATGAAGGACGCCAAGGTCAAAAAGCTTGAAAGGTTTGCCGCAATAACAGAAGCGGCCAAAGAGACTTCGGACAAGAGCGGTACAGGAGGCCAGGCCGGCAATCAGGCTCCGTTGTATCAATACGATGAAGAGAAGTACGAGGTCAAGTTCGAGGCCAAGCCTGCCGCGCTTGTAGAGCTTTTGAACCTGATTTCCGCAAATGAATCCGAAGATAAATATTTCTTCATAGTCGAGAAAATGTCTTTTGACGGCCGCTTTTCCAACAATGAGGAAATCATAAAGGGTACCGACGGCAATGCGCGCAAGAGCGAAGGCAGATCCTCCAGGGGGCGCAGAGGGCGCAATCGCAATTCTGAAAGTAAAGAGGTTGAAAAGCAGGAGCTTGCCGAGAAGAACGATGTAAAGACCTTCATGACAAATCCCGAAACGGCTGAACCGATTAAGGTTACTATGATAATCAGATCTGTTATTTTCAAAAAGGGGGGTAAATGAGCTTTCGTAAAGAAGACGGCAATTTTTCCAAGCAGCATTGGGATAAGCTAGCGGCTTTTGGCGGGGTAGCGGTATTGGCCCTCGTCGCCGCGTATAAGTTTAACATCATCTCTTTCTCCGGAGATGCGCAGCCTCTTGCGTCCGCCGCTACGAATGGCATGAATGCAGAAACTCCCGAAAGTTTTGAAGAGTTTGAGAAAACGATCAAAACCGCCTTCAATTCTCATGACGCGAAATTGGCTGGCGTTCCTGACGGGAAGGCGAGTTTCCTGGCGTCGGAAAGCCGCGAGAAATGCGTTTCGACAGATCCTGCGAAGCCTGGATGCGGAGGCCCTATCGAGGTTGGCGCCAAGGTTTGTCCCTTGTGCGGCGCCAACCAGACAAATGATATTGTAAAAGAGGCGTCTCGCGATTCTGACGAAGACGGTCTCCTGGATGACTATGAAATAGCGCACAAGCTCGATCCGAAGAAAAACGATGTCAACGAAGACAGGGATGGCGACGGATTCACCAACATTGAAGAGTTCAATGCGAAGACGAGTCCTTCGGATGAGCTTTCCCATCCCAGCTATATCGATTATATCGCTGTCGGCAATGTCGAGAAAAAATTTACGGCATTGAAGTTCTTGGAAGCTGTTCCGCTGAGATTTGCAAATGATGTTCCGTTGACAGATGGCGATTATCGCTATAAGTTTGAACTGCCTAAACGTAAGAAGGAACTTGATCGTGGCATCTTGTGGGGTCTTAAGGGCAAAGAAATTGCCAATACCCAGCAAAACGCCATCGGTAATAAAGACGCCCATTACAAGGCCGGTTTTGTTGTCGTCGCGTACAGGGATAAAGAGCAAAAAGTTGATGCCAAGTGGGATGGAAGGATGAAGGTGCCGAAAAAAATTTCGGAGGTTGATCTCAAGCGAGTCAGCGACGGCAAGATCATAACGTTCGTCATAAATGCCAAAGAGACGCTGACCGACATAGAAGCGACGATTTCCTGCGACAAAGCGGGAGTGGGTGGCTTGACGGTGATTGAAGGACAGAAATTCAAGATCAGGGATGAGGAGTATGTCGCAGAAAAGATATTTGACAAGGGAGAAGGACGTGAACGCGAGGTTGTCGTTGTGAAAAATCTAAAAACGGGTAAGTCGCGAGAAATCGAAAGCCCTTGAATAGTGAAAGAAAAAAGTCTATAATATACACGATTATCCTAAGGAGTATTATGCGTAAAATGAAGACTTTCAGCAATTTAAAAGCGTTCGTGGCTTTCGCAGCGTTTGCGGCAGTCGGGTGTAATGTGTTCGCTGATAATTCCGATGAGCTGTTCAACAATTTGCTCGAAGAGATCGGCGAGATCGGCAATTTGGCGGACACCCCGGCTGCAACGGCTCCTGCGAAGAGTGATGCAAAGCCCGAGAAGCCTGCGGAGGAAGCGCCCGTTCTTGTTGCGGACGAAGCGGAAACGCCTGCTCCGACTGCGGATGTAGCGGAAACGCCAGCTCCCGCTCCTGTTGCTGACGAAACGGCTGTTAAGGAAGCGCCTTCCGCTCCGTCTTCTGTTGCGGTTGCCGCAGATGTTGCCGAAAACGCGCCGGCAGAAGAAAAATCTGAAGAAGCAGTTGTACTTAAGCCTGCGGACAAGTTTTACAAGGGCGACAAGACTCTGTCTGATGAAGAACTGAAGGATGCTTTGCGCAAAACCCAGGAATTGCGCTTCAAGGCGTTTAAGCTTCAGGCCGAACGCGAGATTGCCGAAGCTGAAAAGTGCATGGCCAGCGAAGAATATCAGGACGCTGTACGCCATTATGCCTTGGCGATGAAGCTTCTCAATTCTTCGCCTGCTCTCGCCGGTCTCAAAAAGAAGTGCCAGGAGGGCATTGCCGAGGGCCTCTATAAAGCCGCTCTTCAGGAAAATGCGACGGGTCGCCGCGATCGCGCGCTCAAGTTGATCCAGAAGGCTATTGACTGCCGTCATCCCAAAGCACGCCGTCAGCATGAGGCGTGGGTTGCCGAAGGCGATCCCGATGCCAACAAGACCGACATCTCCGAGGTTTCCCACCGTCGCAACGAAGAAGATTACAAGACCAAGCGCGACGAGAACAACAAGCATCTCAAGCGTTCGCAGCATTATCTTTCCGTCCGCGATCTCGATCGTGCCCGTGATGAGGTCGAACTCGTTCTCAACAACGACCCCTACAACAGCGAAGCGCTTCGTCTTCTCGAGAAGATCCACAAGAAGCGCAGAACCATCATGGCTACCGAGCGCGAGGTTACGCGCGAGAGCATGATGGCCGACGTCGATGAGGCATGGAGGCCGAGCTATGCGATTAACGTTCGCGATGTTGAGGTTGTCGCCGACACCACCGTAAAGCCGAAAGACGAAAAAGACGAGATCGCTTCGCTTGAGCAGAGCATCATCAATCGCATGAAGGAGATGCGCCTTCCCGCCATTTCGTTCAAACCCCCGGCTACGCTCACTGACGCGATCGAGGTCTTCCGCCAGGCATCGAAGGATTACGACCGTCCGGACATTCCTCTTGAGCAGCGTGGCTTCAACTTCTACTTCAAGCCTCAGGAGCCTTTGGCTGCCGCGAACGTCGAGGAGCCTGCAGACGGCGCTACCGGTTTTGGCGCCGACACCTCGTCGTCTGATGTTGCGCCGGTGAGCGGCACGGGTCCGACCTTGCCGATCTTTACCGCAAGCGACATTTCCTTCTACGATGCGCTTAAACTCGTTTGCGAGTCTGTAAACTACAAGTTTACGGTAAAAGGCCCGATGGTTACGATCATGCACAAGGACGTTTCGATCGAAGAGATGCATACTCGCAGCTTCCCCGTCCTTTCCTCGTTTATGGATCGCATGTCCACCGCCAAAGTGGACGTTGAGGATTATCGCGCCAACAACAGCAACAACACCGGCTTTTCTCTTACTGCGAGAACAAATAACAATACCGGCTCCGGCGAGAACGTGGAGCAGGACTGGAAGGAATTCTTCGGACTCATGGGTGTTGATTGGCCCGAAGGCTCCTCCATCATGTATATCAAGACGCTGGGCAAGCTTCGCGTGAGAAATACGCTTGAGAATCTGGCCGAACTTGAGAACGCTCTCAACGAGTTGAACATCAGGCCTACCCTCATTGAAATTGAAGCGCGCTTTGTTGAAGTCTGCCAGGACGATCTCAACTCCCTCGGTTTCGAGTGGATTCTCAACAGCGACTATTCGATGGGCTTGGGCAACTATGCTTCCAAGGCTCTCGGCATCAAGAACGGCACCTGGAGTTCTGCCTCGAGCAGCGCAGGTACGGCATCAGGGTCTGCCTCCAGCGGAATGGCCGGCAACAACGGCGGTTGGGGCACAACCGGCGGCGGCACTTCGTCCGGCTCCAGCACTCCGGCGAATTCCAGCGCGGCTTCCTATGCGAACAGCAGTGGCGCTACATGGATTCGCGGCGCCGGCGGCAAGGGAAGCGTTGGCTTCAGCCGTACGGGCGGCGAGACCGGTTACGGGATGAACAACCGTTATCTCTCGACGCTCGGCAACCACATTTCCGGCGAGGGCTATTCGACGAACGATCAGTTCATGAAGGTTAACGCCTTCCTCGGATCGGCCGACCTCTCGATGATTCTCCACATGCTTTCGCAGCGTAGCGATACAGACCTCCTCTCGGCTCCGAAGGTCTTGACGCGTTCGGAAGAGCAGGCGGTCATCAAGGTTGTCACGCTCTATCGTTATCCTCGTGATTACGACGTCCAGCTCCAGAGCTCCTCCAGCTCCTCCTCCAGTTACGGCGGCGGATCGCAGAGCTCGATTCTCGCCATCGTCGAACCCGGCGAGTTTGAGACCCAGGAAGTCGGTGTTATTCTCGATGTCACTCCTCGTCTTACCGATAACGGCAACTTGATCGACCTCCAGCTCAACACTCAGGTCATTGACGAGCCTACCTGGAAGAACTACGGTATGCGCATTCCGTTCACCGGCAACAGCTCTCTGCAGAACTTTGAAGGTATCGGCGGAATCTTCGAGGGCCTGACGGGAATCCTTGATTCCATCGGCGGCGATCTCGACAAGACGGTCAAGGAGGCGTTTGCGCAGCGCGCTGTCGAATCGGCGACTTCCGCCCTTGACAGCTTGACGACCTCCAGCTCGGACAACCTTACCTATTACGACGCCCCGATGGAGCAGCCGTTCTTCCATATCCGTTCGATCGATTCGAAGGTTCTGGTTTCGCCCGGCGCGACGATCGTCATGGGTGGTCTTATCACGGAGCAGCGCAAGGCGATGGACGACAAGGTTCCGTTCCTGGGCGACATTCCGTTTGTCGGTCGCCTCTTCCGCAGCCATTCGGAATATTCCTCCAAGCGCAATCTCCTGATTTTCTTGACTACGCGTCTTGTCGACGCTCACGGTCGCGAAATCAAGATTTCTGCCGCGAACGAGCATGCGGATGACGGCACTATCAAGGCCGCGCCCGAGAAATAAAGATGATACCATGAAAGTATGTCTTACGGGAGGGATTGCTTCTGGCAAATCCCTCCTTTCGCATTTTCTGAACGAGTTGGGCGTCAAGACGATTGATGCCGATGATATTGTTCATGAGTTGATACCTCAAGAAGAGCGCGAGAGACTCCGCAAAGTTGTCTTTAAAGACCCCGAAGCCCGCAAGGAGCTTGAAGCGCGGATACACCCGCTTGTCCGCCAGAAAATTCTCTCCGCGATAGAAGGGGTCAGGGGTCAGGGGTCAGGAGTCAGGTGTCAGGAGTCGGGGGTTAAAGGGGACTGTCCCCCTAACCTCTCCCTTCCCTCAATAGCAGTCATCCCGCTTCTTTTCGAGGTGCAATGGGAGAAGGATTATGATATAATAATATGCATCCTCTCCTCGCGAGAAAAGCAGATTGAGAGGATGACGTCTTTGCGCGGCTACTCGCGCGAAGAGGCAGAGGCCCGACTTGCCGCCCAGATGGATCCGGCGATAAAGGCCGCGAAATCAGATTATGTGATTTTGAACGATTCCTCCGACGAAAACTTGAAGGCCGAGGCCCAAAAGCTTGTCGAGTATCTCGTTTCAAGGTCTAAAGCCTAAATAGGGTATAATTATGTCCGAAGAATTAGACGTGTTCGCCATGAGCGCGAAACCGGCGAAACAGCCGCAGCCACAAAAGTCCGCACCCGCCCCTCAGCAGAATCAGAGCGCGAAAAAGCAATTTCATAAAAATCATCACCAGCAGTTTCAGCGCAGAGAGAAGCAGAACAATTCTCCCATACGCGGCGCGAACGGTTCAGAGTCCGTGAATCCTCTCTTGAACGCGCCCTTGCCGCAGGAGCAGCGCGCTCAGGCCCAGGAGGTCGCCTCCAATCCGAACCGCAATCCCGATCTGCCGGAACACCGCCTTGCCGATATCCAGATCTGGCCCGCTCAGCAGATTGTTGATCGCATGATGCCCGGAGCCGATCCCGAAGAGCTCGGCACCTACCGCAAGCATGAGCTTATCTTCGCCGCCATCCGCTCATATCTCGCCAAGGGTGGCGCAGTTCTCGCGAGCGGCTGTCTTGAGATCATGCGCGAGGGTCATGGCTTTTTGCGCTCCGCCAAAAACAACTTCCTCGCCTGCCCCGAAGATGTGTTTGTCACGCAGCAGCAGATTCGCCGCCACGCGTTGAGGACGGGCGACATCATAGAAGGTCCGATCCGCGATCCGCGCGACCGCGACCGCTTCTTCTGTCTCGGCAACGTAAACACCGTAAACGGCAAGGAGCCTTCCGTCGCCGCGCGTGTCGTCCACTTCGAAAACCTTACCGCAACCTTCCCCACGCGGCGCATCATCCTCGAGACCGATCCCAAGGAATATTCGACGCGCGTCATCGATTTGTTCACGCCGATCGGGTTCGGTCAGCGCGGTCTCATCATCGCGCCTCCGCGCGTCGGCAAGACGGTCCTTCTCCAGAAGATGGCGAACGCCATTTCGGCGAACCATCCCGAGGCGATGCTCATCATTCTTCTAATCGACGAGCGTCCCGAAGAAGTGACCGACATGCAGCGCAACACGAAGGCTATGGTTCTTTCGTCGACGTTCGACGAAGAGCCGCAGCACCATGTGAACGTGACGGAGATGGTTCTTGAGATGTCGAAGCGCCAGGTCGAAAACGGCCGTGACGTCATCATTCTCATGGACTCGATCACGCGAATGGCGCGCGCGTACAATACGGTTCAGCCTCACTCGGGCAAGATCCTGACCGGCGGTGTCGACGCTCTTGCGATGCATCGCCCGAAGCGCTTCTTCGGCGCCGCCCGAAACATTGAAGGCGCCGGATCGCTTACGATCATCGCGACCGGTCTTGTCGACACGGGTTCGCGCATGGACGAGGTCATCTTCGAGGAGTTCAAGGGTACGGGCAATATGGAAATCGTGCTCGACCGGTCCCTCGCCGACAAGCGCATCTTTCCCGCGATCGACATCGAGAAGTCGGGTACCCGAAAGGAAGATCTTCTTTTGGATCCTGTCGAGCTCGAGAAGACATGGGGCATGCGCCGCATCCTTTCGCCCGCCGGTTCCGAGTCTGCGATGAAGAGCGTCCTTAATTCGCTCAGGAAGACCCAGTCCAATCCCGAGTTTCTGCTCGCGCTCGATCTGAAGAATCTCGGGTAAGCCATGGACAGGAAGAAAGCTCTCCTTCTCTGGATACTGACCGGGTTTCTCGCCGGATCCCTTCTTGGTTTGGGGTTCTCGAAGTGGTGTTTGCCGGAGACGGTTTCCAGCGTGCTGCCGTTTGTCGAGCCTTTCGGCAAAGTTCTCGTTTCGATGCTGAAGATGGTCGTCTATCCGATCATTCTTTTCTCGCTTGTCTACGGCGCGGCGTCGATACCGCTCAAGAAGTCAGGGCGCGTTGGCGGTCTTGTCATGCTGTGGTACTTCGCGACATCGGTTTTCGCGACCGTCTTTGGCGTCGCCCTCGCCTGGATCATGAATCCGAAGATCGGAGGCGCCGAAAACCTGGCTTCCGATTACATGAAAGGTGCGGAAAAGATAACGTCGTCCGGGGCGGCGAATTCCTTTGGTGATTTCATCGTCGGAATATTCCAGAATCCGTTCGCCGCGCTCGCCGAAGGTCAGTTTCTGCCGATCATCGTGTTCGCCATCGCGTTCGGTCTGGCGGCCCGCTGCATCATAGACGCCGCGGGCGAGAATGCCGCTCCCGTCCGAGCCATGATAACGGTGGTCGACGGAGCCCAGCATGCGATGTTCAAGCTCATAGACTGGGTGATGCTCTATTTCCCGATCGGCGTTTTTGCGCTTTCGTTTGCCAACTTCGCCCGGAACGGAACGTTGCTTTTCGGTCCATATCTTCGCATTGCGCTGTGCGTCATCGCAGGCGTCGCGGCGATGATGTTCCTGGTCTATCCGCTTGCGATTTTGGTTTTCTGCCGCGAAAATCCGCTCAAGGCGTTTCGCAAAATCAGGCCGGCGATGCTGACGGCGTTCGTGACGCGCTCGTCCGCCGCGACTCTTCCCGTTTCGTTCCGGTCGATGGACGATCTCGGTGTGTCGCGCTCCCTGTCCGGCTTTTCGCTGCCGATGGGCGCGACTGTCAACATGGACGGCGTTTGCGTCCACCTTCCTGTGTTTGTGATTCTTGCCGCGAACATCTTCGGCTACGATCTTTCTTTCGCCCAGATTGCGATGCTCTGCCTTTCGATCATGTTTGCATCGGTCGGCGCGGGCGGGATTCCCGGAGGATCGCTGTTTCTTCTCTTCATGGTTCTGGAGGGCATGGGGCTTCAGCCCGACCAGGTTACTCTTGTGGTCGCGCTTGCGCTCGGCATCAATCCGATTCTCGACATGTTCGAGACGAGCTGCAATGTCACCGGCGACAACGTGTGTACTTATATTGTCGCGAAGAACAGCGGCATGGCGAACGGGAAAGGTGAGGAAGAGTGAAGATTCTTGTTACAGGCGGCAGGGGAATGCTGGGGCGGACGCTTTGCGAAGCGTTCGGTAACGATGAGGTTGTCGTCGCCGATCTTCCCGAGTGCGACATCACCGACCGTTCGAGCATCGCCGCGTTTTTCGCCGAAGCGGATCCGGATGTCGTGATCCACGCCGCCGCGATGACGAATGTCGACGGATGCGAAGCGGACAGCGCTCTCGCCTACAGGATCAACGAGGAGGGGACGCGCAACGTCGCGATCGTTTCCGCCGCGATGAACGCGCGCCTTATCGCGATTTCGACCGATTATGTCTTTTCGGGTGAGCTCGAAGAAGGGCGCGAGTCCTGGAGCGAGGAGGATACGCCGCGTCCGCGCACGGTTTACGGCGCCTCGAAATTCGCGGGTGAGGAGATGATCCGCTCGATTTATCCCGAGGCCGTCGTTTTAAGGATCGCGTGGCTTTACGGAGCCGGCGGGCCGAGTTTTGTCCATACGATGGTGAAGCTTCTTTCCGCAGAGGGCGACCCCGTCAAGGTCGTCAACGATCAGTTCGGGAACCCCACCAGCGCTGCAGCGGTCGCGGACGCGATAAGGTTCATTCTGTCAAAGCCTTCGCTCGAGGGGACGGTTCATGCGACATGCGAGGGTGCGGCGAGCTGGTACGATCTTGCGTCCGAGCTCAAGCAACTTCTGCCGTCTCTGAAGCGCGATCTGATTCCGTGTACCACCGCCGAGTTTCCGCGCCCGGCTCCGCGCCCTAAGAATTCCGCGCTTGAGAAACGTGTTCTTGCGCTTTTAGGTTATACGATGCCGGATTGGCGTTCGGCGCTCGCCGACTTTGTCGCATCCGAATTTCCAACAGTTTAAAAGGAATTATCGAAGTGAGAGTCTGGGGAATTACAGGAACGAACGGTAAAACCACGACGACGTGGATTCTTTCCGAGTTTTTGAAATCGGCGTACGTAACGACCGTCGAGGTAGATACGCTCAGAAGAAAATTCTCCACCGGCTACACGACGCCGCCCTTGCCGGTCTTGAAATCGATCTTCGCCGAAATGGAGGAAGCGGGCGCGAAGGATTGCGTGATGGAGGTCTCTTCCCACGCGATTCACCAGAACCGGACGGGCGACACAGTCTTTGCGGGCGGCGCATTCACGAATCTCTCGCAGGATCATCTTGATTACCACAAGACGATGGACGAGTACTTTCGCGTCAAGCTTTCGTTCGCCGAGAAGATTGCCGCGACATATTCGCCGCAGCCGACCGACGGGCGGCGCGACATGCCGCCTTTCGTCGTCTGTCTCGACGGCGAGAACGGCGAGAAGATGCTCGAGGCCGTCGGGAAATTGCCGCTCAACGTGATTCCCGTCACGGTCAAGAGGCCGCGTTACGATCTTTCGGGGCTTCAGCTTGTCGGCGAATACAACAAGTCGAATGTTCTTGTGGCGGCCGCGCTCGCGGAGGCGGCAGGCGTCGATCGCGAGGAAATCCAAAGGACGATTCCGCTTCTGACGCCTCGCTGGGGGCGCCTGGAACATGTCGAGTGCGCATCCGCCGCCAAGGTTTACGTCGATTTCGCCCATACCCCTGACGGCCTCGAAAAGGTGCTTCAGGCGGCCCGCGGATTCACAAAAGGGCGGCTTTGGGTCGTTTTCGGCGCGGGCGGCGACAGAGATCCGATGAAGCGGCCTTTGATGGGCGAAGTCGCCCGTCGTCTCGCGGATGTCGTCGTGGTGACGAGCGACAATCCGAGAAGCGAAGAGCCCGCCGCGATCATCGACGACATAATGAAGGGTGTCGCGCCGGGAGGCGACATTCATATTGAAGCCGACCGGGCCAGGGCGATAGAACTTGCGCTGGCCGAAGCCAGCGAGGGCGATGTGGTCCTCATCTGCGGCAAGGGCCACGAAACGACCCAGGAAATCATGGGCGTCAAGCATCCTTTCAATGACTGTGAAGTTGCAAGGAACTTCACAAATAATCGAAAAAGATGATATAATATAGGCAAAATAGAAATTAGATTTTTAAGCACTAAAAATGAGTTTGACGGAAGAAAACGACAACGGTCTTAAAAAAGAGCGGGAAATGAGGGTTGAATCATTTCTGCTCTTGCAGTTGCTGTTGGGCTATGGTCTGTCGAGCATTTGTTTCCTGTTTGGCTTTTCTCTGCATGCGTGGCACTTTTGGGTGCCTCTGGTCCTTACGGTTGCGGCGGCGTTCTGGTATTCCAGAAGAACCGGGTTTTGGATGATTGCCCTTAACGGGCTTATGTTTGTGCTTACCTTCTATACCTTTACCTATGTTCATATCGATGCGTCGATTTGCCATGTGCCGATATCGCATTTTCTCGAAGACGGGTGGAATCCCATACGGGAATCGTCGGTCGAGGCCGTTCGCGCGCATTTTGCCGAGCGGGGTATGCCTGACATGCGCGATTTTTCGATCTACCATATTATTGCCGCGCCGAAAATGGTGCAGATACTGGCGGCTCAGATGCAGTCTGCCCTAGGGCTTTTTTCGGCGGGCGGATATGCGCTTTGGTTCACATGCTTCGCTCTGTTGATAGTCGCCTGCAGATTTGCCCGCACCATGTGGAACGCGTCGAACTGGGTGGCGGTTGCGTTTGCCGCGCTGGCGGCATCCAACATACTTCTGGTCGAGTTGAGCTTCTGGGGACTGGCTGACTACGCTTCCTATGCGGGAGTGGCGATATCGGCGCTTTCGCTCGGGACATGGATGAAGACAAAAAGCAGGATGGAGCTGTTTTTGTTTTTTGCCGGCGCCGTGATTGCCGTCGCCACAAAGATGAACAGTCTTGTTTGCGTTATTCTTTTTCTGGGCCTGGGCGGCTTCGTCGGGCGCAAAAGCAGAGATATGCGCATCGCGCTTCTTCTGTTTTTCGCATCGCTGGCGCTGTTCTGCATTATACCGTACTGGACTTCCTCGTGGTATTACGGCTCTCCTTTCTATCCTGCCCACAGTTTCCGCAGCGATGTCGAGACGATTGATCTGACCGATGATTTCATCGGCAACAGCGACGCGAACAGCATGGGCTACTTCTCCAGGATGGTACTGGCGTGGGTATCGCGCTCGCTGGCCATTTGGGGGTCTGGAATATGGAACGGCAGCGAAACTTTCCATCCGCAGTGGCCGGAGGGCTATTCGCTTACGGCGGGGGGCGGGCCGATTTTCTGTCTGCTGCTTTGGGGCGGAGCGATCCTGTCGCTGTTCTTCAATCGTAATCGCGTCACCTTGATCGCTTTTACGTTCATGCTGGCTTTTCTTCTTGTGCCGGTGAAATACATAGGATATCTTAGATATGTCAACTTCTCATATTTGATGATAGTTCTTTTTTGGTTTAACGTTCTTGTCGCCGTTCCCGAATCCACGAGAAAATTTGCCCTGTTTGCCATTTTCGGCTCTGCTGTCGGCCTGGGCGGGTATTGCGCAGCATGCTATGTCAAGCAGATCAACGGCGAGGCTCTGAGAGTCGAGAACATAAAACGCATCAAGGAGTCCGACGATTACAGCCTTGATCCCAAAGTTCGCAAGGGTTGGCATTACTCGATAAAACATCGCTTGGCCATTGAAGGAGCGGCTCTTCGTGATGACGGCAGCAGGAAAATGGACATTTCGTGGCCTTTTGATTATGCGGCCGAAGGACTGAAGAGCCGCGAGGAGTCTTCCTTGCTGTCGCTTATTAAGATTTTCCCCGGCCCCGTGTGGGCTGCCGGCACCGATGAGAAAGATGGTGATAAATAATGCGAAAAGAGAATGTCGCCGCCGTTGTTCCCGTTTTTAATCCCGAGCCCGGGCTTAAGGCTTTGGTAACTTCGCTGTTGAAGGCCTATTCGACAGTCGTTGTCGTAGACGACGGCAGCCGTGAAAACATCGAAGGGTTCAACGACCTTCCTGCTGAAGTTTCTCTCGTACGTCACGAAGTCAATTGCGGCAAGGGGCGGGCCATAAAAACGGCTGTCGGCTGGATCAAGGAAAATCGTCCCGATGTCGAGGTTGCGGTTTTTGTCGACGGAGACGGCCAGCATCGACCCGAAGATGTCGACAATGTCGTTGCCAGATCCCTTGAGACGAAACGCGTGGTTCTCGGCGTCAGGGATTTCCACGAGGCGGGAATTCCCTTCAGAAGCCGCTTCGGAAATGTCATTACCGCGTTTCTCGTCAGGATGATGTACAAAATACCGATTTACGACACCCAGACGGGGTTGCGAGCGATTCCCCGCCACCTTTTCGGCATGATGCTCGATACGACCGGCGAGAGGTTCGAATATGAGATGCGCCTGTTCGGAAAGTTGTCCGACTTGGGCGAATCTCTGGAGCAGGTCCCAATAAAGACCATCTATATCGAGAGCAATCGCACATCCCATTTTCGTCCTGTGCGCGATACCGTGAGAGTCTATCAAGGTCTTTTCGGCGGTCGCTTCCTCAAGTTTGTCGGTTCTTCTTTCGCCGGCTTTCTGGTTGACAACGGCGTCTTTGCGCTGTTGGTCTGGGCTCTTGCATCGTTTCCGTATGACCGCAAGATCGATATTCTTTTCGCTCTGGTGCTGGCCCGTGTCGTTTCCGCCAGCGTCAACTATCTGCTCAACCGTTTTCTTGTCTTCAATTCCAAATCGCGCAAACGGGTGTCTGCGGCCAAGTATGTCGCGCTGGCGCTTCCCATCATGGCGCTGTCGTACTTGGGAACGGCCGTTTTGAGCTGGCTGTTCGACACGCACGGGATACTGATCACGGCCATCAAGATTTTTGTCGATCTCGTCCTGTTTGTGCTGTCGTACAAGTTCCAGAAGCTTTGGGTCTTCAAATAACAAGTAACGCAAGGATCGAAATGAAAAAAATCGCTTTTTGTCTCTTGGCGTCATGTGTGTTCTGCGGCTGCCTTTCGCCAGTGAAGCAGACGTCTAAAAAATGGGTTATCGGCGAGATAAGAGGCGAGATGTCCAAGGTTGCGGCTACGGCAAAACGTCCGTCCGTGAAAATCGCGCGGATAGAGGTTTGCGCCCCTTACGACGAGACCTCGCTCGTGGTCATGCGACCTGACGGTTCGGTGGCGTTCGATCCATGCAACGCGTTCGCTTCTGCCCCGTCCCGGCTTCTTTCCAGGGCCGTGTACGACTCTCTCGAATCCAGCGGATTCGCCGAGACTGTTCTAGACTCCAAGACATCTGTGCAGTCGCCGCTGAAAATTGAGATAATCGTCACGCGCCTCGCGCTTGATTGCCGAAAGTCCGGCAGGCGTGAAGCTTCGGTAGGCGTGATGCTCAGACTTTTGGAATCCCGCAATGTCGTCTCGGTTTCGCATGCCGAAGCCTCGGCGCCTACAGATGAGGCTGATTATTCAAAGTCTTTCTCGATTGCGTTTACACGCGCGATGAGCGAGGCCATAAAGAGGCTCTGACGTGTCAAATCCTTTTTCCCTCTTCGGCGGAAAGGTTGCGCGCATGTATCGTTCGTGCGCAGACTTGTTTGCATATGTCGGAGAGGCGACATGCGCTTTCGCGGAAGCTCTTTTCCATCCGTTGCGCTTTCGTTACGGCGACTTTTTCCTGGCCTTTCAGCGCGCCGCGTTTGACGGTCTGCTCATCACGTCGGCGATAGGTCTTCTTCTAGGCATGATTCTCGCGTTTGAGTCTGCCGCTGCGCTCAAGATGTTCGGAGCCGAAGTCTATGTGTCCGATCTTCTTGCGATGGGTTTGTTCAGGGAACTTGGCCCGCTTGTGACGGCGATAGTGCTGGCGGGCCGTTCGGGCAGCGCGTTCGCCGCCGAAATCGGCACGATGAAGGTGGGCGAGGAGCTTGACGCATTGAAGACGATGGGCATTTCGCCCGTTCGTTTTCTGGTGCCGCCGAGGGTGTTGGCGGCGGTGTTCGCGATGCCCATATTGACTGTTTTCGCAGAGATCGCGAGCCTTGTCGGCGGCGGGGCGGTCCTCTCGTTCATGGGAGTGCCGCTTGAAGTCTTTGTCGATCGCATCAACGGGTCGATGACGGTGTTTCCCGTTATTCTCGGCCTGATCAAAGGGGCCGTTTTCGGTTTTGCGATAGGTCTAGTCGGTTGCTATGCCGGGATGCGGGCCAGGTCGACGGCCGATGCGGTCGGTGTTGCCACGACGAAGGCTGTTGTGAGCGGTATAGTTTCGATAGCCGTCATTGACGGGCTTTGGGCCGTCTTCTGCTACATCTGCGACGTTTGAACGGGGGGGGGGATGGCGTGGAAAGACAGATAATGATTCAGCTTCAGAATGTCGATGCCGGATATCCGGGATCCGTCATACTCGAGAATGTCAGCTTCGATGTTTTCAAAGGCGAAATATTCGGTCTTCTCGGAACTTCCGGCTGCGGCAAGTCGACGCTGATGAGGCACATGATCGGATTGAATCCCGTCCTTGGCGGCAATGTCCGCATAGCGGGGCTGGAGTGGGATTTTGACACCCGAGCCGAGCTCTGCAAAAAGATAGGAGTCATGTACCAGAGCGGAGCGCTCTTCGGTTCGATGACGTGTCTCGAGAATGTGATGCTGCCCATGAAAGAGTTGGCGGGTCTCAAGAGGAAGGCGCGCCGCGAGCGCGCGATGGAGCTGCTGAAGAGCGTGGGGCTCGAAGACGCTGCTGGCAAGATGCCGTTTGAAATCTCCGGCGGCATGCGCAAGCGTGTCGCGATGGTAAGGGCGATGGCGCTCGACCCCGAGGTCGTTTTCCTCGATGAGCCGAGCGCGGGTCTCGATCCGATAGTTTCTTCGGAGCTTGACGATCTGATTCTCAGGTTGAGGCAGGACGGCGGCACGACGTTTGTGATTGTCACGCATGAGCTTGAAAGCGTTTTCAAGATTGTGGATCGGTGCGCCGTCTTTGACAGAGAGCGTCGCGGGATGGTTGGGCTTGGTGTCCCTCAAGAACTTAAAC
Source organism: Kiritimatiellia bacterium (assembly GCA_045656285.1). Taxonomy (GTDB): domain Bacteria; phylum Verrucomicrobiota; class Kiritimatiellia; order RFP12; family UBA1067; genus UBA1067. Next base: position 114,689 of record JAZOQY010000043.1, read on the forward strand.
TTAAAACCCAGGATGCTTTTGTGAAGCGATTCTTTAACAGGGGAGGTGTCTGATGTCCAGAGAAAATTCACTCAGTTATGCCAAGATAGGTTTCATAGTCGTCGTCGGATTGGCGGCGATAATCGCGACAGTGGCGTATTTTCTGGGTTATGCGAAAACGTCGACAGAGATGCTGGTCGAAACATATTACGACAAGCCCGTTTCGGGGTTGAGCGTAGGAAGCCCCGTTTCGTTTCGCGGTGTGAAGGTCGGCACCGTGAAGTCCATCTCGTTCATCGGGCGCGATTATCCGACGGCCAGCGAGACCGATCGCGAAAAGATCCATATCGTATTTTCGGTCGATACCGAATTGATGGGGTTCGGCGAAGGCGAAGAGGCTGCGTCCGCGCTGGAGAACAAGGCCCGAAGCGGTCTTAGGGCTACGCTTCGCACCAACGGCATAACGGGTCTGTCTAGGCTGGACCTCGATTATCCGCGCGTCTTGCGAGAGCAAGCGCCGATCACCTGGTCTCCGCAGAATGTGTTTGTTCCTCCGGAGCCGTCGTTGCTTGAAAGTCTGTCCGATTCCCTTACAAAAACGGCGAACCATCTGAGCAGCATGAATCTTCCCCAGCTGGGCAGCAACGTGGTTGCGACGGTCGAAACGACCGCCAAACTCACTTCGAATCTGAATGAACTGGTTGAATATTCCAGTCCCGACATCAAGGAGATTCTGGAAAACCTTTCGGTCGCGTCCGCATCATTGAGGGTGTTCGCCGACGAAATCCGGGATAATCCTTCCTTGCTGCTGAGGTCGCGCGAAGAAGAGGCCCTGGAAGAGACGAAGTAGTTTGATGGACATCGAGATAACGAATGCGCGGATGCACAATCTCAAAGGGGTCGATGTCACGATCCCTCGCAATTCGCTCACGGTCGTAACCGGGCTTTCCGGCAGCGGCAAGTCGTCGCTTGCGTTCGACACGCTCTATGCTGAGGGCCAGCGCAGATACGTCGAATCGCTTTCGGCGTATGCGCGGCAGTTTCTCGACCGGCTTGCGAAACCGGAAGTCGAGAAGATCGAGGGCCTGAGCCCCGCGATTTCGATCGAGCAGCGCACCACGAGCGGCAATCCAAGATCGATCGTTGCGACTGTGACCGAGATACACGATTACCTGCGACTCCTCTACGGTTCCGCGGCCGTAGCCCACTGTCCCGAATGCGGCAGGGCCGTCCGCCGTCAAAGCGCGGAGGAGATCGTTGATGCCGTTCTGAAGACGGCGGGCAAGGCGATGATTTATGCGCCTGTCGTAAAGGGGAAGAAGGGGCGTCACGAGTCCGTCTTCGAGGAGCTCAAGCGCAAAGGGTTCGCCCGTGTCCGCGTTGACGGGATCGCCTGTCTTCTGGAGGAGGCTCCGGAGCTCGACAAGAAGAAATCCCACAACATCGATATCGTCATCGACCGTATTTCGCTTCCCTGCGACAGGACCCGCCTTACCGATTCTGTGGAGCTCGCGCTCAAGGCCGGCGGCGGGATGCTGAGCGTCGAATATGTCGAAACGGGCAAGAGCGTCACATATTCCGAATTGAACGCCTGCGTCGATTGCGGAATTTCTTTCGACGAGCTCAAGCCTCGCAGCTTTTCGTTCAATTCGCCGTTCGGCGCGTGCCCGGCATGTTCGGGCCTGGGCCAGCTCTATTTCTTCGACGAGGATCTTGTGGTCCCCGACAAGACGCTGCCTTTGAGGGAGTGCATCCATCCGTGGCGGCGTGCGGGCCACAATGCGATCATGTACTACAACGCGCTTCTGGAGCAGATCGCGAAGCAGTGCAATGTCGATCTTTCGACGCCCTACGAAAAGCTTCCGGCGGCTTTCCGCAAAAACCTGATGCACGGCTTCAAGGAGGATCTCGTCCTTCCGTGGCGCAGTGTCGACAGGCCCTTCGAGGGAGTGCTCGCGGTTCTTCAGAAACGTCTTGAAGAGGCGGAGGACGACGAGACGCGCGCGAAGTACGAATCGTATCAGAGCTACAAGGTCTGCCCCGAGTGCAACGGCGCGAGATTGCGGCCCGAGTCGCGTGCCGCGCGCGTCGCCGGAAGGACGATCGTGGAAGTGATGGCGATGAGCATTACGGACGCCCTCAAGTTCTTCGATTCGATCGACGAGAAGGCGGATGCGCGGTTCGCGGGTCTCGGCGAAGTGATGAAGGAGATCCGCCGGCGTCTGAAATTCCTTGTCGATGTCGGGCTTGATTACCTTACGCTCGAGCGCGCATCGTCGACGCTTTCGGGCGGAGAGATGCAGCGCATACGTCTGGCGACCCAGATCGGATCGGGATTGACGGGTGTTCTTTACGTTCTCGACGAGCCGACCATCGGTCTTCATCCGCGCGACAACGAGCGGCTTATCGCCACATTGAAGGGGCTGCGCGATCGCGGAAATACGGTCGTCATCGTCGAGCACGACGAGGAGATGATGCGAGCGGCCGATTGGATCGTCGATCTCGGTCCCGGCGCCGGGCGCGAGGGCGGTCGCGTCATGTATCAAGGCGATTTTAACGGGCTTCTGAAATGCGGGTCTCTCACAGCGCAGTATCTGACGGGAGAGAAGAAAGTCACTTCTCGGGAGTCAGGGGTCAGGAGTCAGGAGTCAGGAGTCAGGGGTCAGGAGTCAGGAGTCAGGGGTCAGGAGTCAGGGGTCAGGAGTCAGGGGTCAGGAGTCAGTAAAGGAGTTAAACGAAATGCTTCCCTAACCCCTAACCCCTATCCCCTGACCCCTAACCCCTATCCCC
>JAZOQY010000044.1:0-60098 GCA_045656285.1 Kiritimatiellia bacterium
AACTGTTCACCCTCTCAGGATCGCGCTTGTAGATGTCTATCGCGTCTTCACCTCCATAGTCGGCGTTGAACCTGACCTTCGTCCGGGCGATCTCCTCGTCCGTCAGCCGCAATATGTCATTCAGTTTTATTTCCATGTTCACATTCTCCCAAGTTTCCGCGCAGTTCAAATGATATCATGAAACATACTCCTTAACCTTTTGTGCGGTTAAGTAAATCGGTTTATATGGATGCTTCGGATCAACCATGTTCTCGGACAGCAACTTGGACAAATCTATAACGCCCAACGAGACCGGTTCATCAAGAATGTAGCAGAAATAGTCTCCTTTCGGATTTGGATACCCGCTTTGCGCAATCCTTTCCTTCTTGATAACCGCATGATTGCGAACGCGATAAACCTTATGCGTCGAAGGATTATCCTTGTCGTACATCACCACAAACTTGGGCGATCTGACTTTAACATTGCTCTTCTTGACCGCGCCAGGTCGATCACCCAATCGAACATTGTAGATGTCATCTCGCTTATACTTGCCCTTACGCGAGAAAATCCAATCCCAATGCGCCTGATCAGGCACACACCCGACGAGAACATACTTGTCGACATAATTTTCAAGATAATGCCGCGTGAGTAAGCTCTCTGCAACGACAGGCGCCTTGACTGGCAGTACACCTTTAACGACTTTGCTTGGATCCATACCCAACGGACAATCCTTGATCACAAAAGCATCCTGCAGACATTCAAAGACCGATTCATTCTCCGCAATTACAGCATCCCGCCTCTTGATATCCGTTGCTGTCTTCGCCGGCATCGCATCCGGATTTGTTAAAGCAAGCGAATAATAGGTTGACTCCTCATGACTGTCACTGTATGGCGCAAACACTTTGCCCAACAGCAGCCGGAAGTTGTCTTTGATGTACCGCTCGGCGTCCACATCCGCATTCGGAGTCATCGCATAGAACTTGAACTTCTTCTGCAGCATTTCCTGAATGTCCTTGCGAAAACGCTTACGCATCTTCTCTTTCCAAGCCAACTTCACAGAAGCATTCGCCCGTGCATACAGCGAAACGATAAAAAGGAAGTTGATGTCGTAATGGGCAATGATCAGCGTGTCGCGGTCGAACAGACGATTCTCAAACTGCCGTGAAATCAATTCCGACCCCTCTCGCCGTTCGATGCTTCCCTCGTTATATTTGAGATCCTTATTCACGCCTGCACTGATGAAAAAATTCGGAACAACATTATACCCTTCCGTCACATCATCCCGCAGTTTCGGAAACTTCTCACGGTATTTAGCGTCCTTCGAGTCATCGTTCAGGAAGATATTCAAATTCCATTGAATGACATTCCGTGCGTAGGTGAACTGCTTGGCGACGGATTCCGTCCCGACACGGTTCCCCATCTTGTAGTACTTGCTATCGCCGATGTAATAAACGTTCCGACCCTGCTCGTCATTATTAGTCAATCCGCGATAGGAATACATGTGGTCGACAATCTTACCGTCTTCCTGATCCTTGAGTCCCTCCGGCAAGTCCTTGCGTTTATCTCCGATCAGCTCGTCAATCATCGCCTCGAAGACAATGTTGAAGTTCTTTGCCAGGAGATATTCCTTGCGGGCCGTAGAGATCGAAATCCTATTGCTCTGGTCAAAGAACGTGTAGCAAAGTTCCCACAGCGCCAACATCTTGTCCGAAAAATACCTGTACTTGATCTGCAGAAGCCGCGTCTTACCATAGCCCGCCAGGTACCGTTTGAACTTCGCCGCCGGAATCAGCTCGTAATTGAGCTCGGAAAGAATCGGGAACCCATACTCGTCCTTGATATATCTCAAAATCGAATAGAAGATGCAAAAAAGCTCCTCCTCCTGGTCTATTTCCTTCTTGCGATTAACGACCGAGGCATAGATCGGCGTCTTTCCATCAAGAAAAACAGCTTGTTTCTTGGAGACAGTCTTGGTCCAATTGATCCTGTTGTACCCGCTGTGCTTCAGCTTCGTGACGAACACGATGAAGTCGCGATTGCGCTTCTGGAAATCGATCAGTGACAACACAATATCCAAGAACGTGTTGCAAAGCCGTTTGCGTCCCCGCCCCATCTGCGAAACATACTCGTGCAGAATGATATCGCTCTTGGGATTCGCCGCCTTGAAAACTGAGAGTGTCCGATAAATCCAAACCGCAAAGCCATAGATGAAATCCCGTTCGCCCTTCGTAAATTTCTTATTGGAGACATCTATGACATCCTCAGGCTTATACTTGCCAAAAACGAGATCTTGTTTGTTCGCATCCGGTTCCAGAAAAACCTTCGGCAGAACAAAGACCGAATCCTTCAGCCGATCATTCCAATAATACCCCACATATCCGATGGAGACCTTGCCATCCACCGTCTGAAAGGCACCTTCCCACAGGACCTTGTCAACCGATCCTGCAGGATACTGATACCCCTCGATGATAATCTGCACGGCTTAGGGCTCCTCGTAGTAATAGGAATAATCGATGCCCTTCATGAACATCTCACGATCATCAATCTTGTCCGTCAACGCACCATTCAGAAGCCGCTTTAGCGCCGCCGACGATGCCACACTCTCCACCATCGCGGCAAGATAGGCACGCTTGTCCACCAAGCTCCAATCAATACACCGCTTTAGCGAGCGTTTCAGCATCAAATCGAGCCAGATACGCGTCGAGCGCCCGTTCCCTTCCATGAACGGATGCGCCACATTCATTTCTACGTACTTGTCGATGATTTCGCCGAACGTCGTCTCCGGCATCCGTTCGATCGCAAACAATGTTTCCGGGAAATGCAAGGCGTTCGCAAAGGTGAATCCACTCTTCGAAATGTTCTTCGTCCGGATCTGTCCCGCAAAATCGTAAAGTCCGCCGAAGAGATAAGCGTGAATCTGCTGCAGCCCCTTCACCGTACCCGGCTCAATCGACTCGAACATGCCACTTTCAAAAAGCGCATACGCCTTTTGCTTGGATTTCGCATCAATGGTATTGTCGGAATACAGGAACCAATCCAGAAAAGCCGCAGCCCGATTGTTCGGCATCGCTTTTGCGAGAGCTACGATACCATCCGCATCAAGAGCATCGCTCTTGTATCGCTTCCCGTCTGCTGCGGCAAGTTTCAGTTGGGTAGTGGCACTAACCAACTCGGATTTCTCCCGTTTCAATTTCGCCTTGAGATACTTCCAATAGTTACGCGTTTTCGCATAATCAGGCTCGTTGTTCAAAGCCCCGACAACATCAAGGACCGAAAACCACCATTTCGCTGCGGCGTCATCCCACACCGCGCGAATCTCCCGGTCATTAAAGAATCTAATCGAAACCTTATTCACGCCTAGACTCAAGCCCCAACATCCGCCTGCGGGGCGGCATCATTCTCCGGCTCCGGTTGCGGCACCAATTTCGTCAAGAAGTCCTTCAGCACCTCCTTATCAATCGTCCCGTCATCCTTGAAGAAATCCTGAAACACAAGCACATCGACCTCGCCGCCATCGCGAGTAATCTTGAACGCGTCGCCATCAAGTTCACAATCCTTGAACACATCGTTCCACAGATAGAACGCGACCTTGTTGACGAACATCTTTTCGTCAATCACCGAATCCTTCGCCTTCACGAAGAAATAGCCGAGCTGCTTATCCGCTGAATTGGTGACGCCCTTCACGATCTTATTAATCGCAACCAGAAACTTCCACCAATCCACCTCGCAATCGTCGACAACAATCTCCCAACCCAGATTCATATTCTTAATCGGCACATACTTCCAATCCCAACGCCGCTTAAACGCGCTATCCATCGGGAAGAGCGACTGGTCGCTCGTGTTCATCGTCGCGCGAATGAAAAGGTTGTCTGGTAAGAGCAACCGATTGCCAGACAACACCTCACCCACCACATCAAAAGTGGCTTCAGGATAAAGCGCGGTGATTTGCGCCTTCCGCGCAGAATCAATCGTCGCCGCCTCTTTGGCAATTTCCTTGCCGATAAAACATCCGAGGTCCGCATCTGGCTCGATGGAATACTCAGAAAATCCCACCGACTTGCGATCCAGCAGCTGAAAGATGTCACCGAACACCTGCGCACAATTGCCGCGGTTAATCTCCTCAATCACCAAATAAACCGGCTCTGGCGTCATACCGGCTGCAGCCTTTTTCTGCTGCCGCCACGCCTCGACATATGCCTTAGTAAAAACCTGATCCACAAACCCATACGCAATCCCCTTGCGCTGATCATGGATTTCCGTTACCACCAATTGCCCGGCAGCATCCTTATGCAAAACTTCAGTCAATGAGACCCCATCATCCTTCATCACCGGTTTGTACGCGCCAACAAATGATGCATAATCCGAATCCGGATGAAATGTCGTGCGAAACCATGTCTTGCCTGCAATTTCAATCTTGATCTCATGCGACTTTCCAGTCCCCGGAGCACCGAAGGTAATAACTTGCCCTTTGGGATCTACCGGCATAATAATCGCCTTCCCTTTGATCTTATTGAAATCCGCAATCGCTTTCAAGCAAATCGGAACCGAATCCTTCAAGTGCTTCAAAAATGCATTCTCGTCTACCGTACCTGCTATAACCTCCAATGGATTAACATAGCCATTATTATAATGTGTTCCACGGCGTGTGCCATCAACATCAACCACAGGAGACTGTCCGCGGTCTACAGTTTTAACAAAAGGGCTATATTTTTTTTGCGATGTATTTGAAATTGCACACCCCGCGACCAAACCGTTTCCTGCCTTGCCAAAACAAATAGAAACATAAATGCCATCCTGCGTTGTCTGCTCCGGCGGCAAAAACACTACCCACATCACAGACGCAAGATTACCCTTGCCGATACTGTATTTTGCGGTCCAATCTGCAGGGAAAACATTTGCTACTATCAACTCTTCTTCAAGTCTTTTTACCGCATCTTCGAGCTTCTTGGCTTGCGGACTTGAAATACCAAATCCAAGTTTGTTCTTTTGCTGTATAAAGTTGAATACTTTATTTAAACATGCTTCTATCATTGTCATATGCACACTCTGATTTCTTTTCTCACGATGTGACTTTACAACATCAAAACATATGTTTTCCCGAATGCGATGAATCATCCGTCATTGTCTCATCTCAAATCAGGATTCATCGATTCGATTGGCGGGTTTCAACACTAATTGCCCAAGAGCATCTGTTATAGCCCCCTCAACACTTGCCAGCAACACCCTCATCGTCTTAAAATCCTCACGTCCATATCCATCTATGTTCTCTTTGTCATTGGCAAGTATTATCCGCTGCTTATCACCACTAAGGGTTATACTGTCGTGCGCCCAGCGGTTCCGATTTCTTTGCAATTTCGCGAAGTCTGAATCCTGCCCGAGTATCTGCTCGCCATCCTTTACCATACCTTTCAGAGCCTCGCGCACTACATCAAGCGTCACCAGTGCTGTGCAATGCAAAAGCTTATCCACGTCGCCAGCCTTACACATCCGCTTAACTCTTGACAAACACGCCTCTTGTCGAGACTCAATTGCATCAAGCAGCTCTTGAATCTTTTGTTCGCGTTCTTCCGTTTCCAACCCCCAAAAATATTCCGCATACTTATCTCGCAACAAACCTTCCATCTGACTCAGGGCATCCAACATAAACCCCCGCATGTTGATCGCATCAAAATCACGCTTAATCTGATCATCAATGATATTCTTAACATCATCATGCAAACTCATACGATTCGATATGTAAACGCCATCAACCTCCTCTTCGAACAATTTAGCTCTCAATTCCGTGATATCTGCATCGCTATAATACACGATATCCGTGTAGATCACATCACGTAGCCGCTTTGCAAAAGATGCACCCTTCTGTCCATCAGCAAGATTGTGGTCAACCAAAATCAGATTATAAGGATTTAAATGCTTAAGATCTTCTTCGATTCCCGAAATAACTTCTTCGGTAACCTCAGACACCTCCTTCACCTTCAAGTCAAAACCTTTTGAGCCAAGATGGATCTGTACACTCTCCCGATAGCCATGAAGCAACTCGGTCTGGTCATCAATCCATAAAATCTGATATTCTCGCCTCATTTCTTAGGAATCCTCATTATAAATTCTGTCCCCTGTCCGCTTTGGTTCGGCTGAACAAATATGCGCCCACCTAGTTTTTCAACAAAAAGTTTGCAAAAATAAAGTCCTAACCCAGACCCGTCAGTACGCGAAAAACCCTTAGAAAACAGCTGATCATAGTCTGTAGCATTCAAAGAAGGATCTAAACCTCTTCCATTATCACAAACCGCAATACTCAAAAATTTAGCATCCTCTGAAAAACTAAAGACTACACGATTGGCACGTGCCTTCTTAGCATTACTAATGAGGTTGTCAAGAACAATCGCAATCTCCATCGGATTAAACTTACGAACACTTTCCTGCACAGTCCCCTCAACCAGGAGGGTGATTCGAGCGACGTAAATGCGTGATATTTGTTCAACATGCTCTTTAATGAACTTCGCAATATCGGCAGTAATCTCACGAGCGTTCAATCGGAAATTGGCCCGCGTCGCAAAATGTGCCAAAGAATTAACCGACTCAAGGCACATCATTACCCGAGACAACTTCTCCAGAAAATTAGGGTTACTCTTCAACAATTCACGATTTGAAATAAGCGCGTTTTCCAAATCAACCTTTGCAGAATTAGCGTCAATTCCGATCTGATGCAGGAAACACTCGAGCGCATCCTTATCTACGGAGCTAATCGACGTCAAGAATAGAGACCGTTTCTTTTCTTCCTCCAGATTGCGTTCGGCCGCCTTTCTCGCATGTTCAGACTTCGCCCTCGCTTGCTCGGAACGCATCCTCGCGTCCTGCTCTTGTTGAGCAATTTTAGCGGCTTCGTGCTGCCGCTTTACAACATCGGCAAGTCGTTTTTCAACCTCCGTAATCCTACTCAACAGCTTCTTGTCCTGATGCTTCTCGGCGATCTTCCTCAAGTCATCAAGCCAGACATTGTTCGTTACGCCCTTTTCATTTAGGATTGAAACTATGTCCCTGTCATAGTCTACAACTGTAACGCCCTTCGCTTGAGATATCTTCCGGATGAACGAGATGATTTTCGCCCGATTCCCCTCAGACAAAAGCCCCTTCGTCGTCAATTCGTCCTTCTCAAATTTATCTGGCCATAAGATGGTGGTAACATACGCCTCAAGCTTGCGCGTACAGTACAAGACCAGCTCTTTGAGATCTTCTACTGCCGATGTCAAAATCAGACCCTTATCACGGCTTGACGACTCCTTAAAAGATTCGCCGTCATCGCTGACAAGACGAACGCAGCCAAAAATCTCTCGCGTTCCCAAATAACGACTGTACCCCTGCTGTTTACGATGCTCAAGCCCCCAAAAATCATCTCCTTCATCGCCAACAGGAAAAATGCGAAATCCATTCAATGAAAGAAACAGTGAACCGTATTGGACAGGCTCCATGCCCATACGTTTCGTAAAATGCATCTTAGCTGCGCGATTCAGATAACCGAACTGAATAGCAAGATCGCACCCAACAAGATAAGAAAACCGATCGGCAATGCTTTCTGTCGTCTTATAAATGCAACGCCCACGGTCAAACAAAGAAACGGCAAGCTCTTCACCCATTAGTTTTGCGTCGATGGATGTTGACTTCGCCATCAACTCGCCGAACACCCGATTATCAACCTCGCCGTTGATGACATCAAGAATATTCTCTCCTGCTTCGCCATTTTTAAGAATTTCATCGTCCTTATCTTGCTCGCGAGGACACGAAATGATAATCTTCCTCTTGCTGACAACACCCCCAAGCGGATCTATGAGCTTCATCAAGGACTTCTTGAGTTCCCTCAGCTTATCCCGAGTCCACGAATCAGAATCACGCAGATCAGAAATCTTAAGTACAGTCCCCGTCTTAAGCTGCGCCGTAAAATTCTTTACGCGAGAAAATCCTGTTCTGGACGTCAAGTCAACCTCTACATCCTGAAACTCTGTTTTGGCACGATTCTCAAATGCTCCCCATGCAACATCAAGGACATTCACCGGACCATCTTTGGTGCTTCGCGTTTCAATCGTAAGCACCCGGCCAAGTCGATCACACGAGAACCGACCTACGCCCTTGTTCCCTGCATAATGATTCTTGGCATTCGGCAAACGAGGATCCTCCTCACCTTCTTTCTTTGCCGAATAAGCCAGAAATAGCCACTTGTGATCAATGTCTGAAACGGACATCCCCTTGCCGTTATCAATAACGTACAAACAAGGGTTGCTCTTCTCGTCTAAATTAAAAACAAGATCAACTCGTGTCGCATGCGCATCAAACGAGTTTTTAACCAATTCGAAAATAGCCACGAAATCATCAGTAATCAAATCACGACCGATGATGTTCTTAAGCTCCGCACTGACCTTGAATTTACGCTTCGCCATCACACATCTCCATCAAGACCTGCCCTGCCAACTCACCAAACAAGGGTGGAATAGCATTGCCAATTTGTGAATACCGCGGCACTTCCAGAACACGCCGTTTACCGCCGGTCGTGTACTTGCCCTTGAACTCGTAATCATCCGGGAAGGACTGTATGCGGGCATATTCCCGCACCGTGAGTATGCGCGGCTCGCAATAATGGATGTAATCATCAGGCAATGTGGTAAGCGTTGGCGTAGGCGATCTCGGAAGCAGACGTTTCGTACTAGACTTATTGAGAGAAAACCTTTTCCGATATTCCGTAGGTGACATCTTTTCATCTATCGCTGCCTGAAAACGAGACTGAATATCTTTTGTGTGATGCGCAAAGCGATGACTGTCTGGATTTCCACCACGAACAACATCACGGCGCATCATCCGCTGATATGACGTTGTAGCTTTACCATATTTACCAAATTCGAACCTCTTAAATTCATCTGAATGAAAACATCCATTAGTTTGGCGTAAATCCGAAATCGCAGCACTCAAAGAGACTCCTTTTAAAGGCAATCCCTTATCCTTTAAAAACGCCTCTCGACGCACATCAAGTGACACAAAAAAATCCTCAGCATGAACACCTCGCATCCGCAGTTCTTGAGATACACCAATCAAAATAAACCGAGTCCGCTTCTGGGGAACTCCAAAAGAAGAGAAATCTACCAACTTAAACGCTACTTCATAATGCCGCTTTTCAAGTTCTTTAACGACCAAAGATGAATACTGCCGTTCTTCACCATTCACCTTGAATGGGATTACGAAACCCTTTACATTCTCTAAAAGCAAACATTTCGGCTGAATAGCATCCACCATCGCAATATAGGAATGAACAAGTGAATTACGCTTGTCACTATGCCGACGTCGTCCGGCAAGAGAAAAACCCTGACACGGAGGCCCCCCTGCCAACAAATCAACACGCCCTCGCATTGCTTCAAGCTCTTCTTTATGTTCTTTTAAAACCTTATTAATATCTTGAGCTTTACAAGGCAACCAATCCGGCCATTCAAAATGATTCAGGCGATCTATCAAATTATGTTGCAAAGTTTTGAACGCATCCACGCTCTTTTCTATCGCAAAAACGCCCTTAACCCCAGCCTTGTGCAAGCCGAGAGTGAGTCCTCCGCATCCAGAGAATATATCAACGCAATTCATAATATTTATCTATATTTTACCATATATCGTCAGGCGGAACAATGTGAGACATTAAAATTTCATTAAAACTCACATTAAGCATGATTATAATTAAGAATCACAAAATTCCGCAATTGAGATTCCACCTATGATAGCTAGTAGTGTTATAAGAAGCGCGCACTTCTCGACCAAGAGGTGCGCACTTCTTTCCTTAAAACATACCACGCCCCGCCAACCGACTTGCGCAACCGTCGCTTGTCGGATTACGCTTTCAGCAGCGCAAGAATAACGCATAAAATGATTATCCCGACAAACCAAAAAATACACTCAAGGCACGACTGCGGACCGTCGCGTGAATCATCCGGTCCGGACGGCATCCTTAAGCCTCTCTCAAACTCCTCTTTAAATTTTTCCCATCTAGTCATAATCACCTTTTATCATAAAATATAAACCACACCTACCCCAATCCTGTTAATCCTGTAAATCCTGTCAAAAAAAACTTTATCCACAAATCTGCACATATCGACACAAATCAATTAGTGGAAATTTGTGACGATTTGTGGACCTAACATACACACTGCCATCCGCAATTTTGACACAAAAGGTCAGCTCCAACTACTTCTATCACATTTACACAAGACATTTTCAATTATAGCGAACCTTTAATATTAAAAAGTCGAAGCATTTTGCTATTATAACGCATCTATAGCATCCCGGGCAGTCGCATTTCTTCGCGCATCAATTCGCTTAGCTTTTTCGACATCCAACTCAGCCTGTTCTTTTTTGGCCTGCGCATATCCCAAAGAATCAACTAGAGAAACAGAACTATTACCATAACTACCAAGAACAGAAATCCTCCTTATTCTATCTCGGTATGCTCCATCCAGTTCATACCTAATAACCATATCAGACTTCTCTTCCATTTCCGCGTCATATTTCTTTTCAATTGCTATCTTAGCCAAGATTGGCAATTCGTTAACTTCTAAAGATTTCGGCAGCGGAAATGCGTCTTGCATCTTCTTATCATTAATCATTTCTTTATAAGATACAGCGCAAGCCACGATTTTATAAACAAGATGCGTTTTCGGGGTTACACACACGTAATAAACGTTATAGCCGAGAAATTGTTTTTCTGGAATAAAATATATCTTAGATTCCGCTGACAAATCAGATGGAACATCCTCTATTTTTTCCGCAATTTTCTTACCGAAAAGTCCGTTAAATTGATTATACAACCGATTCGATGTTAATGAATTTTTAGACTGAGAAGCTCTTTGTCCACTCCTATTTTCTGATATACGCTGTCTTCTTCTTGTCAATTTTGGGCTATCCATTGTATAAGAACTAGCCCTTACATCAAGGCAACATATGGACATAGAAGTTATGATAGTTGATAAGATCCATGTTCTTATATAATCAACCTTCATTTTTATTCTGACCTTTTGTATTATCTCACTATTTCTGCCGATTGTGACAATTTTACAGATTTCAGTACTCGGAGCGTCAATGCGCTAACTAAATTCTCTACGCGTGCTCCAGACACGCGGCAACAAGGCGTTTCACCGCCTCGTCTATATGCCAATATTATACCAAATCCACCCCCCAAAAAAAAACACTTCGATAATAGCTATTCTCGCCTTCACTTATTGCAATATGTGAAATAGCTAAGGATCAAATCCCATAAAATACCCCCAGCCGCCCCATCTCCCAACAACACCCATCCCCCTGCCCAAACCCCTCCCTCCTTCACATATTGCAATATGTGAAATAAACTCTATGCCTCAAAACTTTGGCACAAAACGGTCAGTCCTACCACTGCCACTTTGTCACCTTAAGAATTTTCCGCATAAGATTCTCTCTCCCACCCCACTCTCTCCTTCACATATTGCAATATGTGAAATAAACTCAGCACTTCGACAGCTGTATGAACAGACGTGCGATTTCGTCGTCCGGTTCGCACCAGACATAGACGCCATCCTCGAATCCGGCAAGCCCGCACTCCACAATGCACGCCATATGCCTGATGATATTTAATTCGCCAAGCCCTGCCGCCTTCATCAAAGCGAGCTTGTCTATTCGTCCCTTCTCACGAAGAATGCCGACAACCTTAGCGCGAGCCTTATTCGCAAGCGCCGGCAATACAGTCATAAACATAGGCTTATCCGGACGCTTTCCGTTGACAAATTCAAATCCACGGGCTTCCTTCATGAAATAGGGTTTCAACGCCGCGAACAGTCGCGACGCCTTTCCGTCGGCATGATCCGGATCTGCCCGGTAAAGGCAGTAGCGCCCGGCCCTTTTCGATGTGACGAGCCCGCAATCATTCTCGAGCTGCATCAAATACGTACTTGTAGCCGGCTGTTCGATGCGCACAAGGTCGGCAATCTCGCCAACCGACAAGCCGTCCTGATCCAACGCCGCCATAACCCGCCGAAGCACATCTACGCGCTCCTCGTTATTGAGCTTTTTGTTATTGAGCTTTTTGCAAACCTTCCAAAACTCTCTTTCTTTCATTCTCACCTCCCGTTTCAACCTCCCATATTATATCCCTCCCCTTCACATATTGCAATATGTGAAGTAAAGCGCTACCGATGTACCCATCCGCTAAAGCTACTCGATTTGTCTATCGGCAATGGACGAAGCCGAAGAGACGAAGATGTATACTACGCACCATCCAAGAGAACAAAGGTGAGGTATAAGCTAATCGGTAAGCCGCCGGTCTCGAAAAGATGCGTATCATTTCCATCGTATCACGCCGGGTTGATGGCACTAAGGCCGGTGGGATTGTCGACAAGCTCCAGAAGATAGGAATGCTGCGACGACTCCGATTCAAAGCCTTGAAATCAACTCCGCATCCGCAGGACAAAACGGCATGCCGCGCATTTCTTCCGGCGTCACCCAGCGAATCGCCTGATGTTCGAGCGTCTGCGGAACGGAGCCGGCTTTGGAGCGGCATTCCAGAAGCGTTAGGCGGATCGTCTTTTCGGGATATTCGTGGATGACGGAATCGATGACGCGCGCCCCTTCGATTTCAAGCGCGAGCTCTTCGCGGCATTCGCGCGCGAGCGCCTCTTCCGGAGTTTCGCCCGGCTCGATCTTGCCGCCCATGAACTCCCATAGCCCGCCCTGCGTCTTGTGCGCGGCACGCTGCCCGACGAGATACTTCCCACCATCCTTGATGATAGCGCCAACTACTTCAATTATAGTTCGTGAATTCATTTAAAAAAAACCAATTTATTGACTACACCTCAACCCCAGCAGGTAGCCCACAACAAGACATTTCACCACCTCGTTTATATGCGAATATTATACCAAATTTATGCTTCTTGGCCACAACTCCCAACCACTTCCTTCATATATTGCAATATGTGAAGGAAACACTACACCACAAAATTTTGGCGAGGGCATCGCCCTTTTTCTGCGACTCGTTGAGCGCCTTGTAGTATTTGCGCTATGTAAATGCAAGAATTACTTGCGTTTAGTCCTAAAGTTTATTGGGTGTGATGGACATCCATAACAATTCCTCCTATTCCTTCCTAGGTTCGACTCCAAACTTCGACTACCAAACTCCATTCTACAACTACGACTTAATCCTATACCTCTTTTAACTTGAACACCCTTCCTGGCACAATCGCATCACAAGGATAGAACTCCATTTCGACGGAATTTTCGGAAACCTTCAATCTGTAATGTCCGGCGGCGCGGGTTTCGTAGTATTCTTTAAGACTCGGTTTAAAGAAGTTGATTTCAGAATAATAGTCATCCTTATTCCTTATCATCTTAAGAAACCTCTCAGCCGGAACATACTCCTCGGGCGTTGAGTTTTTAGGCGTCGCATCAACGGGGGATTTTCCCGTCCATACGCTATTGCCCGTAAATTCGCAGAACGATCCGAGGTTGTTCTCAAAACGGTAGCAGGTAGTTGAATGGGTATGCCCCGAAAGCACAATGCCGCGCCTTTTGGAGAGCGTATCGAAAAGGCGCTGACGAGACTTGCCGGCGCGAGCGCCCCCGCCCAGACGCCAGCGATATGATTTTGTGTTGGCGTATGTCGTGAACGGGCCATGCGTAACAACAAATACGTGGCGCGCCGCCGCATCCTCATCAATGATGTCGCATATCTTATTGAGGTTGGCCTTTTCGAAATCGCACAATATCCAGAGGTCGGGGCCTTTTTTGAAGCTGATGACAGGATAATTGAGCGGCTTTTCAAGCTTCGCCCCTGTGAGCTTTTCGATCTGCTCCGTCATGAACGGATGGGCGAAATCGAAGTATGCCTTTCTCGCGCCCTTGCCTCTAAAGTCATGATTGCCGACCACCGTCAAGAACGGCATATCGCCGGGATATGGCTTTTTAAGCATTTTTATGCAGTCATCAAGCATCTTTTTATGGGTCGGCACATGATCACAATCGCCTTGGATTATGTCGCCTAACTGCAAAATGAAATCTGTTTTGTTTTGGCGAGCGAGTAAAGCGCTCGCAGCGAGAAGCCGCGGGCAGCGCTCGCGCCACATTTCACCGTTGCGCTTAAACTCCGCATGCTGAACCTTGGAGTGGATATTACTCTCGTCATAATGTGAGTGATAGACGCTTTCTGGCTCGGCATCATAATGCGTATCGCCTAATACGGCAACATTGTAAGCCAAAGCGTTGAGTTTTACAGAAGCATCTACAGCATCTGTATCAGATGGAAGAACAGCTGAAAGTACGGTGTCCGATCTACCGTTTAACGCGATGAGCGAGCCGAATGAAGCCAATGAACCTATAACAAAATCTCTTCTCTGCATCGATTTCATAATTTCTCCTCTTCCTCTTTAAAGATTATCAAAAACCTCTTTCTTTATCAAATCCTTTTTAAAAGTAAAGAAAAACGAAACGGACATCAAAATCGCGGCCAGCAGATAAGTCGAGGCCATAAGCGCAAATACGATAAAGCACCCGTCAGCGCCATCGAAACTCGCTAAGATGCGACCGATCAATTCGCCCGCAAACAAAGCCCCCGTAAACATGGCCAGAAGGAGCATAAACCCGACCACCGAGGCATGGTGGCGGGACGATATGACATCAAACACCGAAGCGTGGGTATTGACCTCGAAAAGCCCTCTGAAAAGCCCGTAGACCGCCGTAAGCACGACCGCAGCCGCATAACACCCTACCCGCCCGATGAGCAGGAGCGCGACCGCTCCTCCCAGAAGCGCGACTATCTGGAGCGCGAGGCGGAATCGCGGCATGATGCGAACGAACCTGTCGGTCAGCCAGCCGCCTATGAGAATCGCGACAAAAGCCACAAGATGATGATAGAACATCGTATGGGACCCCGCAGCGCCGGCGTCCACATCGAAACGCTCCGCAAAAATCTTCGGCGCCCAGGTCAGATAGGCGTTGTTCACGCACACGATCGCGATAAATCCCGTAGTGGCAAGAAGCGCGGAAGGATTCGTGAAATAGGCCTTGAACGACGCGCTTAGAGGAAGCCTATCCCTCTTTTCGCCAACAGCCTCGCGAGGGACATCCTTCAACGCAAAGACAAAGACCATTCCAAGCGCCAGCCCCGCCAGGCCGAACACCACAAACACGGCGCGCCACGACCCCAAAAGCCCCAATACCTTCGCGGCAAGAACGCCGCTCATCATAAGTCCGAAATAAAGGGCCGCCTGGTGGATCGAAAACGCGAGCGAGCGTGTGTTCTTGTGGCATGAAGCCAGAAGCGACATCGCCGAGGGCGCATAAAAGCTCTCTCCTCCGCCCACCGCAATCGAGCGCAGAAACATCGTCATCGCGAAAGCAGAAACCGTAAATCCCCAAATCTCGAAATTGTCGATCAATCCTATCGCGGCAGTCGCGCACGACCAGAAGAGAAGCGAACAGGTTATGATCCATTTGCGGTTGCAGCGGTCGCCCAGAAACCCGGCGAAAAAGGTGAATACGGCGATCGTGATGAACAGCACCGTAGTGATATGGCCGATCTGGATTTCATTCAAGCCCAGATCGGCCTGAATGTACGGCGTAAGAACACCGAAGATTGCCCGGTCTGCCTGATGAAAGAAGTAGGCCCCCCCAAGCATCAGAAGAAGGATCCATTTATACCATTTTGCAAAAAGGACTTTCATCTCAAAACTCTATTTGATTTTAAAAATACGTGTTTCGCCGAGGCGGAACTTCAAGCTGGCCTCGGAGGTTTCGGAGACCCTCTCGCCGCTCAAGACATCGACGACCGGACATCCCGCGAAATTGAGCTTCAGATCGCCTGCGCGAAGCGCCTGGACGACGACATACCCTTCAGCGGCGCAAACGAACGCACTGCCCGCGGGCACATAAAGATGAACGCCTGCCTTCTTCGCCTCCGCCGCGACCGCACTGGCGTGGAGGTCGGCACCCTTTTTCGCCTCGAAAACACGAACGCCTTTGCGGGCCTTGAGCGCATCGAGCTTCGCGCGCTTCTCAGGGGATAAATCTCTTACAAAGGCGAGTACAAAAAGTTTGGCGTCAGGCGGATTATCTAAAACATCATCCAAGAGATACTGTCCATAAGTCGCGCCTAAACGCTCTAAACCAACTCGGCTTAAAAACGGCCCTACAATTCTGCCTGAATTCCAGCCGTTCATCATTAGACTCTCTTCGTCTAAAACCAATGCTATTTCTGGCGTATACGGCGCCTTACGGTTCAAAAGCGCATTATCCATCTCTTTTAACGCGCTTCTTAAGCGCCAAAGTTCCTCATCTCTAAACCATCCTCTACCGCAGAGATCCATCCACCAGTCTCCGTGCCCGCGCATCATGCACTTCGCCGTATTGCGCAAAAGGAAATTGCGTGTCTTCCACGGCGAATCGTTGACAAAGCCGCCTACCTTTACGCTGCCGTTCCACAGCTCCTCGTGGTGCGTGCGCGTATCGTCTTCGTTGATCCAGAGAATGCCGTTTCGCATGATCGTCTCGGCCGCGCTCATCACAGCCATGGAACCCGGCCAGCCTCGCTCCGCATAGCTGAACGGAGCCGAAATGCCATCGATGTTCTCGCGGGCGTTCTTCAAAAGCCAATCCACGAAAAAGTGTCCCGTTTCGGCCGCGCCGGCGGGAACGCCGCCGACCTCCCATGTATAGCCGTAGAAAAAGAGGGCGAGCGACTTGCCGTCTGTTCCGCGCCTGACGGCGGCGCCAAGCTCGTTTATGAAGCTCGCCATCTCCTCCTGCCTAAAGCGGCCGAATTCGATTACGCGGCGGTCAAGCTCGGGGTCCAATCTTTTGCCGGGCCGCCTGGCGCGGCGTTCTGCGGGCGCAGGAACCTCCGCCGTCATCGCGTCCTTGTCGCCTTGGCGAGCGAGGTAGCGTCTGAACGCGTCTCGCGTGTGAACATCGTAGCCGGAGAGATCGCGCGTCTGCGAAAACATGTAGAACCATTCGGCGGAATTTTGACCGCTTATGTGCAGGCCTGCAAAATTTCGCGGGAACTTTGCCCTCAGATGTCGCGCAAGCTTCTCGACCTCCTCGCATGCGGCCTTGCGATACTCGCGAGATGAAATCGACGACATCTCGATCGTGAAATCGTTGTTGAATTTCATCTTGAGCGATGGATCGCGCTCCAGCATCCATCCGGGCGCATTGGCGCTTATGCGGGGAATCAGCAAAACACGCGGATTGGCGGCAATCAGCTTCTCGCACATTTCGTCAATGACATCATAGGCGCGAGGCTTTTCCGGCGGCGCCCACCATGTCTGGCAACCCCAGGAATTCTCGGTTGAAAACGTCACCAGATCGTAGCCGTGCTCTCCGGCCATGCGGACGGTATCGCCAAGAGTATCGCCGTAGGGAAGCGGCAGCACATGCCTCGTTCCGTCGTTCAGCGCATAAGAAATTTCATGCTCAAGACTGATCCTATCTCGCTTGGCGCGATGAAAGACATGAAAACGGTAACGGTGAGACTTCTTGAATTTCAGATTCTCGCATCTGAAGATCCGAGTGCTCTTTTCCTCCGCGTCCGAAAGCCTGTTCGTCGTCCCTTCGGTCTCATCGACGATTGTCGCGCTGGAAAACCAGACCGGCGGATCCTTCTCGGAAACCTTGAGTTCGACCGCTCCCGAACCGGAATCGGCATCTGCGACAAACGGGATGACGAGTTCGAACTTACGGGGCCACGAAAGTATCGTCAAGTTCTGGGGCGAGCCGAAAAAGAACCTCGGAGCGACCGCCTCGCCGTCGACAAAAAGCTTCGGGCCTTGAGGCGTGTCGCGAACACGGACTTCCACGGGCTTTTCAGCAACGGCATTCAGCACCAAGGCCGCAGTCACAATAAAAGCCATCAACGGTTTCATCGGAAAACTCCCTTCTCGTCACCCTGTCGACAGCGCCCGTCATCCGACAGGGCTGCAACCCATTCATGTGGCGCTGACATCGCGCATCGCCATCTTCAAAAACCTAAGCAAAAGCAAAAGCCCCGCACCTGCGAAAAGCATGTGACGAATCGCATCTGCAGGGGGGAATGCAATCGCAAAGACAATAAGCGTCATAAGCTGAAGATAGACTATGACGGAAATCAAGAGCCTGACAAACGGCTTCTTCGACGGATACCTGTTTTCGTCTGACGCATAGTGCGTCAAATACGAAACGTAGGCGAACCAGATGGCCGAAACCGTTCCGGCGAAAACAAAGAGCCGCACCCCCGGCACGTCAAAGCCGTTGAGCAGAACGACAGCGCCGGAAAGGACATTCAACGCCCGGCAAAGCCCCATGACAAGCGAGCGCTTTGTTCTGTTGTAGATCACTATCGAGCACAGAAGGGTCAGAGCGACTACCCACCACGGCGAGGGAAACCTGAAGAAGAAGCCCACCGCCAATGCACCCGCCCAGAACACTCCGCGCACGATGCGCGCCGCCATGAGCGATATTTCACCGTCCGCGATCGGACGGTTCTCGTCGGTTTTGGCGCCGACGATATCGTTGTCGACAAGACCGAAAAGATAAAAGAATATCGACGCAAGCGCCGCGGCGAAAATCTTCGAAGGCGAATAGATCGCGGAGCCAAGCGCCGTGACAGCCGCAGCCGCTCCGACGAGGATATCGCCAGGAACGGTAGGGATGTTTACGAACCTGAAAAGCCTGAGCCACGACTTGACCGAGGGCTTCTTTACGGAGCAGATGATCTCGCGCGCCTTTTCGAGCGCCCTTCCGCGATGGGATATCGCATTCTTCTCGCCGGCCGAAAGCTCGGCGAACGACCTGAAATAATTCTCGGGTATAAATAAAGGATCGTAGCCAAAACCCTCAATACCGGAAGGATTTTCAGCTATTTTACCGAATGATTTGCCAATCGCCGAATGCTCGCGCCCATCGGGATCAATAAGCGCGATAGCGCATGTAAAGTTAGCCGCGCGATCCGTAACGCCCTCTAGATTCTTTAGAAGAAGCGCATTGTTCGCAGGTGTATCGCCATCACGCCCCGCATAGCGCGCACTTCTTACCCCAGGCGCGCCACCTAGCGCATTAACTTCAAGTCCCGAATCATCCGCCATGCACCACTCGCCCGGATGCCTGGACGCAATCGCGCGAACCTTTATGAAGGCGTTGCCGATAAACTCATCGGAAGTCTCCTCCACCCCTGCAGGATCGTCGGCCACGATTTCGAACTCCGGCAGTATCTCCGCTATCTCACGGAGCTTATGCTGATTGTGGGTCGCTACGTACAGTTTCATTTCGAATTTTTACGCGAGTAATGAAAATAAAGCGCGAGATCGGTCGCGACAAGACTCATGTCAATCAGATAAACGGCACAGAGCCACAGCTTGGTTCCTTCGACAAGATGCGCCGAAATCCCGCACAGATAGCCGAAGATGACTATCATCATAAAGTAGGGAGACTTTCCGTCGACCCGTTTCGCCTTGTATGTCCGCCAGATCGCGAACGGCCACGAAAAGCCGAACGCGAGAAGCATCGCAAACTCTAGCATTTCTGATGCGAAGCTGGCGAACATAATCGCGAAGTCTACTTGAGAAGTTTCTCGCGGGCGTATTCTTTGAACTTTTTGCCAGCGGCAGCAGCCTCGGCGGAAAGCTTGGCCCGCTCATTGGCCGATATCTTCACAGAAACCTCATACGCGCCGGGCGTATTGTCGAATTCCGCAAAGATTGCGTCCTTCATCGACTCGTCTACGCCCATGGCCTTCAATACGCCCCACGCCATCATACAGTTGCCTCTGTAGGCCATGTGCACACCGTCGCGAGTAATCTTAAAACCGCGAGACTTGTCGGTCTTGCGGATTTCCGCAAGCATAGCCTGCATATCGGCGTTGAGATCGGCCATAGGGAGATTGCGCTTCTTGGCCTCCGCGCGAAGCCATTCATTGTAGGCGGCAAGCTTCCTGTTGTTGGGATTGGCAGGATCTTCGCCGATCATCGTCGCAGTAAGAACAATAACCTTGACGCCTGACGCGGCGCACTTATCGAAAATCTTCGTCACGTTTTCCTTGTATTCCTCGAGAGGGACGCCCTTGTCGCCGTGCCAGACGTCGTTGACACCGCACGAGAACGTCATCCACTGGGGTTTTCTGGCGATAACGGCCCGATCGAGACGGGCGAGCATATTGTTCGATTTGTTGCCCGAAACGCCAGCAGGCACCTTTTTGGCCTTGACTCCGGCGACCTCGAGCCCCTTCATGACAAGATTGACGTAACCCGCCGGCGAGGTGTCGCCCTGCTGAGTGATCGAATCGCCCATGAACGCGACGGTTTCGCCGTTTTTGACGCAAACCTCGGCATTCACGACACCGGCAAGGACTGCCGCGACAGATGCAAACAAAAGCTTTTTCATAATCAGCTCCAGCCTTTTCAGTTCAGGTCTTACTTGACGCGCTCGAAGTGGGGAATGCGGTCAAGAGGCGTAGGCGTCGTGATTACGCGCGGCCCCTCATAGATCTTGCCGTCGTCGCCAAACCACTTCCCGGGCGGGATCATGACCTTGCGCTCCTTGGCGCCTTTCTCGACCTGGGGCGCGACGACGAGGAAGTCGCCCATCATGAACTGGTCGCGAACGGTCTCCCAGCCCTGGCCGGGGAAGTTGTACTCCATGTTGCGGAGCATCGGCTCGCCCGTCTTGGCGCACTCCTTGGCGAGTTCGACATAACGGTCGGCGAACTTCATGCGGATCCATGCGGACTTGCGGATGGCGTCGAGATATTCGCCCTTGAGCATGCGCCACGGAGCCGCAGAGAACTGCATCATCGGCGAGAGCGCGTGAGCCTGGGCGGAGCGGACAAAGAGCTCGGGGTCGAAAGGCGTAGGCGCGTCAGGCGCAAAAGCCATCCAGCTGCCGCCGCCGATCATGTCGGGGCACACGAACGGATGGCCGAGAAGACCGCACGAAATCATGTCTGGAACGAGCTGCTGGACCGCGCGCCAGCTGTGGCCCTTGTCGCAGAGACGCTGGACGATCGGCTGACCGCCCATCTTGAAGCAGCCGCGATATTCGTTGAGCGGGAACTGGAGGCCGATCTTGGCGTAGGCCTCGCACATCTCGGAAGGAGTGATGTTGCCCTTGGTGATCCATTCCTTCTGATAGGACTCGGTGTCGCCCGCATCGAGCTTCCAGCCGTCGACGCCATACTGCTCCTGAAGCCTGGAGAGCTGACGGGCGAACCACGCCGCGCCAAGAGGATCGGAGAAGTCGATCGAAGCGGACTTGCCGTTCCACCACTTCGCGGCGACAGGCTCGCCGTTGGCGGGATCGATGATGAGACCGCCCTTCTCGCACTTGACTCCCGCATCCTTGACTCCGAGCGCCATTTCGCGGTAGCCGGGCGAGTCCATCGAGACGAACGGGCATACCCAGAGCATCACCTTGTAGCCGAGAGCATGCAGTACGTCGCACATATACTTTGGATCTGAGAAGCGGCGGGGATCGAACTCCCAGATACCGTAACCGAACTGCCAGGTATCGTCGATCATGATGACGCCGCCGACAGGAAAACCATTCTCACCGATCGCCTTGGCATAGGCGATGATATCCTTTTGGTTCTGGTTGTACGTAAGCTCAACCCACGTATTCCACTGAGGCTTGGCGATGAGCGCCAGATCGGGCGTCTTGCCGCTCGGCGGGAAGTGGGCCTTGGACGCAGCGAGAAACGCCTCGCGAAGAGTGTTTCCGGCCTTGCGTACGGTCACCGGAGCTTCGGCCTCCACAATGAAATTGCCGTTCGTGGCGGTGCACTTGAAAGCCTTGTCGGACCAGATGTAGCGACCCTTGCTGGAGACGAGAAACGGAACAGCCTGGTTGGAATAGTTCTCTGCCCTTACATCGCGGCTGAAATAGCCGGTCTCGGCATTTACGGGCAACTCCGTACCGGCGGTCGTCGCCATTCCCCACCAGTATTCGCCGGGGTCGATCTTGACAGTCTTGGTTTCAGCGGAAAAGCCGGCCAATGAGGCCAGAACAACAGCAAATGACAATAATTTTTTCATATTCGTAATTTTACCATAATTTATTTAAACTGTTCAAGTCCGCAAATGCCCGTCACAGCCTTTTCAAGACATTGCGGATCGAGCGTTCGCGCGCTTCGATCGATTCGCAGAGGCGGAACTGGACACGGGCCCGGTTGAGGTTCTGCTCCGGCTGACGCGTCTTGAAATACACGTTGCCTGCGAGATAATCCTGGAAAAAGCGAAGCCCAAGCTCGAACGGAAGAAGCCTGATGGAGTCGAAAAGATATTCTCGGTCCGCTTCGGTAAGGAAGGAGCCCGCCTCGCGCATATACCCCTTGCAGAACGCGGTGCAGAGATCCTCGTCGAAGACAACCTGGGCCAGATCGCCCTCCTCTTCTCCGGCGGGATTGCATATTGATCTCAATGCATCGCCGAAATCAACATGGATTAGCCCCGGGGATACGGTGTCAAGATCGATCATGGCGGTACCCTTGCCGGTGACGTTGTCGATCATGATATTATTGACTTTCGGATCTCCGTGGAACATACGCTTCTTCAGCTCGCCGTTTTTTTCGGCCTTTTCAAGACAAAGCGCGAAATCCCGCCGTTCCGCGATAAACTTCTCCACGCGGCGCGCCTCCATGGAAGAATAAAGAAGTTCTTTCGCGGTCGGATTCAAAAGTGTCTCGTCATACTTTGCAAGATACCCGCCGGTGATATGGAATCCGGGCAGCGGATCTTTGACAAGAGCGGGATCCATATCGCTTATGAGATAATGGAAATGACCAAGCGCGGCGCCGCACTCCATCGCGTGTTCGGGACCTTGAGCTACATCGAACGCCTTGGCAGACATTATGCGGGTAATGACACGCCAAACCTCACCGCTGTCGTCGCGGACATAATCCTTTGAGTCTTTGGCTTTAATGATTCGCGGCATCTGCCAGACCCGGTCGTCACGCCCCTTGTCGGCATCGTCCTCGAGCTTCTCGTGGCAATGCTTCGTAATTTCATGCATGTTCGACATGACGACCTCGGGTTCCGGGAACACATTGCGGTTGACGCGCTGAAGGATGACCTGCGTCTCGGTGAATGTGTTGCGGTAGATGGCAAGAAACGTATCGTTGATGTTGCCGTTGCCAAAAGGCCTGAGCGAAACGAGACGACCCTTGATGTTGAACCTGTTGATCAATAAGGACAGCTCCATCCTACTTCCTCCCTGTTCTGACCGGCGCGAAATCTATGCGTCGCTGCCGGAAATCGACCTTAACGACATAAACCCTCATTCTCTGCCCGATACGCCAGCGCTGACCGCCGGAGGCTGAAAGCGAATGATCGGACTCGTTGAATTCGACAAAGCGATTCGACAAAAGCGAAACATGGACGAGCCCC
Source organism: Kiritimatiellia bacterium (assembly GCA_045656285.1). Lineage (GTDB taxonomy): Bacteria > Verrucomicrobiota > Kiritimatiellia > RFP12 > UBA1067 > UBA1067. Next base: position 23,373 of record JAZOQY010000044.1, read on the forward strand.
GAAACGGAGATTTCTGGAATCTCCACGAAACATCCGAACGGTGTGCATTTCGAGATAACGGCGTCGTACTCGATCGTCCTGCGCCCAGAAAGCTGGTCTTCCAGCAGGCGATACTTCTTTATTTCAAGAAGGCCGCGTTCCGCCTCGGCCGCGGTTTCTTCGGCCTCGCTCGCCCATTCAGCCCATTTGGCGAGCGTCTTGGGCGGCACGCGCGCATCCTTGCCGGCGAGATACGCCGCGAGCTGCCGGTGGAGCGTCAAATCGGGATAACGGCGGATAGGCGAAGTAAAATGGGCGTAGAACTTTTTAGCCAGACCGAAGTGCCCGATCTGGGTCGGATCGTAAAGAGCCCTCTTCATAGATCTCAAAACCATTACGGACAAGGTCGGATAAAGAGGATTCGATTTGATCGTCTTCAGGAACTGCGCGAACACCTTCTGGTTGGCGATATTGCCCATCTTCACTCCAAGCGAGCGCATATCGGCGCGAAGCATCAGAAGCTTCTCTTCGTCCGGCGGCTCGTGGAGACGGGCAAGGATCTTGATCCCCTTCGTCCAAAGCTCCGTCGCTACCGCCTCGTTCGCCGCGACCATGCACTCCTCGATCATCTGATGCGATTCATCGTAGGGCCTGGTGACGATTCCGGTCATCTCGCCGTTGCCGTCGAGAAGTATCTCGGCCTCCGGAATCTCTATGTCGAGCGCGCCCGCGGCAAAACGCCTCGCCCTCAGGAGAGAGGCGAGGTTGTTGACCGAAAGGATCGTCTTTCTGGCCTGGGCGCTCACGCTCTTGTCGCCGGACTTCTCGCCCGACGATATGACCCGCATCACCTGCTCGTATGTAAAGCGCGCCCTGGAGCGGATTATCGATTTCGCAAACGAGCGCTTCACCATCGCGCCCGACTTGTCGAATGTCATGAAGACAGAAAACGCAAGCCTGTCTTCGTTTGGAACGAGCGAACAGACGCCGTTGCAAAGTTCGTCAGGAAGCATCGGAACGACCCTGTCGGCGAAGTAGACGCTCGTCGAGCGCCTTCTGGCTTCGCGGTCTATCGCGCTGCCGGGAAGTACGAAATGGGATACGTCGGCGATATGAACGCCAAGGACGGCGTTGCCGTCACGGTCGGTCTCGAACGAAATCGCGTCATCGTAGTCGCGCGCCGTGACGGGATCGCAGGTGAAGATAAACTTCTTTCTGAGATCAAGTCTCTTGCCGGGCTTCTCCAGACGCTGCGAAACATCTCTCGCCTCGTCCAGAACCTCCTTGGGGAACGACGCTGGAAGCTTGTAGAACTTCATCACCGCCGCCGTGTCTTCACGCGGCGTTTTGCCAGGAGGAGGAAAAATTACCTGTCCCTCGCGATTTTTCATTTTGCGGATGTTCAGCCCTGTCTGTTGGCGGATATTGAAGCGAAAAGCCTGGAGGCGTCGGCGGCAAGCGATTGGATCTTCGCCCAGTCCCCGGCCTCGACCGCGGCCTTGGGCGCGATCCACGTTCCGCCGCAGCAGATGATTTCGGGAACGGCGAGATAATCGGCGACGTTCGAAAGATTGACGCCGCCCGTAGGCATGAACTTGACGCCGGTGAAGCGGAATGCGCCCAAAAGATCCTTGATGTACTTTACGCCGCCCGCCGACTCTGCGGGGAAGAACTTCACCATCCTGCAGCCGAGGGAAAGCGCCTGGCTCAATTCGCTCGCAGTCGCGACACCGGGGCAGAACGGCATGCCGATTTCCCTAGCGGCGTTGACGATCGCGGGATCGAACCCGGGGGCGACGCACGCTTCGGCACCGGCCTCGCGGGCGGCCTTAAGATGCTCGATCGTAAGAACCGTGCCCGCGATAAGCGTCGCGCCCTCGACCTCGGCCTTGATCTTTCTGATCGCATCCGCGGCGCATGCAGTGCGGAACGTAACCTCAAGAACGGGAAGCCCGCCGTTGACGAGCGCACGCGCCAGGCCGACGGCCTTCGAGATATCTTCGATCACAATGACGGGAATGATCCCCGCCGAACCTAGAATTTTGACCATATCCATTTGAGCACCTCTTGTCTTGCAGATCAATCACGATTGATGTCGCTCTCGCCGCCCCTGCCGCCGTACGGAGGAGGGGACGACTTGGCGCGATAATCATCGAACCCCCATGCCGATTCCATGCGCGCCATGAGATATTCGCGATACCCTTCCTTCCAGATCATCCACGCTATAAGAATCGTAACAAACCCCCAACTCAGGCCATTCATCACTCTCCAGACACCGATCAAACCAAGCAGAATCGCAAAGCCGCGTCCGACGATCATAGCGTAATACGTAGCTTTAACACGGCCGGTAAAGGGCGTCAGAGCGCTTCTGAAAATACGTCCCCCGTCCATCGGAAAGCCCGGCAGAAGATTGAAGATGCCGAGCATCATATTCATAATTGAAAAATAAAACAGCGTATCTACTAAAACCATATCATCTGGCGAAACCATCAAGGCCCCTCCCAAATTCACTCGTACCCAAAAAGAACTTAGAGCACCACTGACAATATAGCCGAACGCATCAAAAAAATTACCTTTTACAGCTACTAAGGAAATACCCAAGGCTCCTATAGAAGCTAAAATAAAACTGACACCAGGCCCCGCAAACGCCGTTAAAAACTCCTGCCACGCCTTTCGCGGCAACGCTACGAGAGAAGCGCAACCGCCCATAAGAGAAAGCGTTATATCGCGCGTCGGATACCCGAACGCCCGCGCCGTCAGAGCATGGCCCAATTCATGGGCGGCAATCGAAAAGAGAAGCAACGCCGCGCAGACAATGCCTTCATGAAACCCTCCGCCGCTGAAAACAAAAAAGAGAAGGAGGAATATAAGCGAGAAATCGAGATAAAGCGGTATCCCGAACAATTCGCACAGTCTATATCTGAAATTCGGTATCATAAAACTCTTTACTTTAAATTGAAATTAGATTTCTGTAATCCCTAAATCTTTCAACAGCAGGTTTTGGTTCATACGAACCTGCGACTTCTTATCGTCAGGAGCTTCTTCGAGCATTTTTATCGCCTGATTGCGCCTTTCAACCTCCTCGTCCTGACGCGACTCGAGAAATTTCAGGTATCCTTCTACATTTCCGCCTTTATCAAGATATTCTTTCATCTCCATGCGCATGGAAATCAAAATCTTCTTCAGAAGCGCAATCACCTTCGGATCGGTCGGATTTACCGCAAGTTCGACCGTCAGATCGTCTTTAAACCGGTTTTTCACATCTTCCGAATATTCAGGAGGCAGAGCTATCCACCCCGGTTGCGCATACGCCGCAAGATAACGGTCGAGATGAGTCGGCAAAACATTCTCCCAGTTAGTCTGAAACCCTTTAAACAAAATGAGCTCTTCATCCCCGTTGGCGCACACCAGCTGCTGCCGGGGAGCGGTGTTCAACTCAAGAGGCGCTTTGTCATTCCCCCATAAAACAAAGCCGATAAAGGCGAAAACCAGCAAGAAAAAAGCCGCTCCCACCGCCCAAGGCTGCCAATTGACGGGGTCGTCTCCCACAAGACGATATGGACGGATTCCCTGCTTGCGCAACAATGCATAAGCATCCGCCCGGTTCTTCGCCTTCAAAAAACCGTCTTTGTTCTCATTCTTGCTCGTTTGATAAAAATAATGATATTTCACAATTGATATCAATTATAGCACATTACAACGCGAATTGGAATGTGCTATCTAATTTTGAGGCGAAATGGCGTCTGAAAGGATCTTCACCCATCTGTCAAGCTGCTGACGCGTCGCGGATTCAACAATCAGCCGCAGATACGGTTCGGTGTTTGACTTGCGGATGTTGATCCATCCCTCGGCGTATTCAATCCTGACCCCGTCTATTTCAGTGCGGGACAACTCCGCCGGCAATTCCGCCGAAGCGGCGGCCAAGACACGCTCGATAGCGGCATCCTTGTCTTCGACCTTGAAGTTAAGCTCACCGGAATTCGCATACCGGGAATTTACGCTCGCGACCATCTCGCTCGCCCTCTTGCCTTCCTGTGCCGCTTTTGCGACACAACACAGAATGCGAAGAGCCGCCAGCACCCCGGAATCGCAGCAGAAAAACTCTCTGAAGTAGTAGTGGCCCGCAAGCTCCCCGCCGCACACCGCGCCGCTTTCCCTCAATATCGGCTTGGCAAAGGCGTGGCCAACGGGAACCATCATGCCCTCGCACCCCATTTCGGACAATGTCTCGATCGCACCGCGACTCGTCCTGACATCGTAGACGACCTTCTCGCCGCCGGGCTTGAGATTCAACGCCTCAAAAGTCGCACCGGCAACAAAAGGAGTGAGATAATCAGGCTGGATGAATTCACCCCGCTCATCCACGAACATCGCCCTGTCGGCATCGCCGTCGAAAATTATCCCGAAATCGAGCGACTTTTCGCGAACGAGGGCGGCAAGCTGCTCGCGCGCTTCAGCCTTGAGCGGATTGGGAGAGTGGTTCGGGAAATGCCCGTCGAGAACATCGTTTATGACGACGGCGCCCGGAAAGAGCTCGTGAACCAGAATAGATGACATTCCGTTGGAGCAGTCCACGCCATATTTGAGCGACGAGGAGATTTCGCCGCCGTGCGAACGCATCCATTCGACATATCGTCTCACATACGGCGAATTATCGACGGGCTCCGTCTGAGCCGGCGCGTATGACGCGCGGTCAACGCCATTGAGACGCTCCTTGACGAGAGATTCGACCTTGTCAAGGCCGTTGGCATACCCGACGGGAAGCGCCGTTTTCATTGAGACCTTCAAGCCGTTGTCGCCAGGAGGATTGTGGGAGGCCGTCACCATGACGGAACCGTCGAAATCGTCCTGGGCGGTGAAGAAATAAACCATCGGCGTCGTGCAAAGCCCGATGTCCGTAACATCAGCACCTGCCTTGCGCAAACCCTCGACAAGAGCCGCGTGAACCTTCTCGCTCGTTACGCGGCAATCTCGGCCCACAAGCCAGCGGGACCCGCCGACAACCTCAACCAGAGCCCTGCCGACCTCGCGGACCGTCGCAAGATCGAAATCGACGCCGTAGGTTCCTCTCATGTCATATGCCTTAAAAAATCCCATTGCAGCACTCCTTTCTTCTGTCGCTTTTCAAACAGCCGCCGCTTCGACGATCCAATGCGGCATCGGCGGAGGCACGGCGCGCGTCTGGTCCGGATCAAACCCAGCTTCCCGCATCCACGACTTGAGCTCGGCATCGGAAAACACCCAGCCGTTCCTGGTGGTCAACGCCATATTCACCGCAAAAAGAGCAGAGAACCTAGGGCTCGCATGCGTTTCGTCCGTCATCATGTCCAAAACAAAAAGCCTGCCGCCCTTTTTCAGCGCACGGCGCGCCCTCTTGAGGATATCGACTATGTCTTCTGGCGACTCCTGATGCAATGCGCCGAAAATCGTCACAAAGTCAAAAGCCCCTGCTTCGTATTCATCGCTGTGATAATCGCCGGCACGGCATTCGATCCTCGAAGAAAGCCCGAACTTCCCGACATACTGCGCCGCTTCGGCGCTTATGGCGGGCAAATCCACCGTAACACAGCTCAACGCTTCGTTCGCCTGCGCCATCAATATCGCATAAGCGCCAGGACCGCCGGCGAGATCCAGAAGTCTGCCGCTCATCTTCGGAAGCATCGGAACGACGCCTCTTCCGATTCCCATTGCGCGGCCGAACATCGCCGCGGCGAATGCCTTGGTGCGAGATTCGTCATCTCCGAGATGTATCTGCGGACTCTCGACCGGCATCCCGGTCCGCACGAATTCGGAAAGTCTGCCCCATGCAGGATACACGTCCCGGTTGTAGCGGATCGCCTTCGTCAAATCATGCGCACCGCCCGGAACGAGAGCGTCTCGCGAAGCAGGTGTATTGAAATACCTGCCGTCCTTCTTCTCGAGAAGGCCTTCAGCCACGCACGCATCGGCCAGAAGGCGCATGCCGCGCCCCGACACATCAAGATCGCCTGCTTCGACCTTTGCGAACAGATTGCAGTCCAATGCGGCAAACAGAACGCAACTGCCGTAATAGGCGCTGGCGAGATCAACTATATCTTGAATGTTTTTCATATTTGCTTAAGCCTCTTTCTTCGACAGCAATAAATCGAAACGAGTAAAACCAACACCAGAAAACAGACCTCCGCGACGTAAACGAACATCTTCCATATTGGCGAGCCGCCGCCGCAAACATCCGCGGAAGAACGTTTGTTTCCGCAGTCCGTCGATTCGGCAACTACCGCCGCATGCGCATCAGGAGAGACGGTTTCGCGGTCGCAAACGCTCTTTGCGGCTGTGATCGCACGGCTGCCGTCGCCGGACGCAGCAGGCTCCTCGCAGCTGCTCATCGAGCCGGGGATCATCGCCGACGATCCCTGCGAGAGAAAGAAAAAGAAGATGAACGATATCAGCTTGACGGTCATGCCTCTATTCTACCAAAACTTCACGGAGCCGGGCGACAAAAAATCAGCACGCGCCACCAAGCCGAAAATGAAGCCTTGTCACCTGGCGTCTGTCGACAATTCGACAGAAAATGGTCCGTCATTCAACAGGCGAACCTCCATATGCGCGCCGAACTTGCCTGTTCCCACTCGCTCGATGCCCAAGCGCTCGCGAAGGCGCATCACCACACGCTCATAAAGAGGCTCTGCGATGTCGGGCGGCGCGGCATTGGAGAATCCCGGTCTTCGTCCATGCGATGTATCAGCGTATAAAGTAAATTGAGAAACTACTATTACTTCGCCGCCAATATCCTCGAGGGATTTATTTATGCGCCCTTCTGAATCCTCGAAAATGCGCAACTGCGGAATCCTCTCGGCGATTTTATCTGCGGCGGCTTCATCATCACCGTGTGTGACGCCGAGCAATACAAGCAATCCATTGCCGATAGATGATATACATTCCGAATCGACAGTAACCGACGCCTCGCTGACTCTCTGCAACCACGCTTTCATTTTACTCCTTGTTTGAAACAAGGAAGCGCGACATTCGCCGCGCCTCCCATTCTTATTAATCACCAACGACCAATCACCGACAACCAGCGACTAATCACTAATGACTAACGACTGATCACTTGACCTTGAACTCCTTCTCGGGCTCGTTCTGAGGCTCGGTCTGGAACCAAACCATCTCGACCGCAGGCGACGACTTTACAGGTGTCGAGCCGATGAACTTGGAGCGGTTGCCGCGATAGATAAAGTTAATGGGCTCGAGCTTGCGGCAGGAGTTGAACAAGGGGGCCTTAACCTTGAAGTTAAGAGCCTTGCTCTCGCCGTACGCAGGAATCTCATCAATCGTAATCTTCTCATTGTCGCAGAACCAGCCGTCGGGGAGACGAAGTTCGACTTCACCGCCCTTAAGAGCCTTACCCGAAGGATTGAAGACCTTGACACGATACGTGACGGTGTCGCCGGGCTTGTACCAAACGAGCGAGTAGGCGTCGCGCTTAGCCTTAACGGCCTCTACCGAAACGAACGGATCGATATCGTTCAACGCAAGAGCGTTAATCCAGCAGCGGAAGCCGGGCATGCGGAGCGTAAGTTCACGCGTCTTCTCATCGTAATGGAACGGAACCTTTACGATTTCACGCGTAGAGTTGCGCGTAGCGAGGACCATCTTGGGAGCCTTGAACTCCTTAGGCATTTTGTACTTAACGCGGAAGGAATCCATTTCGCCGCGGAGCTGCGAAACCATACCGAGCATCGCGTTACCCTTCTTGTCGACGAGCGGAGACTCAAAGCGGAGAGCATACTTGCGATCGTCCTTGATGTCGGTTTCGCAAATCTTCTCTGCACCAACCCACTCAGCCCAAGCATCGACGATGCGGTAAGGCGAGTTATCGGAGTGGGTATCGGTCCACTCGAAGCGCGTGCAACCGGCGCCGTACATCGTTCCGAGGTAACCCGCAAAGTAAGAAACCTTACCCTTACCCTCTTCGCGAACGGTCATGTAGGGGCGACCATTGTTCTCCTGAAGAACCTGAGTACCCTTGATGTTCTTAACTTCGTTGTAACCCATGGCCGAGACCATCGTCTTAACGAGCTTCTTGGAAATCGGATGATCGGAGCCAGGGGCGTCCTTGATTTCGCAGGAGGTCTTATAAAGCTCGTCACGATCGATCACGTCGAACGCATAAGCGGAGTAACCGAACGAAAGCTTCTCGGCGGCGTTCTCGTCGACTTTCTTCTTCTGGACGGGCTGAATACCGAGGAACTTGGTGAAGTAGTCGGTCGGATAGCCGTGGCCATCGAGCGAACCGGACTGAGCGTCAGCGAGAATCGAGCCGCCGTCTTTAACGACCCAATCGACAACCTTCTTCTGGACATCGCTGGGGATGTAGTTAGCGTCAACAAAGACGATAGCCTGAAGGCTCTTAAGCCAATCGCCGCCCTCGCGGATCTGACGATCGGTGACGAACGTTACGTCATAGCCGTTGGCGTGGAAGAGCTCGTAAACGCGGAAGAAGTTGTCAGGACCGCAGTCGAAGATCGAGGCGTAAGGCTTCTCGGTCATGAGGTGGCTTACAGCCGAGTAGTAAATCGCGATCGGCTTAACCGCGCGGCGGCGCTCGGTCTCGGAAATGAGATACTCCATCTGATAGATGGCGCGCATGTTATCAGAAAACGCGGCAATCTTCGGACGGGGAGTAGCACCATTGAACATATCGGTCATACCGAACTTAGAAAGCTCGCCGACGTTCGCCTCTTGTACGCAGAAGCAAGCCTGACCAGGCATACCCTTAGCGATATTATGCCACTGAGAGCGAGACTGGAGCTCAGGTGAAGCGCCATGAATCGCGCCTTCGCGAATCATCGGGCGGAGCTTACCATCGCCGAAAGCATAGTAAAGCTCCCATGTAGCGCCGTAAAGGTCGTCAGTACCATAGTTATCGTAACCGATCATGTCAGAACCCTTCTGGGTAATCTGACAAGTATCCTCGAAGTTCAAGGGACGCCAGTGCATCCACATGACCGACGAGAGGTTGTTGGCGGAAAGGTTGGACGTGATGTGGGTGCGCTTAGGATCCATCTCACGATAAGCGCGGGTCTTCTGGTAAATGCGCGTAGCATAAGCCTTAGAGCAGAAGTCGCGGAAGTCAATGAAGTTGGCTACAGCGCGGTGCCACTCGATAGGATTCGTGAAGCGTTCCTTGCCGTAAATATTCTTCCAATAGGAAGGCTTAATCTCCTCGAAGGACTTGTACTCCGTACGCCATTCCTTATTGAGCGCCTCGACCGTACCATAGAGATTCTTAAGATACTTGCGGAAGCCCTCACAGCTGGTAGGACCGTAGTCGTACATGCCGCACTGTTCCCAAGCCGTCCACCAGGCCCAAATCTTATCGGCGCCAGGGTGATCCTTGAGCAGCTTAGCGATACGGACCTTATTGGTCTCGTAGCACATATCAAGGAATTCCTGGAAGGAATCGGAGAATCCAGCCCAAGTACCGTCAGAGCGCTGAGCGCGACCGATAGGCTCGTTACCAGGACCGATAGGCTTTTTAGGATCGAAAGGATACTTCTTAGCGAGAAGCTTCTCGTTAGCGCCCGACGAGTCTACGTTACCGCGGAACGACGCACCATAATGAACGGAACCCGACTCGAACGCATTGAGATTACCGATCTTCCAACCCGTCTTAGGATCTTCGTAAGTGCCGCACCAAAGACCGTCGGTCGCGCCGTACTTTAGGTAGCGGACAGGATCCATAAACCAGCTGTAGCACTCCATGAACTGGTTCGGCGGGCGCTTAGTAGGATCTTCGATTGATGAGTTAAGCATTACGTGAGGCTTATGGTGAGTAGCCGCCTTAAAGCCTTTAGGAACGACAGCCTTAAACTCAACATCAGACTCCTTAATCTTACCCTTCGAAGGATCAGCCTTAGGATCGTTGGTCGCCCAGCACTCAGCAACGGCGAAGATATTATTACCAATATCCATACCGCGCTGAACATAACGGGTATTACGGCTTAAATTAACGATATACTTACCGGGATACTCGATACCGACGGTAACCTTAGACCAAACCCAACCTTGGGGCTGACCAGAGCGGAACTTACGACCAGGAGCGTCCTTATCGGTCCACATATCAGCAATGCGATCAATAAGCGTATAATTTACGCATTCGGTATTGGGGTTACGAAGGAGAAACTCAAGCGCAGTATGCATATCTTCATTGCGCCAGTGCTTAATCCAAAATGTGTAGTTGCCCGCACGCTTGATCTCGACGGGGAACTCAAGACGCTGATTGTAAACGCCTGTCTTGGGAACCTTAAGCGCTACGGTGTCAGTAGGCTCGACGACCATCTTACGAATGGCCTTATTAGGACGCCAGGGAGAGCGCTTCTTGGGATCGGCCTTGTCCCACGCTTCCTGACGTTCCTTCAAATCGGCGTCGAGCTTCGCGCAACGGGCTTCTTCTCTGAGCTGCGCTTCAGGCCATACAAGATTATGGTTAACAAACGGAATCTTGTTTTTAGCCATTCCATTCGTCGTCGCGGTGTATTCAGCGAGCACCTCATCTACGTTGGAGATCCGTACCGTCTGATACGGACCTGCAACGAGATTCGCTGCTCCCATTGTAGCCGCTAAAGCGGCGAGTAGTTGTACTTTCATTTTTTCTCCTCGTGTTGATAAATTCTGCTGTCTTAATCAGAGATCCTTCTCGTCGACTGTTTTCATGACCGCCGCAGCGTGTTTAGCTTCGTCAGAAGCGAGAGCTTCAGTTTCGGGAACAGTGACGACATAAATGTCCTTGAGCTTGAAGTTGTCATTGATTTCGGTCATTTCCTTAGGATTGATCTGCTTACGGGTAGCACCGAACCAGACACCCTTAACCTTAAACTTCTTACCTTCCGCGCGAAGTTCATTAGGAATATTAGCCTCAAGCGTATGCCAGCCGTGGAAGCACTGATAGCCGCGATACGTATCAAATCCCGACGCGTAAGTCTTACCCTTCTCGTCCTCGAATGTAATTGAGAGTTTAGAGAACGAAGAGTTGCCATAAAGTCTGACGGCAATTCTGGTATTGGGCTTATAGGTGATAAAAGGAACCGACTTCTTGAATTCTACACCGCCGTACTCCCAGGCGATATCAGGAATAACACCACCTAGCGCGGGAGAATGCTTATTGGCGAAAAGTCCACCGCCCGAGCCACCGAGCTGACCTTCGCCGCCGCCGCCGATCATGTGCGAGACTTCGCGACCGTTGCAAAGAAGAACACTGTCTTCACCATTGGTGGACTTGGATTTTCCGAAAACGCCGCCCTTACCGCCGCGACCTACGCTACCGGTAAAGACCTCGCCTCCGTTTACGCGAACGCGGCGATAATCCATGCCGCCCGCGCCGCCGCCGCCCGCGCCGTAATTCGGAGCAGCCGCACCGCCGCCGCCACCGCCGGCTACTACGAGAAACTCGCAGACGCCCGCCTTGCGGACAGTAACGCGAATCTTATCGCCGGGAGCGAATTTATAGACCTTGTCATCGGCCTTGATGACGATTATACCGTCGCCGCCTCTGCCGCCGTTACCCTTCATCGAATGGCCCGCGCCGCCACCGTCGCCGAAACCGTCGCGGCCGTCTTCGCCGTTGGCCGAAGTGCGGTTGCTGCGGCCCTGGCAGTCGCCGCCGTGACCGCCCTTGGCGTAGACAAGGCTCTCGCCCGTGATCGAGCACTCGCGACCGGGACCTCCGGGACGAGGGCCTTCGGCCTTGCCCTTCGTCTGACCGTAGAGACCGGGACCGCCCGCACCGCCGCCGGAACCGCCTGTACCGGGGCCAAATCCGTCGGAACCGCCGCCGACATTGCCGTAACGCGTATCAATAACGGTCTTATCTAATTTAGCGACTAAAGCCTCTCCGACCTGCGGATCTTTTTCCATAAATATGTCGAATTTGCCGCGGAACATCGGAGCTTCGCTAGCGACACCGAGATTCGCAGGACGCGCACCGTTGGAAACGAACGAATTCTTGGTCGTGCATTCGAAGACCTTCTCATATTTACGACCTGCGAGTCCCTGCTGGAAGTGACGGACGATTTTCGCGCTCTCCATCTTCTCAGAGGAAACAATGTAGCAAGGAGACGAACCGATATCGATCTCGCAGTTCTCGGCAAGCGCCGACTCATGTCCCCAAATGTCATAAACCTTGATTTTAGCGCTTGATGGGAACTTAACTTTCGCTGTCGCTCCAAACTGAGGCGTCCAAAGCGCGTACGCGAAATCGGGAGTCTTACGCTTGCGGCGAAACTCGGCTATGTACGAGCAATTCTCGCCGGAATCAACCATACGGAGGAACTCGGGACAATCGAGAATACGCGTTAAAACAGCAAGCGCCGTGAACATTCTCTTAGGATAGGAATAGGGATAGAACTTACACTGTCCGCCCGCGCCCCAGTTCGTATCATAATACGCGTCATTGGCATCTTCGAGGTGACCTGTCGAAATAATATCGCACCCCCAGATGAGACAGATAAGATAGTCACGGACCGAGAAGTCCGTTATCTGCATAATCTTGTCGCGCGACCATGTACGCTGGACCGTGCGCTCAGGACGGAAAACGAATTCATTACACGCATTAACCGTCACATTCGAATAGCCGAAAACACGCGCCGTTTCGCGAAGAGCCCAGAACATGCCGGGAGATTCGCGGTTGGCGTTCAATTCGGGCATTGTTGTAAAGCCCTTCGATTCAATGCCGAGCTGATCAACGAGATTAAGATCAAAACCGTTTCTTAAAAGGCATGCGATCTTCTGGGAGGAAGAAGAACCATTACCGATCATAATGCGCTTATTCGGGAATTCCTTACGCATGCGCTTGCAGAATTCGGTACAGAAAAACGCCTCCCAGCGCTCTCTGGCCGCCTGACTCTTATGGAAGTCGTCGGGGTTATCAAAATCCCAACCGCGATATTCGCCGCGCACAGCCGGCCTCTGGCCCGCGACTTCACTCGCGAGATCCTTGCCGCCCTGCTCATGGAGAAGCTGGATAACCTCGCAATGCGGAAACTTCTCGAACGCCTCACGGGCTTTCACTACACCACGGTCAAACTTCTTAACAAGCTCATCATACGTCTTCGTCGGGAACCCTGGATTATATGGGAGCTGCTGATAAATCGAACTAATGGTAACCTTCCAGGGCTTACCCTCTTCTTCGCTCTTCACGTGAAGCGCCTGCCCCCAAGCTTTACGGTAGCCCGCCTTGCGCATGATGTCGAGTTGCTCGATGGGATTGGGGTTGGCGCCGTGGTATCCGTTCAAAAGCGGCCAGCAGGCGTATGGAGACTCGTACCCCGCCTCGCGGTCGTCAGGAGCCAAAACAGTGAACGCCGCCTCGTGCTCTGCGATCACATTGCCCCTTTCGTCCTTGAACTTGTAGAAGAGGCCGTACCAGCCAATGCCGAAGCCCTTGAGATTGACAGGGATGTTGAGCTTGTCGCCGTTTTTGGCGAGAGAGAACTTTTTGGACCCCTTCTTGAGGGTCTTGAAATAAGGATCGGTGATTTCGATCTCGAAAATGCCTTCGACTTCGTCGGTCTCGGCGACAATCTCGACCGCGCACTTCTGTTCGTCCTTGCCCTGCTCGAAGATATTGCCGCGAACAGGATTTTTAACCTTAAATGAGAATGGAGCTTCCTGGAGCGTCGCGCCGAAAATCTGAACCGAAGTCGCCTTATTCCAATTTCTACCGCCATCACCGACAAAATCGAAGTCGAGCGAGAACTTATTCATAAAGCGCGAGCCGAGCTTGTTAGGCTCAAGTTTAAGGCGAACAATATAAAGTGGTGTCTTAACGCGCTTACCGCTCTCATCAGTATACTCAAGCTCACCAATCTGCTTTTTATTGGGAGCTGGCTTATCAAGTCTTAACTTTGAAACATTAATATTACCATGCGTACAGCCGTCACCAAGCTTAGCGAGCTGAGTACCTAAAATAGGCTCGCGACCCTTCATCGGGATATCAGCACAAATAACCCATGCGTAAAGCCACGGCTTACACGGAATAACCCAATGCATATACTCAGGACCTGTTTTATAACGCGTACGCGAAAAAAGAGGATCCCAAGTAAGATTACGATGAACGGTCGTCTGACGAACCTTAGATTGGTCGACAGAATTCTCAGGCGCCCAGACATCAATCAAAACCTTGCCGAACTTCTTAACGCCGGAACCAATCGACAACTTAGCTCCCTTAGCCAAAAGAGGATGAGGGCGCGCTGGATCAAGAATCGGCAATGAGTACATACCTTGCTTCGTAAGAACTTCGACGTTACCCTTCTTGACTATCGTCATCAATTTTGATTTCGAACCTACGCGCACATCCGTTACGGGGTTTACACCTGGCAGTTTACCGACGAGCGATCCGTCAAGAAAGATAAGCGTACAATCCTCTTCGGGGTCGGGGAGGAATCTAAAAGTATAAGCGCGGTCCTTGCCGGTAGCGTACATCTTACGCCACTCGGGCATGAATTTAAGAACATCCTTATGGGGATAGAGTCCGTAACCTGAATGGAAGTAAGGCAGATGCGAGTATTCGATGGTATCCTTGATTCCGTCGCCCTTAATCCATACGAAACAATCATTATAAAATGTCTTCTTGGGAAGCTTATCCTTTTTACCCATCCTTATAAGCTGTATGCGCGTAGCGTACGCGATGTAGCGGTCTTCGTCGGCCTGGACGCCACCCTTGTGGGGACCGGCAGAAGGATAGCGAATCTGATATGCAGCCTTTTCTGCGCCATCGCGAATGACGGTAAAATCACCAAAGCCTTTAACGACGGTCTCGAACGCCGTTGCGCCAAATGCTGAAACATTGCAAGCCAACGCAAAAAAGAAAGTGGCTAATAATCTTCGCATGCGCATGGATAAATTACCTTTCTAAAATTTATTTCACTATTTTCTCATATAATTCACCTATGCGCAACAAGAAACTTCATTTAAATTCAACGGCATACGATTACAGCATTGCCTTTTATCACCAATAAATGATATAATAGGCGAAAATTCGCACGACCGCTTTATGCGTCGGTCTTTGCGGGACTGTAGCTCAACTGGACAGAGCGACGGTTTCCTAAACCGTAGGTTGGGAGTTCGATTCTCCCCAGTCCCACCACTTCAATCCCGCCTCTTACCCTTCAGCGTTCATTCGCCCCTTTGTAGCGAATTTGGTTTTGTCCGTCTCTCGGCTGCTGGCGCATCCTTCTTTCATTCTCGTCAACAAGTCTCACTTCGGGATTCATATTGCGGATAAGAACGGATTTCGTATAACCGGCGCGAGCGAGGTAATTGCGCTGAAAGACCCACATCGCGCGCTCGTCGCGGTAATCATCGTCCACAAGAAGATGAATCGTGACGTTCTTTGGAATACGATGCTTCTCCATGAGTTCCATCGCCTGCTTAGGTGTCACATACTTGTCCCGAAACATGAGCCCGTTGTTCGTAAAACGGAGAAGAGGATCCCTGTAACTGAACGAGATTGTCTCTTCGCTCGTCATGCATCCGCCCATGAAACCCGCCAAAAGAGCAACCGCAAAAAAATAAATACAGCGCTTCATCCCAAAAACCCTTTCCGTCAACCGCGCGAGGCGAGAATTGCGGCGACTCTCTCGGCATCTTCGGGAGTGTCGACGCCTACGCCTTCATCATCGGTTCTCACGACCGCGATCTTGGCGCCCATCCACAAGGCGCGAAGCTGCTCGAGCTTTTCGGTCATCTCAAGCGCGCAAGGCTTCTCGGCGATATAACGGCGGAGAAATTCGCCTCTGTAGGCGTAAATGCCGAGATGGCGGACGTAAAGACCGCCCGCGATATCGCTTTCATTGTCGCGGTCGCACGGAATCGGGGCGCGGGAGAAATACAACGCCCCGTCATCGCGGTCGAGAACAACCTTGACGACCGATTTCGCCGCGAGATCGGCGGCGGACTTGATCGGAGTTACGGCCGTCGCCATCGACCAGCGCATATCGTTCTTCAGCTTCGAGACGAGTTCGTCGATGAGCTTGGGATCGATAAGCGGCTCGTCACCCTGGATGTTCACAAGAATGTCGTCATCGGCGAAATCGCCCGCCGCGCACGCGATGCGGTCTGTTCCACTCGGAAGTTCCGACGGGGTCATGACTGCCTTGCCGCCATAGGTCTCGACAGCCTCGACGATACGCTCGTCATCTGTCGCCACAAGGACATCGTCAAGCGATGCAGACTTCTTCACAGCCTCGACGACCCACGCAACGAGAGGCTTGCCCGCCAATATCGCAAGCGGTTTACCGGGGAAACGACTCGACCCGAATCTACTCGGGATTATTCCTAGAACTTTCATTTTCGACTATCTCCACTTTTTGGAAGAACATTTTTCTTAAAATCGAAAGGCGCCTCTCCTGACGCTCGAGCGCCCACATAGCGAAATGCCACTTCTTGTCGAACCCGTAGACGGCGGGAAGATCGGGCTTGAAGGCCTCGAATTTATCGCGCATGACGGAGAGCTGCCAAACCATCGCGTGAGTGCGGTATTCGAAGCCGTCCATGAACCGCTCGGCAACCTCGTTCATCGAAACCTTGTGGCGACGCTGATAGTCCTTCAGCGCATGGGCATAATGGGCGAGATAGAAATTGAAAAGATTTGAAAGGTTCTCGTCGTCATAATCGAGCGACGGCCAGCCGAGACTGCCGCGGATGGAGCAGAGGGAGACCTTCTTCGGGACGATTCGGGCAAGCATGATGTCGTACTCGAATTCGTAGATCTCCTTGCCCACGCCGTAAAGAGGCGAATCTGTCTCCGGATCATACTTCTTCATCGCCATGTTCTGAGCCGCCGCGTCGCCCATCAGCGTCGCCAGCGCCAGCACAACCTCTTTTTCCTCGATCGACGAATCGTCGGCGTTATTGAAATAATTCTCGGGAATCGCATCCATCGGCTCACCTTCGCAGCGGCGACGAACGTAAATATCGACAAGACGCTTCTTGACCTGCGCCCGGCGATGGAGAACGCGATATTCGCTCAAACCTACACCCAAAGCCTTGAAAACCTGTATGCGCGAAAGCATATAGCTCGAATAGCCTTTGCCCGCCCGGGACAGAAGTTTTTCGATCATACTCTGCTCCAGGGGCGAGCGATTGGTCTTGTAGACGATTTCGCGAGTACGCCCCTTACCTATCTCTGCAAGTTCGTCTTCGACGCGAAGCTCGTACACGTTGGCATATTCGATGATCTCGTCCTTGGACATCATGCGGCGGATGTTCGAGAGGAGCACTTCGCTTCTGTCGTCGGCACCTTCGTGAAATACCGGACGCCCGTCGACGAATGTCGCGCCGGGAAGCGCCGTGCGGCGGTCATCGAACGCAGGCGTGGAACCCTCGCCGACGATGGAGTATATCTCGCCCGTGATGTGCATGTAAAGCGTCTCCACAAAAAGCTTGCTGCTTTCGTCGGCGTATTCGGGCTTGCTGAGAAGCGAGGCGAAGCCAGAAAGGAGCTCCTCGGAGCACTGTATGACGCCGAGCTGGCCGATCTTGCCGAGAGCTGTCGACTCCATCAGCTTCTCGATCTCCGGGACAAGCTTCTCCAGCGCGACGCCGCGGCGAAGGCCGAAGAACTCGATCTCATGATGACCGCGATGCTTTGGCATCCGCGTGAACGAGGTCCTGTTGCCCTCGTAGACGCCGACAAGCTCCCTGAGCCCTTTCAGATACTCTTCGCAATCGGTGCGGGCAAGCTCGGAGAACCTCTTGAACTCGGGATACGTCAAAAAGTGGACGCCCTTCATCGAATGGTAGTAGGTAAGCTTTGTCGAAATGCGCTTCTTGGACGCGGCGAGAGCGACGTTGATCTCGTTGATCGTCCACGCAAGCGGCTTTACGCGCCACTCCTGGCCAAGCTGACGGTAATGCTCGATCGTCACATCGTTCCGGTCGCCCATCACGATATCGCGCATCGAAAAGCCGACCGTGCCCATGAGCCACTCGTCGGCGGCGAAAAGAACCTTCGCCGGAACCTCGCGCTGGGATATCTCGATGGTGTCGTTGACCACATTTGCGCAGAGGATCGAATACATCAGCGTCTCGCTGCGGCTGTCGGACGGAAGAGTCGAGAGCTTCCAGAATCTGCCGTCCAGAAGCGGAAACGCCGCGACGGAATGGTTCCCCGTAGTCATCGTAAAAACGCGTCCTTTGGCCTTAGGCTTAAGAACGCGCTTCTCGACGATAAGAACACTCGGATGGTCAGCAAGATGCGATACGACGGACTTTTCGAAAATATATGTATCGTGCCCCAGATCCCACGCCTCGAAAAGGCGCTCGCGCCCCATCGCGACGGTCTTGACCTTCGACGACCGCTTTACTCCGCGCTCACGGACATTGCGGACAAAATCCCTAATCGCGCCCATGTCCGCCTCCGCAGGTGCAGTCATGCCCGTGACCGCAGGATGAATGGGAACTTTTGCTCTCGCGCGCTATCAGATCTTCGGCAAGAGCGCCTATCGCGTCAAGGTTGGCGTCATCTGCCGCCGAGAGAAGATTCTCGAGGGCGGGCAAGACATATTTTGTGAACTTCGTCTGGCCGACGCTCGCCAGACGCCCGTAAGCGCCGAGCGCCTGGGCAAGACGCTGAACCGCCGCATAGGGAAGCTTCGCGGCGACATCGTCGCGGCCGCGCAGTTTCGCGTAATACGCCGCGAGAAGGCCGCGCTCCTTGTCGGAAAGCTTTACGTAAGGATCGTAGAGAAGAGACGCCAGGTCGTAGATCGCAGGCCCCAGGCGCATCCCCTGGAAATCGATGAACGAAAGTGTGTCGCCCTTCCAGAGGACGTTCGTCGACTGGAAATCGCGGTGGACGAGCTCCATCGGCTCGGCGGAAAGGAGAGATTCGACCTTCTCGAATTCGGCAAGAACCTCAGCGGACATTTCAACGCCGAAACGGTTCCTGAGACAATGCTCGGCGAAGAGATCTCGCTCCCACTTCCAGAGCGAGCCGTCAAACTTCGGCTCTAGTTCGATCGCGAAGGCGTCAAGCGCATTGAATGCCGCGAGCGATTCGACCACCTTCGTGTAATCGTCAAGATTCATCTTCCGCTCGGAGCCGACACATTCGAGGACGAGAGTCTTCTTGTCGGGCAGATCGGCGAGAACCACGGGGACGCCCACTCCGCGCTCCCTGAGCCAGCGCGCATGCGAGGCATAACGCGCGTTTTCGCCGCGCTTCGCATCGTCGTAAACGATCGCGATCGCGCCAGGCCCGAGCGCAAAAAAGCATCTGTCGCTGCCGCGCGCAAAAAGGAAGCGCACACCCGCGTCTTCAAGTCCCGACGCCTTTGCGGCCGCGGCGATCTGGGGGAGCGCGTCAAACGCGTTATCTTCGCCCGCCGTATTCAAGGCAACATACGAATCGATCGTTCCCGCGTCCGTCCAGAGCATGTCGCCTACAAGCCGGGCCTTCATGAAGCGGCCGTCCATCATCGCGCGTTCGTACGCCTGGACGATGGAGGAGAAGCCGGACGGCTCGACATAATCGAGAATCTTGGCCTTGAGAAGCGCCATGCCGCAATACGTAAACGTGCCGGACCAGCCCGCGTCGAGGCTCTTCCAGCATGTCACAAAGCTGCTCTCGCTTTCAACCTCGATCGTGCGCGGACCCTCTTCGGTGACGAGACATTCGCCTATGACATCATCAGATGAGCCCGAAAAGCCAAAAGGACATTCGTCGACCCCCTCGACCACAATGTCACCGTTGACAAGATAGAAGTCGTCATCGCCGATCCAGTCGCGAAGCGGATTCAGCACTCCGCCCGTACCGAGAATCTCCGGCTCATAGACGGCGCGGCAACCGTTGGCGGCGCACCACGCCTCGACCTGGTCGTGGAGATAATGGCAATTTACCGCGATATCCTCGACGCCCCACGATCTGAGAAGCGCAACCACCCGAGCGAGCATCGGCTCGCCCCAAACGGGCATGAGCGGTTTGGGGCAAACTGTAGTGAGCGGCCTAAGGCGCGTACCCAATCCCGCAGCAAGCACTATGGCCTTCTTTGCGTTCATAATTCGCGCCCTTTCCTGTGTCAGCGGTAGACGGCGCGTTGACGCTGCATTTTAACCTTGGGCTCTTCGAGATGGAGCTGGTACCACTGATCGCCGAGACCCGAATTGGAGAAATGGGCGCTGCGGTTGTTCATGAGTAGTTCATGATTGGCCTTGAGCGTGGGATTGTCGCTCGACTTGAGGGCTTCGGTGATGGCCTTGAACGCATCATCGATCTTGTCGCTCTTCACAAGAATCCACGTGTAGCAAGCGGCGAGAAGAACGTTCTGGTTGTAGCGAAGACGGCGGACAGCCTTTGTGTAGACTTTCGTGATGTCTTCGATCGGCGTCTTAAGCATGTACATGCGCGCCATCTTCATCGCCGCGAGAGTGGGATCGGCCATGATGATCTTGGGCATGAGTTCATCGCACTTCGCAAACTCCTTGATCATCCAGTTGAGCTGGAACTGGGCCGTCGCCTTCTGGCGATCGATCATGGGAACCAAAAGGCGATATTTGGAAAGCCCCTCCGTGGCCGCGAGCGCCTCCTTGACGAAAACGCGCATATCGTCGGCGATCTCCTTCTGGGCCGCCTGGATCGAACCCGGCGGACGGAGCTGCCAACGCTGAACCTTGGCCTGAATCTTCTTCTGGCCCTCGGCGAGGATCAGCTGGACGCTCTGCATTTCGGCCATGAGCTTCTTCCGGATAAACATGCCGAAAAGGAACTGAAGGACAAAAAACACGCCGACCGAAGATACGACGCTCCATAAAATGGACCAGCCGGCCGCATAATGGAGCGCAGCGAACGAACCTCCTGCGGCGAGGAATGCAACAATCAACGTAAGCATAACAAATATTAACCTTTTATCGCCTTGATCATTTTGGGGATTACAACATTAAGATCTCCTACGATGCCGTAGTGGGCGACCTTGAAGATCGGAGCGTCCTTGTCGGTGTTGATCGCGATGATCTTGGCCGAATCCTGCATGCCGGCCAAGTGCTGAACGGCGCCGGAGATGCCGCAGCTGATGAAGAGCGCAGGACGGACCGTGACGCCGGTCTGGCCGATCTGGCGCTCGTGTTCGCAGTAGCCGAGGTCGACAGCCGCGCGGCTTCCGCCGACGGCGCCGCCGAGAGCATCGGCGAGATCGTGGAGAAGCTTGAAGTTCTCCTTGGAGCCGACGCCCGCACCGCCCGCGACGATAATGCGCGAACCCTTGAGGTTGATCGACGAATGGCGGCGGACGATCTCGAGAACCTCGACGGGAATCTCGACGCCCGCGAGCTTCGAATCATGCCTGACGAGCTCGCCCGTACGGCCGGGGACGACATCGAGGGGCTTCATAACGCCCTCGCGAACCGTCGCCATCTGAGGCCAGTTGTAGGGGTTGACGATCGTCGCGATGATGTTGCCGCCGAAAGCGGGACGAATCTGCTGAAGAATGTTCTTTACGACCTTGGGCTCACCGCCCTGGCAGGCGCACTTCTTGTCGGTGTAGTCGCCGATCTGGAGATCGGTGCAGTCGGCAGTAAGACCGCAGCCGAGAGCCGACGCGACGGCGGGCGCGAGGTCGCGGCCCATGTGGGTCGCTCCGAAAATGACGATCTGAGGCTGGCATTCCTTGATGAGCTCGACGAACGCATGGCGGTAGGCCTTGCCGCGGAACACCTTGAGCTCGGCGTCCTCGACGAGATGGACCTTGTCGGCGCCAGCCTCGAAAAGCTCCTTGGCGAGGCATTCGACATTCTCGCCCATGAGAACGGCCGCGAGCTTGACGCCGAGAGTATCGGCGAGTTCGCGCCCCTTGCCGAGAAGTTCACGAGGGACATCGCTCAACTTGCCGTCTTCCTGTTCGGCAAAAACCCAGACTTCGCCGCGATTCAAATTTTCTGACATGATCTTAAATCTCCTTATCCGCTTGAATTAACCGATCGTATGGTCGGCGACGAGTTCGGCTACGAGCTGCGAGACGCCTTCGTCTGTGGGAGGGACCTCCTTGTAGTCGCCGCCGGCGAGAACGACAGAAACGATCTTCGCGACGTTCGTGGGGCTGCCCGCGAAACCGCAGCGCTCGGCGACAGCGCCGATATCGTCGCAGGAGAGCTGGCCGATCACGGCGGCGCCATCGCCTGCGGTCTCGGCTTCGGCGACGGGCTTGAGCTCGGCGTTCTTGTACTTCATGACGCGGCGGACGTTGAACGGCCTCAACTCGCCGGCCTTCTCGGTAACGGTAAAGAGCGCGGGAAGCTTAACCTTGTCGGTCTCGACTCCGGTGCCGATATCGCGCGTGACGACGGCATAGTCGCCATCCATATCGATCTTCTCGAGATACGTAACGGCGGCGTAATCAAGCTTCTCGGCGATCTGGGGACCCGTCTGGGCGGTGTCGCCGTCGATGGCCTGGCGGCCGCAGAAGACGAGATCGGGCTTGAAGCGCTTGACTGCGCAAGAGAGAATATAGCTCGTCGCGAGAGTGTCGGAGCCTGCGGCCTTACGGTCGGTGACAAGATAAGCCTTGTCCGCTCCGCACATAAGGGCTTCGCGAAGAATCTCACACGCGGCGGGAAGACCCATGGCGATCGCCGTAACGGTGCCGCCGAAACGCTCCTTCACCGAAAGAGCCGCCTCAAGGGCATTGCGGTCCTCGGGGTTGAAAATAGCCGGAAGAGCGGCGCGGTTGATCGTACCATCGGCCTTCATGGCCTCGCCGGTCACTTTTTTCGTGTCAGGAACCTGCTTGATGCAGACTACGCAATTATAACCGCCAGTGCGGCCTGTGTTATTCTCTTTCATACTGTGCATTATATCAAATAATCCACCCGCTTTTCAATAAACCGGGCGCTTTAGTAAACTTAAACAAGGCACCTCAATGCGCTTAGCGGATAAAGCTTGTGATCTGCCGAGGCTCATCCAAAGTCGGCATCGGGAGTTGCGCCTTGGCCAAATGAATGGCCTTGATCAGAAACGCCATGTTCTTGCCCAGCCTGCGCATCGTCTGCAGGCCTTCCGCATCCTCGCTGGCCTCGCCGGGCGCTCCGCCATGGACATTGTTCCAATAGCTCGACGACACGATCGGCATGCTGGAAATCGTAAAATACTTGTTCAACACGTCAAATGTCGCGGTTGTGCCGCCTCTTCTGGCCACCGCTACGGACGCACCGACCTTCATCGTCTTGTCGAATTTGGACGAAAAGAAGAGCCGGTCCAGGAACGAAACCAGCGTTCCGGCGGGTGACGCATAATAGACCGGAGATCCGACGACAAGACCGTCGGCATCCTTGAACTTTGCAAGCACCTCATTTACGAGGTCGTGGGTGACGCATTCCTTAAGCCCGTTGCATTGACCGCAGGCTAGACATCCGCGAAGCGGCTTGGAGCCGACATGGATCAGTTCCGTCTCGATTCCTTCCGCCTGAAGGCTTTTGCTGACTTCGTCAAGAGCGATGAATGTATTTCCGTTGCTTTTCGGACTGCCGTTTATGAGTAGCACTTTCATTTTCGAAACCTTTGCATCAGGTAGTTTGTTTAAATCATCTGTCGTTGCCGACGCCTTTGCCGCACGAAAACGCCTTGGCGACCGCCTCGCCCATCTCGCGATAGACATGCGCACATGGATCGTAGCAGACCGGTCTCATTTTCGCCGCGTCCGGCTTGCCGCCCGAAAGCACAGACTCTTCGACTGCGCAATTGAGTATGCGGCCGACGACATTGCAGTTTTCTTCGTTCATCGAAACAAGTTCACACTCCAGCACGAGCGGAAGCTCCGCCATCACAGGCGCATCGACCGTCTCGCTTTTCGACGCGGTCAAGCCGCTCTTCGCAACCTTCCCGGATACGTCATTGCCGCTGACGAGCCCAAGATAATCACATGCGCGAACGGTATCGACGGTCCCGAACGCAACGGTAAACGCTTTTCGTGCGGCGATGTTCGCCCACGTCTTGTGTGCAGTATCGATGCAGATCGTAATTTCGTCTTCAAGGGTAATTCCGCCCCATGCCGCGTTCATCATATTGGGCGTCCCGTCTTCATCATACGTGCCGACCATCAAAACCGGCATCGGAAACATCCAATTCTTTTTGCCTAAATTCCTCTTCATCTGTCATCCTTCCTTTTTTGCATGTTCTTTCGGAGTCCGGCCGCCTTCAAGCTTAAGCTCCTTTATCCTGTCGCGCAGATAGGCGGCGCGCTCGAACTCGAGATTGTCGGCCGCCTCGAGCATTTCTTTAGTAAGCTCGGCTATAAGATCTTGAGTAGAAGTTATCTTTTCGTCCGTAATAGTCGAAGCGAACGAGTTCTTATTCGAAGCCTTAAATAGATACGATGACTCATTTATCGAGCGCTTTACACTCTTAGGAACTATACCGTGAGCCTCATTGTAGGCGATTTGCTTCTCACGGTTAGACTTTGTAATCTTTAAAAGCTCTTTAATCGCGTCGGTTTTCTTATCGGCGTAAAGAATGACGCGGCCGTTCACATGACGCGCTGTTCGGCCAGCCGTTTGGACGAGCGATGTAGTAGATCTAAGAAAGCCTTCTTTATCGGCGTCTAAAATCGCCGCGAGCGCGACTTCGGGTAAATCGAGACCTTCTCTTAAAAGGTTGATACCGACTAATACATCGAACTCGCCCTTTCTTAAACGCTGAATAATCTCAACACGTTCAATCGCATCGATATCGCTATGGAGATATTCGACCTTAATCCCTACTCCATGGAGATAATCGGTCAAATCCTCCGATGAGCGTTTTGTAAGAGTTGTAACAATAACTCTATCGCCACCGTCAACAACCTTACGGATTTCAGCTATTAAATCGTCAATCTGATTTTTAAGGGGGCGAATCTCAATAACGGGATCTAGAAGCCCTGTCGGACGGATGACCTGTTTGGCGAAGGTTTTAGCCTCGGCGCATTCGTAATCGCCCGGAGTCGCCGAACAGAACACGACCTGCGAAACCTTCCTGTTGAATTCGTCGAACTTGAGAGGCCTGTTGTCCTTCGCGCTCGGGAGCCTGAAGCCGTACTCGACAAGCTTGTCCTTTCGCGCTTGGTCGCCATTGTACATCGCCCTCACCTGAGGAACGGCCACATGGCTTTCGTCGATTATCGTCAGAAAACCTTCGGGGAAATAATCGATAAGGCACTCGGGCGCCGAGCCTGGCGCACGACCAGAAAGAGGACGCGAATAATTCTCAATACCGTTACAGTACCCTAATTCGCGCATCATCTCAATATCGTATTCCGTGCGCTCCTTGATGCGCTGAGCCTCGAGAAATTTATTTTTAGAGGAGAAGAATTCGAGCCGCTCTTTAAGTTCCGCTTCAATTCGCAAGAACGCCGCCTCCATTTTCTCTTTACCCATTACGAACTGTTTAGCGGGAGTAACGACCACCGCCGGCATCGTAACGCCGCACTTACCAGTTAATGGGTTGAGCTCACGTATTGAATCGACCTCTTCGCCGAAAAACTCTATTCTTATCGCCTTAGTCTCGTAGGCTGGGAATATATCGACAATATCGCCGCGCACCCTAAATACGCCCGGCGTAAATGACATATCGTTTCGCGTATACTGCGCCTCTACGAGCCGCTCAATAAGACGTGAACGCCCTAAACTCGAGCCTACGTCTATCTTAACGGCGAGATCACGATATTCGTCGGATTCACCGAGACCGTAAATACAGCTGACGGAAGCGACGACTATAACATCCTTTCGAGCGATTAGCGCGTTCGTAGCGGCGAGGCGGTAGCGCTCGATCTCATCGTTGATTGACGCATCCTTCTCAATATATGTATCAGTTTGAGGAATATACGCCTCGGGTTGATAATAATCGTAATACGAAATAAAATACTCTACCGCATTTTCGGGAAAGAACTCCTTAAGCTCCGAAAAAAGCTGCGCGGCGAGCGTCTTATTGTGAGAGAGTATTAAAGTCGGACGATTCCACGCGGCGATCAGATTGGCCATCGTAAACGTCTTACCAGAGCCCGTAACGCCCTGAAGAACGAGCCTATCTTCACCGCGCTCAAGACCCTTAAGCAAAGCCGCCACAGCCTCGGGCTGATCGCCCGTAGGCTTAAACGGCGACTTTAACTTAAACAATCTTTCGGGCACGTTTTAACGATTTACAAACCACTCTAAAGTTCTGCGGCAAGCATCGAAATTAAAGCCCTGCTTCATCGCCTTAGAATGATGATACTTATCAAAAAACTCCTTATGCTCCTTCTCCCCGATACCAGCCTCCTTTAAAATGCGAAGCTTCTCTGCAACGACAATACCCGATCTCAGAGCGAGAAGGCGCGCGGAATATTGACCATGAGGATAAACTAAATAAGTATCACCCGCTTTCCAATCACCGAACGATGCGTCAATATACGGATCGTGAGGCCATGAATTCGCCGCCCAACGAAGGAAGCCGTCGAGTCCGCTAATCTGAGGATACATGCCGAGCCAAAACGCCTCGTTGTCGACGCTCGACATAAACGTATTCGGACGGTCGGGATGACAACATACATAAAGCGTCGTCTTCCAACCCTTTTCGCGGCGCTGAGCGGTTTCGGCAATAAACTCAGGAGTGACATAAGAAAGCAGCTGACTGTAATTATCAATGACAATCCCCTTGAAGTCCGAAGGCATACGGTTACCAGCCATAGCGATTTTCATACCGGGCGCTTTTTCCTGGATGAATTTAGCGATAATACTTACGTCTTTGGGCGTACGCTCGTCCATAGCGATATATGTATCGTTGAACCAGCCCTTTTCGATAAGGTGCTTTTTAAAGTCAACGAGGAATGCCCCCCAATAATCATTAAAGACTTCGCTACCTGGCAGAGCCGTCGCGCTCTTCGTATTACCTTTAGAATCCTGCCATCTGACGACATATCCCCAAGGACACATCGTGTAACAGGCGATATCGGGACCGATGCCGCACTTACGACCAAACTCGACATACTTATCGAAAATCGTGTAATCGAAAGACCACGAACCGTCATCGTTTTTAACGCGGCCGATCATCGACTCGTACGCGTCGTAGCACTGATGATTCCAGGGATAATCCAAAAGAGTAACCGTCAGAGCCTTCACGCCGCACTCAGCGAGAGTTTTGTATACGGGCGTCATCTTCTCAAAGTGTTCGTCACTGAACGGTTCAACGTTGAAATAGCGGCTCACCGCCCAGGGGTGCTGCCAGAGATCGAGGAAGTATTTCCACTCTGCAGGAGGAGGCAATACGCGGTCGACAACTCTCACCGTCATCGGACCAAACTGAACCTTGCCGGGTTTCGCATCCTTAGTAACGACTACCCTACAGATGTTAACTGTTTCGTCATCCACATCATCGACACAGTCATAACGCACACTCAAATGATTCGAGCCTGGATTGTTGTTATACTCAACCGGAGATAAGGTTTTAAAATCAATAAAAACACCATCTTTAAACGGAGCACGGTTTTTGAAATAACGACGCAACTCTCCTGCAAATTTATCATGTATCTTATGATACGACACTTCGCCCTTCCATGAGGCAACTTCAAAAGTCGGCCCGTGATAAGGCTTGATTTTCGGTGTTGCCTTATCGCAATCACAATCACACCCTGCAGTTGCCTTAGGACTCTGACATCCTGCAACAGCCAAAACAGGCAATAACACTGCCATAACTTTCTTTATCATTATCACTTCTCCTTAATTTTCTTCATAGGATATCTTTATTATATCATTTTTCGCAGAAGAGCGGGGTTTGAACTGAAATATCCCCACCATTTAAAATACTCGCGTCATTTCAAGAAGCTGTTCCAACAGACATTACCACCTTTATAACGATCAGCCGATTTATCACTCTAATCGTGAATATAGTCCTGATGAGAGCGCGGCCAAAAAGAAGAAATCGAAAAGGCGCGGAAAATCCGCGCCTTTTCACTGATGAATCTTTTCGGATTACAATTAGCCGAGAAGATCATCGCCTCCGTCGACGATACCCATATCGTCGCTCGTGAGCATGTCGCCGCCGTCGGCGGAAGTATCCCCAGTGTCGGCAATAAGAACGGGATCGCCGAGATCGTCCTCGTTGTCATTCTCTTCGCCGGGGAGACCCGAAGAAGGAATTCCGTAGAGTTCCTCGTGGCGCTTGCGCTGCTCTTCGCGGAGCTGGTCCATCTCCTCGTCGGAAATCGTATCGCAGAGAGGAACGAGCTTGAGGTGGCGATGGAGCGGGAAGCCGGTGCCGCCGGGGATGAGGTGGCCGAGAATGACGTTCTCCTTGAAGCCGCGGAGCTCGTCGACCTTGCCCATCGTCGCGGCCTCGGTGAGGACGCGGGTCGTATCCTGGAACGACGCGGACGAGATGAACGAGTCGGTTTCGAGAGCGGCCTTCGTGATGCCGAGCAATGCAGGCTGAGCCTCGGCGGGACGACGGCCGGACATCATCATCTCCTCGTTGACCTTGAGGAACGTCTGGCGCGAGACCTGCTCGCCCCAGAGGAAGTCGGTGTCGCCGGGGTTCGTGATGCTGACCTTGCGGAGCATCTGGCGGACGATGATTTCGATGTGCTTGTCGTTGATCTCGACGCCCTGGAGACGGTAGACCTGCTGAACCTCGTTGACGAGATACTTCTCGAGCTCCTGGGGACCGGAGACCTCGAGGATTTCCTGAGGAATGACGGGACCTTCAGTAAGCTGCTGACCCTTCTTGACGCGGTCGCCCTTGAATACGACGATCTGCTTGCCCATCGGGATGAAGTGCTCTTCGACAAGGCCAGTGATGTTATCGACAACCTTAACGCAGCGCTTTCCGCGGACATTGTCGCCGAATTCGATCTCGCCCTCGATCTTCGCGATTTCTGCGGCATCCTTGGGCTGACGCGCCTCAAAGAGCTCGGCAACGCGCGGAAGACCGCCCGTAATGTCGCGGGTCTTGGCGGCTTCACGGGGAGTCTTCGCGAGGAGCATGCCGGGCGTAGCCTTCATGCCGTCGCGGACCATGACGATGGCGCCAGTAGGAATATCGTGCGAGTCGAGCATCTTGCCGTCGGCATTGCGGATCTCGATACGCGGATGGAGATTGGACTCGGAGGTGGGAAGGACGACAAGCGTCTTGGCGCCCGTAACACGATCGGTCTCGGTCTTGACGGAAACATCTTCCTCGAAGTCGACGAACACGATTTCGCCTGCGGCTTCGGAAAGAACAGGGACGGAGTGGGGATCCCAAACGGCAACCTTCTGGCCCTTCTTCACTTCGGCACCATCTTCGATAAGAAGCGTCGTACCCATCTGGAGCTGGTAGGTGTCGAGCTTGCTGCCGCTCTTCGAATAGATCTCAAGCGAGCCGTTCTTGTTGAGAACAACCTCGTTACCTTCATCGTTGCGCACCTTGCGGACATCGATAAACTTGGCGACACCTTCGTTCTTGAGGACGATCTCCGGAACCTTGGCCGTAGCGGAAGCCGTACCGCCGATGTGGAACGTACGCATCGTAAGCTGGGTGCCGGGTTCGCCGATGGACTGCGCGGCGATGATACCGACCGCAGTGCCGATTTCGACTTCACGGCCGGTGGAAAGATCGCGGCCGTAGCACTTCGCGCACATGCCGTGTTCGGCGTCGCACGTAAGGCCGGAACGGATCCAGAGCTTCTCGACGCCGCGCTTGTTGATTTCGGCGCATGCAGCCTCGTTGATCTCTTCGTTGGCCTTGACGATGACTTCATCTGTCTTGGGATCGCGGACCTCGTAAAGAGCCGTGCGGCCGAGAACGCGGTCACCGAGCGAGACCTTGACTTCGTCGCCCTCGACAATCGCCTCGACCTCGATGCCGTTGACGGTGTTGCAGTCTTCCTGGGTGATGATCACATCCTGGGAGACGTCGACGAGCTTACGGGTAAGGTAACCGGCGTCAGCCGTCTTAAGAGCCGTATCGGCGAGACCCTTGCGGGCGCCGTGGGACGAAATGAAGTATTCGAGAACCGACAGACCCTCGCGGAACGAGGCGGTAATCGGACGTTCGATAATGTCGCCCGAAGGATTCGCCATAAGGCCGCGCATACCGGCGAGCTGACGGATCTGGAGCTTCGAACCGCGGGCCTTCGAGTCGACGAACATGTAGACGGGGTTCAACTCGGTCGGATTCTTGTTCTCGGGGCTGATGTTCTTGTCGATCGTCTTGTAAAGCTCGTCACCGACCTTCTCGGTCGTGGAGGACCAGATGTCGACGATCTTGTTGTGACGTTCGCCGTCGGTGATGATACCCTGCTGGAACTGCTGCTGAACCTTGTCGGCCTCCTTGCGGGCCTTCTCGATTTCGGCATCCTTGTCGGCAGGACGGATCATATCCTTAAGACCCATCGAAGCGCCGGAAATCGTGGCGAACTGGTATCCGAGGCTCTTGAGCTTGTCGATGGCCTCGACGGTGAAGTCGTGACCTGCGACCTTGTGGCAGTCGAGAATCAGCTTGCCGATCGTCGACTTCGAGCACTTGTCGTTCCAGAAGCCCATCTCCTCGGGCCAAACGTTGTTGAAGATCACGCGGCCGGCGGTCGTCTCGATCGTGCGCTTGTCGGTGACGCCGTGAGGACGGCCGGTCGTGCCGAAATCGGGGTTGCGGTAGCGAATGCGCGTATGATAGCTGATCGCGCCTTCGGCAATGCCGAACTCGACTTCGCCGATGTCGTTGAAAAGCGGAAGATGTTCGCCGGAGCAGTCGGTCTTGCCGGCGATCTTACCCGCAAGCTTATCCTGCTGCGAAGGAACGGTGAGGAAGTAGAGACCAAGGCAGACGTCCTGGGTAGGCGTCATGACCGACTTGCCGGAGGCAGGTGAGAAGATCGAAGTCGATGCAAGCATCATGAGCTTCGATTCCATCTGCGCTTCGATCGAAAGCGGCACGTGGACAGCCATCTGGTCGCCGTCGAAGTCGGCGTTGAAAGGCGTACACACCATCGGGTGCAGACGGATGGCCTTGCCCTCGACGAGCACGGGCTCGAACGCCTGGATCGACAGACGGTGGAGCGTCGGAGCGCGGTTGAGGAACACGGTCTTGTCCTTGGTCACCTCTTCGAGGATGTCCCACACCTCGGGATCCTGGCGCTCGATCATCTTGCGGGCGGTGCGGACGGTGTGGCACTTGCCGATCTCCTTCAGGCGGCGGATGATGAACGGTTCGAAAAGCCTGAGAGCCATCTCCTTGGGAAGGCCGCACTGCGGGAACTTGAGTTCGGGACCGACGACGATGACCGAACGGCCGGAGTAGTCGACGCGCTTGCCGAGAAGGTTCTGGCGGAAGCGGCCCGTCTTGCCCTTGAGGATCTCGGAAAGAGACTTGAGAGGACGGTTGCCGGGACCGGTGACGGCACGGCCGTGACGGCCGTTGTCGAAGACCGCGTCTACGGCTTCCTGAAGCATGCGCTTCTCGTTGCGGATGATGACGTCGGGCGTCTTGAGCGCGAGAAGGTTGCGGAGACGGTTGTTGCGGTTGATGACGCGGCGATAGAGATCGTTGAGATCGCTCGTCGCGAAACGGCCGCCCTCCAACGGGACGAGAGGACGAAGTTCCGGCGGGATGACGGGAAGAACGTCCAAGACCATCCACTCGGGCTTCGAGTTGGAAACGCGGAAGCCCTCGACGACCTTCATGCGCTTGGCGATTTTCTTGCGGCTCTGCTTGGAGCGGGTATTCTCCATCTGCTCGTCGAGCTCGCGCATGAGCTGGTCGAGATCGACCTTTCTCAGGAGCTTGCGGACCGCTTCGGCACCCATCTCGGCCTTGAACGCGTCGTCATACTTTTCCTGCGCGTCGGCGTATTCCTGATCGGTGAGGATCTGGCCTTCCTTGAACGGAGTGTCGCCGGGCTCGACGACCATCCAGTCCTGGTAGTAGAGAACGCGCTCAAGTTCGCTCGTGGTCTTGTCGAGAAGAAGACCGATGCGCGAAGGAGAACACTTGAAGAACCAAATGTGGCTGACGGGAACGGCGAGCTCGATGTGGCCCATGCGCTGACGGCGCACGGAAGCGAGAGTGACTTCGACTCCGCAGCGGTCGCAGATCATACCCTTGTTCTTAATGCGCTTGTACTTTCCGCAAACGCATTCCCAGTCCTTGGTCGGGCCGAAAATCTTCTCGCAGAAGAGGCCCTCCTTTTCGGGACGGTAGGTACGATAGTTGATCGTTTCGGGATTTTTCACCTCGCCGTGCGACCAGCTGCGGATCGTCTCTGGCGACGCAAGCTGGACCTTGACGGCATCGTAGTGAGCCGAGGCGTTGAAAGATCCGCCGAAGATTTCGGAAGTGTTGTAAGGATTATTCATTTTTTAAGTCTCCTAAAATATTCTACAGTCCTCAGAGGTTGAGCGCGCCGGAAAGGAGGTCGTCGCTGGCGACGGCTTCGGGCGCAGGCGTCGCCGCGGGAGCGGCCGGGCCTTCGGATTTGCGACGCTCGTCCGCACCGCCGCCCAAAAGCTGGGTATCGATGCACAGGCCGCGCAATTCGTGAATAAGGACCGAGAACGACTCAGGCATTCCGGAATCGAGAATGTTTGTGCCCTTTACGATCGACTCGTAGATACGCGTACGACCCTGGACATCGTCGGACTTGACGGTCAAGAGCTCCTGAAGCGCGTAGGCCACGCCGTACGCCTCGAGCGCCCACACTTCCATTTCGCCCATACGCTGACCGCCGAGCTGCGCCTTGCCGCCGAGAGGCTGCTGCGTGACGAGCGAGTAGGGGCCAACCGCGCGGGCATGGATCTTATCGGTGACGAGGTGGTGGAGCTTAAGCATATAGATGACGCCGACTACAACCTTCTGTTCAAAAGGCTCGCCGGTAAGACCATCGTAAAGAACCGTCTTGCCCTCGGGGCAGATCCAGCTCTGAGCGCCCTCTTCCTTCTCCTGGACCTCGCGGGCCTTGAGAAGGAGTTCGTCGATCTCGGACTCCTGAACGCCGTCGAACACGGGCGTGGCCGCATGGAAGTTGAGGTAACGGCACGCAAGACCGAGATACGTCTCGAAGAGCTGACCGAGGTTCATTCGCGAAGGCACGCCGAGCGGGTTGAGCACGATGTCAACGGGACGTCCATCGGGAAGGAACGGCATGTCGCAGCTCGGAAGAATGCGCGAGACGACACCCTTGTTACCGTGACGGCCGGCCATCTTGTCGCCGACGGAGAGATTCTTCTTGTCGACGAGGAAGACGCGAACTTCCTTGACAACTTCGCCGTCACCGCCGAAGTCGCCGAAGAGACCGCCGTCGGTATTCTCCGCGGCATCCTCAACAGCCGCAAATTCAGCCTCGAACGGATCCATGATCGCAGAGACCTTGTCCTTCGCAGGTCCTTCCTCCATATCCCAGTGAGCATGGGCCTTCGCGAGAACCGCGAGCTGCGAACGCTTGATCTTCTTGTTCGCCGCGATGATGACGTCGCCCGTTTCGGTGTCGGTTACGTCGTAGGGAAGCTTCTCGTTCATGATCGCATCGGCGAGCTTGGATGCGAGATCCTTCTCGAGCTTGGCGATCTGGTTCTTGCGCTTCTTTTCGGCGTCCTTCTTAGCCTTCTTGGAAGTCTTGTCGTCGGAAACGACCGCGTCCTGACGGGTGGAGACCTGAACGCCCATGACAACACCGGTCGTACCCGGAGGAACCGTAAGCGAAGTATCGCGGACGTCGGCGGCCTTCTCGCCGAAGATGGCCCTCAAAAGGCGCTCTTCGGGGCTGAGCTCGGTCTCGCCCTTGGGCGTGACCTTACCGACGAGAATGTCGCCGGGCTTGACTTCGGCGCCGACGCGGATGATGCCGTCTGGGCCGAGGTTCTTGAGAGCGTCCTCGGAAACGTTGGGAATATCGCGGGTAATTTCCTCGGGGCCGAGCTTCGTGTCGCGCGCGCCGCACTCGAAGGTGACGATGTGGAGAGACGTCAGAACGTCTTCGCGGACGATGCGCTCGTTGATGAGGATGGCGTCCTCGAAGTTGTAGCCGCGCCAGCTCATGAACGCCACGAGGAGGTTCTTGCCGAGCGCGAGTTCGCCCTGATCGGTGGCGGGGCCGTCGGCGAGGCAGTCGCCGAACTTGACCTTGTCGCCCCTCTTGACGATAGGCTTCTGGTTGAAGCACGTTCCGGCGTTGCAGCGGCGGTACTTCTGGAGGTCGTATCTCCAGACGCCCTTGTCGGGATCGTGCTCGAAGCGGTTCTTGCCCGTCGGGAGCTCGCCGTCGTCGGTGACGATGATGAAATCGGCGGAGACATAAGCGACCGTGCCGTCGGCAAGAGCCGTAACGATGACGCGCGAGTCCTTGGCGCTGGCGCCCTCGAGACCCGTACCGACGTAGGGACGCTCGGTGCGCATGAGAGGCACGCCCTGGCGCATCATGTTCGCGCCCATGAGCGCACGGTTGGCGTCGTCATGCTCGAGGAACGGAATGAGACCGGCCGCGATCGAGATGACCTGCATGGGAGCGACGTCCATATACTGAACCTCGTGCGCCGGCTTGTCGCAGAACTCGGTCTTGAAACGGCATGTGACGCGATCCTCGGCGAACGTGCGGTCGGCGTTCAAGGGGGCGTTGGCCTGGGCGATGACAAACTGCTCTTCCGTATCGGCGGGCAGATACTCGACCTCGTCGGTAACCTTGCCGCCGATAACCTTGCGGTAGGGCGTCTCGATAAAGCCGAAGCGGTTGACGCGGGCATAGATGCCGAGAGACGAGATAAGACCGATGTTCGGACCTTCAGGCGTCTCGATCGGGCAGATGCGGCCGTAATGGGAAGGATGGACGTCGCGGACCTCGAATCCGGCGCGCTCGCGGGAGAGACCGCCGGGACCGAGAGCGGAAAGACGGCGCTTGTGGGCGAGAGCCGACAAGGGGTTCGTCTGGTCCATGAACTGCGAGAGCTGGCTGCGCGCAAAGAAGTCCTGGACAACGGCGCTGAACGTCTTGGAGTTGACGAGACGGCTCGGAGAGAGCGTGCCCGAATTCGGGTCGTGAATCGTCATGCGCTCGCGGATGAGACGCTCGGTGCGGGCGAGACCGACGCGGCACTGGTTCTCGAGAAGTTCGCCGGTCGTGCGGATGCGGCGGTTGCCGAGGTGGTCGATATCGTCGACGGTGTCCTTGCCGACGAAGATCTTGAGAAGGAGACGGATCGCCTCGATGACGTCGATGCCCGACTCGTGGAGAGTGCGGAGGTTCTCGTCGACCTTGCCGGTGAGGCCGAGCTTCTTGTTGATCTTGTGGCGACCGACATAGCCGAGATCGTAATGGGAAAGATCGAAGAAGAGACGATTGATCATCTGCTTCGAGTTGGTGGCGGTCGGCGGATCGCCGGGACGCATGCGCTTGTAGATTTCCTTGAGCGCGTCCTCTTCGTTGTGGATGCCG
Source organism: Kiritimatiellia bacterium (assembly GCA_045656285.1). Lineage (GTDB taxonomy): Bacteria > Verrucomicrobiota > Kiritimatiellia > RFP12 > UBA1067 > UBA1067. Next base: position 58,724 of record JAZOQY010000044.1, read on the forward strand.
GCCTTGGCGTCTTCACGGAGGGTGACGATGAGGGTTCCGTTATCGACGGAGACGTCGACGACCTCAACCTCGGGAATGCCGGCGGCGGCGATCTGCTCCATCATCGCGGGGGTGACGGGATCGTAGCGGCGGGCGATGACGGCCTGGGAGTCGCCGTCGACGAGGTCGTCCTTCATGACGAGCTGGCGAAGATCCTTTTCGGAATACTTCCTGCCGGTCGGAAGGCGCTTGAAATCGTAGAAGAGATTCATGAGCTGCTCGTCGGAGCCGTAGCCGAACGCGCGCAGAAGCGTGGTCGCGTAGAATTTGCGGCGGCGGCGGCGCTGATCCATGAAGCACCACATGATGTTGTTCGTGTCGAACATGACTTCGATCCAGCTGCCGCGGTCGGGGATGATGCGGACGGAGAGAAGCGGCTGGCCGTTGGCGTGGACCTGGCGCTCGGTCGAGATGCCGGGCGAACGGTGGAGCTGGGATACGATGACGCGCTCTGCGCCGTTGACGACGAACGCACCGTCAGGCGTCATCACGGGCATGTCACCGAGGAACACCTCCTCCTCGCGAATGTCCTCGTTGTCCTTGAGACGGAATGTAGCATAAAGCGGACGCGAGTAGGTCTCGCCGTCCATAAGAGCTTGAAGGTAAGGCTTTTTCGCAGGAGCGAGATTGTAGCTTACAAAATCGAGATTGTAACGGCCCTCGTAGGAAACGACAGGGAATATCTCCTTGAAGATCGCCTGAAGACCTTTGGTCTCGCGCTTCGCCGGAGGCACGTCGGCCTGGAGGAAATCATCATACGATTTCGTCTGGATTGTAATCAAGTCGGGCGGAGTCTCGGCCATGCCCTGGAGCTTGCCGAATACTTTGCGTTCTGCGCTCATCTTTTGCTTACCTTATTTTGATTTTAGTGAGTGAAAAAGTGTACACTTTCCCCTACCCAATGCGCCTGAAGTGTGGTAAACGGCCACTTTGTTAACTGTCCACATTGGATGGTGAAGCATATATTTTATCAAAAAGTTGTGTTTTTGCGCAAGTAGCTATTTTTTTTAATATCCTCATCCTTCCCCATTTGCTTTTATTCATTCTGTACTACAGTAGTAATTGTTAATTAATGGCTTCGCGCCTTGTTGTTGCGTTCTTGCTGCTTGCTATGTATAAATGCGGCCACGGATTTGGGCAACCGTGCTCCACTTTTGATATGGCCGATGATGAGCTACGGCGGATGTCTGGAGCTCCTCCTCGGTCTCGACCCACTGCGGAGTTGTGACGCCTTTTACGCTTAGACAAGTTTATTGATTTAGCCTGCCATGCCTCGACAGGGTCACTGGTTGCTTACAATAACTCTCTTACGGCTACAATCCTCCGCAGGTCTCAC
>JAZOQY010000045.1:0-28381 GCA_045656285.1 Kiritimatiellia bacterium
AGCGCAGGAAGAGCACCCCTCCGTGCCAAAGGAGGCGGAAGGTGAACCGGTACTGGTTGCTCGGGGGACAGACCCTGCGTATCTGGTCGAGGAACGCCGTCGTCACAGGCGTCTGCGTGCGGCAGACGGTGATAATCGACTTCCCGAACAGGATTATGCCCAGTGGCACGGTCCTGTAGGGAATGACCTCGTCGCTCGTGTCAAGGCACGGGACGTGGACAAGCAGCATCCTGACGTCGTCGTCGTCGTAGTCGAAACGCGGACGTTCGTCCACGTCGAGAGGGTCCGTAAGGAAGTCGCGCGGAACCTTCGAGAACGTAAGCACACGCTCAAGCTCCGTCGTCGACGGGTCCACCAGGTTTATCCAGCAGGACTCGTCGAAGTCAGGAGTCTCCTTCAGGCCTCCGTTCTCCCATCTGTAGATAGCAAGCATGGCCTCGCTCCCCTTTCCCGGTGCGCCGACCCTGCCGTCAGCCAAGCTGCGACAGGAACCTCATGTCGTTCTCGTAGAGCCAGCGGATATCCGGAATCCCGTACTTGATCATCGCAATGCGCTCCACGCCGAAGCCGAACGCATAGCCCGAGACCTGCTCGGGGTCGTATCCGACGTGGCGGAACACGCGCGGATCGACCATTCCGGCGCCTGCGACCTCGATCCAGCCGGACTGCTTGCAGACGTTGCAGCCCTTGCCCTTGCAGACATGGCAGGTGAAATCGACTTCGACCGAAGGCTCGGTGAACGGGAAGAAGTGGGGTCGGAAGCGAACCGTAACGCCATCGCCCATCATCTCCTTGGCGAAGTACGCGAGAACGCTCTTCAAGTCGGCGAGCGAAACGCTCTTGGTGTCGACGTAAAGACCCTCGATCTGATGGAAGTTCGCGGAGTGGGTCGCGTCGGTCGTGTCGCGGCGATAGGTGCGTCCGGGGCAGATGATTCTGACCGGCGGCTTGTTGGCGAACATCGCGCGTATCTGGACGGGCGACGTCTGGGTTCTCAAAAGGCAATCCTCGCCGAACCAGAACGTATCGCTGCGATCCATGGAAGGATGGTGGGCGGGAGTGTTGAGCGCCGTAAAGTTGTTGAACTTGTTCTCGAGCTCGGGACCGTCGGCGACGGTGAAGCCGAGGCGCGCAAAGATCGCGGCGCTCTCTTCGATGACGCGCGAAAGCGGATGCTTTACGCCAAGGCCCCACCAGCGACCGGGCATCGTAAGATCGGCGTCGACAGCCTTCTCGGCCGCCGTGAAACCCTTGGACGAAAGCGCGGCCTCGACCTCGGCGCGCCAGGCCTGGACGGCCTTGCCGAAAGCGGGACGCTCCTCCTTGGGGACATCCTTCATCGCCTTGATGAGCGCGGGAATCGAACCGTTACGGCCGACATACTTAACGCGAAGCGCCTCAACCGCCGCGGCATCGGCCGCCGCCGCTACTTCTGCAAGGCTCGCTGCCTTTGCGATTTCGAGTTCTGCAAGAGTCATTTTAATTCCTCAGATAAGTCCGACACCGGCGAGCGTCGCTTTCATTCTCTCAAGATTGGCGTCCGTCGTCTCGCAAAGAGGGAGACGGAACACGCGATCGATTTTGCCCATAAGCGCGAGAGCCTCTTTTACCATGACGGGATTGACGTCGATGAAGAGGTCGCGGAAAAGCTTGTAGTACCTGTTGTGATATTCGCGCGCCTTTACATAGTCGCCCGCCATCGCGAAGCGGACCATATCGCCCATCTCCTTGGGGATTACGTTGGACGCAACCGAAATCACACCCTCGGCGCCGACGGAAATCATGGGAACGGCGAGCGAGTCATCCCCCGAAAGAACCGTAAAATCGGGGAGCATGTTCTTGATCGCCGAAACGCGATCAACCGAACCGGCCGCCTCCTTGATGGCGACGATGTTCGGGTGGCTGGCCAAGCGCGCGACAACATCAAGCGGAATGTCGCGCCCGGCGCGCCCGGGAACATTGTAAAGAATAACGGGAAGGCCGAGGTCGGCCACCGTCATGAAATGACGATAGAGCCCCTCGGCGTTAGGCTTGTTGTAGTAGGGCGTAACCTGCAAGCTCGCATCGGCTCCGCCCGCTTCAATGACAGCCTTGGTCAAAGAAATGGCTTCGGAAGTGGAATTCGCACCGGTTCCGGCCACAATCGCAACCTTGCCGTTCGCGAATTCGATAGTCTTTTCGATTACCTTATGATGCTCCTCATGGCTCAAGGTCGGAGATTCGCCGGTCGTGCCGACTGCGCAAATACCTTCGACGCCGGCGGCGACCTGCTCCTCGACTATGGCTTTCAATTTGCCGTAATCGACCTCGCCCTTCGTGTCGAAGGGAGTTATCATCGCCGTGATTGTGCCTGAGAGTTTCATTGTCATTCTTCCGAAGCTATTACTTTTTGTTTTTTATCAGCCGTTCTTCTTCTCGAAGTCCTTCATGAAGGCGACAAGAGCGTCGACGCCCTCCATCGGGAACGCGTTGTAGATCGAAGCGCGGATGCCGCCGACGGAGCGGTGGCCCTTCAAGGAGCTCATGCCGGCCGCCTTGGCCTCTTCGATGAACTTCTTCTCGAGAGCCTCGTCGCCGTTCTTGATGCGCCAGGTGACGTTCATGAGCGAACGGTATTCCTTGACGGCGGTACCCGTCCAGAAGTCGCTCGAATCGATGACGTCGTAGATCTTGCCGGCCTTCTCGACGTTGAGCTTGAAGAGGTTCTCCTTGCCCATCTTCTTGACCCACTTCATAGTTTCGCCGAAGATGTAGATGCCCCAGGTCGGAGGCGTATTGTAAAGGGAGTTCTCCTTCGTGTAGGTGCGATACTGGAGCATCGTGGGGATGTCTTCAGGACCCTTCTCGGCGAAGTCGTTGCGGATGGCGACGACGGCCATGCCGGAAGGACCGAGGTTCTTCTGTGCGCCGGCGTAGAACATCGAGAACTTGTTGTAGTCGCGCTCGCAGCTGAGAATGTCGGAGGACATGTCGCCGATCAAAGGAACGGAAACGTCGGGAATCGTCTTCATCTCAGCGCCCGAAATCGTCTCGTTCGTGCAGATGTGGGCGTAGGCGGCGCCCTCGGTCCAGTTGAAAGTGTCGGGCTGACGGGTAGGAATATCCTTCTGGCAGTCGGCGACGATATTTACGGAAGCGCCGCGGAGAGCCGCTACCTTCTTGGCCTCCTTAATAGCCTTATTGGACCATGTGCCGGCGTTAGCGTAGTCGGCGACCTGGCCATTGCCGAGGAAGTTCATGGGGATCATACCGAACTGCATCGAAGCGCCGCCCTGGATAAAGCAGACGGACCAATCGTCATTGAGGCCGCAAAGCTCCTTGAACGTGGCGATCGCCTCCTGGTGGATGGCATCGTAATCCTTGCCACGGTGGGACATTTCCATTACGGACATTCCCGTACCCTTGTAGTCAACGAGATCCTTCTGGGCGTCCTGAAGGACTTCAAGCGGAAGCGCCGCGGGACCGGCGGAGAAGTTGTATGCGCGTGCCATGTTGGTTTTACCTTTCGTCTGATCTTTTTAGAGTTTATCTTTATTTTACCTTGCCCGTAGAGATTATCAAGTGGACAATTATAGATATTATACTCTTTTAGCCGCTTTCAGGCAAGCGCACCAAGACTCTTGAACAGCCCAACCTTTTCAAAACGCGACCGACCAATCCTAAAGTCTTTCCTTGGCTGAACAAACGATGACTGTCACAAACGCGGCGGAATCGGCTGCAAGACCAGCATCCGCCGTATCATTCGACGGCGTTGATGTCAATTCCGTCAATCTTGTCGTGCAAAGTAAGCTTTATCGGAATCTCCAGGCAGAGCGACCTCAAGAAACGGAAAACTCTGCCCGAAGAGACCTTCACGCAGCCGGGGATGCGCCCGTACTCGACAAAGCCCGCAAGAACACGCGAGGGCATCGATTGCCACATCGCCTTAAGCCCGCCCTCCGGAGAAACAGAGGTTTTATCTTTGATTATCCGCACTCCTGTCGCCATGTCGACGGCGACAAGCTGATACGCACACCGCGGACGAGGCTCCTTCGTCATCACATTCGGCAAAAGACGGAAATCGACAGCGACGGACAAAGACGAATCCAGCGGCAGATCCTTGGCCTTGGAGACAAGGGCTTTAGGGAACGACACCTCTTCGACATAAGGCCGAGGCTCCGGAATGGACATCGGCGCGTCGCTCCATTCTCCCGAAGAATTCTCGATGCGGGCGAACATCGACTTCTCCGTCGCGAACCGGAGCGGCAACTTTTTGTCGGATTCGATGCGCATCATCACACCGTAGGCTTCCCACAAGATCTTCGAGCAGAGCGAACGTTCGCGTTCGTCAAGCGCACGCGGCATATACCCGGGGTCATGCCTGAACACCATCGCCTCGCCCGAAGATGCTATCACAAGCTCAAAATGAGGCATCTCCATCGGGGTCAAATAGCAGCCGAAATTGCGATCGATGCGCGTACGGATGTAATCGTGAAAGGTCTGCCACCCTTCAAGCATCAAAAAACGGATCTTTACCGCAGTTCCGTCTCCTTTGAGCAATGTGCAGAAATAGGGAAACACGACACCCGAGGGCTTTACAACCCAATTGAAAGGCATTGCCGCGTCCCAAAGACCGAGCGCGTCCAATTTCCTGCCGAGATCTTCAAGAGAAACTTCTTTCATCCGAGTGTCGCAGAAACTTCAAATACGGCCGTAAGAATCGAAATCGCGATAAAACCGACAACTATGGCGATGGCGACAATCAAAATAGGTTCAAGGGCATTGGTGAACGAGGCGATATTCCTGTCCATTTCCTTCTGGTAGCGATTGCCGATGTGATCGAGCGAACTTATCATGTCTCCGGCCTGCTCGCCGATAGACAGCATGTCCGTCATCATTCTCGGAAAAACACCCGATGCGGCCAGCGGGCCGGAAATGCTCGTGCCGTCGGTAACGCGCTTTCGGGCATTGTTGAGAGCCTTGGCGATAACCGCATTGGAGCATGTATCCTCGGCGATCTTCAAAGCCTGCAGAACGTTAACGCCGTTCATCAGAAGCGTCTTCAGAGTATACGCGAGCGACGAATACAGACCGCACGCGATAATGCCCTTCACAAGCGGAGCGCGCAGTTTCCACCCGTCAACCTTGTAACGGCCGGAGGGAGTTTTCTTCCACTTCGAAAACAAAATCCAGAATCCGACAAACGCGATCGCCATCAACCAGCCCCAGTTTATCACAGCATCCGACATTCCGATCAATATGCGCGTCGGAAGCGGCAGCGTAGCCCCCATCGACGAAAACACCTTCTCGAACTTGGGGATGATCCAGACAAGCGCGGCGACGACCGCAAACACGCCGAAAATCATGACGACGATCGGATAGCTCATCGCGCTTTTGATTTTGCCGCGCATCGAATCCGCACGTTCGTAGTGATCGGAAAGGCGCCGCAAAACATCGATCATCGCGCCTGCGGCCTCAGCCGCCGCAATCATATTGACGTAGAGAGGCTCGAACGTCTTGGGGTGATGGGCGCACGCGCTGGAGAAAGTCTCGCCACGCACGATTCTGTCGCAAAGATCCTGACAGACATACCTTTGGGCGCCATTCTCTTCGCCCTGGTTGGCCAGCGCCTGAAGCGCCTGGCCAAGCGTCATTCCGGCTTCGATAAGGTCGGCCAATTCGGAGGTGAAAAGCAACACCTCAAGACGCTTCATGACCGTCTTTTGCGAATTGCCGCCTATTTCCATCTTCCAGATCGAACCGGAAGATGATTTAGGGGTCGATTGGGATTGCCTGGCGCCGGCCTTTTTAAGAGCCGGCGTCACAGAACCTTGCGTTCTTCTTTTAGCGTATCCCATTCGCCCCTCGTTTTGTTCCGTATGTGCCTTAATTACTTGATGAGGCGCACGCGAATGACGGATTCGCTCGCAGCAAGAGCGTCAACCACCGAAGCGGGAACCGCCATGTCGGTGTCGATGAGCGTATAGGCGTAATCACCGCGGCTCTTGTTGGCGATAGCATCGATGTTAATGCCGGCGTTGCCGAGGATCGACGTGCACTGACCGATCATGTTGGCGACATTCTTGTGGCAGATCGCGATGCGGCCGGCCTTGGTCGGCGTGCCGAGCGAACATGCAGGATAGTTCACGGAGTTGACGATGTTTCCGTTCTCGAGGTAATCGCGCATCTCCTTGACGGCCATGACGGCGCAGTTGTCTTCAGCTTCCTCCGTGGAGGCGCCGAGGTGAGGTATGACGATGCAGCCCTTCTGGCCGGCGGTCGTGGAGTTCGGGAAGTCGGTGACGTACTTGCGGACCTTGCCGCTCTCGAGGGCGGCGAGCATGTCCTTCTCGTTCACGAGAGCATCGCGCGCCGCATTGATGATGATAACGCCACGCTTCATCATGGAGATCGCCTCGGCGTTGATCATGCCCTTGGTCGAATCGAGCGCGGGAACATGGACGGTGATGAAGTCGCAGGCGCCATAAATGGCCTCGATGTTCTTGCAGTGCTTGACGGACTGATCGAGATTCCAGGCCGCGTCAATCGAGAGATAAGGATCGTAACCGTATACCTCCATGCCGAGCTGGACGGCGGCGTTGGCGACCTTCTGGCCGATTGCGCCGAGACCGATAACGCCAAGCTTCTTGCCCTGGATCTCGGTGCCGGCGAAAGCCTTCTTGGCCTTCTCGGCAGTCTTGTTGATGGCGGGATCTTCAACGTTGGCCTTGACCCAATCGATGCCGCCGACGATATCGCGGCTCGCCAGAAGCATAGCGGCGATGACGAGTTCCTTGACGCCGTTGGCGTTCGCGCCGGGAGTGTTGAACACGACGATACCCTCTTTAGCGTAATCGGCGTGAGGGATGTTGTTTACGCCTGCGCCGGCACGAGCGACGGCAAGAACCTTGGAGCCTTCAGGCAAAGCTTCCATCTTGGCGCTGCGCACGAATACGGCCTCGGCGTCGGCGAGATTCTCGGTGCGGGTATAGTTTTCGGTCAAGTTATCCAAACCGCAGTCGGCGATCGGATTAAGGCAGGTATATTTGTAGTTCATTTTTTGTTTCTTCCGTAGAGTTATCGTGGAATATTTATCTTCACGCATGAAGATGCCTTCTATTATACCACAATTCCGCTCATCTTCGTGAACATTATTTTATTCAGGCATAACTACACTGTAATTTCACACCGAATATGTAATTTATGGTACAATAATCGGTATCTAACATTTCAAGGAGATGCTTATGAAGAAATCCATAATGATGATGACTCTTGCCGCGACGGTTGCGGGTTTGGGCACTACCGGCTGTTACTCTGTTTATAAAAACTGCGCGAGCGCAGTCTCGCCCGACGGAAAGAATAAAATCTGCTTCAGTTTCGATCCGCTTGCGTACACGGTAACGCGCGACGGCAAAACTGTCGTCGCCAAGACCGAAGTCGGGCTTAGGATTAACCATACAATGTTAACCCACGATAGGATGGTGCCCTCAAATCAGATAACCAAGCGTAAGATCGAAGGTGTCGCCGATGCCGCAGTTTACAAAAAGTCGAAAGTCGATCTTTCGGCCAACGAAACTCTCATTGATTTCAATGCCGAGGGATTGGCCGTAAGACTTATCGCCCGTAACGACGGTGTTGCCTATCGCTGGGAGACGGACAGAAAAGGCGAGATTAAAGACGAGATTATTATAGGAGAGGAGAAAGCGGCCTTTACGATTCCTAATTCAAAATGTAAAGTTTACGCCAACTTCACCCACGGCGATGGCTTCTGGGATAAGGATAGAATGGCTAAGGTCGATCCCCTCCAGAACAGCTGGGAGAGCATCCCTGAGCAGCATTTAGCCGGTAATTTTAAGGTTCCTAAAAATAAGATCGGCTATCTGCCGCTCGTTTATACGCTTGAAGACGGAACGGCAGTATGCGTTACCGAGTCTGATTTAGTCAACTATCCCGGTTGGAATTTCAGCTCTTCTACTGCCCAAGCGGATTCGTCCGTTAAAATTGAAGGAACATTCGCTAAAATCCCCGAAAAGTACATTTATATGAACTGGGATAGCGAAAAGCCTTACAGCGAGAAGCGCGGCCTTCGTTACGAGCGCGTCACCAAGCGCGGCGATTATCTTGTTAAGACCAAGGGTACGCGCACTTTCCCCTGGCGCGCGTTCATGCTCGCCGACAATGCCTCCCAGCTCGTCGCCAACGATCTCGTCTGGGCGCTCGCCACACCCGCCAAGGGCGATTTCAGCTGGGTCAAGCCCGGCAAGGTCGCGTGGGACTGGTGGAACAACTGGAATCTTCAGGGCGTTCCCTTCAAGTCCGCCTGCAACACCAAGACCTACGAATACTACATCGATTTCGCCGCGAAGAACGGTGTCGAATACGTGATCTTCGACGAGGGCTGGAGCCAGAAGCTCAACATCTGGAAGTACAATCCCGAGGTTGATGTCGAGCACCTCATCAAGTACGCCGAGAAGAAAGGCGTCGGCATCATCCTCTGGATGGCGTGGGCCCAGATCGTCGGCGAAGAGGAGCGCGTCGCTAAGCATTTCGCTAAGCTCGGTGCTAAGGGCTTCAAGGTCGACTTCATGGATCGCGACGACGCAAAGTGCGTTGACTTCCTCTGGAAGTTCGCCGACGCTTGCGCCAAGGAGAAGATGCTTATCGATTATCACGGCATGTTCAAGCCTACGGGTATGGAAAGAACGTATCCTAACGTTCTTAACTTCGAGGGCGTTCATGGCTTGGAGTGCGCTAAGTGGTTCTATAATGATTATGATTTCCCGAAGAATGATATCGGCGTTTACTTCGTTCGTATGAGCGCGGGGCCCATGGATTATACGCCCGGCGCGATGGATAACTATCCTATCGGGAAATATAAGGGGACTCTCGAGAACGCCGGCTCCGTCGGTACGCGCTGTCGCCAGATGGCGATGATGACGATGTATTTCGCGCCGCTCCAAATGCTCTGTGACTCGCCCACGAAATATGAGAAGAATATGGAATGTTTCTCATTTATGGCTAAGACTCCTGTCGTCTGGGATGATACGGTCGGACTAGCGGGCGATATCAATAACTTCGGTTACGCGGCATGTGCGCGTCGCAAAGGCGATGTCTGGTACGCTGCCGGCATGACTGACTCGAACGAGCGCGAAGTCGAGGTTTCGACCGATTATCTTAGCGATGGTAAGTGGGCGGCCGAAATTTTCCGCGACTCCGAGAAATCCAACACGAATCCGACGAGCTACATCCACGAAACGCGCATCGTCAAGAAAGGCGATAAGATCGCGCTTAAGATGGCCAAGGGCGGTGGTTATGTAATCCGCTTCACGCCTGCGGACGGCAAGCGCTGATCCCGCCAAATCGGAAATCCGAATAAAGACGGCCGCAGAACTTTGCGGCCGTCTTCTTTTTTTGCCTTTTGCGGAGAGCGGGCTACTTCGCCGGCATCGTGTCGGTCATGCCGAGCGCAAAATATTTCGAGCGCGCGTAATCGTTGTATTCAAGATCGACAATCGCAGATTTTTCGATACCGATCGATTCAAGGTATTTGTGCCTCTCGACAAGATCCGCTCCGTCCGTACAGCCTGGCACGGAAAGGCAACGCACCTCAACCCTGGCCTTTTGAGCCATGAGCATTTCGAGATTGCGCCTGATTACATCGTTGGGAACGCCAGTATACTTCTTGTGCTTCTCCCTGTCGTGTGCCTTGTAGTCCGCAAGCCACATGTCAGTCACGGGAAGCAACGCTTCGATCGCGGCTTTGGGAGCGTAAAGCGATGTGTCAAGACAAGTGTGGAGCCCCGCCTTCTTGAAGGCCGCAAACAGCTGCGCCGTCCACTCCCAGAAGAACAACGGCTCGCCGCCCGAAAGCGTGACGCCGCCGCCGGACTTGTCGTAGAACGGCTTGTCCTCAAGAGCCTTGGCCACAATCTCATCAACGGACATCGGCTTACCATAAAGCTTCAAGGCTCGCGTCGGACAGGTCGACTCGTTCATCGTGCACTTGGCGCAATTTCTGCAAAGGTGTTTATAGCGCGCCCATTGGCGTTCAGGGCTGTAGGACTCGGGGTTATGGCACCAGATACACCTTAAGGGGCAGCCCTTTACGAAAAACGTCGTCCTGAGACCGGGACCGTCCCATATCGCCATGCGCTTGTAATCAAGCATCAGCGGCGTTCGCATGGCCCGCCCCCCGCGGGCAAAGAGCGGAGCGACCGCCAGCGCCGCCGTCGACGCAATCATCTCTCGTCTCGTAATCATGGCTGCAACACTCCTTCTGCCCTCAAGATGTAGGCATCCTGGAGCGTTTTCGACAAATCGTTCCAGCGCACGTTCCAGCCGCACATTCTGACCTGGAGATTCTCGTAGCGCTCGGGATGCTTCTGGGCGTCGCGCAGTTCTTCGGCGCTGAAAACATTGAAGTGAATCGCGCAACCGCCCGCCGCGAAATACCTGTCGATCAGAACCTTCATCGCCAATAGCCCCTTGTCGCCCTGAATGGTCGACGGATGAATCATCATATCGAGAATCACATCCCCCGGAATGTCGCGGGTGTCGATCTCGTTTATGCTCGCGACAAGCGCGGTCGGTCCTTCACGGTCGGCGCCTGGAGCGGGAGAGATGTTCTTTGAAAACTCTTCGCCCTTCCTGCGCCCGTCGGGAGTCGCCTTCGTGTGGCGGCCCATGATGTAAAAGAAGTCGATGCTGTGGCCCGACGCGAAGAACTTGCCGCCGCGCGAATTCTCCTTCCCGTTGACCGCCGCGCCGAAGACACGGTACAGATCGCGCTTGAGCCTGTTGGTGAGCGGATCGTTGTTGCCCCATTTGCGGCGTGACGCGCGCATCCTCAAGCGCAGCTCGTCATGCCCCTTCCAATCGTCGGCCATAACCTGGCCGAGCTCGGCGAGAGTCATCTCCTTACGCTCGTACACGATCTCCTTCACCGCCGCGAGAGCGTCGACGGCGGTACCGGAACCCGCCTGAAGAATGACGGAAAGATTGTATTTCATCCCGTTGCCGATGGCGTTCCTGCCCTCGTCGACGCAAGACTTGATCGAAAGCGAATGGACGAGCGCCGGAATGAACTCGTCCATGTTAGCCTCGTAGGCGCGGACGACATCGAGCGATATTTCGAGCCTGCGCTCAAGCTCGCGATGAAACGCCTTCTCGAAATCTTCAAACGTTTCAGCCTTAAGTTCGCCCGTGCGCGCCTTTTCGAGAAGATCGACCATGATGCGCGGCATGTTGATTATACAAGGCAGAGTCGTATTCGCCGCGGCGCGCGGCTGAAATTCGTAGCAGCCCCAGATGTCGAGCGTGCGCGCCTCCTCGGCCGAAAAGCCCATCGCCGCCATCGCCTTGGCCATCGGCTCTTCGCCGCAGAACACGACCGACCTGTGGCGGCGCGCCATGTCAAGAGCCTTTGAGAGAATGTCGTCAGGCGTGTTGGGCGCGATCTTCATCTGAAGCTTGGGCGTCGGAACGTGAACCTCGTCGGCGACTTCGAGAACGATTCGCGAAACCTCATTGTATTCAGTCGTTCCGTCGGCCTTTGTTCCGCCGATGTACACGGGCTGCCCCCACCAGTTGTCGAGCGAACCCCATTGCCACCAGAAATGCTTGACGCGATCCTTGAACTCCTCGCGCGTCGTGCGCCCGGCCTTGAGATCGGCCTCGTAATACGGCAGAAGTAGGCGATCCCAGTTGCCGAGGGAGCGGACTTGAAGATGATCCAGGTGCTCGCCGTAGTAGAAGAAGAGAAGCTGAAAGAGCATCACCTCGTATGCTGTTTTAGGCGGAGCCTCGGCGAGATTCCTGAGAGCGGCTATCTCGGCCTTTATGACGGGATTGCCGGCATCCTTCGATGATTCGGCGATCGCGGCGAGGCGTTTGACGTTTTCGAGCATCGCATCGGCGACAATCCGCATCGCGTTGCTGTAGTCGTTGGTCGCCTTCGACGCGTCTATCTCGGCCTTGATGCCGGGGAAGCCGAGCTTGAGGATCCTGTCCCAATCGGGAACGGCGTGATCGTAATCGTGCCTAAGGATCGAGCCTTTAACTTCCTTCGCCTTGACCTTCGCATCGGGGCAACAGACCGAATCGACCTCTGCGATGCGCTCGTTTATGAGCTTTGTGAGAACGCGATTCCTTTTGCTCCAGCACGAAAACGCCGGAAACGCATCGTGAGGAGAAAACCCGACCGACATCTCTTCGCACGTCATCCTGAAGATTTCGGCCTTGACGAGACACCAGGGCTTCACCCCCCTGCCGTCAGCCGCGATCTTCTCGGCCTTCGCCTTAAGCTCCTCCACCCCGAGCCCCGTGGACTTGTCGGTGACGTCGCTGCGCCACTTCGATTTCAGATACGGAAGGTCGTCTTCAAACGCCGCGAACGCGCCGTGCGCGAACGCAAACGCAGGAAGTATGCCCAGCATCAGAAATCTAAAGTGCGCATGCATCAGTTTTGGGGTGCTTCAACATTGGTTTCGGTTTCGGGCGCGGCCTCAGCCCCGGCATCGGCGGCCTCTTCGCCCTCGCAGACCGAGACCGAAACGAGCGTCGCGCCCTCGGAGAGGCGAACAAGCTTGACGCCCTGGGCCATGCGGCCCTGAACGCTGAAATCGGAGACGGCGCTGCGCACCATCTGCTGGTCGCTGGTGATCGAGATTACGCTTTCATCGTCGGAGACCGCGTGAGCCGCCACAACGGCTCCGTTGCGGTCGGCGCCCTTGATGCCGATCATGCCCTGACCGCCGCGACCGTGGCGCGTGAAATCCTTGAACTCGCAGCGCTTGCCGTAACCGTTCGCGGTCGCGATAAAGAGCGTCTTCGCGTCATCGACGGCGTCGAGCGAGACGACGAGATCGTCGCCCAGAAGCCTTACGCCGCGAACGCCTGTGGCCGTGCGGCCCATGCGGCGGACGTCGGTCGCCGCGAAGCGCATCGCGCGGCCGTTTCTCGTAAGCATTATGACATCGTCGTCGGGCTTGACGAGGCGGACATCCCTCAAGGAATCGCCCTCCTCGATGTTGATCGCGCGGATGCCCGACTTGTTGACGTTCTTGAACTCGCCGAGAAGCGTCTTCTTTACGGTGCCCTTCACCGTAGCGAAGAAGACGTCGACATCGCCCTCGAACGACCTGATCGGAAGGAGGTTCAAGACCTGCTCGCCTTCCTGCAGGTTGAGAAGATTGATGAGCGGACGGCCGAAGCTCGTGCGCGGCGCCTCGGGAATCTGGTAGGCGTCCTTCAGGAAGAGGCGGCCCGTATTCGTGAAGAACATGAGCGAGTCGTGGGTCTGCGCGACAAAGACGAGACGGATGAAATCCTCCTCCTTGACCTGGGCGCCCTTGACGCCGTGGCCGCCGCGCTTCTGCTCGCGGTATTCCGTAAGGGGAACGCGCTTGATGTAGCCGCGGTTCGAAAGCGTGATGACGCAAGGCGCATCGGGGATGAGATCCTTCATCGAAACCTCGTTCTCGTCGGCGACGAGCTGCGTGCGGCGACGAGCCTCCTCCTTCGAGCAGTAGCGGTTCTTGATGTCGGCGAGGTCTTCGCGGATGATGGCGTAGACCTTCTCGGGATCGGCGAGAATCGCCTTGTATTCGGCAATCGCCTCGAGAAGCTTGGCGAGTTCGGCTTCGAGCTTCTCGCGCTCGAGACCGACGAGCTGGTAAAGACGCATCTCGAGGATCGCGTTGACCTGGAGATCGCTGAAGCCGAAACGCTCCTGGAGCCGCTCCTTGGCCTCCTGGCGCGTCTTCGAAGAGCGGATGATGGAGACGACCTCGTCGAGGTTGTCGATCGCCAGGAGAAGACCGTCGAGGATGTGCTTGCGAGCCTCGGCCTTCTTGAGCTCGAAGCGCGTCCTGCGCGTGATGACCTCGAAGCGGTGGTTGACGTAGCAGCGGAAGAAGTCCTTGAGGTTCAAGATCTTCGGACGGCCGCCGTCGATGGCGAGCATGATCGCGCCGAACGTCGTCTGGAGCTGGGTATGCTTGTAAAGATGATTGAGAACGACCTCGCCCATCGCGTCGCGCTTGATGTCGATTACGATCCTGACGTCGGCCTTAGATTCGTCGCGGATGTCGCTGATGCCGAGAATGACCTTCTCCTTGACGAGCTCGGCCATGTGCTTGATCATCTCGGCCTTGTTCACGCCGTACGGAATCTCGGTCACGATAATGCGCTCGCGGCCGTTCTTCTCCTTCTCGACCTCGGCGGTGCCGCGAACCGTAAGCTGGCCGCGACCGAGCTTGTACATGGCGTTGATGCCGTTGATGCCGCAGATCTGGGCGCCGGTCGGGAAGTCAGGACCCTTGACGAACTGCATGAGATCGTCGACCGTGCATTCGTCGCGATGCTGAATGTAGTAGTCGATGCCGTCGCAGAGCTCGCCGAGATTGTGGGGCGGGATGTTGGTCGCCATGCCGACGGCGATGCCGGACGAGCCGTTCAAAAGGAGATTCGGAAGCTTGGCGGGCAATACGGTGGGCTCTTCGAGCGTTTCGTCGAAGTTGGGAGCCATGTCGACCGTATCCTTCTCGAGATCGCCGAGAAGCTCTTCGGTCACCTTCTGCATTCTCACCTCGGTATAACGCATCGCAGCCGCGCCGTCGCCGTCGATCGAGCCGAAGTTGCCGTGGCCGTGGACGAGCGGGACTCTGAGCGAGAAAGGCTGGGCCATGCGGACGATCGTTTCGTAGACCGCGCTGTCGCCGTGGGGGTGGTACTTGCCGATGACGTCGCCGACGATACGCGCCGACTTCAGATGCTTCGTGTTCCACGTGTTGCCGAGCTTGTGCATCGCGTAGAGGCAGCGACGGTGGACGGGCTTGAGGCCGTCTCTGACGTCGGGCAAAGCGCGCCCGACGATAACGCTCATGGAGTAATCGATGTAGTCGCGTGACATCGACTCTTCAATGTTGATTTCATCATTCGCCGCTACGGGATTCTGAATCTCGGCGGGCACTTCGGCATCTATTTTTTCATCGCTCATATTACCCTGTATTATACCATATTTTACCCCTATTTTTCTATGTAAAAAGCTGCCGGAGTTTACTCATTTTTTTAAACATTGGCGACCTCGCTCAAAAGCTTCGCAATGGACAACTCGCAGGGAGTCGCCCCCCTTTACCGTTTCCCGAAAAGCGCCCTTCAACGCCCGAGATCGAGAACCTTGTCAAATCCGGCGGGAACATGCGAAGCGGAATGTGCTACGCAGACCGCCGTCACGCAAGGATGCGCCTTAAGCCATCGCCCGATGCGCTTCACGACACCTAAAGTTTTCGAAAAGCGTCCGCCGGGCGAAGCGCAAAGTGACATCACGCATTTCCACGACGGCTTTTCAACCGGCGCCGCACCCTTCGGTCAACTGCGAGGCAAGGTTCTCTTTGACGGCATCGGATGGGCGGCGGGCCTCTTCATCATCGACAATCGATATATCTACGCCTTGATCCCTAAGTCTGTCCACAACGCGCATGAACATCTTTCGATTGGCGATATCAAGCCCCGCCATGGGAGAAAGGAGAGTGTGCCGCTTCGGATTTTTCAGAAGTGCGCGGGCAAAAAGCACCCTGCGCATCTCGCCGTTCGAAAGGCTCAGGAAGTTCTGCGGCAGGAGCCGGGCCAATTCCAGAGCCTCGACAACCTCGGAAAACCGGACACGATACGCCTTTCGTTCGGAACGGCGATTCACACCGACCTCATACGGATTGATTTCAAAAACCGAGTTAAACGAAAGAAAATCGCGAACACGATCACCCTCGTCACAATAATAGCGAGACTGCATCCATTTGCCGTCGCAAATATCCGCCTGTTCGCGCTTCAAGTCAAGAACGAGTCCCGCCTCTTCGTCTTTGATGTCAAAACCAGATTCCATGCCTGATATTATACCACAACATCAACACTCAAGCCTTGCGCCGCAAGTCAGCAAGTCAGAAGCACCCTCACGCAATCCATATCTCGCGAAGAGATGATTTAACCTCGAAATGTCCCCTTTTATGTTTTAACCACGGAAGCCACGGAGGAAGCCGCTGAATCGCAAAACCGGCATTAAGATTTTTCCGCACAAGATTCTCATTTTACCGAAACTAAAAGAAACTGCCCGATATTCGCAATTAAACAACATTTATCTTACATCTTGATGGAGTCCCCTTGGCTATTCTCTTATGCTTTTTTACTTGCGCTACGCGCAGACGACTTAGATCGACTGATAGCACAGTGATTAGGAGGTAGGCATTACGCCACGCCCCGGACTTGCCGTTCGTTCCTCACGGCGGGCATGCCGTAAACGCCTATCATCCCTCCCAATCACTGTGCTTTGAAAGCATGCTAAAAAACTAGCGCGGCGAAAGAAGGAAGGATAAGGCGCTTACGACGATGCCGTCGCGCTTGCGCGACATGTCCGGGCATCGGAGTAAAGCCTTCCTTCTTTTGCCGCGCACAAAGTCGTTCCAAGTCGCCGCAGCTTTAGTTGCAGTAACAAATAAACCTCGTGGGGCCAGTCCCCTCGGCTATTAACCACGAAACACACGAAAACACCAAAACCGGCATTAAGAATTTTCCGCACAAGATTCTCATTTTGCCAACAGGAACAAATAGTCCACATGCTATTTATTCTCGCGTACAACCGCCCCACAAGGCAGTTGCGCCCCATAGGGAAACAACTGTGCCGAGAGAACGCGTGTGCCAAAAGACGCCGAAGCGCTGAGATCTTTAAGACTAAGTTAAACCCCAGAAATAACATCACCTGATCCCCACCGCTTCTTCTCATTAAAAAATAAAACATCACAAAATGCCGTTGAAACCAAAATTTCTCATCTCAAGCCCGTAATTCTAAATAAAAAAAGCTACCAAATTATGCATATAAAACCATGTATATATACATAATTTGATAGCTTTTCAATCTTTTTATTAGACATATACCAATAAAGAAATTAATCAATATTGAATAAGTCCTTAAAAAGATGTCCTTTCACAACAGGCTTAAGGCCGATACTCGCGAGAAGAAAATTGAATAAGTCCTTAAAAAGATGTCCTTTCACAACATTGAGTGCGGATTTCTGTCTAATAATGCTATTGAATAAGTCCTTAAAAAGATGTCCTTTCACAACAATGATCCGTCCCTCTATCCTGCTGATATTATTGAATAAGTCCTTAAAAAGATGTCCTTTCACAACAAACACACAACCGCATCGGCTGTTCTTATTATTGAATAAGTCCTTAAAAAGATGTCCTTTCACAACGATCTTCACTAACTGGGTAACTTTAGACAATTGAATAAGTCCTTAAAAAGATGTCCTTTCACAACCATGGGCGCAGACCACGTTCCTTTTGGCGAATTGAATAAGTCCTTAAAAAGATGTCCTTTCACAACGGCGGATGACGAAATCCGTTTAGATACTCAATTGAATAAGTCCTTAAAAAGATGTCCTTTCACAACTACTTTACCGCTCATTATAGCAGAATCTCGATTGAATAAGTCCTTAAAAAGATGTCCTTTCACAACTCTGACAGTGCTTCACAATCGACCTCCTTTATTGAATAAGTCCTTAAAAAGATGTCCTTTCACAACGTATCTCCGTTCCTTTGTATGCTCCGTTGTGATTGAATAAGTCCTTAAAAAGATGTCCTTTCACAACTTATGTAGATTCAATCCGTGGAAATAATAATTGAATAAGTCCTTAAAAAGATGTCCTTTCACAACGTTGTCACAATCTGCAACGCCAAAACAAGAATTGAATAAGTCCTTAAAAAGATGTCCTTTCACAACCGCGTGAAGTTGGCTTTGCAAAAAGAAGAAATTGAATAAGTCCTTAAAAAGATGTCCTTTCACAACTACGCATTGCCCGATGGAGAGTATGAAATATTGAATAAGTCCTTAAAAAGATGTCCTTTCACAACAAAGATAGTTCTTCATATATATCTAGCATTATTGAATAAGTCCTTAAAAAGATGTCCTTTCACAACTTGTCCAGGTGCGAATGGTAGTCCCAATTCATTGAATAAGTCCTTAAAAAGATGTCCTTTCACAACTTGCTATCCCTGCGAACCCTGATACTGCACATTGAATAAGTCCTTAAAAAGATGTCCTTTCACAACTTTTACAATTCGCGCAAGGTGACGAGGGAAATTGAATAAGTCCTTAAAAAGATGTCCTTTCACAACCTCCAAAGCGACGAATAATCGCGTCAGACATTGAATAAGTCCTTAAAAAGATGTCCTTTCACAACTCGGCACAAAAGTGCATGGGATGCGCTTTTATTGAATAAGTCCTTAAAAAGATGTCCTTTCACAACAAGCGCGGCGACGGAATAATCTAGAGCGCTATTGAATAAGTCCTTAAAAAGATGTCCTTTCACAACAATCCTACGGCTGCGTTCCGTAAGGTCGGCATTGAATAAGTCCTTAAAAAGATGTCCTTTCACAACAACGGAACGCATATCAATACTCTCGCCGAAATTGAATAAGTCCTTAAAAAGATGTCCTTTTATATTCCACACCTAAACTTGAACTCTAATTTTTCAAAGATCAATTAAGAAGCATAACTATTATATCATCTCTTCTTCCTCCTATGCTAGAAAAACTCCAGTTGCACTGGCTGCACCATGGCTCTCTTTACATTCTTGCCGTATAATGTCTTCATCTCTCCAAATTGACGATCCGTAACCGCCAACAGTGACACTGTTCCATCTTCGGGCGTCATCATCTTAACTCGCTTCTCATGCACCTCCATATTCTCCTTTGAGGCACAATGTCGTATGTAAACTGAATATTGCAACATACTAAACCCATCTTTAAGAAGACCTTTTCGAAATTGAGTCGCCCTTCTTCGTTGGGTTTTAGTTACTACCGGCAAATCAAACATCGCATAAAGCCACACGGTTTTATAATGACTGACACTCGTGAATAAATCTAATGAAGTTTCTCGCCCTTTCATTTGACTTTCACTTTTGGATATTCGATTTCTTCATCACTGCCGGAAATCACCCGGACTATTGAAGCCGCAGTAAGTGTAAGCGCATTCATCAATGGCCTCTTCATCTTTCCGATCTCTACATCCATCACCAACAACCCAAGCATAACTCTCTTCATCTCTGGCGTCAACTCGTCACTCTTCTCAAATATTTCATAATTCTCCAATACAAGCATATCAACGAACGGCCGATATGGTTCCATAATATCATCAGCGAGGCAATATGGATCATATTGATTATGGTGATGAATACCCATCATACAATTAAGTCCGGCTGACACTAACGCGCGCGCGACCGCAGCTCTCAATATGGCGTATCCGTAATTAAGAGCCGGATTAGGCATCGGCCCTGTTGGAGAACGACGAAACGGGCACATTTCATCCATAGTAAAAACAGTAAAATACGCTCTGGCAGCTTGCGCCTCAAGATTGCCGGGATCGCCTCTCCTAACCTCTTTAGACCATTTAACCAAATCCCTCCCCAGCAATAAGTTGTACTTCTTCGCAACACAGCCCTGATTGAAGATTTTCCGCTTAACCGTCTGCGCCCATAAAATATCTTTTTTCACAGCAGACAACGCAATCTGCATGCCCATCACCTTTTGACACATCGTATGCCCCGCAACCGGCAAAAGATACGAGCCAGGCATATGCGAAGCATCACAAATCACAACTGCCGCGTTCGACATGCACAACTCCCGCAACAATGCAGTCGAAACCGTTATCAACGGAGACTCCAATATTACAAAGCCAATATCCTCTATCGGAACCTGTGACGAGCGGCCGTCTTCACCCTCCCAAACCAGTTGACGAAGATGAAGACGCAACCTGCCCGAAGTTGTAAAAACCAGCGTTCTTTTTATCATTGGTTCAAGAATTGAATTTTTCCATCCAATGTCATATTGAAATCACAACCTTCAAACAAGGCATTGTTTATATATGTCTTAGGACTAATCAAAAGCAACTCATGTGGATTATCATAATCTACCGAAGATTGTCCATCCTTATTCTTTTTAATAGCCAGCAAATCCTTGCCTAAAACCGTCGCCATTCTAGCCTCTCTATGATAACGCAAAGTCATTCGCCCAGAGTCTTCGAATTTGCGCACAACATAAAGCCTCTTTGACAACGACTCCTGAGATAGACCAAACAACTCTTCTGGCGTTTTTTCAAAAAACAACACCGCCATCCCCGGACGTATTATCAAGGCGTCCTTATCAACTTCAATACCATCAGCGCCCTCCTTCAACGAAATGCTACGCGGCACAACCTTACCCTTCGCGTCCCGGGTTATAACAAGCTCTAAAAGGTCACCACCTGATCCATACACGAAGTTATGCAGTACATTTTCACTTTTACTGGCATGACCGCGTATAGGATCCGGGTTTTTGCCAAAAACGACCCTAACCTTCTTTAATGGGATGCCATTCCTGTCCGGCGTGCCATTCTTATCCTTCGGCCCCCAAAATTGCATCGTTGCCGCCATTTTATCGCCGTCAACACCTTGAGCCAAATATTCATCTATCTGCAGAGCCAACGTCTTTCCTACCGCCGGATCAACAGCATTTTTCGCCAACGCCTGCAGGTCTGCCAACTTCCCGGCTGAAGATATTGTCTTTCTGATTACGGTAACCGTCTTTCCTCGCATGTTGATTTTTCCATACAAGGTATCGTCGTGCAGGCTACCCCTTACCGTGCTTCCGCTGGAAGTGACTTTGTAAATCACCGATCCATCCGCCCTCTTTACGGGCGTAGCCAAGCGTAAATTCCGCCTCTTGGCGGACTCCTGATACGGAGTGATCTTCCGATTAAGAGGAATGTGCCTTACGAGAATATTTTCTCTGGCCTTATGCGCCAACTCCCCGAAATCATCATACGGAGGAGTGCAGACATACTGACCATCATCCTCGAAATTTCCCAATGTTGCGCATATATCGGCAAATCGTTTATTGTCCAAGGCCGCAATTACAATAGCGTCCATCGCATGATGAGTATGATCGCCGCGATCCTTCTTCTCATCCGGCGCTTGCATCCCCCAGGCTTTTCGCGCAAACGCCACCGCGGCACCATTGCGCGGGAAAACCTTGTCATATCGTTGCTTGAGAAATTCTACTGCAAACTTGGTCATAGATCCCGTATCAACCAACTGGCGCGGCATAAACGATGTTTCGCTCGCACGCTCCGCCGAAATGCGAAACATTCCAATTTTCTTTTTCCAATAGGCGCGCTCTAAATCATACATCAGGAACTTCTGCCTTTTTCTGGCATATGCTTCAGGATCGGTTCCCCTGCCACCTCTATTGTTGGCGCAATCCTTCTCCAATGACGCAAGTTTAGACTCCCAGTCCTTCAAAACCTTCCCCGTGAACAATGCAGGATATTCAACCTTTGCATCTTTGTCATACCATGACTCTTCGGCATTAGGACATTCGCTTGGCAGTCTCTTTTTCTTGACGTCACGGTTGTAGTGAGATTCGCACAAAGTCAAATTCGACTGCTCGTTCGTGCCGCCCCTGGCTCTCGGCAAGGTATGTTCTATATCGCAGTCCTGAACCATTTGTTTAAACGAAATTTGCTGACCTGTATAGACGCTGAAATGCCCTTGCTCTTCCCACAGCAAATATCTCAAGACTAGATCATCATCAATATTCGATGTCATGCCATTGGCCTTTAGAAGCTCAGCCAATCTGGACCTCGCCTCTTCGCGCTTCTTCGCCAAATCAACATTTCTTCTTTCTATCGCGCGGCACATGTTCGCCGAATTGACATTTCGCGCAAGCTCAATATTAATGACCGTATGCGCATCAATCGTCCCATTGGCGCGCAGAGCATTCACCAACCGCCTGAGCATCGTAAGCGAATGCAACACCATAGGATTTTTGATGGACCCCATGTTTACGGGCGGCAATATGGGGTTATCAGTGTCAGTCAGTGACTTGTCAATATACAACTTGTCATAAGCCGCTTCGAACAGCGCATCTGTCGCACCATTTGACACGCAAAACTCGCGCATGGCAGTTTTCAAGCGCTCTGTCAACGGCACTATCTTAGGCGCCGTCTTTGAATATTTGAACTCATCCTTCTGCTTGTGAAACGCTTCGGTCTCACGCTCAACAATACCCAACACCTCGCTTTTATTGGAGCCCCAATCAGGTATTACATCCGGCATCTTGGCAAGATAAATAGCCTTGCTTAATGTATAGCCTTCCTCAAGCCACGGCAAAATAAGATTTATGGCATGAAGAGAATATCGAGCTCGCTCTGTTGACGGATTTATGCGAACAAACCTGCGGGCCTTCTCATCATCAAAGTCGTATCGCTTTTTCGCCCATGCTTCAAGCATCAACAGATCGTCGAAATCCACAGATGCATTTAAAGCCGTCTGCCATTCTGCTTCAGGGATTCCAAGAGATTCAAATCTGGTTGACACCTCCAAAATCGGAACTTCTGCATAATCACGGTAATTGGCAACCCATGCAGACTCCCCTTTTAGAACAGAATTCCTTGTTGAAATCCTTCATTAAAGTCTTTACGCCTTCTTTAAATGGCGTAACCCGCTTCATCCTAGAAAAAACAAAATCTCGTTGCTCTTGGGTCAGCAAAAGATAATCCGAACCCGAATCGACCTTTCTGACCTTGAAATTATTCAAAAAGCAAAGCGCCCTGAACCGCTCAAACGCAGGATGGCTTTCAAGGCATCTGCGATACTTCTTGCCTTTTTCCAATTCGCACCAGCCAACCAGATGCCGTTGAATCCGCAACGGCCGCTGGAAGAACAATATGCTGCGCATCTTCTCGCGCAATCCATCCGAAACAAGAGCTTTCTGCTTGTCGCAAATTACATCAAATTCTTTTTCGTAGTGCGCTTTTCTATCGGTCTTTCTGCCGCGCACTTTCTCGCCTTTCTGATATAATTCGTAGAAATACTGGCCAAGCGTTTTTGCGCCCATCAATTCACTCAGTTCCTTGATCCCTCGTTTGACTTCGCCTAGCTCAGTTTCCTTTTTCGGCTTTGATCCGGATTGATCGGCGGCATCATACTCCGCCAAAAGCTCCTTCTTGGAACTCTTGAACCCGCGGCGCTGTGCGATATGATATATCGCTCGTCCAAATGAATATGCATCTACAGGCTTCTCTGCCGCATTTTTTCTATCGACATAAGGATTCTTGGTGTTTGTAGCCGAAAGCCAATCCATAAAAGCCTCGTCATCGATAGGATATACGCCTTTCTCCTTCCACTTTTTCAAGCTTTCAAGAGACATGGGGCACATGCCATTTTCCATCAAAAGTTTCAGGATGTGAAATTTACGGTATCTCCTGCGTCTAATCAAACGTCTAGCCGACCTTTTCATTCGACGCTCTGCCGCGCGAGACATTAAATTGCCAGACTTGTCTCGATCCATACCTTCGGGGAAGACAACAACACCGCAATCTATAACATTTGGCGCATAAAGCCCACGTGGCGCCGAAGCTATTCTCTCATCATCCAATACAGCCCATCCGATTGATGAAGTACCTAAGTCGATTCCTAATCGCTTCATTTTTCATCTCCCTTTCTTCAGATTGACGAACTGCAATTCCTTATGTTAAAATAAGTTTGTCTTTTCACAATAAGGCTATATGCCGTAGTCGAAAGACTTGCCTGGTACATACTCTGTATCAGGCCTTATTTTTACCTAGGATTCACGCGCTTGCAATCTTGTTTTCAACTAATACCTTTATTATACCAAATTCCACCCTTTCGTTCTACTCTCGCCCACAAATACATCGCAGGAACAGTCCCCTCGGCTATTAACCACGAAATGTCAAAACCGGTATTAAGAATTTCCGCATAAGATTCTCATTTAATAAAAAATAATCAAAACCTCTCACTTTCCTCCATTTTCTCCCATTTTCCCAATGGGGGCAGTCCCCTTGTGCGATCAGTCCAAGTCTCAAGTCCAAGTCGAACAATGGTGGTGAGTTGTAGCGTATAGTCGTAGTTGTAGATAGGAATTTTAACTCTCCATTCTACAACTACAACTTCCTCCTACAACTAAAATCTATCCCTCCGCTGTTCGACTTCGACTCCAAACTTAAACTAAAAACTATCCCTCCGCTGTTCGAGTTCGACTACAAACTTCGACTTACCACCAATGAACCTCGCGTGAACAGTCCCCTCTGCAATCGTCCCCATTGGTGGGGCGGTCTCAGATTACAGGTCCTTGTCGTCAACCGTCTTCATGATGGCGGCGGCATACTTCGCTTCGTCAGAAGCCGGCACCGCTTCCTCGGGAACGGTTACGACATATACGTCCTTGAGCTTAAGGTTGTCGTGGATCTCGGTCATTTCCTTCGGATTGATCTGCTTTCGCGTTGCGCCGAACATGACAGACTTCACCCTGAACTTTCTGCCCTCTTCGCAAAGCGCCTTCGGAAAGTCGGCCTCAATCGTATGCCAGCCGTGGAAACACTGGTAGCTACGGTACGTGTCGAACGCGCTCGCATAAACGTTGCCGGAATCGTCTTCAAACATAACGGAGAGCTTAGAGAACGAAGAGTTGCCGTAAAGTCTCACGGCGAGACGCGTGCCGGGTCTGTACGTTATGTACGGAACCGACTTCTTGAATTCGACGCCTCCGTATTCCCAGGCGACTTCGGGAATGACGCCGCTTACGTTGCCGTAGCGAGCATCAATGAAGCTCTTGTCGAGCTTGGCGACGAGCACATCGCCGAGCTGAGCATCCTTTTCCATGAAGATGTCGAACTTGCCGAGATAGACGGGAGAATCATAGGCGCGGCTGAGCTTGGGCGGACTCGAAACGGATGCAACGAATGAATTCGCGGTCGTGCAATCAAATACCTTTTCGTATTTGCGGCCTGCGAGACCATGCTGGAAGTGACGGACGATTTTCGCGCCTTCCATCTTCTCGGTGGAAACGATGTAGCAGGGCGATGAGCCGATGTCGATTTCGCCGCTCTCGGCAAGAGCAGACTCGCGACCCCAGATATCATAGACCTTGATCTTGGCGCCAGACGGGAACTCGACTTTAGCGGTCGCGCCGTAGAGAGGAGTCCAGAGCGCATACGCGAAATCTGGCGTTTTGCGGTTGCGCCTGAACTCGGCGATGTACGAGCTGTTCTCGCCCGAATCGACCATGCGGAGAAATTCAGGGCAATCGAGAACGCGCGTCAGAACGGCGAGCGCCGTATACATTCTCTTGGGGTATGAATAGGGATAAACCTTGCACTGTCCGGCCGCGCCCCAGTTGGTGTCGTAGTACGCGTCGTTCGCGTCTTCGAGGTGCCCCGTCGAAATGATATCGCAGCCCCAGATAAGGCAGATTAAATAATCGCGGACCGAGAAATCGGCAACCTGCATGATCTTGTCGCGCGACCAGGTACGCTGAACGGTGCGCTCCGGGCGGAACACGAATTCGTTGCAGGTGTTGAGCGTAAAGTTCGTATAACCGAAAACGCGCCCCGTCTCGCGAAGAGCCCAGAGCATTCCCGGAGACTCGCGGTTCGCATTAAGTTCGGGCATCGCCTGAAAGCCCTTCGATTCTATGCCGAGCTGATCAACAAGCGAAAGGTCGAAACCGTTACTGACAAGCGCGGCAATCTTTTCGGAAGATGACGAGCCGTTGCCGATCATTATGCGCTTTCCGGGGAACTCCTTGCGCATGCGCTTACAGAATTCCGTACAGAAGAACACTTCCCAGCGAGCCCGAGCCTCCTGACTCTTCTCGAAATCGTCCGGATTGTCAAAATCCCAACCGCGATATTCCCCGCGCACCGCCGGCCTTTCGCAGGCGACCTCGTAAGCGAGATCCCTGCCGCCCTGTTCGTGGAGAAGCTGAATGACATTGCAATGGGGAAACTTCTCGAACGCCTCGCGCGCCTTCTCGACACCGCGGTCGAATTTCTTTACGAGCTCGTCATACGTTTTGGTCGGATGTCCCGAATTGTAGGGAAGCTGCTGATAGATCGAGCTCATGGTAATCTTCCACGGCTTGCCCTCCTCTTCGCTCTTAACGTGCAGCGACTGACCCCAGGTTTTTCGGTAGCCGGCCTTGCGCATGATGTCAAGCTGCTCGATCGGATTGGGATTGGCGCCGTGATAACCATTCAAAAGCGGCCAGCCGGCGTATGGCGACTCGTAACCGGCCTCGCGATCATCGGGAGCAAGAACGGTAAAAGCCCCCTCGTGCTGGGCGATCTCGCGGCCGGAAGCATCCTTGAACTTGTAGAACATGGCGTACCAGCCGACATCGAAATCAGCGAGATCGATCGGGATGTCGAGCTTCTCGCCGTTCCTGGCGAAATGAAATTTCCTGGACCACTTTTTGAGGGTCTTGAAATAAGGATCGGTGATTTCAATTTCGAATGAGCCTTCGGCATCGTCACACTCGGCGACAATCTCCACGGAACACTTCTGTTCGTCCGTACCCTGCTCGAAAATATTGCCGCGCACGGGATTTACGATCTTGAACGAGAACGGAGCTTCCTGAAGCGTCGCGCCGAAAATCTGCACAGAGGTCAACTTGTTCCATTTTCTGCCGCCATCGCCGACGAAATCAAAGTCGAGCGAAAATTTATTCATAAAGCGAGATCCGAGTTTAGTAGGATCAAGCGTAAGTCTAACGAGATAGAGAGGCGTCTTAACGAGCTTACCTTCTTTATTCACATACTCTAGTTCGCCGATCTCCTTTTTGTCCGGGGACGGCGTATCAAGCCTATCTTTCGAAATATTGATATTACCTTGGCTGCATCCTCTGCCGAGTTTGGCGAGCTGAACGCCGAGAATCGGCTCGCGGCCTTCCATCGGGATATCAGCACAAATGACCCACGCATAAAGCCAGCTCTTGCAGGGAACCACCCAGTGCATATATTCAGGGCCGGTTTGATAGCGCGTGCGCGCGAAGATCGGGTCCCACACAAGATCGCGATGAGGGGTTGTCTGGCGAACCTTCGACTGGTCTACGGAATTCTCGGGCTTCCACACGTCAATCTCAATATCGCCGAACTTCTTGACGCCCGAGCCTATCGAGAGTCTGGCGCCCTTCGCGAGAAGCGGATGAGGTCGCGCAGGATCGAGAACAGGCAAGGAATACATGCCCACCTTGGATAGAACTTCGACAGAACCCTTCCGGACGATCGTCATATCCGCGCTGCGCACATCCGTCACGGGATTGACGCCGGGGAGACTGCCGACTAAAGATCCGTCGATAAAAACGAGAGTGCGGTTCTCATCGGGCTCAGGGAGAAAACGGAACGTATAGGCGCGATCCTTGCCGGTAGAGTACATCTTGCGCCACTCGCTCATGAATTCAAGAACGTCCTTGGGAGGATAAAGGCCATACCCTGAATGGAAGTAAGGCAGGTGCGAATAGTCAATGTTCTTCTCGATACCGTCACCCGTTATCCAAACGAAACAATCCTTATATAAAGTCCGTTTAGGCAGCTTATCGGTCATCCCGCGCCGAACAAGATTCATTCGCGCGGAATATGCTATATACCTGTCTTCATAGACCTGAACTCCGCCCTTATGAGGACCGGCGTTAGGATAGCGAATCTTGTACGAGGCATCCTCGGCGTCGGCGCGCGAAACTGTAAATTCGCCCAGGCCTTTAACGACAGCTTCGTATGCCGTCTGAGCATGCACAGCAACATTAAGGCAAATAGCTAAAGCAAATGCCGCGAGCACTTTATACAAATGCATTTGAAAGTCCCTTCTTATGAGATTTAGTCAGTCTGTGAAGCATTATCCCAAAAAATCCACCGCCACACAAGCAGAACATTCCCCGCACCAATGGGGTCAGATCCTCGCAAACTAACGGTTGTACAGTGATAGTGGTCGCGTTATCTTATTTTTTGCGTGCAGAACGCCATTTTTTAAATAGTTCTATCAATCCAAATAATCCGCAAATCCCGTATAAAATATACCTCCACTTGAAATCTTGCCCTTTATCTTCTTTTGAATGTATCTTGGCGAGTATTTCTTTAGCCTCCGCAACATCCAATTCAGCGGCTTTACGCCACCACTTAACGGCTTCGGCATCATCCTTAGGAACGCCAATGCCGTCCTGATAGCAAACGGCGAGATCATTCATAGCCTCCGCATTACCAAGCTCGCGGCCTTGCGATACCATTTAACGGCTTCGGCTTCGTCCTTAGGAACGCCAATGCCATTATCATAGCAAACGCCAAGATTATACATAGCCAACGCATTATCAAGCTCAGCGGCCTTGCGATACCATTTAACGGCTTCGGCATCATCCTTAGGAACGCCAATACCGTTCTTACAGCAAACGCCAAGATTTCTCATAGCCTCCGCATTACCAAGCTCAGCGGCCTTGCGATACCATTTAACGGCTTCGGCTTCGTCCTTGGCGATGCCAGTGCCATTCTCATAGCAAACGCCAAGATTATACATAGCCAACGCAT
>JAZOQY010000046.1:0-22829 GCA_045656285.1 Kiritimatiellia bacterium
AACGCGGCCTCGGTTTGGGCCGCAGCTGAGCGCATACTTTTTAGATGAGGCGTTTTACGCAGGACTTACCCCCTCGCCTAATCTAAAGATTGGCGAGTGGGGTTAAGGACAAGTAAAACGCCCATATCAAAAGAGGAGCACGGTTGCCCTAACCGTGGCCGCATTTATACAAGCACAGCAAGCAACAAGCAAAAAGAATGCGGAAGCACCTTTCTATTTTTTTCACCACAAAAGACTCATTTCACCAAATAAAATTAGGGTTGAGAGCAAAATACTTCCTCAAAAACTGGGGGTATTCCAGATTCAGCCAGGGTCATAAAGAACAAAGGGACGGATTTAACCGTCCCTTTGAGGTGCTCATAACTCCTTGGTCGAGAGCCTGTCAGCCGAGCGATCGAAAGCACGCCCGCGCTTATGGCTGCAACCACCGGGGAGTGTCCGGCGCGCGACACTAAGATCACATGCCGGAGCGGCCGCGAAGCCTGCCGTGGCTCAAGAAGCCGTCGTACTTGCGGACAAGGAGATGACTCTCGAGAATACGGAGCGTATCAAGCGCAACGCCGACGATAATGAGAAGCGACGTGCCGCCGAAGAACGAGGCGAGAGCATCTTGAATACCCAGTTTGCCCATAAGGAGCATAGGCAGAATGGCAATGATCAAAAGACCCAAAGCACCGATAATTGTGATCTTCGTCATCATGCCGTCAAGAAATTCAGCCGTGGCACGGCCGGGACGCACCCCGGGAATGTAGCTGCCGTCCTTCTTGAGGTTTTCTGAAATTTCTATCGCATTGAACTGGGTGGCGACCCAGAAGAACGTAAAGAAGACAATCAG
Organism: Kiritimatiellia bacterium; assembly: GCA_045656285.1. GTDB lineage: Bacteria > Verrucomicrobiota > Kiritimatiellia > RFP12 > UBA1067 > UBA1067. The sequence goes on from JAZOQY010000046.1 coordinate 836, forward strand.
AACAGAATAAATGGAGATGTAAACCATCGAAGTATTGTTGGCGAGCTTTTCCGCGAATGTCGCCACGGAACCGCTGGGAGCCAACCACTGCAAAGCAAGCGCCAACACCTGAAGCAAAGGCTGCGCGAAGATGATCGGCATAACACCGGTATAGTTGACCTTGAGGGGCATATAGGTCTGCTTCATGCCGTAGGTGTTGCCGCCTCCGACGCTGCGACGCGTCGAATGGATCGCAATCTTTCTGACGCCCTGAGTAAGCATTACGGTACCCATCACGACAACGATGAAGAAGAGGATCAAGAGAAGGAACTCCACAATCTTTCCGGGATTACGGACGAAGTAGTGGTCATAAGCCTGCCAGAGCGCTGCAGGAAGGCGGGAGGTAATGTTGATCATGATGATCAAGGAAGCGCCGTTGCCGACACCATGTGAAGTGATCTGGTCGGCAACCCACATGATGAAGAGAGAAGCCGTCGTCATGCAAATAACGGTCATTACCTGGAATCCCAAACCGGGGTCTTCGACAAGAGTAGCATTGAAGCCGAGCATGCTGGGATTGCACAAAAGATTCGAAATGCCCCACGCCTGAACCACGCACAGCACAATCGTCAAGTAACGGGTAATCTGGGCGAGCTGCTGACGGCCGTTCTCACCTTCCTTCTTGAGTTTCTGCAATGAAGGAATCATCGCGGAAAGAAGCTGAATTACGATCGAAGCAGAAATATAGGGCCAAATCGAAAGCGTACCGATCGAGCACTTTTCGAGAGCACCACCGGTGAACGTGTTGAACCAGTCAAGAACATTCTTTCCCGTTCCCTCCATCGGCTTGAGCGCCTCTTGAAGAGCATTCCAATCAACGCCCGGAGTCGGAATAAACGCAACAAGACGACAGACGGCCACAAGACCGAGGGTAATCAAAATTTTCTTACGGAGTTCCGGAATGCGAAACACGTTCGAAAAGCCCTTCATCATAGACATAATTATATATTCTCCTTCGACTTTTTAAAAACTATCATATTATTATAGCAAAAATCACAATCCTCTTTCAAGGTCGCGTTTTAACGCTTTTTTCTTCAGCGTATCACGCTTATCATGCAATGCCTTGCCTCTGCACACCCCCAGAGCGACCTTGATGCGGCCATGCTTCAAATAAACCTTGAGAGGAATCAGAGTCAGACCCTTCGCTTCGGTCTTTAGCCGCAACTCCCGTACTTCCTTCGCATGAACGAGAAGCTTGCGCATGCTCTTTGGATCATGATTGAATCTGTTGCCGAATTTGTAGGCAGCTATATCTGCGCCCACCAGCCAAAGCTCATCTTTAAGGACTGCACCGTATGAACCCGCGAGAGAAACCTCGCCGTGACGCACCGATTTAACCTCGGTTCCCGTCAATACAATACCGCACTCGACTGTGTCGAGTACGGTATAATCATGACGAGCCTTCCGGTTTTCGGCAAAAACGGGATTAAACTTAGCGTCCGCCACCTTCGTTAGTCGGCAAAAAGCGAGTTGACGTTAACCTGCTTCTGATTCCACTTGGCCTTGGCTTCTTCGGCCTTGGCGTAGGCGTCGAAATCGATCTCGGCAATGAGCTTGCCCTCGGCTACTTCGCGAAGGGCGATATCACACTTGTCCTCATCGAGCGAGGTCGGCCTGACCAAGGGCTTCGCACCGTTGATAAGCTCGCGTTCACGCCTGGAAATAAGATTGACCAACACAGGAGTCGAGGGAATCTTCTCGTGGGCTTTTTTCAAAAGTTCGCTGTTCATTCAATTTTCTCCAATATTTTTATAGTATACTAAATTACCTGATTTGGCGCAACTACTTGACCTCGCGATACTTCGCAAGCATCTGTTCGTATGCAGGGCTTCCGAAAAACCCACATGTCTTGAATTCAGGGCAAAACCCGCGATAGACGCACTCGGGAACGCAACAGGCGGCGACCTCCGGCTCCTTCTCGGCAATAGCGTCGACAACCGCCTTCCAGGCTGCGCGCGTCTCGGCGCTCGCCTGAGCGCAAAGACGGCGACGCGAGATGAACATCACCGCCTGTGCATTGGCAAAGCACTCGTGCATGACAGGAGCATCCTGACGATTGGCTTCGCGCTCGACTCCGGTGCGATCGGTACGCTGAGTCGAGACAAAATGCTCTATGCCGAATTTATGGCGCACAAAATGGACAGAGACCCAATACGGCAAATCAACCCACTTCCAGTTGAAATTCAACTTTCTGACAGGAGAGTGCTCCGCCAAAAGGATTCGCTTTTTCCACTTCGACGAGGGCTCCTTGGTGCCCTCGTCTTGGCGAATCGTGGTGCGGGCGGCATCAGCCACCTCGCGCCACGTCCCCTTAACCTTTAAAAACTTAATTTTCATCAAAATAACTTAAACATCTTGTTTAAACGTCCAAGAGGAGTATGTTCGAGAATAGAGGGTCCGTCATTTTCCTCCTTATCCTCCAAAGATTCTGAAATTTCCTCCAATGCTTCCACGAAATCATCTTTAACCAATGGTACGATTTCAGCTAAAAGATCATCAGTATCAACCAGCATTTCAGCTGAAACGAACGAGCCGCTGCAATCGACCTCCACACCCTCGCGCAAGAGTTTTGATACCGCCCTAACTTGATCTTCATTATCATCAAGATCAAGTTGATCAAGTTCCTTCTTGATCTTACGCAAGTCATAAGGCAACTCTTCCCAGGCCTCCTTATCACTGAGCGAAACGGCATAAGTGATAAAGTCTAGATATGTCCTGCTAGCGACCGCACTAATATTAAATATTCCCTCGATAGCTTTAGCCAACTCCTCCGAACCGGCCTCCATTTCAATTCTGCATCCTATTTCTCTGCCGCTGAACATAATATCGTATGTGACATTCTCAGCGTCAAGAACATCTCCAATAAAATCTTCATCTCCAGATTTTTCTGCAAACTCCTCAAGTTTATCCTCAAACCCACACGAATCAAGAAGCGTTCTCAATTTCGCGGTCTGAACTCTGGCAACAGCATCACCATCCAACTTATTCAAATCGTCAAAATCTTCAGAAACGTCACCCTTGCCATCGCGATAAATATCAATCAGATTAGAAAGCATCTTCTCGCCACGTTCATCAGAGTCGCACAGCTTTCTATTGTACTCGTCGCTGTCAAACGTTTTAGATCTGCTGCTCCAGCTGTTATACTCATCTGTCTGATAATAATATTCCCACGCAGCCCACGTATTCCACTGGCAGATAATCAGATATTTTCCACCTTTACCTTCAACAAAGGTAATCGCATCACCATCTATGACATACACAGTTTCAGAATTGATCTTGGTTTTTCCGACACCGCAATGCCCGCCCTTATCAGCCCTATCCTTATACTGAGAAACAAAAAAGTCTTTCAGCGACTTATCGTTAAAACCGGGGATTTCGGCTTCAAAATTGCACTTAATGACAGCGGCGGTACGAGGAGTATTTTCCTTATCGCCGCAAAGAGCAAGCACAAGCCACTCCGCCTCCAACGCCTTAAAATCCTTCTCTGCGGCAGAAGAAATTTTTTCGAGCATTTCTTTAGCTTTGTCACGCTTTGATTCAGGAAGCTGATCTACCGCGGACGAAAGAAATTCACCGACATTCTCGGCAGCCTGAGGAATATCAACATATACCGCCACTAAAGTATCTTCGGGAAGTTTAGGCGCTTTATTGCAACCGACAAAAACAGCCGACATTGCAAGAACACATGATAGCATCATCAGTTTTTTCATTTTTACCTCCTGTTTTTACAAATATTTATAATAAATTTCAATAATATTCTTTTCTAGACTTTTCTATACCCATAAAATCAGAGATCTTTCTAAAAAGAGGATAATGCGGTTCTTCAACACTTTCTTCCTCTGTTAACTCATCAATTTTTTCGTTAAACTCATCCTTGTAATCGGGCATTATCTCTGCTAACAGACTGTCGGTGTCGACCACTCGTTCGGCGGAAACCGACGACCCCGTACGATCGATCTCGGTGCCCTCCCGTAAAAGTTTGGCTACAGACTTACTATAAGATGAATCGTCTTCTGTCGACATAAATTCACGTTCCAAGCGACGGATAGACGAAGTCAAATAATTTAAATCGCCAAACGTTGGGATACGACTGAAAACATTCCCAAAGAAGAATCCGGAAATAGCGCTACCATACATGGAGCCCTCAAAAGCTTTTGCAAGTTCCTTGGACCCGGCATCGATCTCAAGTCGAACACCAACCTCATCACCGCTAAGAATAAAATCACAAATATAACCCTTGGCACCGTCCACATCCTCGACAAATTTCTCATCTCCGGATTTTTCGGCGAACTCCATGCAACAGTTGAGGAAACCATAGTCTCTATTTTCTAAATCACGAAGCGTACCGAGTTTTGCGGTCTTAACTCTTGCGATGGCATTCCCGTCCAGTTTGTTCAAGTCATCGAAATCTTCAGAAACATCGCCCTCGCCGTCACGATAGATGTCAATCAAATTAGACAGCATTTTCTTGCCGCGCTCGTCAGAGTCGCACAGCTTTCTATTGTACTCGTCGCTGTCAAACGTTTTGCGAGGCTCCCAGTAATAATAACGGTCCCGAGTCTCGCGATAATACTCATACGCCGCAGAAGTATCCCACTCGCACATAATCACATACTTGCCATCTTTGCCGTCAATAAATGTAATCGCTTCTCCATCAATCACATAAACCTTTTCAGTGTTGATTTTTGTCTTCCCGACGTTGCAAGCCCCACCCTCATCTATTCTATCCTTGTATTCTGAATCATACCGTTCCTCCAACGACTCGTCATCAAGGCTAGGGATCTCAGCTTCATAATTACACTTTATGATAACTGCTCGACGCGGACTATTCTCTTTGTCTCCGCAAAGCACTGCAACCATCCATTCTGGATCGAATGCCTTAAAATCCTTCTTTATGACAGAATAGATCTTTTCAAACGACTTGTTCGCCTTTCTGCACTTTGATTCAGAAAGTTGCTCCGCAGCGGCCGACAAGAACTCTCCAATATTCTCGACAGACTGAGGAATGTCGACATATACGGCCACCAAAGTATCCTCGGGTACTTTAGGGGCCTTTTTGCACCCGACAAAAACAACTGCCGTTGCAAAAAATAATGACAACATCATCAGTTTTTTCATTTTCAAATCCTATCTTGATTTTCAACTACGGCATTAACGGACGACAAAGTTGACCATGCGCTTAGGCACGGCGATAACCTTGACTATCGTCTTGCCCTCAAGGAACTTTGCGACTTCCGCATCGGCCTTGGCAGCCTCCTCCATCTCGGCAGGCGTCGCGGCTACGGGAATCTTGATGCGACCGCGAAGCTTGCCCATAACCTGAACGGGAATCTCGATCTCGTCCTCGACAAGCGCGGCGGGATCGTAGACGGGCCACGGCTCGTACGCGAGAGTCTTCTCGCCGCCGAGACATTCCCAAAGCTCTTCGCCGAGGTGCGGCGCAAACGGAGCAAGGCAGAGAACGAACTTCTTCAGATATTCCTTGGAAAGCGCGCCCGCCTTGGCGAAATCTTCGGCCTCGTTCATAAAGACCATCATAGCCGAAATTCCGGTGTTGAACGCCATAGCCTCGAGATCGTCGCCGACCTTCTTGATCATCGCGTTCAAGGACTTCGCCTCGGCCTTCGTCATCGCGCGATCTTCGACCTTCGACTCGGTGACGAGACGGTTGGCGCGCTTGAGGAAGCGGTGGACGCCCTCGACGCCCTTGGTGGACCAGGGCTTGACGGCCTGCAGGGGGCCCATGAACATTTCGTAAAGCCTGAGCGAATCTGCGCCGAAATCGCGGATCACGTCGTCGGGATTGACGACGTTTTTCAACGACTTCGACATCTTGGCGGGGAACTCGGTAAGCTCCTCCATCTCGCAGCCTTCCTCGGCGCCCCACGGCTTGCCCTCGCGCCACTCGATCTGATCCATAGGAATCAGGACGCCGCGCTTCGTCTTGTAGGCGAGACCGAGGATCATGCCCTGATTGACGAGACGCTGGAACGGCTCCTTTGTCGGGACAAGCCCGAGATCAAAAAGAACCTTGTGCCAGAATCGTGCGTAAAGGAGGTGGAGAACGGCGTGCTCGGCGCCGCCGACGTAAAGATCGACGGGGAGCCACTTCTTCAAAAGTTCGGAATCGGCGAACGCGTTGTCGTTCTCGGGGTCGATATACCTCAAGTAGTACCAGCAGCTACCGGCCCACTGGGGCATCGTATTCGTCTCGCGAACGCCCTTCTTGCCGGTGGCGGGATCGACGACATTGAGCCACTCTGTCGCCTTCGCAAGAGGCGGCTCGCCCGTGCCCGTAGGCTTGTAGTCGGCGAGCTCGGGAAGCGTAAGGGGCAGATCCTCTTCGGGAACGAGGCTCTGGGTGCCGTCTTCCCAGTGGATGACGGGGAACGGCTCGCCCCAGTAGCGCTGACGCGAGAAGAGCCAGTCGCGAAGCTTATATTGCGTCTTCGCCTTGCCGACGCCCTGGGCCTCGAGCCACGCGATCATCTTTGCCTGGGCGTCCTTGACGGAAAGACCGGTGATAAAGCCGGAGTTGACCATGACGCCCGAAGCGATGTCGGTAAAGGCTACATCGGCGGTGTAGGGAACTCTAGATGAGCTAGAAACACTAGATACGCTAGAATCATCCTTCGCGACCACCTGATAGATCGGAAGATCGAACACCTTCGCAAATTCGAAATCGCGCTCGTCGTGGGCCGGAACGGCCATGATCGCGCCCGTGCCGTAAGTGGCGAGGACATAATCGGAAATGAAGATCGGCAGCTCGTCGCCGTTGACGGGATTTACGCCCGCAACGCCGTCAAGACGGACGCCCGTCTTCTCTTTGTTGAGCTCGGTGCGCTCGAGATCGCTCTTCGAGGCGGCCTTTTTCTGGTACTCGCGCACCGCATCGGCGTTCTTGATCGTGCCGTCGGCGAGCCACTTCTCGATGAGCTTGTGCTCGGGGGAAAGAACCATGTACGTCGCGCCGAAAAGCGTATCGCAACGCGTCGTGTAAACCGTAATGGTGTCGCCCGCAGCCTTGAAGTCGACGAGAGCGCCGGTGGACTTTCCGATCCAGTTGCGCTGCATCTCCTTGATGCCCTCGGACCAGTCGAGCTCGTCGAGATCGCTCAGGAGGCGCTCGGCGTATTCGGTGATCTTGAGCATCCACTGGCGCATGGGCTTGCGGATGACTGGATGGTTGCCGCGCTCGGAGCGGCCGTCGATGACCTCTTCGTTCGCGAGAACGGTGCCGAGAGCAGGGCACCAGTTGACGGGAACTTCGGCGACATAGGCAAGACCCTTCTCGTAGAGCTTCTCGAAAATCCACTGGGTCCACTTGTAGTACTTGGGGTCGGTCGTGTTGATTTCGCGATCCCAGTCGTAGCTGAAGCCGAGCGCGCGAATCTGCTCGCGGAAACGGTCGACGTTCTTCTTGGTGGTGATCGCGGGATGGGTGCCGGTCTCGACGGCATACTGCTCGGCAGGAAGGCCGAACGCGTCCCAACCCATCGGATGAAGGACGTTGAAGCCCTTCATTCTCTTGTAGCGGCAGAGAATATCGGTAGCCGTATAGCCCTCGGGGTGGCCTACATGAAGCCCCGCGCCCGACGGATACGGGAACATGTCAAGACAATAGAACTTCTCACCCTTGGCGCTGTTGTCGGTCTTGAACGTCTTGTTCTCGAGCCAATAACGCTGCCACTTCTTCTCAATCTGGGAAAAATTATAATCGCTCATTACTGCAACCGATCCTCGGCATTGGCGGCGATGGCTTTTTCGATAAGCCCGGTAACGTCGTTTCTCGCCGCGGACACGCCGGTCTTGATTGCATAATAGATACCCTTGTGGGTGGAATTTCCGTGGGTGATGATAACAGCTCTAGGCACGCCCAGCAAAGGAGCACCGCCGTAAACTTCGGGATCCATCTGCTTTTTAAGCGCATTGAACGCAGGCTTGAGCATAAGCGCGCATATCTTGCGGAAAAAGCTCTTCTTGAGCTCCGTCTTGAGCCAGCCGCCAATGGCCTTGGCCACCGATTCGACAGTCTTCAAGACGACATTGCCGACAAAACCGTCGGCGACGGCGACATCAAGATTGCCGCCGCAGATATCGTGTCCTTCGACATTGCCGACAAAATTGATGGCTTTGATCTTCTGGAGAAGCGGGTTGGTCTCGTGGATGAGCTCGTTGCCCTTGCACTCTTCGGCTCCGATCGAAAGAAGACCGACCGAAGGATTTTCGCGGCGCAGAACCGTCTTGGAATAGACGCTGCCCATGATCGCAAACTGGGCAAGCCATTCAGGATGGCAGTCCATGTTGGCACCGGCATCAAGCAGCAGAAGAGGACGGTTCGGCGACTTCGTAGGCAGAACCATCGCGATCGCGGGACGCTTGACGCCCGGAATGCGGCCGAGGTTCAAAATCGCACTTGTTGCCACAGCGCCTGAATTGCCGGCCGAAACAAAAGCATCGGCCTTGCCTTCCTTGACGAGGCGCATCGCAACATTTATCGAGCAATCCTTTTTCTTGCGGACTGCATCGACAGGGACATCATCCATTTCAACCTGGTCGGGAGCGTGAACAATCTCCAACCGACCGCTCGCAATAGCCTGATTGTACATCGCCTTGCGATTCTTGGCGAAACGGTTAACCTCCTTCTGAATAGCTTCGGCATTGCCGACAAGAAGGACGCTGACATCATCGAGACCGCAAACGGCCTCGACAGCACCTACAATAATCTGCTTGGGGGCGTAATCGCCCCCCATCGCGTCAAGAGCTACCCGCGTCATAGGAAAACCCTATTACGGAAGTATGCCGCTTATTCAGCGGCGATAACCTTACGGCCTTTATATGTGCCGCACTTCGGGCACACGCGGTGCGAACGCTTCGCCGCGCCACACTCGGGGCACGTTGAGACAGAAGCGAGGATGGGCTTCTCGAGAGAAGCTACACGCTGACGCTTGCGCATTTTCGAAACACGGTTCTTAGGGCTAGCCATTTCTTTTTCTCCTTTTATCTACGATATCTCACTCTACCTTCAATCCGTCGAGCGCGCTCCATCGATCGTCAGCCACATCAGAGGCTTTTTGGACGATTCCTGGACACGATTCGTCGCACAACGGGAATGTCGGTAAAGCGAGTATTATACACTCTCTTGCTTCATCAGTCAAATCGGCGAACTGATCCTTGGCGGAAACTTCAACCGAAACAATGAAATCCTCGACCTTTATGGTGGTATCGAAGTCCTTGCCGCAGCGCGAGCAGACAAGGTCGAAATCCTGCTCAAGACGGCCTTTTATCAAGAGTTCCGTACCGAAAAGCTGAGCAAAGACGCTGTATCTCATGGGCGCGAAGGACTTGACGAACTCTTCGTCGAGATCGACAATATCCACTTCGCCCTCAAGATGTTCGCCGCCCTCGTCGAGTCTGGCGACGTCTATCAGAAATCTTTCTTCACTTTTCGAATCCATATCGCATATTATACCAAATATTCCGCCGTTACAGCAATATTGAGCTTGACATAGTCGCGCTGTTATTCGGGGAAAAGTTGACTTAATATCTGTTCGGCGGGGGTCATCGCGCGCTTTTCGTTATTGCAGGCCTTGCAGCAGGGAACGCAATTCGACCGAACAGACTTCCCGCCGCGCGCGACAGGCACGACATGATCCATCGTCAGATTCTCCGCTCCGACATTTTTGCCGCAATAATGGCAGACGCCCTTCTGAAGCTTGGTACGCCACCAATCGGTATTCCTCAATTCGCGAGCCTTCTCGCGCTCGCGCTTCGAATGCACCGGATCAGCCGAAAACTCCACCCAGTTGTCCATCACACATGATCCTTTCCTATGAACTCGCAAGGCGCCTTGGCGGCAAAAATACCCTGTACAAACCTGACGCCGTACACAATGTGGGAGACGAATATCCCCGCGGCAGTCAAAAACCAGGTCGCCGGATTTAGCGCAAAGGTCGTAAGGCACAACAGAAACAGATAAAAAGCCAACGGCGCGGATGCAGCCGCCAATATCAGCAACAATCCGCAAGAACATTCCAGAAAGGCCGAAGCTATCGCGAAAACGCACAGCGCCACAAGATAGGCGACAAATGCGCTCGGGACAAAATACGGCAGCTTGAACGAATTCGACGGATAACGCTTGACAAAATAGCCGCGATGAAACGCATAGCGGCCAAGCTGGCGAAGGTGAGGCCCGAAGAGCTTTCGGCGATGATGGTTGACCACAACCCACGGATCGTAAACGATACGCTTTCCGGAGTCGATTATGTCTTTGCAGAGCAACGTATCCTCGCCAGGCCAGAAATCGACGCGATAGCCGCCGATCTTCCTCAGAAGATCAGTGCGGACCAAAAGATTGCAGCTCGGATAATCGTCGACATCACGCTTTACGCCCCCCGCCTTGTAGCGGTAGCGGTAGTTCCCCGAAAGGAGAATGTTGTCGTACGCCCGGCCGCCGACCCGCGCAAGATACGGATCGTTCATCGGAGTAACCCCCGGGCCTCCCACGGCGCCGATCGTCCCATCGCCGAAATATTTCACAGCATACTCGAGCCAGTGCATGTCAGGATAGGCGTCATCGTCGATGAACGCAACGACCGAACCTCTCGCCTCCTTTATGCCGATGTTGCGCTTCTCCGCCGGACGCACCTTCCCCGTGGGAACGGTTTTGAGGTCGAGCGCGTCGCCATGCCCGCCAAAATCGATCTCGCCGTCCGGCAATACGATGACCTCGAATTTCCGGTACGTCTGCTTCGCAAGCGCGGCGATGCATTCATCAAGAACTCCGCTCCGTCCCGGGCAGGCGATGACCACCGAGACAAACGGTTCCGTCTTCAATCTGGGCGGAACCTCGACCTTCGCGTAATATCTCAGGATCTTAAGCCTGTAGAAAACCGCGAGCGAATCAAGCGCCATCACCTTTATCGTGTTTGCGCTGAGGGCTCCAAACTTGTTGCCGAAGCGAATAACCACCGGCGCTTCGGCGATTTTCGCGCCGCGTTGATGCGCTATCGCCAAAAGCTCAAGATCGAACGCATACGTCTTCACCAGCATGCGTTCAAGGGCCTCGCCCAAAACCTTTCGCCTGAAGAGCTTCATTCCGGTCTGGGTGTCCGTTATGGGCAGCCCTACGAAAATTCTCACGATCGTAAAGTACACCCAGCTTACAAGCCGCCTGTGCCACGGATATTGGACTTGAGAATCCTTGTGGCGCTTGGACCCCACGACGACGTCGGCATCCGCTGACTCGAGAACCTCGAAAAACCACGGCGTCTGCTCGGGAAGGATGTCAAGATCGCCGTCGAGCAGCATCACAAGATCGCCGGTCGACGCCTCGAACCCCGCTTTGAGCGCAGCACCCTTACCACCGTTCACCGGACAAAAAACAGGCTTGACCGCCACACCGTCGCATTCAAGCAACGACATCTCGTTCAGCACAACGGCTGTCCCGTCGGCGGAACCGTCATCAACGGGAATGATCTCCGCCCTGACTCCGTGCGCCGCAAAAAGCTCCGCCGTCTTGCGGACATTCGCCTCTACGGACGAAGCGAGATTGTAAACGGGCATGATGACCGAAAGATGCCCGGACCCTACAACATTCCTGACGAGACGCCATTTCCCTTCGTTCACATCTCCTGCCATGCCGCACATCTGAAACTTCAATCAGCCGAACTGTTGTGGATAACGCGGTAGAATCCGCTCTCGCCCACCTTGGGAGCCTTGATTGTGAGCGTATCCCCTGAAGCGGGAGTTTCGAGGGCGACGCCCGTCGAATCGGCGGCAGAGGCATTGCGCCCGCTTTGAACGCGCATGTAGCCGGGCATGTTCTCCACCGTAAGGACTACCTCGTCCCCTTCTATGCGCATCGCCTTGACGCGCGGCTGACGCGTATTTTTTGGCGCGGCGGAATTGAGGTTCGCGACAACAGCCCCTTCGGCCTTCGACGAAACATCCGAAAGTGCAACATTGGCTGGAACGCGCCCGTAGCCGTTCACAAGCTTCGCTTCGCCGTCCGTCGCTCCGCGCGGAGCCACGGCGCCAGATGCGGAAGCGACGCGCGTATCCATGAGAAACACTTCAAACTTTCCGTAATTGACCGCGTCGGCGACCGGAATCTGGAACATCACCTTCGGGCAGCGACCGTCTTTCGCAAGGGGTGCGACAACCAGGATCTTGTCCTTTTCATCCATGGCCTTGCCGTCGGCGGAAAAGCCCTCGAATACGCCGTCTCTTGTCCAGACAAGCGCGTACGACTCGCCGTCAAGCACCGTAGAGCCGTCAGCATACCTGTCGGGACCGACAGTCGAAAAGACAATCGCCGAGTCTTCTACGCTGTTCGCATACAGGTTGGCGAATAAGACTGAAAAGAAAATGGAAATAAACTTTCTCATGGTTTTATTATATCATTTTTCGTTCTGTTTTAATTCACGGATTCTGCGGACCGTCTCTTGAATCTCTTTGGACTCAGGCAGTATTTTCAACGCCTTTACAGCATAGGATTCTGCCTCATCATAGCGGTCCATTCTGACTAAGACAACCGCGAGATTGTTGAGAATCGCTGGCTCTCCGGGGGCGTGTTTCAACGCCCGTTTCAGATATTCCTCGGCCTTGCCGTACCGGTGATTCACGAAACAATCCATGCCCAATGCAAAATTCGCCGAAACATCTTCTTCGTCCTGGACAATGACTTTTCTTGCATAGCTGCCGGCCATCCTGAAATCTTTAAGTTTAAGGCTTATGTTCAGCCCTTCGCGCGGCGTCAACGTTAAAGTCGCGTTCTTCTGGAGAATTTTGTTACGGATTGCCGAATATGCCCGCATTCTGCTCATCCAGGACAGGCGCCATTGAATCCGCAACAGAGCGGAGCAAAGTTCCGGCGATTCGACATCAGAAATGTCGCATTCATTGCTGAACGACAGAATTTCTTGAGCCAACGAACACGCAACTTCAATGCCTTCGGTCGCATCAAAACCGGCAGGCTCGCCTGTCTTCGCCAAAAAGCCTCCGCATTTGGGCATGCGCTTGCTGTTGTTTTTCCAAAGCTCAAAACCTACCTGTATCGCCAGATTTGAAATCATCGGAGAATCATTCCGCATCCAGGAACGCAACGCATCCGCAGTCCCTGCCGTCAATTCGTTGGAATATTTATTTTCAACATCAACGCGCTTGCGAATCGCCGCCTCATATCCGCTATTGCCCGACATTATCGAAAGCGTCTTGATGTCTTTGCCTTCAATCGCCGCTCTTAACTCTATCAATTCGTCGAGCGCACCGTCAGTCACCAGAACAGGTGTGCCGGAACACTCGCGGACCACATTGCCGACATACTCGTCGACAATCGCCTTGGCCCGCGCATTCGTCGAATTGATGCGACCTGCGACAACAGCAAAAGCCACCGTCGCAACAGCCGCTGGCATAAGAATGAATCTGAAGAAACGGCCGGAGAGCACCATCCAGCGCTGAATATTGACAATCGCAGGCACCTCGGGATTTTCATCCCATCCAAACTCTCTGGCCAAAGTGCGCGTATTGCGAAAATATACATCGACCGCAAATACGCAAATCGCCGTAAACGCCGCATAAGCGGTTCCAAGCATGCAGACGCCCAAAAGGAAATCCGACGAAACAAGCTTCGCATCCGGAATCCAGCGCCAGAACCACCAGGACGAAAACGAACCGGACTGAAGCAAGGCCAAAACGCCAAACATAAAAAAGAGAATGCCATATCTTATGAAAAGAAAGTTCCTTACATCCGTCGCTCGCCTTGACCGCGCAAAGGAGAAGACCACAGGAGCGACAACGGCTATGCCGGCGAATGCCCAGCCTAACGGTGCCATCGCCGAACAGGCGACAGCACAGTAACGCTTGAACACCCTTACGATCTGGAAAAACAGCCCAAGCTCGTGATCGACGGCGTTATGCGCAAAGAAAAAGCGCATGTTGATCGTCAGGCCCGCGGCCCAAAAAACCACAAAGGCGCAAAGCATCCATTTGACCAAGACCGATTGCATCAACGGATCGGCCAAACGGGAATAAGAGTCTTCATCTTCGCGATAACGGCAAAAGCGCAGGCACAGCGCCGCCAAAAGAGGAATCAAAAAGGCAATCGGTGATTCTGCAGCCAAAATCCCCGAAACGACCCCTGTTAAAATAAAACACGTCACGCTCAAACGGCTGAAAGCCCGCACAGCGAAAAGGACTGCCAATGCGAAAAGAAGCAGCGCCATGGTCTCGGGCAGGAACACTTCGCCCAACGACCAGACCGGCGACGAAAAGACAAATATTGCGCTGCCGAGCACCGGCAGAACATACGTGATCGAGCGGCCCCATCTGCGCGAATTTGCGGAAGTCCGCAAACACAAAGGCAATGCAAGCGAGAAAAGCCTGGTTGAAACATACGCCAGCAGCGCCAACGCAACGGGCCCCAGAGCATAAAGGCATCGCATGGTCTTCTCGATGCCGAAGCGGGAATTGACGGCAAAGACAATATTGTGCCACAGCAGCGGGAGCGCGTTTTCTGGGGGCCTGACGCCGAATGCTACCAAAAAGGAACCTGCGGAATCTACGGGAACATGATTTGATTCGTTCAGAAAAAATGCGAACGCGCCGACGGCAAGCGCCCAGACGCAAGCCAAAAGATGATCAAACCATGTAGACTCGCCGCGAGAGGTCATACAACGATCTGTTTGCGGCGGCGCAAGGCCAAAAGCGCGCCGCCAAAGAGAATGAGCAATCCGCCGGTCGGCTCTGGAACCACAGTAAACTCTGTCGGAGTCCAGGGGGTGGCATACGAGGGCGTTGTTCCCACCCATTGGGCAATATGCTGATTCTCTGTGAGATAATTGTATGAAGCGGGTTTGGATTCCATAAATGTGCCGGTCCAAGCGCCATTCGCCCAATTGCCGAGCTCCAGGATGTAACTGTAGGCCTCTCCCGAGAATGACCCTAACGACGCGTGATATCCACCGGGGATCGAAACTCCGGATTCACCTTCAAAGGTAATGTTATCGCCACTGGAATATACGCCAATTATCGGTAAATATCCTCCGACAGATCCATCGGATGTCTCATAGCGAACTCGCGCCCCGTTTACACCCAGCTGACCGGCAGTAACGCCTTCGGCATAAACGGTACCGTCATTATATTTTACCGTAAACGAATCATCCGGCATAAACATCCAATAAAGCAGTTCGCCGCCATCTGCCGCGCGGCAGAAGTCAGCAAGAAAGAGAATCGCCAACAACAGAATTTTCTTCATAACGTCTAAATTAATTTCACTCCTCAAATGGTTTGGAGGCAGGCAACTTCAATTCAAAAGCACTGCCGCATCTCTGGTACCAAAAACCCTGTCCTGCAGGAACTGCAACATCATCCTTTAGATAGGAAACTTTGTCCTCGCCGACCACCCAAGTCATCCACTTCCCATTACGCCAGAAAAGCAGAACCGGAGCTTCTTTTTCATTGACGATGCGAATCTGGTCGCCGTTGCAAGGATTTTCGCCCCAAGGATATTTGTTTATCTCGACCGGCTCAAGGCTCGGGTTGGGAATGAGCGTACAGGTAGGCTTATTGGCTTCGCCCGCAGCGACCGTAAGCGTGATGTCGTCAGGCGAATACTGGCCGACGATAAAGAACGGCTTGCCGGCGGGATTTGAGCGCGTCACCCACGTTGCGCTGCTGCGCGAAAGCTGATGGCTGGCAGGATCGGCAGGAGATACGACTTCGCTTCCGGTCGCTGTATGCAAACCTTCCCACTTCTTCTCGCCGGCATTCCAAAACCAACTCTGGTAAACAAAACCATTGTTTGCGACCCTGACCCAATCCTCATTTTCCAGCTGCTTAGTATGTAAATATTTAGAAATAGTTAAAGGCTCGTTCGAAAGCGTAGTCTTTTCGCGCGAAAGCGCGACCCACGGCACAGCCGCCATCGTGTTGTTGAAGGAACTCGCCACCTCCAGAACGCCGATTATGTTCGTCGAAGGAATCTCGTTCGTGACAGAAAGCGTATCGTCCGGAACAATCAACGTAGAGACGCGATAAAAGCCGCTCGCATTCTTAGACTTGCCGTCTTCACCGATAAGTTCAACACTAAACTCGGGCTTATCCATAACCTCTCCAACACGAACCCAGCCATTCTCTGTAGACTTCTTCAAATCATAGAAAACGCTATACCCGGTATCACCGCGATGACTCTTATTGGGTTCGGTCATAGAGACTTTTAATGTCGTAATGTTATCAGACTCTTCGACAGAGCTTACGAGAAGATGATCCGCAGCAGTACCAGTAACGATATTCTCCCACTTGCGAAGTCCGTTATTTTCTTTCGCATCTAGCGTCGCATTAACATCCCCTTGACTAAAACCAGCCGCTCTATTATAACCCAAACTACCTAGAAGTTGATCGACAACTGTAATCGGCAATTGACCATTCGTCTTACGCTGCGTCGCCGCGAATGCAGCTTTCGGGAATCTAAAGTACGCCTGCTCAATAGCGTTAGTCGTTTCAACAGAGCCAGACTTTCTATAAGTTATATGAATAAGCTTAATAAGATCATACTTCTGAGATTTCCAAATAAATGTATCTTCTCGGCCGTACGATATGGCGCTACCATCATTCGCGTCGTTTGAAGGCAATATCTGCGGCTGATTATCCGGCATTTGAATATTATTATGATCGACAATACCATCTTCTGCCGTATCGAAATAAACAACTCTCGGACCGATTTCCTCAAGAACGTTGCTCGTTTCATTCGAAATTGCAGGTGCCGCAAGAACGCGCACATGGTAATTCATATTCGTATGAGCATTACGCACCCAATCGCCGGTGGAATATGTAATTTCGTCAACATCATCACTGATATTTACAACATCGCGAATCTCATTATCCACGCTCTCCAAAGGAACGAGCGTTACATCGGCGACACGCGATGTAAGATTAGTCTCCCACGCCAGACGCGCGACCATCCAAGGATGAACCTCGCAATAGTTGCCGATGACAACACATTCCTCTGACACCCATTCACTGGGCGGTTTTTTATCATAAGAACCACCATGCAAAATATAGGCCTTTTTCCTATTATCCGACCCTTCATCGGCTGTTGAAACGTAATTACCGGATACTTTCCCCGCACGATTTGTCGAGCTGTCCGTAATCTCAATCTGACCCCCCGAATCTACTTGAAGATTTGATACAAAATGATGACCTTGCAAGTCGATTATAAGACGGCGACCATCACCTACTATTCCCGTCTTGCCTTCTTCCTGGCGCATCGTATAATCATCGGTAAGTTCCACATAAACCGGCTCGTTCGCATGATCTTCATCGCTTAAAAGTTCATTGATTTTCATTGCATCGCGCGGCAATTCATGCATGTGAAAACGAGACCACACAAGTGCGTTGCCTTTCATCCACCCGCGATGTTTATGGGTAGAATCTCCATTCCAGAAGAACTGGCGCGCCTCATCCTGAAGCGTCGTCTCATATTCCCATACTCCTCCGAATCGCTTGTCCTGAACGTCGTCATCCCCCAATGTTCTGGAATCCGGATAACGCACACCTACCCAGCCGTTTGTGAATTTAAGCTGATAATGAGATTCGTCTGTAGTAAGCTTTAGTCGGTTGGCATAATCATCTTTAAGCTCAAAAGTCGAAACATCATCAGGGATTTCGTCATAATCCGAAAAGTATGAACTACTTTGCTTAACTTTGCAGATATTATTGGAAACCACAACTGGTCCAACTATATGAAGCATCGGCCCCGTATCACCGAGATAAATGCCGCCGCCATAACATTGATCGTTGAACGCCGACCCTTCGCCACAAATATTATTCGTTATATACCCGCCATACAAAACAATATCACCGCGCATCGCAACACCGATATGGTCTTCAGCTGTATTTCGCGCACCTGTTACTCGTATCGCTCCGCCCGAGCCCTTAGCCGAGCAATTGGCGATTACGCCGCCGTTCATAATAATATTTCCTGAATCGCAACAAATAGCACCGCCATTACCATGAGCCGACTTATTGTGGCAATCTAGAATCTCAGCTCCGTCATCAATAATAATGCGAGAACTCTTTTTAGCATGAATTACGGCATGATCGGCATCAGCCGTCGTTGTTACCGTAAAACTTTGAATGGTCGTACCCTTTTTTAACTCCAACCTTGCTATTTGATTGGTATTGGAAGACTCATTTAAATAAAAAATGCCTGTGGTTCGTCTTGAGGAATTTTTTCCGTCAAAAACAATATTGGTCAATGTAAGAGTGTATCCGGGATTAACCTTAATTTGCCGGGCATTGTTCGCAGTAATTGTATATCTCGCGCCGTCCTTACTTCGAATCTTCAGATTCTTAGTTATAAGCATATCGTCAGACAACGTAATATTGGCGGTAAGAACAACATCATCGACAGATTTGTAATTTTTACCGGTGCAATACCTTACAAAGTCTTTCGCCCCACTGGTCGTTACTGTGTCGCCAAAAAGCGAAATCGTTGCCAAAGACGCAACAAAAAAGACGAAAAATATCTTATTGAAGAAATAAAATTTCATCGTTCATCCCCCTCGCAGGCCATAAGCTGAAAAGCAATCGGTTGCCCCTTCAACCGAACGCCATCCTTGGCGCTGTCCCATGTCACGCGATGCTCGCCGGCCTTGCGTAGATCCTGCTTCCAGCCGAGCCGCTGCTCTTCGAACTTACCTTGTTCATTTTTACCTGAATTCTTAACAAAACTCTTTAACTGCTTCGTTACATTAGTGCCGTTTTCAGTATACGACGCGATAAACACCAATCGGTAATCAACCGCGTCCTTCTCAGAAACGGAGTAGTCGATATCGACCAGATTATTCCACGGATAACGCTGACGGACACGGATAATCTTAGTCTCTACCGGTTTAAAAATAGGAGTAATTATAATATCGTCTGTAACGGTAAACGAGAAAATATACTGTTGATCGGAACCCTCCACCTTCCCTTCGTCACCGGTTTCCTTCGCTTTATCGACAATCCACCCGTCGAGATAGTGAGCACTATCGGGAATGCCGTGAACCGTCACGACGGAATTCGAGCGATAGCTGTCATTATAAATAGTCACGCCCGAAACGCGCCCGCCGGTAAAATCGCCGAGCGTAACGATAAAAAGCGTAATATCCTCCCGCTCTTCTTCTGCCGATATAGCCGTTACTGCGACCGCTCCAATAAAGTTTTTCTCCGTACGCGAAGCGCCTCCAAAACCGGTTTTCACCTCGCAGCTATCAAGCTCATCTTCCCGAGGAGCAGAAACCATCTCTCCAAGAGCAACGACTACGTCATTGGTTTTGAAAGCCATGTGAATATGCATAGGCTCATTGAATATTCCCTTATATTCAAAATAAGTAGTAACGGAGTTAGCAAAAATATAGTGATTAGTCGGTTGCGAAAGCATTACGGGAGAAAGCGCCCATGAATCGGAATCATTCTCAACGAGCGGATGATCGAATGAAGAAGTAACACCATCGCTAGACGTAGCGCCGGCGGCTATAATACCCGTATCCCTTACATTGCCGAACAAGCCTTCATACTCCTTCGTCGTTCCGGTCGTATCAAGCTGAGGGAAACCCGAGACCGCGTCATAAACAGAATGTTGCAAAGTGGAATGAACTTGCATATCTTCATTGTATTTACCGAAACTAGACGGGCGGACGATATCACCGTCATCGAAACCGTTATAGGCCAGAATCGAATTTACGATATGAACATGGCTCGCGCCGCCCGCATTACCAATCGCGCCGCCGGCCATCGTACCATACTCTCCCGAAGTAGTGATATTACCGGTAAACGTTGAGTTCATGACAAAAAGATCGCCGCCCTTACAGTTATTGATACCGCCACCGATTTCAGTAGACGCGTTATTGGCGACAACGCAGTTATTAAGGAGCATAAGTCCCTGGTTCTCCGCGGCGCCTCCGCCGTGAGCAGGACCTAACGACTCGTTCTCTGTTAAAGAACAGCTTTCCATAACGAGCGTTCCGCCGTTAATATATTCATCCGTATCGCCTACGCGCTCGCTAAAGTTAAGAATACCGCCGCCATACCAGTTGGCATTACGGACGATATTACAATCCTCTAAAAGTGCACGAGCGTTAGGCCGATTTAAGAGAGCGGTTCCCGTTCTAAGCATATCGACGCCTATCATTTCCAGATAACCGTAGTTATCAATACCGCCGACAGAAGGATCATCGCCGACAGTACGATCCCCCGTAAAACCGCCCATTAACGTAACGTGTTTAATAGTAACTTTAGAACCCGCCTTAATTTCAAAAAGGTTATATGTACTGTATTTGCCTTCTTCGGGTTCAATGATCTGTGTAGTTTTCCCATCCTCCGCTAAACCGATGCGCACACGGCCGTCTTCAGGCAAAAACGGATTTTCAACCTGAATCGTCTTATTTTTAGTACCTGTTGTTTGGCCATCCAATACAGCACCATCCTGAAGAGTAATGCAGTTAGTAATGATAATTGTCTCAATATCCGCACGAGCTAACAGATTCGTCAAATCGACATAATTATCAACATCCTTCGCTACATGCCCAGTAATAGTATACGCACCAAACGCGGGCAAACTAAACAAAACCGCTAATATTGCACAGTTTATGCGCAAAAACCGTGCACTACGCACAAAAAAATCAACTATTTTTCTCATATCTTTGATCCTCTTATTTTTAGAGGGTCATATATTATATCATTTTTTACTTAAAATGTACCCCCCGCCCCCCTCCTAAAAAATTTAACCTCAACAAAAGTTTATAAAATCAATCCAAATTTCATATAATACTAGCACTTAAGAATATAAAAAATATACCATCCCCACAACACCTATAATAACACCCTTACCTCACCAACGCTCTAAAATCTTCCGCATAAAATTCTCATTTCTCCCTAACGATACAATCTCTCTCCCCCGCCAACCACTCAAATCCCCAATTCCCAACTCACACGAACAAGATTTTACGCACAAAATTCTCAAAATATTAAACTCATACACCTTTCCACTTCTGCAAACCCGCCAAAAAAAAACTTGTCAATCTCTGAAAAAGACTTCTCGATCTTCTCAAATCTCAACTTTTACACTTTATCCAATTAAAATTTTGTCTTCGCAAATTCAAAAATCCTTTGCCTCAACAAAAACTCATCTGCTACTACCCCAGACCAACCCCTTCACCATATCCCTCTCCAACCAAAACCCCACGAATCCAATAAAAGCCACTCTATAAAACAACAAAATCCCGATTTTTAACAACATTTCCCCATCGCGATAAGCTTCTCATCGCGTCACAACTTCAAAATTCTCAATTCGGGATTACCTTTCCGCCCGCCGCCGCGCCTTACTTCGCCGCGCTTTTCCCTTCCGATGCTCTTTCCGCACCTTCGGCGCATCAAGCATCACCGTCTCGGGCGCGAGCATATACTCAAGAGCCCCGAAGACATGAGAAAACACCGGCCGTTCATCCGCCAAGATCGTCTTCACAGCCTCGTGATATGGCTTCTTGAACAATTCCGAAGTCGGCTTCGGATCTTTAGTCTCCGTAACCTGTCTTAAGCGCACGGCGAGAGCTTTATAACGCATAAGCGTCTTATACTTAGCCGAAAGCTCCGGCATATTATCCCTAAGCCAGCCGCGAATCCCGCGATTACGGCCGACAACTTTTCCGAATTCATCAATTTTCAGATAATTATCGACATAACATTCGAGATCATGAATCATACCGCCAAGACGAATCATCGCCTCACGGGAAGATTTACGCTCATCCCAGGCTTTAAGAAGTTCTTCGGGGTTGGCATCGGCGAGAGCGTACGGCGGCGATTGATCTTACGCCGCTCTATTGCCAACTGGCGGCGACGCTCGACTTCACGGGCATAATAAAACGGGCGGCGAATACTGCGAAGATCGCGAATGAGCTCGCGCTTTATACGATCG
>JAZOQY010000047.1:0-70357 GCA_045656285.1 Kiritimatiellia bacterium
CCCTTCTTGGGATCGGCGTCGTTGATTTCGAGAACAGACTTCGTGGTGGGCTCCATCTTCATGAACTCAGCCGCCTTCTTGACGATCTCCGGATCGGGAGCGACAGGCGTCTTTCCGAAGTAGCCGAGAACCATCTTGGCGTAGCCGGGGGCAAACTTGTTGAACTTGCCGAACATGACGTTCTGGATGGCCTGCTGGGCATAGAACTGCGAAACCGGCGTAACGGACGTACCGAAGCCGCCGAGGCGCACGCAGTCGTACATCTCCGCGATCATATCGTCGTACTTGTCCATCATATTGTTGTCGCGGAGCATCTGCGTGTTGGCGGTAAGAGCGCCGCCCGGCATCGGGCTCCATACGATCTGCGGATCGACGTTCATGGCTTCCGGCGGGAGGAAGTACTTCTTCATCGCATTCTTGAAGCTATCCTCAGCCTTCTTGATCTTCTTGATGTCGAAATCGAAGCCGAAATCGGGATCGCCGTCAAGGCAGGGCCACATCGTGATGATGTCGGGCTGGCAGGTGCCGCCGCTCATAGGAGCCATCGAAAGGTCGATACCGTCAGCGCCGCCCTTGAGAGCCGCGAGGTAGCAGGAGATGCCGTTACCGGCCGTCTCGTGGGAGTGGAACTGAATGTGGATCTTATCGCCGAGAAGCTGACGGGCGAGCTTCATCGTATTGTAGACGGTCGCGGGAGTCGACGTACCCGAAGCGTCCTTAAAGCAGACGCGATCGAAAGGAATACCGGCGTCCATGATGAGTTTAAGGCGATCGCGATAGAACTCAGGAGTGTGGGTGCCCTGATTGTCGATTCCCGGAGGAAGACCCATCATCGTAACGACGACTTCGTGGTTAAGACCGGCGTCATGAATGCACTGACCAGACCACTTGAGGTTATCAACATCGTTCAAAGCGTCGAAGTTACGGATCGAGCTCATACCGTGCTTCTTGAACATATCGGCGTGGAGCTTGATCATATCGGAAGACTGGCTCTCGAGACCGACGACGTTAACGCCGCGCGAGAGTGTCTGGAGGTCGGCTTCAGGAGCGGCCTTGCGGAAAGCGTCCATAACGTCGAACGCATCTTCCTGGCAGTAGAAGTAGCAGCTCTGGAAGCGCGCACCGCCGCCCGCTTCAAACCACCTTACGCCGGCGTCATAAGCCTCTTCAACGCAAGGAAGGAAGTCCTTAGAAAGAACGCGCGCGCCGACAACACTCTGGAAGCCGTCACGAAACGCTGTGAGCATGTACTTAACTGTTTTTTTAGCCATTTTTTTATTCCTTTATTTTTAAATTTCGTTAAAATCTAAACTAGCGACTAACCACTAACAACTAACGACTAACGACTAGCGGCTAATCACTAACAACTAACTCAACCCTTCAACGCGACAGCGATAGCAAGAGCGATATTCGCATCATCGTTAGAAGCCGCCTTAGCCGGAGCCTTCTTGGGAGCATCCTGAGGAAGAATCGAATCAAAACGGGCGATACCCTTCATCGAAATTTTAGTTACTGCAATAAGTACGCCGAGAAAGAGATAAACGATTCCCATTCCCGCTATCATCAAGACTACGCCTTGTCCTATCATTTTGAGCCTTTCGTTTTCAGTTTTTAATATTTATTAAATTTTTATGCTTTTTGAAGCGTTAAAAGTTCATTTTAATTACGGATTGACGTTCGTAAGAGCAAGCGTATCGAAATCGATCTTGCGATAGTAGCAGTTCCTCGGTTCGCCCGCCTTGTTCTTAGTGTGGCAGATGCCGCCGCGGCAGGGACGGACGAGATAAAGGAGCGAGTTCTGCTCGCAATTGACGTAAGCTTCGATAAGATCGAACGTTTCGCCCGAGGTCTCGCCCTTGAACCAGAGCTTGTTGCGGCTCGTCGACCAAAGGATCAATTTGCGCTTGGCGAAGGATTCCTTCATCGCATACTCGTTGGTATAAGCGACCAAAATCACCTCTTTGGTGTCGTAATTCTGGATTGCGACCGGAATGACACCGGGATCGCACGGCGCTGAGCCCGCCTCGCGAGTATCGGCAACCTGCTTGCCGACCTTCTCTAATTTAGTAAAATCAAGCGTTAATTCAAGAGATTCTTCTAATTGTCCCATTTTGGCCTCGCAGCGAATTTGGTGAAAGATGTGGAAAAAATGAGTTTATATTATATCAAATTAATCCGCACTATGGCAAATCACACAAAAGAATATGATAAAATATTCGGCATGAACGAGTCGGTTTCAAATTTAAAGACAGCCTTGCGAAGCTCCATGCGGGCCAAACGCAAAGCGCTCTCAAGGGAAGAACGCCAAAAAGCGTCTGAGACTATCTGCGGCAAACTCCTTCGCGACACCGAAATAAAGGCGTCGACACCCCAAAAGCACGCTGTCATAGCCGTTTACATGGCCTCGCCAGATGAAATAGACCTTACGGATTTCATTATCGAGTCCTTAAAAAGCGACATTACGATTGTCTCGCCAAGATGGGATGGCGAAAAGTATGAACTGTCCAAAATTAAAGGTCTCGACGCAAGGCACATGCGAAAAGGCCCTATGAACATCCTGGAGCCCGCCGACGCAGAGATTGTCGCCCCTAATGATGTAGCAATATGGATAATACCGGGTCTTGCATTCTCATTGGACGGGAAACGTCTTGGCTATGGGGGCGGCTGGTACGACAGACTTCTTTCGGCAGCTTCGGCAACATCGCTTAAATTCGGAGTCGCCCATTCTTTTCAGATTGCAGACGATATCCCGGTGGAACCGCACGATATTCGTCTAGACAAGACAATTACAGACTGAAAGGTCCTCGCAAGCCAGAAACCCCACTTCGCCGCACCGCAGCGTTTCAATCAAGCAGGCGACTGACAAGCGACGTGCGGCGCTCGCGCACGGTGTTGTTCTGAATCGCCTTGTCGACGGCGTAAGGTACGCCGATCACAAGAACGAGCTTCCTGCCGCGCGTGATCGCGGTGTAAAGAAGATTGCGCTGAAGCATGACGTAATGCTGAGTATGAACAATCACGACAACCGCCGGATATTCGCTGCCCTGCGACTTGTGAATCGTTGTCGCGTACGCGAGAACAAGCTCGTCGAGATCGCCCGCGTCGTAGCTGACGGGCCTGCCGTCGAACGAAACGATCATCCTGCGCTCTTCGGGATCGACCGCCTTTACAAAACCGGTATCGCCGTTATAGACATCCTTGTCGTAATTGTTCCTGAGCTGCATCACCCTGTCGCCGACGCGGAACGCTCCGCCCGCGCGGATGATCGCGTCGCCTTTCGGATTGAGGGCCTTTTGGAGTTCGAAGTTGAGGTTCTCCGTCCCGAGAAGATTGCGGCGCATCGGAGTCAAGACCTGGATATCCTCCAACGGCTTGAGCCCGAACTTGCGCGGGATCCGCTCGGTCATGAATTCAATCGCCCTTTTGACGCACATCTCGACGTCTTCGCACCGGACAAAATAGAAGTCGCTGTCGCCGGGGCGAACCTCGAACGGCAGGCCCTGATTTACGTTGTGGGCGTTGCGGACGATAAGCCCCGAAACGTCCTGGCGGAAGATCAGATCAAGTTTCGTCGAGGCAATCGCACCCGAGGCGATGAAGTCCCCGAGAACGCTCCCTGGCCCCACGCTCGGCAACTGATCGGTGTCGCCTACCCACACTACCATCGCACCGTCCGGAATCGCCGAAAGAAGATTCGCCGCGAGCTTTATGTCTATCATCGAAGTCTCGTCGAAGATAAAGACGTCGCCCTCGTACCGTTCGGTCTCATCGTATGTAAAACGATTGGTAACGGGATTCCACTTCAACAATCTGTGGATCGTCTGCGCATCGGCGCCGACCGACTCGGTCATGCGCTTCGCGGCGCGTCCCGTCGGCGCGGCGAGAACAACTTTCAGATTCCTTGTCCTGTAAATCTCGACAAGGGCGCGGACTATCGTCGTTTTGCCGACACCGGGCCCACCCGTAATTATCGAAAATTTGTTTTCAAGACAACGCTTGAGCGCGAGCGACTGTGTAGCCGCGAGATTGAAACCTGCCTTCGACTGCCACCATTCAATCGCCTTCTCCGGATCGATGGAGCGGAACGAGGACGGCGCGGCGAGAATGCGACGGACGTTTTTTGCGACCTTGCATTCTGAAGCGTAAATGTGCCGTAAACATATTTTTCTTACGCCGCCGTCCTCCTCGGACGGCAGAGCGACGATTCGCGAAGATTCGATTTCCTCTTCAAGCGCCGACGAAAGAATTTCAGTTGGGATACCCGTCAATTCATTCGCATGCAAAAGAAGATCGTTCTCGTAGGTCCAGCAGTGGCCGCCGTCTTCCGCTTCGGTCTCAAGCGTATACGAAATCGTCGCCCTCGCGCGCAGCGGAGAATCAGATGGAATCCCGACCGAAAGCGCGATTTTATCCGCTGTCGCAAAACCTATTCCCCAGATATCACGGCAAAGCTGATACGGATCACCCTTGATTATCGCTATCGCGTCCGGCCCGTATTTGCGCACGATCTTCGTCATCTTCGCGACGCTGATGCCGTATGTCTGGCCGAAGATCATATTCTCGCGCATTGTCTCGTTGGCGTGCCAGCTCTTTCGTATCTGCTCTATTTTCGCAAGCCCGAGTTTCGGAACCTCCGCAAGCCTCGCGGACTGATGCGAAAGAACATGAAGCGTATCCTCTCCGAATTTAGAGACGATGCGCTTGGCGAGAACTTTTCCAATACCTTTTATGAGACCAGACGCCAAATAACGTTCTATGCCGACAAGCGACTTTGGAGCTACGCAGACGATTTCATCGGCCTTGAATTGGCGGCCATGAACCTTGTCGGAAACCCATCGCCCCTTGGCCGAGACCTCCTCTCCCTCCCATGCGGCCTGCGTCTTGCCTACGATAGTTATCTCTCTTGCGCGGGCAAGCTCAAACTCGGACGGCGGCTCGACGTGAAGAACGGTATAGCCGTTCTCTTCGTTGCGGTAGACGACGCTTTTGATCACGCCGCCTACCGTTTCGAGCTCCCCGGAACTTCCGCCCTCTTTGCGAGATGAAATCATTTAAGAAGTTCGTCAATCAACTCTTCCGTCGCTGAAGCGACAGGACGGATGTCAAACTTGAACTGGTTGATCTTGACGCGAACCTTCCTGTCGGAAACATTGCGATAGCGGGCAAATTTCCAGCCGTCCGCGACAGACAGGGGCTTTTCCATATTCTCGCCGTGATTTGACGAATTGAGCTTCGACCAGATCTTGCCGTCCTTCGAAAGTTCGATTACGCCCGCCTTTACGGCCGCATTGTCTCCGAGCTTGGCATGGAAATAATCGGTCTGCCACTTTTCGGGAACCTGAAGCCCGAACGATTCTCCGGGGGCTATCTCGTTATATTCCATTACGCGCACATATCCGGCATACTTGCCGTCAAGCTTGACGACCGGCTCGGGGAGCGCACGGGCATTGGAAAAGCCTCTAAAGCCGGCCGCAGCATCAAACTCGCGCCCCGTCTTCTTTTTGAACGCCGCCTTGAGAGTCGAATCGAGAATCAGATCGACAAGCGGCTTGATCTCGCGCGTCGCCGTCGCCGGCTTCGCTATCCACTGCTTGTCGTTTGCGAATGTCGCGGCGGCGAACTTCGCGCGGTGGCGCTCACAGGCAGCATCGGCATCGCGCATCAGCTTGCGGATCTTCAAGAGGTGAGACCTGATGTCATCGCCCTCATTGAAATCTTCGCATAGCTCAAGCGTTTCAAGAGCGATCTGCATCTGGTGCTTCTGGGCCTCAAGCCATCCTTCGATCTCCCAGCCGAGATCGTATCTGCCGCGCGGCAATTCGGCCAAAAGGAACCTGGAGGCCTCCTCGAGCTCTTCAAAAAGATCTTCGAGCTTTTCAGAAGTCCCCTCGCTGAGCTTGCCGGAAGCCTTGAACTCGCTGCGCGCCTTTTCGCAGAGCGCGGCGGCCGCGACGCTCTCTTCGCGGCGATAACCGTGGCCGTTGTTGCCCTGATCGGAATTATGCTCCGCGAAGATCCTCATCGCCTTCGCGACCTTCTTGTTTTTGTAAAGCTTCTCGAACGATTCCTCCCAGACTTTCCCAGAGTCGAAGTTCTTGGGGTCCTTGCACCATTTTGCGATTCCGTAGAGCGCGATCTTGCTCGCTTCGCAGTTCTCCATCGGATTGGAGACGAAACCCGAACAGGCGACGTCGTCAAGTCCGTACGTGCGGCCGAGAAGAATCTTGGATCGGCAGTAGTCGTTCACGGGCCAGTTCCACCAGATGAAGGGAGGACGCCTGAAATCGGCGGTGATCTTCTTTACCGCATCAGCCGTGATGTCGGAGCAGATTCCACGCCCCGTCCACATGATGTGAACGCGCTTATCGAGCTTTTCTCCGAGAGTTTTCTGATAGGGATGACCGAAGCCCCAGTAGACGTTCGGACACATGATAAGCGGAGCGCAGCCTTTCCTCTTGTCGATGAATTCCTTGAGAATGCGGTTTCCGACCTCCGCATGAAATTCCGCATCAGCAGCTCCGAAGTCGTCGAAGAATACGGCGAACGATCTGAAACCCGCGTCGTACATCCAGCCAAGCTTTTTGAATAGCGCGGCGTAATCTTCCTTGGAGCCCTTCCTGAAGCCGCTGCCCAGGTGGATCGCCCAGCAGAAGTTGATTTTATTCGCCTTCGCGACCTCGAGGAGCTTTTTGAAATCCTTCATCTCCTTCTCGGGATACGGCTCACGCCACTTCGAGTGGTGATAAGGATCGTCCTTGGGGCCATATATGAAGATGTTCATGTCGTTCTCGCCCATGAACTTGAGAAGCGAAAGGCGCCCCTCGGTTCCCCACGGACGGCCGTAATACCCCTCGACAACGCCGCGCAACGGAATCGTCTCGGCAAGCGCACCGAACGTCGCAATCGCGACAATCACGGCAATTATATTTTTTTTCATCTTTGAACTCCTCTCTTATTTTATTGCGTTCAAACCTTTTTTCAAAGGCAGCTTTATATCTTTATATTCGAACACCCCTTCGACAGGCGTATCGACCGAACCAGAAACCTTCTCGCCGCTAAACTTAAGATCGACCTTAATCCAACCGTCGGGATGAGGATGGCTCGCCCTGATTTCTGTCAGTCCCCCAGGCAACGGCGCAATGCGGACCTTTTTGAAAAACGCGGCGTCGGACTTTATTCCTGCTAGCCCCGTCTGCATAAACCAGATAGGATGAGCGCCCCACGCATGGCAGTCGCTGCGCGACTCGATCTTTTCGTTCTCCGGCTTCTCAAGCAGGGCCGTAACGCCAAGATCGACATATCCGCGCCACAGGTCGAGACGCTTAAGGAAAAGATCGGCGCGACCCATCTTGAAGTAGGCGTCGAAAAGATAGTACGAGAAATAAACGGTGCAGCGCGTCAGACCCTTGTCTTCAACAAGATGCCCGAAAGCCACCTCGCGCTTTTCCGGCGGCAGCACATCGCCGATGATCGCCAGCGCCTGGGCGTGCTCGGAGAAGTGTTTCATCGCGGGAGTGTCGGAAAGAAGACCGCGCTTCTCGCACCAGAACTTCTCGACGATCTTCTTTTTGAGCTTCTCGCTCTTCTCGAGCCAGTACCTCGCCTGGAGATCGTTGCCGAAAGCCGATTCGACCCTCGCCGCCGACTGCATCGCCAAGACATAGAAGAGATTTATCTCGGCGCTTACGCCGAAGCCGAAACGGCTGTCGGGAGTCGTACCCTGATTCGGCCAGTCGACGGGCCAATCCATGAAGCTCCAGCCGGGAAGATTCTCAAGAAGCCCCTCGGCGTTCTCGTAATACTCGACACCC
Organism: Kiritimatiellia bacterium; assembly: GCA_045656285.1. Lineage (GTDB taxonomy): Bacteria > Verrucomicrobiota > Kiritimatiellia > RFP12 > UBA1067 > UBA1067. The sequence goes on from JAZOQY010000047.1 coordinate 7,812, forward strand.
GCGAGCGACTTGCGCATGCCGGGGATGCGCGCCCTGAGCCATTCGCGATCCGCGCCGTTGGCGAGATAGTCGCCGTACATGCAGAGGTAGCAAAGCGTATAGGTGTACGACTCCTGAAGTCCGCGAGTCGGGAAGTTCATCGGACAGGAACCGTCGTCGCGCGTCGCGAGCTCGAACATCTCGATAGCGCGCTTTATTATCCTGTCGTCGCGCGACATGGCGGCCAAGACGAGAAGCTGGACGCGGGTGTCGCCGGGATACATCTGCTGTTCGTAATAGGGACAATCGAAAAGCATTTCATGACAGCACATCTGCATGGCTCTGGCGCATATCCTGCGGATATCCGCAAATCGCGCGTCGCCGACGGCTTCGAACGAGCTTTCAAGCTCGACGGGATAGCGCGATTCGATCAGATGCATATCCTTTATGACCAACGGCTCGCCGCGAGTCTCGATGTCGATGCGGCACCAGCGTCCGCAACGGAACCACGGCGAAGAAAACTCGCCTTCAAGACCGTCTGAAATGAAATCGTCACCATATCCCTCAAGGTATTTTCCGAGAATCTCAGAGCGGTTGGCCTTTCTCTTCGTGTCCGCATTGCGGGCCGATTCCGTCCAGCACCATGAGACGCGCGCCCCTTTGGCGCCCTTCATCTTGAGGACAGGATATGCGCACGTATAAACGCCGAGATCGACGGCGAGCTGGAGCTTGGTGCCGGCAGGCACGGTCAATTCGCCGCCGTTCCTGAAAAACCTGTTGAATTCGGCGACAAGAGGATCCTCCATTTCCGCTTTCGTGTAGACGTGTTCCGTGCGCCACGTCGCAGAGCGCGAAACGGCCTTTACCGTTCCGGCGGGAATTTTCGACTCCATCTGATCGGGGAGCTGCGTCGGAAAGAGCATCCAGCCGCCCATTCTCAGGCCCCACATGTCAGGCCCCTTCCATTTGATCGGCTTGCGCACGACAGTCGCCTCGCTCCACTTCGCCGGCTCTGCGGCGTAAGGCCCACGCCCCGTAATCGAGAATTGCGAACCCGTTCCCCAAACCTTGTTGGCGAAACCCATCGGCCTCAATCCGTCGATCCAACCGACCTGCCACTTCGCCTTGCCGGTCGTAAGCTTTGCATCATAGGCACCCTCGGCCTTGAGAACGAATCCGCCGCGATATGAAAGCTGGGCCAAAGGCGCATGATCGCCGATCTTCGATACGACAGCCTCGAGAACGTGTTTGCCGGGAGTCAGGTTCCTGATGCGGTACGTCTGATACTGCCAGTTCTCAACTGCGGCGCGGTTGGGGCCGCGAGCGACAAATCTGCCGTCGAGAGAAAGGTAGAACCTTTCGTCGGCGGAAACGTCGAAAACAAGTTCGCCGTCATTTTCGGCGACCTGAAATTCGGCCTTGAACTTCGCAAACTTGACTTCGCTCGAGTTGACGTTGCCGGAGTGCGGCGTTTCGTCGCCCTTTTCGGCAAGGCCGCTGTCGCCTTTAACCCACAGCCACGCCGCATCGTCGATCGGCTGAATCTTCAGGACGTTCGTATTGCCGCGCGTTACGCGCTGAGGATGGAAAATCCTCTCGATTTCAAATGCCTGCGCAGCGAATGAGCAGGCAAAAAACAAAACGGAGAAAGCCAAAACACAATTTTTTTTCATGATGCAGATCATACCTCCTCTACTTCGCCGAAGACGAAAGGACTTCACAGCCATTTTCTGTTATAAGAACGAGATCTTCAATCCTTACGCCGAGGTTGCCGGAAAGGTAGACCCCCGGCTCGATGGTGATGATCATGCCCGGCTCAAGACGCGTATTGGCGCGATGCGATATCGCCGGTTCCTCATGAACCTCAAGCCCGACACCATGACCGAGGGAATGGCCGAACGCCTTGCCGAAACCGTTGGCCTCAAGAAAATCTCTCGCGACCTTATCGAGACTCTTGGCCGTCATTCCCGGCTTCGCGACGGCGATCGCCCTCCTGTTCGCCTCAAGAACGAGACCGTAAACCTTTTTGTAGAGTTTCGACGGACGGGACCCGAATATGTTGCGCGTCATGTCGGATGCGTAACCGCGATACTTGATTCCCATATCCACGAGAATGTTCTTCTTGCCGTCCCATTTGGTGTCGTCGGGAATATGATGGCATTCCGCCGCATTCTCGCCGACGCAAACGATCGTCTCGAAAGCTTCGCCGTCACCGAGATCGAGCATGGCGTGCTTGATGATCCTCGCCATGTCGCGCTCTGTCATCCCGGGCTTGAACTGCGCCTGCGCGATGCGCCAAACTTCATCGTTAAGCGCGGCGGCTTTGCGGACAGTGTCGATCTCCTCGGCCGTCTTCACCGCCCTGACAGCCGCAATATCGCCCTCGATTGCGGTGAATGCGGCCTTGGGGAAGACCGTCTTGAGCCGTTCGTATGCGGCGCAGGAAAGCGACGACTCGAACCCGACCTTCTCAAAACGGCATCCCCTTACAGCCAAAGGCCGCTTCAGCCGGAACTTGAGGATGTCGCCGATCTCAAGATACGGCGCCAGCCGTTCGACTGCGGGCACATACCTGAAATCGGTGAAGAAGATTGTCCTTTTTGGCGTGACCAGCAGCATTACGCTGTCGCACTCCACTCCCGTAAGCGCCCTTACGTTGGCGGGCGACGAAACAACCGCCGCATCAAGCCCCCTGGAAATCACGCTCTCCCTGAACTGTTCAAGCCTCGCGGCGAAAGGATTCTTTTTCATTTTCACTCCCTGCTGTCTCATTTTCCGGCAACGACCCGCTGAACGCGGCTGCCCAACGAACAGATTATATCGTAGGCATGAGTGCCCTTTATTTCGGCCCAATCGTCCGGAGTTATCGAATCGTCACCGCATTTGCCGAAGCACACGACATCATCGCCCGCTTTCACATCGGGAACGTCGGTCACATCGACAGTCGTGTAATCCATCGAAATGCGTCCAAGAATCTTGCAGCGCCTTCCTCCGATAAAAACGAAACCTCTGTTTGAGATCGCCAGAGGAAAGCCGTCTGCATACCCGGCCGAAATCGTCGCTATCTTGTGGGGCGCATCGAGACACCATGTGCGCCCGTAGCCGAGAGTCGTCCCCGCCGGCAATTCGCGCACCTGGGCCACTCGCGTCTTAAGCTTGAGCACGGGCTCCAGCTTAAGGGCCCTTCGGCCGTTCGGATCGAAACTGCCGTGAAGATTGATGCCCGTGCGGACTATGTTGAAGGGCTTCTTCGCAGCCTCCGGAAAATTGTTTATGGCGTCGCTCGCGGCTATGTGGACTTTGCGGAACGCGACACCGTTTCGTTCAAGCGCGGCAAGAAGATTCCTGAACGCCTTGATCTGCCTCAAGGTCATCGGGTCCTTCGGATTGTACGCCATGGCGCAATGGGAGAAAACACCCTCGCAATCCAGATTGGGAAGCTTGACGATCTCAAGCACCGCCGCCAGGGCTTCATCTGCGGGAATTCCCAGGCGACCCATCCCCGTGTCGATCTTAACATGGACCTTGGCCTTCTTTTTGAGCTTCCCGGCGGCGGAATCTATGAGACGCGCCGAGGGGATGTCGACAACGGGAAGGATGACGCCCGCTTTCACCATCGGACTTATTTCATCGGGCAGGATGCTCGAAAGGATCTGGACCTCGGCGCCGTCTGCGGACCGTTTGAGAATCTTAAGAAGCTCCAGAGCCTCATACGGTTCGGCGACACCGAACGAACGGCAGCCCGCATCAAAAAGGGCTTTCGCATATTCGGCCACGCCAAGACCGTACGCATTGGCCTTGAGAACGCTCAAAACGCTCGCCGGCCTGACTCGCGCGGCGATTTTGGCATAATTGCGCTTCAGCGCCTCAAGATCGATCTCGACGGAAACCCTGCGCTTCATTTCATCTCGCTCCGGCAGAAACCGTAAACACGCGCCCGCACATATGACAGGTAATATCCAGCTTCTCCGGCAATGCCTTGCGTTCCTCTTCGCTCATCGACTTCAGAAGCGCCACGGCTCTTTCGGGAGAGCAGCGGCACGCGAAAGAAACAGGAGTGCTCTTTTTGAGCTCGGCGCCCGAAAGGTCGATCATGTCGAGAATCTTGCGGGGCGAAACCGCCAGCACGCCGGCCTTGCCCTTCTTGATATCTTCGTGAATCGCCGCCGTGCCCGTAGAGACCGGCCAATCGCTGTCGGGCAGAGCCTCGACCATAATGCCGCGGGCCTCAAGTATCTCGACCTCGTCGCTGACGGCCGCCTCAAGATAGATGCAGGCCTTGCGCTGCAAGGAACCCGCGAGATATCCGTCGAGCGAATTCGAGATTCCTTGCGAAATGATTTTGCCGGGCGTCGAACGGGTAACCTGGATTTGGCGCTCGCCGACGATCTTTTTCTCGTCATATCTGCCGGTGCCGTCGAAATCGTCGAGAATCTTCTTCTCGGTATAGCCGCGCAGCGTCGCCGCTGACGTGCATTCGACATTGAATCCGCCGAGAACGCCCTTGCACTTCATCTGAAGTATGACGGTTTCGTCGTCCTCTGAGCATTCTGCGCCGAGAAGCGCAACCGCCGCAAGAGCCTTGGAAAGAAAATACGCTGAAGCCGGACCTGAAAGATGCCCGCGGGCAAGAGCCTGTGCGGCGGCTTTCACATCGACCATCGTCACGGCAACGCGCTTTTCGGCGTCATACCATTCCTGTCTTGAATTCTCTAAAGTCATACCGGTTGTCATTTGACCGCAAAAATCAATAATGCGCTATTTGCTCTCGACGAGCGAAATTTCGGCGAGAGAGGCGAACTCGTTGCCGTTGTGCTCGTTAAGGCCGGTAAAGCGCCAGTATTTGACGCGAAGCGCCTTCGCAAACTTGAAGCGCTGTTCGCCGGGCCCGCCCTTCATCGCGCCCGCGACAACCTGATTCCAGGTCTTGCCGTCTTCGGAGACTTCGAACCTGAAGTCCTTGACGTTGCCGTTGACGCCGTAGGGACGCTGCCATATCGAGACGCCCTCCGCCGCAACCGTGCGGCCGAGATCGACGGTGAGCGAATGGGGATACTTCGTCAATGTGACGCCGTACTGGCTGTGCCAGATCGTATTCAAGTCGCCGTCGACGATGTTCTCGGCGTTGCCCTCGCCGGGTTCGGCAGAGGTGCAGGCGATGACGACAGGCATGATGTCCTCACCCGTGCGGACGTCGGCGGGCATCTCGGGCGCGGCCATCGCGGGAAGGCTCTTGAGAACCTGGGGCGGGCTTATGAGGAAGTCGAGCGTGTAAGGCTTGTTGCTGCGGATGATGTCGCGCCCCATCGGCCCCGGGCCGCACGACGCGCCGCCTAAGCCGCGAACCGCTGCGAAGATACCGAGCTCGGTCTTGGTAGGCTCGGGGAGCGTCTGCGGATGCATGGCGTATGTAAGGTCAGTAGGCGAATAGGGAAGAGCCGAAAACGCGAACGGTTTACCGAGAGTGACGACGCTGAACGCGCCCTTCGTGCCGTCGGACCTACCGAGCATTACGCCGTAGGTGTCTTCCATGTTGCCCATATCCTGGGGCTTACCGTAGTTAACGACAAAATCCTCAACTGCCGACGCCCAACGGCCGAGGAACGCGCCGCTCTTGCGGTCGGGATAGTTCTCGAAGGGGCCCGCGCCAAACCACTGAACCTGATCGAGGCTCTTGTCGAGAGAGAATCTGTAACCGATACGCGCAAGCTCGATCACGCGGCCGCGCGGACGTATCTCGCTCTGGCAAGCGACCGCGCCGTTGGCGAAAACGGTCCACTTCTGAGCGACGGAGAAATGGGGGTCGAACGGAGCGATGGGGCCGGAGGGCAATATCTCGCAAGGCTTGCCGTTATTGCCGCCGTAACCGATAAGACGCTCCTTCTGCCTGCCGCGCACATCGGCGACGAGAACGAACGACTTCGATCCGTCTGCATTGGCCGTCACCTCGGAAATCGAGGTCGCCTTTTGAACAAACTCTCTTAAACCCGCAGCGAGCCACCTTGCGCCAAGACCGACTTCATTGGAGCTGGGAGCGCGGTACGCGTCAAGCGTCATCGGGGCGAGAAGCCTCTCGAAGCCGCCCTCCTTGTACGAAACGAGAGCGCCGGTCAACCTGGAGAACTTTACGATGAGATCGCCCGCCTTGAATACGAGGTTATCGCCTTCGACGAAACTCTTGACTTCGCCCTTTACGGTAAACGTTTCGCGGTTTTCAAAAGCGGCCTTCTTGACAAACTGAGCGTCGGCAACGATGTGGCCCGCTTTGAGAAGACCTTCGTCATTGTCGAGAACGATCTGAACCGTAGTCGCGAAAACTTCGCCCTCGGTAAGTTCAATCGTCTGCTCGCCGCGAGGCGCGAGCTGAAGAGGAACCTTAAAGCCTTCAAGTCCCTTAACGGTAAGCGAATATCCTTTACCGGAACGGAAGTAATTGAGATTCTTTACCGTCACCTTCTTTCCGTCGTCGCTGAACTTGAAGTCGAACGGCTGGAAGACGTGCTTAACTTCCCAATAGCCGGGCTCGGGCGTGCGGTCGGAGAGAACAACGCCGTTGAAAACGAACTGACCGTCGTTAGGCTTATCGCCGAAGTCGCCGCCGTAAGCCATAATCATCGTTCCGTCGGCGTTCTCCTTCAAAAGTCCCTGATCGACCCAGTCCCAGATCGCCGCACCGAGAATAACGTCGGACGATTCGATAGCGTCCTGATAATCCTTCAGGTTGCCCATCGCGTTGCACATGTTGTGGGCGTACTCGGAAATGTAGAACGGCTTTTTAGCCGCGTGATGGGAGGCTTTCCAGCGGACCCAGTCGACGCCGGGATACTGGTTGGAATCCATGTCAACGACGGAGTTGTCGCGCTCGTACTGCAAGGGACGCGATGTGTCGATCTTTTTAATCGCCTTGGCCGCGGCGAGGAAGTTCTCGCCGGGACCGGCTTCGTTGCCGAGCGACCACATCGTAACGCACGGATGATTGCAGTTGCGGCGAACCATATCGATATTGCGGGCGACCGTAGCTTTCTCCCATTCAGGACGGTGGGAAAGTGAAGCTTCGCCGTAGTAGTAGCCGTGAGACTCGACGTTCGCCTCGTCCATCACGTAAATACCGTAGATGTTGCAGAGATAGTAGAAATAATCGTCCTGCGGATAATGGGCGTTGCGGATATGGTTGATGTTCGCCTCTTTCATCATCTTGATATCCTGAAGCTGACGCTCACGCGGCACATAGTGGCCGTACAACGGATCTGTTTCATGACGGTTGACGCCGCGAAGCTTGATTTTCTCATTGTTGAAGTAGTATCGTCCGTCGCGGATTTCGGAGACGAAAAATCCGACGATCGCGGAAACGAATTCCTTACCGTTATTCAGAACGAGCTTATAGCAGTTAGGCTCCTCGGCGCTCCAAAGCTTAGGTGAGCGTACGCGAAGAGTTATTTCGCCTTCCGGCGCCTTCGCCACCAGCTTTCCGTCCATAGTAAAGAGCTGGATGGAGAGCTTGGGGAACTTGGCGCCGTCTACTTTGGGGGTCTGCACGGTATTCTCCACATCCATCACCCAATCGCCCTTCAGATTAGCGGGATCGACAGGGAACGACTTCGCTACGAAATCGCAAATACGCGTTTTTGGACGGGCGAGAAGCCATACGGAGCGCGCGATACCGGAAAGGCGGAACATATCCTGGTCTTCAAGATACGCCGCATCAGAATAACGGTAGACTTCGAGTGCAACCATATTCTTGCCGGGCTTAACGAACCTTGTAACGTTAAACTCGGCGGGATTGCGCGAATCTTTCGAAAAGCCTACGTACTCGCCGTTGACCCAAAGATAGAAAAACGAATCGACCGCATCGAACTTAAGAAAAATATCCTGTCCGTCCCACTTCGCGGGGACTTCAAAATCGCGGCGGTAGGAGCCTACGGGATTGCGCTCCTTAAACGCCGTCCAATCCTTCGGCGGCTCACCCATCACGTCTGGCTGATCGCGCTTAAAGGGATAAGTCTGGTTGGAGTATATCGCCGTACCCCAGCCGCCCTTACCGTTGGCGCCGAACGCCTGCCACGAGCAGGGGACCTTAATCGTCGCCCACTTCGATACGTCGAAATCAGGCTTGTAGAAGTCGACAGGTCTCTTGGACGGCTCGCTCACCCAGTTGAACTTCCACTCCGTATCAGAGTCGAGTGAAATCGTACGCTCAGAAAATTCGGGAAGAATCTTAAGGGCTGATTCGAGGCTGTCAAAGCTCGAGAACGCCGCGCGGCGCTCTTCACGCCCGAAAGAAAGATTCTCGGGCTCTTTCCACTCCGTTCCCGTAGGCGCGGCCGCAAATGCGCTCAACCCTACCGAGAGGGCAAAACCAATTGTCATCGACTTTTTCATGTTAACTCCTTCATTGGCATCCCGTTCGCTCATCTGCGCTCGCGAAAGGATGAAAGTTTAGCGTCACAACTGATGGATTCTATACTTTATAAGATTATAAAAAACCGCCCCCAGAAGTAACTATGACAGTATACCACATTCTGATTTAGATAACAAACCAGATTCCAATGGGGGACTCTCGCAAACTAATTGGCATTACAATAATTTTAACCTAGGGAGAAGTTAAGGACTGCTTTTGATGTAAAACATCACGAAGACAAGCACTTGCTTCTATGCTAACGTTGTTTTCCTCCAAATTAAAACATCCATCACTTAAAACCATACGCTCTCTCCCAGAAAACCATCTCCCCATAATTTTTCCATAATGTGCGCCTGTCAAATTACCCTTTTTATCCATACGAGTACGCGTACGAAACACCATATATGAATTATCGTCCAAAAAGCTCCACTTTCGCGATTCTCCAGGACGTTGTTCTTTAACGAATACAAATTCTGCTTGATACGTTGCGTTTGAATCCGCATTATATACCGTATTCAACTGCGATGTCTTATCCGCTTTTAAAATATATGCTCCTGCATAAGGATTGTTTGTAAACGACACATTCATAACATATTTATAATCATAATGCGCACGTCTCATACATTCAAATTTCAGCAGCACATCAGCACAAACCCCTTCTCCACATGGGGAAACCCAATCACACTTCTCAAAATCAAAACCTATCCATTTACCGAACTCCGGAATACGGCAACTACGAAGTGAAGATGGAAATATTCTACATTCATTCGGGCTTAGGATCTTTTTTAATATAACATTTTTCACTATGCCATACGGAATCCATTTGCCATTTTTAATTGGCTGTTCAACTCCTCGCTCCGGAAATTTAACAAATAAATCAGACTCATAATATCCCTCTTTTGAAATTCCACATCGAACCATACTGGTACACCTCCCTAAAACAACATACTCACCATTAGTATCAGTAACACCTTTTATAGGAGTATTGTCATTTATGTTACCTCCTGTTTGAAAACCGCCTGAAATATTCGCATTAGCTACAGGAATCCCATCTTGATCAACAACACGCAGGATTATTTTCACTTCTGCTCCATGTCGGAGAGCATTATATAACAACAAATCAGGATTGTCTGCTAAAGCAACAGCAGAAATAACACTCACTAATAGAAACATCAATTTCATTCTAGATTTCCTTTCATCACAAGTTGTTTATACAATTCATAGACATAGAAAAAAGCCATATCTTTCATATCAGAATTGAGATACGCAAGGATTCTGCAGGCAAAGTAAGAACATTAATTCCGCCTGTTACTGAATTTCCAACAGACTCATACCCGGATGACACCGAATAAATCTCACCCTCACCTTTATCTATCCGGTTAATTACTCCATGAGTTTGTTTAATACTGCCGTGCAGATAAAAGACAGTCAAACAAACGGGCAATACAACCTTGGCGAGCAAAGGTAACGCCCGCCAAAATCCCAAAAACCGGCTCGCCATTCTACCGATAACGCGCCAAGACACAATCAGCATAAGCGCGACAACCAACGCCACGCCAATCTTGGCCATCACCGCCTCGCTGAAAAGAAAATCTATCATACGTATATTTTATCATAAAAAGCATTCCGTTCGTTCGCTTTGCTCACAAAGGAATGGAAATTCAGCACCGCTGTCATCAACCCAATCACCGCATTTTGCAAAATACGGTGGTAACCTCGCCCTCGAATCCGAACTTTACGACCAAAGCCAAAAATCAAACTCCCCCCTCATTTTCCTTAACTTTTCACACCAGGGGGACAGGCCCCTCGCCCTCATAGGATTATCCAGTTAAAGAGGCAACCGTGTTTCTGTTGTGCAGTGCACTGTGAAATTGCTGCAACTCAACGGAACAAGGATTCTTTTTTCATCTGTTCGTCTAACGCTTTTTCAAAAGAGGCGGGATTTGCAAACACAAGAAACTTGATGAATTCCTCGTCTATTTTTTCGATGGTTCCAAATGCGTAGAATATCGGTGAATTGAAATAGTCCCCGCACACCATGCTAAGCCTAACATTAAAGTGCTTGAAATCCTTGCTGGCGCTCACATTGCCTATGAATTTTATTTGTTCGGGAACACGTGATGAATCAGAATAAGATTCTCGGACGGCCTTTCTGAAAAGCTCTGCCTGTCCCCTCCCCTCCGTGATTTTGTTGGAATAGCCTTCAACATCATCGTATTCGTGAGGAATTTCCTTGGCAACATCTTTCACCTTGTTTCTTTTCGCCACGCGGACCCACTCTTTAAGTTTGCCGACACACGACTCTACGACCTGGTACCAGTGGCCGGGCGAGCGAATTACCACAAGACTAACATCTCCCGCCGAAACGATTTGCCAGTTGATGGTGTTATAATGTTGCTTGAATATGACAAAGTTATCCCCCACTTTGGAATATTCTATTCCCTGGTAGGCGACTTGGACTGCATCACCGGAGCCCTTGCACCTTTTCGCAAATTCCTCTTGCGCTTTGCGGACTGTTTGTTCGTCCATTTTTTTAGAATCCGCGATACGTTTGCGCTCGCGCTCTGCCGCTTCAGACTTCGCCTTTGCCGCCGTTGCAGAGGGATCTGCAATGGCTATGCAAGTATCTCTGAAAACGCGCTCGGCGACCGATTCGCGAAAGACCTTGCCCGTTCCGGCGCATGACCAGCACTTTGCTTTTGTCGATCCTGCGCCTCCGCATTTCGGGCATTTCCCGCCTCCCCTGCACCTGTGGCACGGCTTTGTTCCATTGGGCCTATTAAATCCCACCGAAACAATTTGGCCAGACCCCTTGCAAGTAGAGCACCTTCTCTTACCTAAACAAACATGGCAACGCAGGTCTTTCCTGCCAGTCCCGCCACATTGCTTGCATTTGTCTTTCAGCGAGTCCTCGAATGCTTTCGCATTCGACAGCCTACCTTTTATGTATTTTTTGTAGGTATCGTATTTACCGCAGGCCAGGAGACAAGCCGCGGACGCCTTGAAGAATTCCTGCTTCCGCTCGACATTGTTCGTCGCCATGCCGACCTGATACAACGTACCCGCATCCTTCGAGTTTGGCTTTGCCTTCGCCATAGTCCGCAGCTCGGATTCGGTTATGCTCGTCTTCTTCGGCTCCGGCTTCTTCTCCGCGCCAAACGCGAAAACCGCGAACATCATGCACACAATAGCAACTAGTTGTTTCATTGAATTACTCCATATATTGCCTATCGACACATACAATCATTTCGACTTTTTTACCATAAGGGCATGCCTTGCCGCGCCCGTTGTCTTATCATCTCATCTTCATACACTTGCACTTGGCGGGCGCCCTCGCCCCCTCCGACTCTTATTACCGATCTAAGACTGTCATTCCACATTTGCGAATGAGAACTTGTACTCTGTCTAGTAGAATTTCCATTCATCAAGAGCTGCGTTAGTATTTGTGCCGCCTGCCTCTCCTCTTGTTCGCGACGCATTTGTGCGAGCTGCCGCTGTTCTCTTTCTTCTTGCTCACGACGCAATTGCGCCGCATCATGCTCTGCTTGTTGCTGCGCTATTAAAGCTTCGTGGGCAGACTCCTGCCCCTTAATGTACCGCCACCCCAAATAGATTCCAACACTCAAGATGCCAATATTAAGCAATCCAATGACCGCTATTAGTGCAATGAAGACGGTCGCAAATTTATTTTTCCGCTTGAGGTATTGAATATTCTCCGAATATCTAATCCCTGCCATCTTATTAGAGAATTCCGCCGTGCCGCGTTGGAATTTGACGGCAGTATTTTTAGAGATTTTAATTATAACGTCAACAAGCCTTTGCCACAATACAACGGTCTTGACCTTTGCCGCGCTTGCCATGGTTTTCGCACTTTCGCAGAACCCTTGGATCTTTTTCTTGCCAGAGGTCACGATAGCGCGTTCGTACGTTGCTTTGACGACAAATACTTTGTCGCACGTTCCACAGGTGGCGGCCTCGCCGAGGTATTCGGCATCCACTTCGTACGTCGCACCGCAATGAGGGCATATCGCCTGTATTTTCGCAGTCGGCGCATCCACATTCGGCTCCGCCGTGTTTGCGATGCTGTTCGAATCGTTTTCGGTCGTATTCTGCGACGTGTAGTTGAATTTCACGTCGCAGAACGGGCACAACAAATGCTGGCCTTGCACAGGTTCTTCGCCAACCTCGCACGTCTGACCGCAATTGGGGCATTTAATTTCCATTTTTGCCAATCCTTTTGCTCCGGCAATTTTGTTTCTAAATGGTTTTCTTCAGCCCCGGCATTACTTATAACGTTCGAGAATTTTGACTACGTTTGAATAGCCTTTATACCTTGCCCTGCCGAGAGGCGTAGTCAAATCCCCCAAATAAGTTCCGGTTTCAGCATGCACATTTGCGCCGGCTTTGCACAGGAGCTCCACGATCTTAGGATTGTTTTGGGATACTGCACGATGTAAAGCCGTTTCGGAAAGGCGCCCTCCTCGCATCTCCACATCCAGTCCATTTCCGTATTTTAATAACGCTTTGACGACCTCAGTATATCCCATATCGACACTTTCCATCAGAGGCGTGAGATTGTTTGGTGGGCAATGAATATTGACCTTCGCTTTGGCTTTGCATAGAATCTCAACTACTTTAGGATGATTATTTTTCACAGCATGCAACAAGGGCGATTCAGTAGGCCATCCGCCTGGCATTTCCAAATCCGGGTTGTCACCGTATTGCAATAGAACTTTGACTACATCTGCATACCCTTGGCGTGCAGCCGCCGTCAGAGGCGTCCATTTATTGACTCCTTGAATGTTAACCTTTGCCTTGGATTGACACAGGAATTTGACTGCTTCTATCTGGTTGTTTGCCGCTGCGGCGTAAAGAGCCGTTCTATTGCTCCCGTCTCGTGATTCAATGTCCACTTTCCTATATGCCAGCAACATCTTAAGAATGGCATGATGTCCATTCTTGGCCGCTATTGTGAGAGGTGAGTATTTATGCACAGCCCTGAACGACCCAGGAATCGCGTCATATATTTTCGCGTCTGCATTTTTCTTCAAGAACAACTCTACTATGTCCGAAAAGCCTTTTTCACAAGCAAGATAGAGAGCGGTCTTGTTTCCAGCCGCCTTAGGGCGATTGACATCCAAGGTTGGATTCTGCGCCAACACCGCCCTAACGTAATCCGTTTCGCCCAGTTCGGCGTATTTCAATAAAAGTTCGCCTGGGGCACCGGGCGGCAAGACTATTGTCGCCTTGCAACTGTCTGTTGAAGATTCAGTCGTGATTGCCCCGGTTGAATGTATCTGGTTTGTCTGGCGAGGTGTCGCAATGGCTTGCCGCGTGTCTTTTGCGACTCCGTCGCCGTCAGAGTTCATGTCCCGAAATCCGTCTCCGGCATCATTAGTGGCTCTTGAAGATTCAGTTGTGATTTTTCCGGTTGAATGTATCTGGCTTGCCTGGCTAGATGTCTCAATGGCTTTTCGCGTGTCGTGTACGATTCCGTCGCCATCAGAGTTTAGGTTCTTCAACTCATCTCCGGCTTCCTTGTTAAAATAAAACAATACAGCCACAACGAGATTGGCCGTCAGAAGCGCAGCAATGCCGGAAATGACAAGTTTGAGTTTGCTATTCCCGCCGCGTTGCCGCAATGCGACGAGTTTGTCCTTGGCGGCATTTGCGGGTGCTTTCGCCTTTGTGCGAATCGTTTTGATTCGTTTCTTTTTACCCAGTGTCGCGGCGATATGGCCATTCGTTGCGGCGGAGGTGTTTTCAGCGGCTTTTTCGACCGCTGCATCTGCTGGCGCAACCGGAGACTGCGTTTCCTGCGAGGCCGTGATGACAAAGGGGTTGTCGCACGTTACGCAGGTGGCGGCCTCGCAGAGATATTCGGCATCCACTTCGTATGTCGCGCCGCAATGTGGACATATCGCCTGTATTTTCGCAGGCGACGCTTCCATTTTCGGCTCCGCCGTGTTTGCGATGCTGTACGAATCGTTTTCGGTCGTATTCTGCGGAGTGTAGTTGAATTTCATGTCGCAGAACGGGCACAGCAAATGCTGCCCGATTGCAGGCTCTTCGGCAGCCTCGCACGCCTGACCGCAATTGGGGCATTTAATTTCCATATTCGACTCTCCTGTTTATTCGCCGTCTCGCGGATTTGCGCGCGGCACTTATGCGAGCCTAAGCACCACGCCGTTCCCCTCGGGCTTGCGCCCTGGCAGACACCGGAAAAGACGAAAAACGAAAACCTCCTCCGATGCATCGGATGAGGCGCCTGAGAGAGCCCGAAAAGATACACCGAAGGAGGCGAAACTGCATTATGAGGGCAGTTACCCTTCTCTTGCGTCTTTCCGGTGAAGTTTCTCAGGCTTTCATCCGACGCATCCCATGTCCGCAGGAACGGTTTCGCGAAACCGCTTCCGCGCGGGAAATCTATCTGCCGCGGCGATCCGGGGGTGCACCCCGTTTCGTTTCGGCAAGCGATATTATACCATAAAACCGGACCCGCAGACAGGGACAATCAGAGGGAAAAGGCCGTGCCTTGATTCCGCCGTCCCGTCACCGCCCGGCGGGTCCGCCCGGGCTCTCTCAGCCGGGTATCCGCCTAATGGCACCCTAATATACGGGCCGAAAAAGGAAATCTGACAAAAAAAAGCGACAGAAGACACGCCAATATCCGCCGCAAGTTGTCAGATTTTGCGGAATTCGACGTATATGCAGTTATGAACATGAAAGCGAAAGACACTTTGCAGAAGCATTTCAAGCGGACAAGATTCATGGCGGACACGCTCGCGTCGTCGCCTGCGGTCCTGTTTGTCTATACGCCGCTTCTCGTTGCGCAGACGGCGGCGGGAATAGCCGTGCCGTTCGCGACAGGCCGTTTCATCGACGCGCTTGTCGGCGGTGCCGCACCGTGGTTGCCGTTCGCGGCCATGGCCTCGTTGATGCTGGCGCGTTCGGCATTGGCGCCGTTTCTCCAGCGGCTCGTCCTTTCCCGCGCCCGCAACATCGAACTGAAACTCCAGATGCGGGTTCTGGACGCCGCGATGGACCTCTCGCCGGCGGAACTCGCGCCGCTCGCGAACGGCAAACTTGTGGCGAAACTCGTTCGCGACGCATACTCAGTCGGCGGTTTCGTCAGTGGGCTGTATCCGCGTTTCATCGTCGCTGTCGTCACGATGTTTTCTGCAGGCGCGGCGCTCTACTCGCGTTCCACCGCGTTGGGACTTGCCTTTATGTCGTTCATCCCCCTCGCAATCGCGATGTTTTGTCCGTTCGCGAAACGATTCGCACAAAACTCCCGTTCCGTGCGCACGCGAAGCGACGGCGCATATTCGACGTTGTTCGAATTCTTCCATTCGCTGCCATTCCTGCGCATGCTGGACGCCGAGCGCCGCTTTGCGGACGGGCCGCGCGCGACGATAGAATCCTTGAAAACCGCAAATCGCGATATGGACCGTCTGGGCACAGCCTTCGGCGCTCTGCTGGGCGCCATCCTCGTCGCCGGCGAAATCGCCGTACTGGGGATCGCTGGCGCATTCGCCGCGAAAGGCGCAATACCGGTAGGCGACGTGGTCGTTTACCAGCTGCTGTTCCTCGCGGCCATGCAATCGGTGCAGGGGATTGTTTCAATCCTCCCGGAGACGGCATCCCTGCGCGAAGGCATCGATTCGCTTGGCGAAATGCTTTCGCGCTCCGCGCCGGAGCGTATTCGCAAAAAGACCGGCGCCGTCAGAAGCATAGAATTCCGCAATGTGACCTTCTCCTATCCCGGAGCGGAGAACCGCCCGGTCGTCAAAAACTTCTCCGCCGTATTCCGCGCCGGCAGGGCGTATGCGTTCGCGGGCGGCAATGGCGCCGGCAAGACGACCCTCCTCAAGCTGGCCATAGCCGCGCTGGAGCCGCAGGCGGGCGAAATACTCGTCAACGGAGAGCCGCTGAAAGCGCACGACCAAGGCGCGTTCAGACGGGAACTTGGAATCGTCTTCCAGGACAGCCTGTTCGTCGCGGGATCCTTGCGCGACAATATCACCATGCGCGACCCGAAGTTCACAGGCGAGGATATCGCGGCAGCCGCGCGGCAGAGCGGCTTCGACGCAGTCGTCGATAGATTGCCGGACGGCCTTGATACGCGCATATGCCTATCCGGGCAGTCGCTCTCCGGCGGAGAGTTGCAGCGCCTGGCGATCGCAAGGGCGCTTGTCCGCGCCCCAAGCGTGATAGTGCTTGACGAGGCCACAAACCACCTCGACGCCGCCGCAAGAAAGGCTTTCGCAGAGATGTTCCGCCGCCTCGCCAGAGACCGCATCGTCCTTATCGTCAGCCACGACGAGTCGATTATAAATCTATGCGACGAAAAGATTTTTTGTCAGATTATCAAATAGCCTTCGTATTTTATATTGCAACGGACGAGTGTCCGCTGCATTTGGTTAACCAAAACAAAGGAGAAACAAAAATGACACCTAACGACATCGCGACCAGCATCTCTGGCATCGTCCAGACGGGAGACGGCAACATCACCGCTTCCACGAACTTCACATACTCTTTCGGGCGTTTGGACGATTCGAACACCTGGGATCGCTAAAGATACTGTCACGGCACACGGGGCTGGCGCGCGTATGCCAGCTCCGTTGCTTTCAAACAAGCCTGGCCATGATCTTCATTCCTACGTGCAGTCGCGACGCGACAACCGACATCGTCGCCAAAGAGTTCGACGAAACCGACATTCTGCGCTTCAATATCGACAAGCCTGAAAATTTCGCATGGGATTTCCACCGTGACGGATTTCGGATTGCAGATAAAGCCTTGCGCAGGGAAATAACGGAGAAAAGCCTTACGTCTCTCTATCTCCGCAAGCCCATGTATTTCGACGCGATCGACATCCCCAAATACGGCAGCACGGAAAACTGGGTGCGCGAGGAGACGACCGAGCTTTTCATGGATTTTTTCAGGGAATGCCAGCACAGGGGGCTTGTCGCGCTCGTTTGCTGCAAAAGCGGCGGATACGGCAAGCTGCGCCAGCTGCTCGCCGCGCAAAAGTATTTCCATGTCGCGCCGTGGCACTTCTTCCACGGAGAACTGCCCGACGAATGCAAAAGCGGCAGATGGGTGGTCAAGTCCATGACGCAGACGCCCATCGGGAAAGGGAAGGTGTTTTTCACCAGGGAGGCCGACCCCGCCACACTCGACCTTTCCTACCCTTGGTTCGTGCAGGAGCGCATCGACGGCGAAGAGGAAGTGACGGTCGTATATGTCGATGGCCAGACCTACGCGGCGAGCGCGCCGCGTGATTCGTTCAACGGGGAAGATTCGAGAAAGTCGCTAATGGAAAAATCGGCTCCCTGGCCGCGCCGCACGCTTTTGCCGGACGAGGAAAGCGCGATAAAAAACTTCATGGATGAAACCGGCTACCGGTTCGGACGCTTCGACTTTATCCGCAAAAACGGCGAACTCTGGTTCTTGGAGCTCAACCCCAACGGCCAGTGGGCGTGGCTGGACGAGAACAACGAACACGGCCTCGTCTCGATGGTCGCCGACGCCATCAAACGCGAAGATGCCGCGCATAGGGCGCGCCTGTAAAACAGCTCCCGTCTCGGCAACTGCCCTGCTCCACACCGCCGAGGGGTTTTACACTCCTCTCCTGCGCGAAAATATGCGCACAAACCGGCCCATCCGCCGCCCGCCGCGCGTTGCTTTATGATATAATACCGCCAATCATTCCTCCTATGAATATCGAGCGACGTGGAAATTCCGAAACGAACACCGCCCCCGAAAAGTGCGGCGAGTGGCGGCTTTTGCGCGAAATCGGGCGCGGCGCGTATGGCGTCGTATATCTTGCAGAAGCATCGGGCGGGCGGCTCGCCGCCCTTAAACTCTGCCGTCGCGCCGGCACGGAAGAAGAACGCTATGCACGCGAATTGCGCGGCGCGAAGCTCTACATGTCGGTATCCGCATCCGAAGGGCTTGTCGGGATGCGGGAGGTCGTCGAAGAGAACTGGGGATTCTATTCCGTCATGGATCTGGCGGACGACGAATTCGACCGTACGGACGCATCGAGCGAATCATATCGTCCGAAGACGCTCGCAAAGGTGATCGAAGGCGAGAAGGCGCTTCCTCTCAAAGAATGCGTGAAGCTCGGCATCGCGCTCGCCAAAGGGCTCGCCACACTCCAACGCCACCACCTGCTGCATCGCGACATCAAGCCGTGGAATGTAATCTACATCGACGGCAAGCCCGTCCTCTCCGACCCCGGGTTACTCGTGGAAGAAGCGCAAGCGACATCGCTCGTCGGCACGCCAGGCTACGTGCCGCCGGAAAAGTTCACCGATTCCGCCAGCGACATCTACAGCCTCGGCCTGACGCTCAAGGCGGCGAGTTTCGGCAGAAGAGTCGAAGTCCTCGACAAAGGCCCAGCGCAGGAGGCCGATATCGGCGCGCGTTTCTTCCCCGCATGGTGGCGAATCCTCAACAAGGCGACCGATCCCGACACTTCCCGCCGCTACCGGTCCGCCAAGTCGCTACTGAAAGATTTGCTAGCTCTCCGCAGAAAGATTGCGATTGCTTCTTTTGCGAAGTCCCGGACTGCAAAAGCCGTATATGCGCTGGCGGCGTTGTGCATCGCTGCTGTTGCGGCGGCTTCGATAATCGCTATAGAACAAATCAAAAACGCCGCCAATCAAGCCAATGAAAATGCTGTTCAAGCGAAAAACGGCATTGTGAAGCAATCCGCTGAGATCGCAGAGGCGAAAAAAACCGTATCCGCGTTTGATGCAATGGCGGAAGAATCAATCCGGGAAACATTGAAAGGCATACTCCCGGAGCACAGAATCGAAGATGAAGTCTTGCGGATCAAGTCCCACGGGCGATACTCCAACTGGGGAGGTCTTGAAATAAAAGCGGAGAATAGAGGCGCGATCGAGTCGTACATGGATATTTTCAAGAGAAATATCGAAGAAATTGGTACGGTCGACAAAGCAAAAGCGGAACAATTGCAACAGCGCTACGACAATCTTGCGGAAAAGATAGCCGGACTTGACGCCAAAGACGCCTCTCTGAAGAAGGAGATAATCCTGTTGCATTCCAAGGGAAAAGAAAAGGTCTTGTCCGGATTCGACGACAGGGAGGAATTCGAAAAAGCGCGGAAAATCTTCGAAAAGCGCAATTCGCTGTTCGTAGAAATATATCCTCAGGTCGAGGAATTCTCCCATGATGTTTGGCGCATACACCGCGATTGTGGATTCAAACCCTGGTTGTTAAGATGACCTACAGACACTTCAACAACGAATCGACGCGCTCGAGCGTCCTAAAGGCGGTGGCGGACACCGGCAACGAAGCGGCGTGGCGGCGGCTCTTCGACCTCTATGCGGGCTTCGTTTTCTCGATCGCGCGCTCCAAGGGGCTTAACGACGCGGACGCCGACGACATCGTGCAAACCGTGTTCGCGGACTTGGCGAGAAATCTGCCGGCGTTCAAGTACGATCGCGAGAAAGGCCGTTTCCGGGCGTATCTTTCGGCGCTGACGCGCTGGCGCATCAACGACAGGCTGCGCTCCGGCAAGCGCGATGTCGAGCTGAAGGCGTCGTTCATGGAAGACGCCAAGGCGCTCATGTCCGCCGACGACGAAGATTTCGAAGAGCGCGAATGGCAGTCTGCCGCGCTCGAAGAGGCGCTCAGGCGCATCAAGCCAGGCGTGCAGAGCGCGCACTACGCCGCGTTCGTCGCAAGCGCCGTCGAAGGGCAGGATACGGAAACCGTGGCGCGGCTCCACGGAATTTCGATCGACAACCTCTACCAGATACGCAAGCGCCTCACCGCGAAACTCCGCGAGGCAGTCAAGCAGGTGCTGGAGGAGATGGACAATCCCTGACAACCTGCGCGATCTGCCCCGCGTCCTTGAGTCTCTCCGATAGATGGGATGCTTCGAGAGCGACCGGAAAACCTTTTGTACACTTTGTGCGAGCCATAAAAACCACGATATTCAATTGCCGGAGCAATAAGCAGCGCTTTTGGTCTTGGAATTCCGTGACTTGCCGTCAAATAAGTCCTATGCATCTCCCTTGGAATCAGGACTTCAGTGGAGGAGTTGGGAGTGTGTGAGTTTGTAGAAACGCACTGCCAGATGACCGGACGGTTTTCGCCATTGAAAGAGGCTCTTCTTCTCGTTTCGGCGTATTTCGCAACCATATGGATTGGACGAAATGTCAAACACGAGATCCTGGCAGAACATCTTAAATACTTGAGTAAACGGATGGGGCAAATCCCGGAGTTCGCAGCCTATTCCATCGCAGAGGAAATCAAACGTGCGTTCACAAGGTTCGGCAAATGGATAAGAACTTTCGCACAAACAAATACACCTGATGCTTCAACGGCGGACGCTCCCATGCTACCAGGCTTCTTAGAATTCTTTGAAGTCGACTACGGATAGCCCATCATAAATGTAAAACCACAAAATCCACTTCGTAAAATACACTTCAACTTTTATTTATCAGGGTAAAATGCACTTTCGCGTTCAAAAAATGGGTAAACTCCAGACCCCACCAGTCTCACCCCACCAATGGGGGCAGACCCTCGCAAACTTTATTTTAATACCCGAAAACTCACCACACTTCTATCGACCTTCTTCAACCCCTCGCGCGCCGATCCACTTTTCACGCCTTACAATCTAAACATCCTAAAACGCGCATTGATTCATTACGCGCGTCAACGAGATATATTTTATATGTTTCGCCGCCTGGCGCGACCTTAACGACAACATGCACTCCAAAGCGCGTCGCCTCTGGTATACCTCTAAAACGCCCATCCTTTTCAAATTTCGCCTTACGCGAAGTTGGATAGATAGTCGGTATAAAAATAGACGGCTTATCATTATGCATTTTAAGCGACATCATACGCGAGAGCGTTTCCGGCGCGACTTGACCCGGGCACCAAATGCACGAAATGTAATTTTGGGCTTGTACAGCGCGAACAAAACCCTCACTCATCGCGTCAGAACATCCGTGATGATTCGTCTTACATACGCTGACGCGCCCCGCTATACGCCCTACCACGCCTTCATAATCGACTATTGAACCATCTTCGCCTTTCAATTTTCCGCTAAGATCACCACCCGCGAAATACCCGAACTTACCGTATCGCATGACAAAAGCGAGCGAACGAACATTTTCATTAACGAGCTCTCCACCAACCTTATCGTGAATGGCGAGATAATCATGAACGCCATTACCGCCGTCCCACGCAGCACCATTCGCACATAGATTACGGATTGAAAAAAGATCCTCATACTTAGATGCGTCGCGCAGCATCGCTATCTGATTTTTTGCACCGATTTTAAAAGGCTCTACAATAAGTCCGTTTTTAACTTCGCGCTCAAACCACGGCTTTACAGCAGAGTTGAAGCTCAGCCAATCATTAGACTTAAACTGTCCTTGTTTGGGATACTGATGATCAAAATATCGTTTAAACGAAAAATCTTGCGCTACACTCACTATACCGTTACCCGCAAGACCATTAGGATATTTTCGATAACGATAATGAGCGCCTGGTGTCTTTTTTCGATCGATGGGGCCTGTGCCTGTATGATCAGCGTGCCAATGCGAAAAAATAGCATAATCAATCGTTTTTTCGGAATAAACACGCTGAATATAACGACTAACCCACTCGCCACCAATTCTATCGGGCGACGGGAGAAGCGGAATCTCATTTAAATCGCTCGGCCGATAAAAATCGCCTACATCATTAAGTATCGCCGTTCCGTCTGGTAAACGATAAAAGCAATTCTCACCACATCCCGTATAAATGAAATGAAGTTCCAATTCACCAAAACTCCATTTAGGCAAAATTGACCCCGTCTCAGACGATTCAACCGCGCGAGCGAGCCAAGGCGGTAAAACCCCACACACCATAGCAACTCCTGCAAACGATGTTTTTAAAAAATCTCTTCTATCCATAATATTTCTTCTTCGCAATCAATGCAGATGGTGGAACTACCGCAATGAGCGAATTATCGTAATGATTGGGATTGCGGGTAAAAAGCTGTGTTAGCCCATATCTTCAAGGCGTCATAGCTCAATGCAAGTCTAGTCGCCGCCATTCACCCCTCCTTATGCGCATTGTTTATGAAAATATTATACACCTATAGAGCGGTGAAAGTCAATGCTTCAGCAGGCGACAAGACGGGTTTTCGGCGCGCTTTAGTCGGCGAGCGTCACGGCGGGCGCGAGCGCCTCGAAGTTCACGACGGAGTCGGTGTAGCCGCTCTTCGCCTTCGCAAGCTCTGCATAAAGGCTCGGATACTTCGTCGCGAGCCAGTAGTCGAGAACGACCTCCTTCTCGGCGAACTTCGCCGCGAAACGGATGAAGAGCGCTCCGACGATAACGCCGATGGCGGCGTCGACGAGCTGGCGAGCATGGAGATCGTGGTACATCTTGGAATCGGGATGGGCCTTAACGAATTCAACCGCGCTGTCGAGCTCGGCCGAAAGAGCATTGACCTTCTCGAGCTTGGCCTTGAGAGCGTCGGTAAGCTCGACATCCTTAAGAATATCGGCGACGACATCCTTATAAAGGCCCGCCATTACGCCCGCGATCGCGGCGACGACCTGAAGTTGGGAAGTTCCCTCGTAAATCGTCGTGATACGCGCGTCGCGCAGGTAACGCTCGACGGGATAATCCTTCATGTAGCCCGAGCCGCCGAGAACCGCGACGGCGCCGTTCGAAGCGCGCATCGACATTTCGGAGGCATAATACTTCGCCATGGGCGTAAGCATCTTGTTGAACGCCGCGTAAAGCTTCATGCGCTTACGGACGTCCTGGGACTCGGGCGTACCCTTAAGGGACTCGAACTTCTTAGTAAGACCGAATTCGAGGTCGACAGACTTTGAAGAATAGTAAGCGAGAATACGCGAGGCCTGAAGCTCGACGGACATATCGCTCAAAAGCTCGCGGAGCGCGGGGAAGTTGTCGATCGTTACGCCGAACTGCTTGCGGGCGGCGGCGTAATCGCGCGCTGCGCGGTAGCTCGCCTCGCCGATACCCGTACCCTGGGCGGAAATACCGACGCGCGCGCCGTTCATGAGCGCCATAACGTAGGTGATAAGACCGCGCTTGCGCTGACCGATGAGCTTCGCGGGAGCGTTGTTGAAAACCATTTCGCACGTGGGCGAGCCGTTGATACCGAGCTTATGCTCGAGGCGGCGGACCTTGATCTCGGGACACTTCTCGACCAGAAGGCAGCTGAGGCCGCGACCGTCGGAAAACTCGGGCTCGGTGCGGGCGAGAACGAGAAGAACATCGCCGCAGCCGTTGGTGATAAAGCGCTTTACGCCGTTTACGAACCAGTTGCCGTTCTCATCCTGCCACGCGGTCGTCTTAACGCTCTGAAGGTCGCTGCCCGCGTCAGGCTCGGTAAGAACCATCGCGCCGGTCCAGGTGCCGTCGCAGAGTTTAGGAACGTAGTCTTTCTTGATTTCTTCGGACGCAAACGAGTTGATCGTCTCAGCGATACCCTGAAGACCGAAAATGTTCATGAGCGCCGCGTCGCCGCGCGAAACGATATCGTTGCAGGCGGTGAGAATCGTGCAAGGCATGTTAAGTCCGCCCAGGTAATAGGGAATCGTGCAGCCGGAAAGGCCGGAGCGTCCGAGAAGCTCAACGGCAAGCTTGATGCCGGGAGCGTATGTCACCGTACCGTCTTCATTGAGAATGTTGCCGACCCTGTCCGTCTCTTCGGCGGTCGGAGCGATACGGTTGCCGATAATGTCGCCGCAGACCGAAAGCGCGCGCTTGTAGTTGTCGATCGCCTCTTCGCGAGACTTGGGCGCGAAATCGTACTCCTTGGCAAAGCGAAAACCCTCTTCGCAAAGCTCGGCCACCTCACTCAAATCGACCGCATCAAGCGTCTTCTCGATATCGACGTTATCGGTATAGAAATTGCTCATTTCAACTCAACCTTTCTACAATTATGACTACCCTATTTTATTGAAGATATTCTACCAAATTCAGCCAAAAGGCGCAATTGCCAAGAAAATAAGAGCAGCGGCCGGACTAGACCGCATCCTTTTTTGAGACACGCCTCTCGATCCCCTCGCGAGGTTCGGCCTCAGGCGCGATCTTAAGCGGCTCCAGATCGTATTCCGGGACATCAAGCGACTTCCACGCCGCACTGTAGACGGGGAGACCCTGCGAGCGGAACATCGTCTCGAACTCCGTCCAGACCTCTTTGGGGCGCGGCATCGGATCGACGCGCTCGAAGCGCCTGTCTTGAGCGAAACATTCGCAGACCGTCTCGAAATATTCCTTGTGGTCGGTCGCGAACTCAAGCTTTCCGCCGACCTCGAGGCGCTTCCAGAGCGCGTTCAGAAAGAGCGGCCCGAAAAGCCTGTGCGAATGGTGCTTTTTCTTGGGCCACGGATCGGGGAAGAAAACGTAGACCGTCCTCGCGTGATGATCGGGCAGAAGATAGTGGAAGGTATAGAGAGCTTCGAGCCTCAAGACGCGGGCGTTCGCAAGCCCTCCCCTTTTGCACTTCCCGGCAAAAAGCCTCACGCGCTCGAGCATGCGCTCGATGCCGAGAAAATCGCAATCGGGATTCTCCTTGGCGCGCTTCGCCAAAAACTGCCCCTTGCCGCAGCCGACCTCGATTTCCAAGGGGCGATCGAGATTTATGTCTAAAGGCTTGCAGGGATCGGTAACGGTTATGATATGTTCGGTCATTTGAAGAATACGAGATAGATAGTCCAGTTTATCGCCAGCGAATACAGATTGGCGAAGAAATCGTCAATCACGATTCCGAACCCGCCGTGGAACGCCTGAAGCTGGCGCGCCGGCGGCGGCTTGACGATGTCGACAAGGCGGATTACGGCGAAGAAAACCGCCATCGCAGTCCAGGGGAGATCAAGAATCGGAATCCCGACGAGCGCTATCGGATAAAGCATCCATTCATCGGCCGCAATGCGCCCGTCGTCCTTGACGCCAAGCGACTTCTCGGCAACTTCGCAAAAACCGACAGCCGAGAGCGTAAGCCCAAGACAAGCGACAATTTGCCAAGTAAGCCCAAGGTGCGCGAGCGCATACGCGAGCGCGACACCTGGCAAACTACCGAACGTTCCAGGAGCGAACGGAACGAAAAGCCCGAGGCCGAAGCCTGTCGCGACGAAAAGACAGAATTTCTCGGCGAACGATCTCATTTGGACGAAACGCCCATCTTGTAGCCGTTGAAGCGATGGGTGTTGTAAAGCTTCTGCTTCGGGTCGACGGGGAGACCGAGCGACTTGCGGATGGCGAGGAAGTCCTTGACGCTCTTGGGGCCGACCTGATTGAGCTTGGCGCCATGTCCGCTCGCGAGAAGAAGAACCTGGCAGTAGGAGTCGGCGTTCTCCGCGAACCATTCGGCCTCTTCGATATCGCGCGCGCCGCATACGATGCCGTGATTCTCCATGAACACTACATTCGACTTCTTCGACATCTTAGCGACGTTCGCCGCGACCTCGTCGGTTCCTGGCGTTCCGTAGGGAGCGAGCGGAATCTGGTTGAAGAAGATGTCGGCCTCGGGATTGATGCCGTTCGGCGGAACCTGGCCCGCGAAGAGAAACGCGTTGCAGTGCGGAGGATGGCAGTGGACGCAAGCATCCCAGCCGGCGGTTTTCATCATCGCGATGTGAACCTTGACCTCGCTCGTGCGCGGACGGTAGCCGCAGAGCTGCCCGGCGTTCATGTCGACAAGGCAGATATCCTCTTCCTTCATGAAGCCCTTGCAGCACAAGGTGGGCGAGCAGAGAACGAGATCCTCGCCGACGCGGACGGAGAGATTGCCGCCGTTGCCGTCGGTGAAGCCGCGCGCATAGATGCGGCGACCCATCTCGCACATGTCGGCCTTAACCTTGCGGATCGCGGGCGAATTGAAGAACTTGTCGAGTTCCTTGCGCGTCTTGGGCTGGGGGCCGTTTCTCCAATCGTAGGCGCGATTGACGAGCGGCGGATTGATGTAAAGCTTCTTGTCCATTTTCATTATCCTCTCTGTCTTAAGACTTCGTAAAGCGTAATCGCTGTAGCGACACCGGCGTTGAGCGACTCGAATCCGCCGGGCATCGGAAGCTCCGCGATGAAATCGCAGTTCTCTCTGACGAGGCGCGAGATTCCGTTACCCTCAGCGCCGACGACAAGACCTGTGCGGCCGCGAAAATCTATATCTGTATATGTTTTCGCGTCTTCGCCCCAATCAAGCCCCGTAAACCAGACGCCCGCGTCCTTCAGGTCCTGCATCGCGCGAACGAGATTCACAACGTGAGCGACCTTGACGTATTCGGTGCCACCGGCTGAAGCGCGCGCGACCGCGGGCGTAATGCCACAGGCTCTATCTTCGGGAATGATCACGCCCGTTACGCCGACGGCGCTCGCGGTGCGCAGGATCGAGCCGACGTTCTGGGGATCTTCAAGATGATCGAGAACGATCACCGTCGCATTCTCGTCAGCCTCGACCGCCGCGAGAATCTCCTCGAAACCGACATAAGGATAGCCCGTAGTCTTCAGGGCGACGCCCTGATGATGGCCGAAGCGCGTAAGCTTGTCGAGCTGATTGCGCTCCATCGTGCGGATCACGAGGCGACGGGCCTTGGCCTCGTCGCGGATTCGCTGAATCTGATCGTCTTCATCGGGGAAGGCAGGAGGAAGGATGATCTCACTCGCCGTGCGGCGACCCGCGGCGAGAGCCTCTTCGACGGGGTTGCGACCGTAGATCCACTCGCCCCCCGTAAGCATTTCGCGGGGGCCCTTGGCGTGGTGGCGCGTATTCTGATAATTGCCCATGACTTATCGCTTGAGAAGAACGTCCTTTTCGTATTTCTGAACGAGCTTGAACCACTCTTCGCCGGCGGGGACGCCCATGCGCTTGCAGAACTCCTCCCAGACGGCTTCGAACGGATAGTTCTTATATTCCTCCTGGAGGACGAGCTGGGCGGTGAACTCGCCCGCATCCTGAAGCGCCTTGAGCTGGGCGTTAGGAGTGAGCATCGCCTTCATCAGCTCCTTCTGCATGTTGCGCATGCCGAGCACCCACGCCGCGACGCGGCAGATCGACGCATCGAAGTAGTCGAGCGCGATGATGAAGTTCTCGGGCCCCATTCTCACGATTTCGCGAGCGGCCGCCGCGAGATCGTCATTCTGGCGCAAAACGTGATCGGAGTCCCAGCGGACAGGACGCGAAATGTGGAACGCGACCTTGCCGAAGAACATGAGGAACGAGCTGATCTTATCGGCGACATTCTCGCTTATATGGAAGTGGCCCATATCAAGAAGCGCAAGAATCTTGCGGCTCTGGGCGTAGCCCATGACGAACTCGTGGGAGTTTACCGTGTAGCTCTCAACTCCGATTCCGAAAAGCTTGGATTCGAGCGTCGGTATAACAGCCTTTTTGTCGTACTTAGTCTTGAAAATCTTATCGAGCGAGTCAGCCATTCTCTGACGCGGACCAAGACGGTCGGACGGATCGTCCTTGAAGCCGTCGGGCGCCCAGAAATTGATGACAGAGGGCGACTTGAGCTCCTTGCCGAAATACTCGGCGATCTTGAGGCACTGAATGCCGTGCTTGACCCAGAACTTGCGGATCTCAGGATCGGTCGCCGCGAGAGTAAGCCCGTCGACGACATTGCCGTGAGAGAAGAACGTCGGATTGAAGTCGAGGCCGACGCCGCGCTTCTTGGCCCACTCGACCCAAGGCTTAAACTGCTCGATTGAAAGCTGATCACGATCGACAACTTTGTCCTTGTGAATGCCGTAGCACGCGTGAAGATTGAGGCGATGCTTACCGGGAATAAGCGACATCGCGAAATCAACGTCAGCCATAAGCTGTTCGGGAGTCGTAGCCTTACCGGGATAGTTACCTGTCGTCTGAATACCGTTGGACGCACCACCGACAGACTCGAAGCCGGTAACGTCATCGCCCTGCCAGCAATGCATCGAAATCGGAATCTTGGAAAGTTGAGCGATTACCTTCTCGGTGTCGACGCCGATCTTGGCGTATTTCTTCTTGGCTTGTGCGTAACTCATTTCAGGTATCCTTTCTTAAAATTTGTTAAAGACTTTTAGCGACAACAGCAATCGCGATTGAAGAAGCGAGGGTCGCAAGGCCCAAGCCGAGCGCCGTCTTCGTTTTAGCGCCCGTCCCCTTCCATTCGCCGAGCATAACGCCTAAAAGCGAAGAGAAAAGAACGCAGCTACCCATAAGTACCGCGAACGAAATATACGCCATATCGCCCATCGCATGCTCGCCTACCTTCTGGCAGGCAAACTGCATCGCCCAGATTACGCCTGCAAGCGCGGCGAAAATCCAGTTGACGGGTTTAAACGAAAGATAATCGCCGAAAGAGCGGTTCTTGAAATTCTGCCAGAGACACCACGCGGCGTTTACTGCGAAGCCTCCCCAGAGAACGACTACGAAAACGCTCATACCGACCCACTTTGCATTAGTCCCCATCTCCTTTGCCGCCGCTTCCATCGCGCCGCCCGACTGAAGACCGAAGTTCATACCCGCCGAAGCAATACCGCTAAAAAGAGCAACTAGCATACCCTTCTTGAAATTAAATTCGGCGACGACTTTCTTTTTAGCCTCTTCATCGAGTTCGCCTTCTTTAAGCTTACCGGCTAAGCCGACAAGAACAATACCTAAAAGAGAGACGATAACGGAAACGAGCGTAACGACCGCAGGCGTATCCTTAACGAGATCGGCGGCCTTACCGGTAACAATCGGCGGAATTAAAGTACCCGTCGCAGAGCAAAGTCCACACCCGATGGCGAGACCGAGCCCGATACCGAGATAGCGGATCATAAGTCCCCATGTTAAGCCGCCGACACCCCAAAGCGCACCGAAGCCGAAACACGCCGCGAGAGTCTTAGGTTCAGTTTTAGAGATAACGCCAAAAAGATCGTTGTTCGTAGTAAGCGCGAGCGCGAGCGGAAAAACGATCAAACCCGCAATCGCATAGACGAACCACCCCGATTCGTACTTCCAACCTTTAACGCCTCTAAAAGGAAGCGCAAAAACCGCCCCCGCCAAACCGCCGAGAGCACAAACAAGCGTACCAAGTGTAGTATTCATAATTGTCTTATATTATATCAAAATAACAACGCTTAAAAAGCAAACTTCGAATCAAGGGCTTCTGGCCTCCATCAACCCAGCTCCAAAGAGGGCGAGACATCCGCGGCCAACGCCGCCTCTCCCGTCAAATTCCGCCTGTAATAGGCCAACGCCGCTATCATCGCCCCGTTGTCTCCGCAATATTTGGGCTTGGCGGTCAAAAATTCGACGCCCTCGTTCTCCGCAGTGCGCTTCAAGACTTCGCGCAATCTCGAGTTGAGGGAAACCCCTCCGCCTATTATGAACGATCTGTAATCGCCGCGTTTTAACGCCGTACGCGTACGATCGGCAACCGCACCTACTATCGCCTCCTGATAAGACGAAACGATTCGCGCCAGCTCCAGCGTTACCGACTCGCCGCTTTTATACTCCAGGCGAGGTTCGTCAGGCGATGGGTTCAAAAGCTCCTGATGCTTTTGGACATACCTCAAAAGCGCCGTCTTGAGCCCGGAAAACGATACGCACATATCGGCCGGAAGTCCGGCGAGAGCCGACACGCCCTCGCGTGGACAACCCTTGGGAAACGGTTCGAGCGACTCCTTCCACCGGCGGAAATTCTCGCCGAATGTCGCTCGATAAGCCTTGGCTATCGCATCTATCTTCGGACCGCCGGGGTAACCGAGATTCAAAAGTTTGGCAGCCTTGTCGAACGCCTCGCCTGCCGCGTCGTCAAGAGTCTGTCCGAGCAGCCTGTACGAACCGTAATTCGACAGCTCGAACCAATTCGTATGGCCTCCGGAAATCGCAAGAGCAAGCGCAGGCATTCGCTCCTCGATCGAGCCGGGCGCCGAGGCATCGTCCCCGACATCGCCCAAAAACGGCGTATGAAGATGCGCCTCGATATGATTGATGCAATAAAGCGGAACACCCATCGAAACGGACAGCCCCTTGGCGGCGTTCAGCCCGACAATAAGCGCGGGAGAAAGCCCCGGACCGTACGTCACCGCAACCGCGTCAATCCTGCCGCCGGGCTCGCATTCGCGAAATTTCGAAATCGCCTCCGCAACCACCTCTGAAATCTTCTCGACATGGGCGCGCGAGGCTATCTCAGGAACTACGCCACCATAAGGACGATGAAGGGGAATCTGAGTATAGACGACATTAGAAAGGACGGTGCGCCCGTCCTTTACGACAGCCGCCGCAGTTTCATCGCAACTGGTTTCAATTCCAAGAATATTCATCACCAAAACTTCCACCAAGGGCGCTCGATCGGCTTGACTCCGCCCTCTCTTTTGTAAAGCTCCTGAACACGGGCCTGCCCTGCGGTCGCAGGATCGCCAACCGATATGCGACTTCTCAAATGAAGCAGTCCGGGCATCGACCAGAATTCGCTGCGGACGAACGAATCGGCTCCGTTGCGGTGAATGATAATGACTTCGCCGCCGTCAAGAATTGAAATGGTGGGCTTTGTTATCCGAAGCATTGCGCCCAAGTCGGTAGTGCCGAGAGTTTCAATCCTGCCATCCTCCCATTTGTCGAACGCAGAAAGAAAAATATGCTCTACGCCATTGCGCGTCTCGCGCAAAACATCAAAGTGGCGGTTTTTGTTCCGTTCCTTGGAGAAAACCTGTTTGGCGCTGACTATATGGATTCCTGGAACAACCGAAAAGGTGCGGTACGGGCCCTCGTACCGGTAGCCGTCATGAACGAGAACGACCCGTGCACGGTAATTTCGCGCTTCTTTCAGATCGTAATTGTCGCCTAAAAACACCTCGAGCTTCTGCCCCTCGTTTGATTTGAGCGAAAAAGGAGAAACAAAGGGCCGGGACTTGTCCAGGCGATTCAACTGCGTGGCGTCATTGGAGCGAAAAACCTCTACGACAAGCTTATCTCTTGAATCGGGATATCCGACACTGATCCTGTCGGGAGACATGTTCTTTACATCGACAACGCCGCGAACACGTTCGCCGGACACATACGAATGCACATCGAGTTTGATATCAACGCTGATTTCGGCGAGACTTCTTCTTCTCGCCTGCGCCGCAGACACTGCAAGCAATGAAACCAGCATAAAGACAATCATTCTGGGTTTCATAGCGACACCTCCATTCCGTCATACCCCGGCTCGACACCGGAAGGCAATTTGGCCATCCATTGATCATAGGAAAAATCGTGGCAAAGATGGGTCAAGAAAGCTTTTCCGGGAGATATCATCCCCAGATACTCAAGCGCCCTGGCCAGCGAGAGATGGGTCGCGTGCTCGCGCTCTCTGAGGCAGTTCAGTACCATGACATCAACCCCCTTGAGACGGGTTATTTCGGCCTCGCGAATCTCATGACAGTCTGAAATATAGGCAAGACGCTTGACCCCGTCAGAAATAACATACCCGCAGCACGGGAAACCGTGTTCCACGCGAACCGCTTCAATCTTCAGTCCGCAAACTTCAAACGGCGCAGTGTTGTCGACAAACTCGATCTGCGGACGATAAAGACCGTTCGCTCCGCCCTTCGCCGAGATATACGGGAAAATGCGGCGCATCGCCTCTATCGTTTCAGGCAGCGCATAGCAATTCATCGGCTTTCCGACAATGCGCGATACGCGCCCGAACGCACCGGGAGAATTGGGATCGCAATCGACGCGCGTGCCGTTTATCGTATTGAAGCGGCGGACGTCGTCAAAGCCGGCGACGTGATCCATGTGGGCGTGGGTGAGAAGCACCGCATCGACCTTGCTCACGCCGTGTTCAATGCACGCCTCGCGCATTTCGGGGGGCGTGTCTATCAGAAAAGCGCCCTCGTCCGACGAGACATAAGCGCCGCAGCGGCGGCGCTTATCGTGGGGGTCGGCGGATCTGCAGACCGGGCACGAACACCCGATCTGCGGGACTCCTACCGACGTCCCCGTACCGAGAAACTTGAACCTGAAGCTCAAGCCCCCTTCTTCTCCGGCATCTTGCCGGTCTTGAAGTACTGTTCAATCTCTTCAAGCGTGCGGCCCTTGGTTTCAGGAAGGAAGAACGCCGCAGTGATGAAGTAGATGACGGTGAAGCCGGCGAGAACAAAGAATACTGTGCCGTTGTCGTTCGTTGCGGCGCACCACTTCGGGAAAAATGTGGCGATACTGGCGGAAACGCCCTGGTTGATGATCATCGCGATCGCCATGCCGTTGGCGCGGATGCGCGTGGGCATAAGCTCGGTCAAGGCGAGCCACACGCAAACACCGGGTCCGACTGCGAAGAATCCAACGAACATGAAGAAGAAGACCGTCGCGAGGATACCCGTCATCATCGACGGGGCGACCCAGCTCTTGGAAATCGCGAGGAAGATCGTACCGACGCCGCAAAGGCCGAGGATGATGCCGCTCGTGCCGAGCTTCAGGAGGAACTTGCGGCCCTTCTTGTCGACGAGCGCGCAGGCGACGACCGTCATAACGCAGTTGACGATCTTGATGGCGACGTCGGAAAGGTTTGCGAAAGCTCCTTCCATGCCAGTCTTCTGGAAGATCGTCACCGTGTAGTTGAGGACCGAGTTGATACCCGTCGTCTGGTTGCAAGCGAGGATCACAACTGCGAGAATGAAAGGCATTACATACTTTTTCTGAAGAAGCGAGTCCGTCGCGGCGGCGTTTTTCGCCTTTTCTGCGGCGGCAGCCTCGTCGGCGGCTATCATTTCGGCGAGAATCTCTTTAGCCTTCTCTTCTCCGTTGTTGGCGGCAAGAGACGCGAGAGCCTCATCCTTGCGGCCCTTCTTATAAAGCCAACGCGAAGACTCCTTGAGTTTGAACGCGCCGATGAAGAGGATGATGCCGGGGATGCAGGAGAGCAGGAAGATCATCTGCCAGGCATGAACCCATGAAGTGATCTGCCCGGGCTCGACCCAGCTCTTGATCATATCGAACGTAACCTTCTTCATGTTGGCAATCTTCTTACCGCCCTTGTCGAGCTTCGGCTTGGGCTGCCCCTGCTCATCCGTCTCGTATACGGGCACCGTCTCCTTCTCGTCCGCCCACACAAGATTGCGATTCTCATCGACTTTCTGCACATACTCGATGACTCCGTTATCGACCGCCTTGGAATCGACCACCTTCTTTGCATCGCCATAGAAGCAGGCAACAACAAAGCCTATCACCGCGACGTACACGAGGCCGACCGTCAGAAGGAGCTGGAACATTCCAGTGCCCTTGCCGCGCGAATCGGCGTCGAGGCACTCGGCGAGATACATCGGGACGATTACTCCGAAAAGACCCGCCGCCGCGCCCTGCATCGCGCGGCCGCCCACCATCATCCAGAAATTGCCGCCTTCATAAAAGCCCGAGGCGCAGATGACCGGAATTGAAAGAAGAAACAGAAGCGCGGAGACGATAATCATTTTCTTGCGGCCGAACCATTCCGCGAGAAGCCCTGCGATCAAAGACGAGGGGAGTGACCCCCAAAGTGCCATACCGACGATCCAGCCGATTTCATCCTGATTGAATGTGGACGTCCGCTCGATGTACGGCTGCGCCGCGGAGATGACGCCAACATCGACACCGTATAAAAGCCCGCCGAGACCGGACATGATTAAAAGAAACTTCGCGTACCGACGAACACTCGCCGACAATGTTGCTGATTTGTCGCTCATGATTATTTCCTTAAGTAAGGTTTTATATTGCTGCAATTATAACAAATTTTTCAGGAACTGAAAACCCCTCGACACACTGACCGACCCGCTCTTAATTGTTGAAAATCTCAAGAACGGATTGAAAAAACGATTCTGGAGTGGATGCTCCGCTCGTGATTCCGAGGCGGTCGACACCGCTCAGATCCAGCGCCTTTACCTCTTCAATGTTTCCGGCACGAAACGTCTTGCATCCGGCGACTTCGGAAAGCCTGCGGGTATTTGAGGAATTGGCGCTGCCGAGAACCAGTACAGCATCTCCCGCAAACGCCTTGACGGCATCCTGGCGCTCCTTGGTCGCGTTGCAGACTTCCGCAACACTGTCAATTTCGAAACGCCTCGAAAGAGCCGACACTATCTCGGCGACATCGTCGGCGTTCATCGTCGTCTGGCTTACGACTCCGATTTTCCGGACATCGGCCTGCGGAAACTCCAGATTCTCGACCTCTTTGACGGAAGATACGACGAGCGCATCGGGAGCTTCGCCCAATATCCCCCTGACTTCGGCATGCGAAGCCTTGCCGATGACGACAACCTGCAACCCCTTGTCGTGAAACCCGGCCGCGGCCTTGTGTACGCGCGCAACGAACGGACACGTCGCATCCTCGATCTTAAGGCCTTTCGCTTCTGCCTCGCGACGAACGGCGGGGCTTACCCCATGAGCCGAAAAAAGCACGGTCGCGCCCTCGGGAACTTCGCGTAAATCTTCTACAAAGACAAATCCGCGGCCCTTGAGATCCTCGACGACAATCTCATTGTGGACGATTTCGTGGAGACAGTAGACACGCTCGCCGCTCATCGCCAGGCGACGGGCTTTTTCAAGCGCGGCCTTGACTCCGGCGCAAAAGCCGTGAGGATTCAGGATTTCAAGCTTCACCGTCTTTGGCGCGCTCCCAAAGCTCATCCATCTCTTCGAGCGTCATTTCCTTCAGATCGCGCCCGGACTCTTTGGCGCCCGCTTCCACACAGCGGAAACGGCGCGAAAATTTGGCGTTCGTAAGTTCGAGCGCGCTTTCGGCGTCAACACCGAGATGGCGGGCGAGATTGCATACCGCAAAAAGAAGATCGCCCAGCTCCTCCTTGACCCGATCGGAATCGGCGGGCTTTTTGCTCGCGCGAGCTGCGACTTCAGCCTTTAGCTCGTCTAGCTCCTCGACAATCTTTTCCATCGGCCCCGTCGCATCCTTCCAGTCGAAACCGACACGCGAGGCCTTCTCCTGGGTGCGCTGGGCCTTCAGCAATGCGGGCAATGCGGCAGGCACGCCGTCAAGCGCAGAATGGCGCTTCTCCTTCTTGTGCTCAAGCTGCTTCAAACGCTCCCAATTCCGCAATACCGTAGCGGAATCCTTGGCGTCGACATCGCCGAAAACATGGGGATGGCGATGGACCAGCTTGTCGGAAACCCCGTTGGCGACATCATCGAAGGTGAAGCGGCCCTCCTCCTCGGCCATCACGCTCTGGAACATCACCTGAAGAAGAACGTCGCCGAGCTCCTCAATGTGATTCGACTTGTCCTCGGGCTTGTCCATCGCGGAAAGGAGCTCGTAAGTCTCTTCGAGAACGCAAGGCTTGAGCGACTCCAAAGTCTGCTCCCTGTCCCAAGGACAACCCGTCTGCGGATCGCGCAGACGGGTCATGATTTCATGCAGTCTTTCTATCCCGGTCATTTTACGAGACTTTCAAAATCGACAGCACTTTGTCGGCAAGTCTTGAATCGATCGACTTGACGACATCGTCGGCACCGCCGAAATCCTGATAAGCGACATGATCGTTCACAACGGCCAGAGACCCCATGCCGGCCACCAGCGCGCTCTTGACGCTGTAGCCGCTGCCGGCGATCGCTACGGTCGTGAAGTTGCGAAGCTTGTTTGAGGCGCATGCTCTGCGCCAGGCGTCCCACTTCACGCTGCCGTATGTCTGGGAGGATTCCTGATAAAGAGAAACATTCTCGTCAAGCACATCTTCAAATGCGCTCTTGACCGCATCAATATCGGCACGCGTGGAGATAACCACCTTGACGCCCTTCTGGGAAAGCGCCTTTACAAAACCTGCGAAAGGCTTGGTGACTGCGCCGGGGACGGCATCGGTCAGCGCCTTGACAAACTCTTCGGAAATGTCTTTCGCCGCCTTTGCAGGAGTCTTCTTGGTCTTGACGATATTGAAGTAATCCGTCAATGCGCCCTGATAGTTGCCGCCGGCAAGATACTGGGCCTCAACCCTGGGGCTGAAAGCGATCTCATTGTCGGCGAGAACCTTCTCAGCGGCGCCATAAAGGAGTTCGGCGCCGTTCATCGCGGCAAAATCGAACTCGATTATAGCGCCCTTCATGATTTCTCCGGCCATTCAGGACCTCACTTGGAAGTGCGTTTTTTGCGAGGATTGGGCTGGCCAATCTCCTTAAGCATCTTACGGAAGGAGCCCTTGCGGACGTTGAACGGCTTGCCGCCCTTGATGCGCGGGAATTCGCACGCGCGGATGACGGCGGCCGCATCCTCGTCGGGACCGACAACGCCGCTCTCTCCGTTGAGAGCGCACTCGACGGCCTTGCGGGCGCACTTCTCGATAAGCTTGAGATCCTTCTTGTTGGGAGCCGCAGCACGGGCGAAGTAGCCGGACTTGAAGACCTGGACCTTCTCGGCGCCGAGAAGCTCGCCGAAGCGCTTACCGACGTACTGGCCGACGTTGACCTTGTCGAGACGCGGATGACCGAAAGCATCGCGGGGAACGACCTCGCCGCGCTTCTCCATCTCCTTGATGATGTCGGCGACGCCGGCGCCCTCGGAGACGAAGATGTTGACGCTGTCAAACTCGTCCATGATCTTGTTGAGGCGCTCGGCTTCGGCCTTGAAGTC
This sequence comes from Kiritimatiellia bacterium, assembly GCA_045656285.1. Lineage (GTDB taxonomy): Bacteria > Verrucomicrobiota > Kiritimatiellia > RFP12 > UBA1067 > UBA1067. The sequence continues at coordinate 44,757 of JAZOQY010000047.1, forward strand.
GATGCGGGACTCGGGAACGTAAACGGCGTGAACGTCCTGACGGCCGAGCGTAAGATTGAACTCGGGGAGGAACTTCGTGCGGTTGAGCATCTTGCGGTAGTACTGCGCAGTCTTGTAGGTGAGCCAGCCGCAGTTGCGGCCCATGACCTCGTGAATCGTAAGGGCGCGCGGATTTGCGCTGTTCTCCTTGACGACGTTCATGAAGAATTTGGCGCCCTCTTCGGCTGCCGTCCAGGCGCCGAGCGACTGCTTGATCGGGAACACGTCGTTGTCGATCGTCTTGGGAAGGCCGACGACGATAAGAGGATAGTTGTTGGTCGCGAGATAGGCCGCGAGGTCGGCCGCCGTCGTGTTGGTGTCATCACCGCCGATGGTGTGGAGAACATCGACGCCGTCCTTGACGAGCTGGTCGGCGGCGACCTTGAGAGGATCTTCGCCCTCCTTTACGAGACCGCGCTTGACGCAGTCCTTGACGTTCGTGAGCTTGACGCGGCTGTTGCCGATCGGGGAGCCGCCGTGACGGGTGAGAATGAGCGCATTCTTGCGGACAGCGTCAGTGACGGGAATCGACTCGCCCTTGAGAAGACCCATGTAGCCGTTGACATAGCCGATCATTTCGACATTGGGGTTCTTCTTGTTGTATTCGTCGATAAGGAACCCGATCGACGAGCTGAGACACGGAGCGAGACCGCCAGCTGTGAGGAACGCAACTTTCTTTACTTCTTTAGCCACTTTATTTCTCTCTTTCTTTTATAATTTAGATTGTGCAAATTGAAATCAAGCCTTGATCTTCTTGAGGACGTTAACCATCTCGATGGCGGCCTGCATGACCGAAAAGCCCTTGTTGCCCTGCTTCGTTCCGCAGCGCTCGACCGCCTGTTCGAGATTCTCGGCGGAAACGACGCCATCGAGAACGGGAACGCCTGTCTTGAGCGAGATCTTGCTGAACGCCTCGGCCGTGGCGGTGTTGATGAGCTGCGCGTGAGTCGTCGCGCCCTGAACCACCGCACCGAGACATACGACGGCGTCGACACCGCTCTTGGCGAGCTTGTCGGCGACGATCGGAATTTCATACGCGCCCGGAACGCGCACCAAGGTCAAATTGGATTCCTTTCCGCCCATGCGGACAAAGGCATCGACCGCACCCTTGACGAGCTGCTCGGTCAGGAAACTGTTGAAGCGACTGACGACGAGAGCGATCTTGCTTCCTCCGGCAATCAAATCTCCTGTGATTTCTTTCATCTGAAGTCCTTTTGTTATTTAACGTAAATTGCAAATATTTTATCAAATACGTCTTATGATGTCAAAACTGCCCACTTTCTCTCAATGCGAACATACGGGGACGGCAGTTGGATCAAAATCAAAAATCCAGTGCAGTAAGAAGATCGTCAAGTCTCGTGCGGGCGGCATTATCCCGTTCACGCGCCGTCGAAGACCCCAAAACCACGACAATAACCCTTTTGCCGTTGCGCTTGCCGGTCAACGCCAGAGAATAGCCGCCTGCAGAAATGAAACCGGTTTTCAATCCGTCGACAGCTTCGGTACCGTCTGGATTGATCACATTCAGGTCCTTTTCCGCCATCACATTGTTGTGATTGGTAAATTCCAATCTGCCCTGGCCGGGAACTTCAAGACAACACTTCTTGAGCGAAGTGTACTTCAATATTTCAGGATGTTCTTTGATGAGAGCGCGAGACATTTTTGCGAGATCCCTGCATGTCGAAATATTGAAATCGTCTGACCCGCCCCTCTTGTACGGAGGCAACCCGTTGGGATTGTAGAATCTCGTCGAAGTCATGCCAAGCGAACGCGCCTTTTCATTCATGCGGGCGACAAACTTCTCCATCGACCCGGAGCATCTCTCCGCCAGAAAAATCGCGGCGTCATTGGCGCTCTTAACCATGATCGCCTTGAGCATCTCATCGACCGACATCGACTGCCCGGCCTTGAGGCCGAGTGAGCTCGGCTGACGAAGATGATCATCGCGCTTTGTCCGGACCGGCGAAGCGACAACCCGATCGTCGAGCGAGAGACGGCCCGCCTTTATGTCGTCAAGGACGATGAAAGCCGTCATGAGCTTGGTCACGCTCGCAGGATAGCCCTGAACGTCGGCGTTGCGCGAAAAATACACCCTCCCCGTGTCGGCATCGATGGAGATCGCCCCGACATACGGAGACTTGCGGAAACGGGACTGCACAACGCCGCCGGAACCGCGGGAGACGGTTTTCCTGGCCGGCGCATTCCGGCGCTTCGCGGGAGCGGCAACGGCGACTTCGCAAAATGAAGCCGCCAGAAGCGCCGCGACCAGCAATCTCAGCAGCGCACTCACTTTACAGTATGGCGCGTAGCCTTGACGAGGGTCTTCCAGAGCGACGCCGGATCCTTGGCGTTGAGCGCTGCGGCAAGATTGTCCTTCTTTGAAAACGACTGGATGATGCCCGACATGAGGCGGAGATAAAACGCGGAGACCGCGACGGGAATCGCAGAGAGGAACACGACATGAACCTTCTCGCCCGCCCAGTCGATGCCTTTCTTGGAAACGCCCATCGCAAGAGTCAGGCCGCCGCCTTCGACGCCGCGAACGTGAGGAAACGCCAGAGACCCTCCTATGGCCGTCGAAAGGACGCCCTCGCGATTCATGGCCGCAGTGATGAGGGAATCGGCATTGCTGATGAACTTGTTCTCCTCCATCAGCTTCGCCAAAGCCGTGATCGCGCCTTCCGCCGTGTCGGAATCAAGGTCGGCAAGCATGAGCTCCTCCGCGCTGAAGCGCGAAATGCCTGTCTTGGGAGCGTCGCGGTCGTAGCGATCGGAGACATTATGGGCGGCATCCGCGTCGGATGCGAAAAGAATGCGGCCGCAGCTGGAGCATGTAACGAGATGCTTCGCAAGGCGCACCTGCTGGCTCTGCGCGATCGGAACCTGCATTCCGCAGACCGAGCAGCATCCGTTCGACATCGCAGCCATGACGATATGGCTCTTCTTGTACAGGCGCGCATAAAGACCCGCCACCTGAGGCTCGAGCTTCTCCTGAAGGGCGGAGATCGAATCGTTCAGGGAATCCAAATGGCTTCCGTCTCCGGTCTGATGATGTTCGTCGCGGGTGAGAACAAGTTCCTGAAGCTGCTGGAGATTGTTGAGTTGACTTTTCATTCTTTATGACTTTCTTTCGGTATATATTCGAATTTTATCCAATGTTTCCGCTGATAAAATATGTTCCATCCTGCAGGCGTCCTCGTCAGCCGTTGCGGGATTCACGCCCAGGCTCACAAGAAACGACTTGAGAAGTTCATGACGGGCAAGAACGCTTTTGGCAAGCCGCTCGCCCTTCTTCGTGAGTTCGATCGACGAATACGGCTCCTGATTCACCAATTCGTGGCTTTTCAATTCATGCAAAGCCTTGACCACGCTCGGCATTTTGACGCCGAGCGATTTCGCGACGTCGCGAACGCACGCGCTGCCGGTATCCTTGATCAGAAGATAGATCGTCTCAAGATAATCTTCAAGACTTTGAGTCATGGCTCCCATCCGTCAACTCCCGAAAGGACTTGTCTTCTTCATAAGATGGGCGAACTTGACAGCCTCGATGGAATCTTCAAGCTGCAAAGGGAACGGCGCGGCAGTGCGGACGGTATCGTAGACGCATTTCCAGAAGGCGCTCGGACCGTGGAGAGCGCCCTTGGGCAGCGACACTTCCGAGGTCACGACAGGTACGCTCTCATGCATGTCGACGAGCGGCGGGGTTCTCACGCTTGAACGGCGGCGGGAGAACTTGTACTCCGGATCGACCGTGGTCAGCGTCCCAGTCGGCGAATTCGGATTGACGAAAAACACACCTCTCTCGCCGCGTATCACAAACGACGGGGCGCGGCACGGCGCCAGGACTCCGCCGTTGAATTCGATGTCAGCAGAAATCTGCGTGCGCGTCTTGAGGTTGACGTGGGCGTAATCCTCGGCGTCGCCGAGCGATGCGATGCGCTTGAGCTCGCTCCACATCTGGATCGGCAGCTGAGGCAAAAGCTTAAGGGCCTGAAGGATCAGATCGGTCATAGCATAATACGCCGCACCGCCGCCCAATCGCTTGACCGTCTGCCAGTCGTCGCGGCGGATATAATCCTCGCAACGCACGCATATCTGGTAGATCTCGCCGAGACGGGAATCGTTCATCATCGATTTGGCCAGAAGAAAATCAGGGGCGAACAGGCCGCGCTGAAGGACAAGCAGACGATTCTTCGCCTTCGTGGCGGCGCCGCGCAGAAGCTGGGCGTCATCGAAGGTAAGCGCCATCGGGGATTCGAGAAGAGTCCAGCGGCCGCGCTCCAGAGACATGAGAGCGTGCTTCACATGATCGGTGGAGCACGTGGCGATATCGACAAGATCGATGTCGCGCTCGTCCAGCATGTCGGAAAAGCGGCGGAACATCTTGCAATCCGGGAAGTCGCCCGCAATCATGTCGCGACGCTCCTTGAGGATGTCGCACGCCGCGACAACCTTGAAAAGCGCCGGATGCGCCTTGAAGACAGGATAATGGCTCGAGAAGAACGAGCGACCCAATCCGACTACTGCCACGCGCACAGGCGGGCGCTGGTATTCAAGTCTCATTTCTTTACGATCTCCGTTATGGCCGACAAGAATTGAGCTACGTCGGTGAAGCGCCTGTATACGCTGGCGAAACGTATATAGGCAACCTCATCAACCTTGTGAAGTTCCTCCATCACGAGTTCGGCGATGGTTTCAGATTTCACCTCATCGCCATCGAGCTGCGCGACGACATGGTCGATCATCGTCCTGATCTGCTCGTCGCTTACGGGACGCTTTCCGCAGGCGCGACGGATCGCCTTGTCGACCTTCGAACGGTCGAACGACTGGCGGGAACCGTCGCTCTTCACAACCAGCACTTCATCGCGATCGATCTCTTCGTAGGTGGTGAAGCGGTACCCGCAGCAAAGGCATTCGCGGCGACGGCGGATCGCGGCGCCCTCCCGCGCAGCGCGGGAATCGAGCACCTTATCGTCGTCTTTTGAGCATTTGGGGCACTTCATCTTGATTTACTTTCCGTTGGAACACATCGTGCAATGACGGCAATCCAGATTGATGGGCAAAGGCGGCGGCGCGCCATGACGCCGCGCATTCCACTCGGCAAGACGGTTGACGAGAGCGAGCAGAAGCCCGAGCACGATGAACCCGCCCGCGGGGGATATCGCGAGAAGCACCGGAGAGTCGAAAATATCCTTGATGACGATGTCGCCCCAGACCGTAATCGAGCCTGAACCGACCAGCTCGCGCACGGTGCCGACAAACGCAAGCGCAAGCGTAAAGCCGAGCCCGGAGCCGAGGCCGTCGGCAAACGAAAGGAATACGCCGTTCTTGCTCGCAAACGCTTCAGCTCGACCGAGGATTATGCAGTTTACGACAATGAGCGGAATGAAGATTCCAAGAGACTCGGAGAGCGCAGGCAGGAACGCCTTCATCAGCAGATCGACAGCCGTCACGAATGTCGCGATAATCACAATGTAACAGGGGATGTGAACCGCATTGGGAATCACCTTGCGCAAAGCCGAAACAAGAACATTGGAGCAGATCAGAACAAATGTCGCGGCAAGCCCCATGCCGAGGGCGTTTTCTAGCTTTGTCGTCACAGCCAAAGTAGGGCACAATCCAAGGACAAGCCGAAAAATCGGATTGTTCTTGAATATTCCGTACCAAAAGGTCAACCATGCTTTCATAATAGTATCTTTATTATACTTTTTTTTTATCTCTTTAGCAAGCCCGAAACGCACTAAAAAAGAAAGAAAGGCGCCCTCGGGGACGCCTTTCTTTTTATTCTCGAAAACCTAATGTTATTAGGCGCCGAGCTGCATGCGGCAGAAGCGCTTGATCGTGATGGGAGCGCCGACCGTCTTGGCGACGCCGTCGAGATACTTCTCGACGGTGATTTCGCCGTCGGCGACGTAATCCTGCTTCGTGACGCAGACCTGGGTGCAGTACTTCGCGGCCATGCCCTTCTTGATGCCGACGAGAGCCTGCTCGGGAGGAAGCTTGCCCTTCTGCTCCTTGAGCGCGTTGAGCTTGATCTCGAGCTCGGCGTCGATCTCGGCCTGGGGAACGTCCTCGGGGTTGACGTACTTGGGAGCGTTGGCGGCGATCTGGAGGCAGATCATGTGGGCCGCTTCGGCGAGTTCGGCCGCATCGGCCTTCTCGCAGGCGAGCTCGACGAGAACGCCGATCTTGCCGCCCATGTGGATGTAACCCGAAAGAACGCCCGCGCCCTCGAGCGCATAACGCTCGCTGCGGCGGATCTTGACGTTCTCGCCCGTCTTGGTGAGAAGCATCTTGTAGTCGTCGTTGAGCGTAGCTTCGATATCCTTGCCCTCGAGCGCGACCTTGGCGGCGTCATCGACGAACTTGATGAAGGCCTCGGTCTTGGCGACGAAGTCGGTCTCGCAGTTGACTTCGGCGAGAGCCATCGTCTTCTTGTCGGCGGCTTCGGCGAGGGCGATGATGCCCTGCTTGGACTCCTTGTCGACGCGCTTGGCGGCGACGGCGAGGCCCTTCTCGCGAAGGTACTTGATAGCCTCTTCCATGTTGCCGTTGGTGGCGGTGAGAGCTTCCTTGCAGGCGCCCATGCCGGCGGCGGTCGCTTCGCGGAGTTCCTTGATTTCCTGAATGGTAATAGCCATTGTGAAAAACCTTTCGTTAAAAGTTGTTTACCTTGATTATTCGGCAGCAGGAGCCTCGGCAGCGGGAGCCTCGGCGGCGCGGGCGGCGGCCTCGGCCTCGACGACGGCGGCCTGACGCTTCGCCTCGAGATCGGCCTTGGCCTTGGCCTCGGCGGCCTCCTTGGCGGCGCGGGCGGCGGCCTTCACGTTGACGGCGACGCCGGCCTTGCGGGGAGCGCGCTTGGCGCCTTCCTTCGCACCGCTCTTGGCCTTGCGCTCGGCGCGGGCGGCCTTCTCGGCCTCGTCGCGCTTGGCGCGATCGGCTTCACGCTTGCGGTTCTCTTCGGCGGCCTTGGCGCTGTATTCGTCGTTGGCGGTCTTGATGACCTTGGTGAGACCACCGAGAACGAGCTCGACGCCGCGGACGGAGTCGTCGTTGCCGGGGATGACGAAATCGATCGGCTCAGGGTCGGCGTTGGTGTCGACGATGGCGACGACGGGGATGCCGAGACGGACGGCTTCCTTAACGGCGTTCTGCTCGCGGACGACGTCGACGATGACGACGGCGCCGGGCTGCTCGGCCATGTCGGCGATGCCGGTCAAGTTCTTCTCGAGCTTGTTGAGCTCGCGGCGGAGCATGGAAGCTTCCTGCTTGTGCTCGGAGAGCTCGCCGCCGTTAGCCTTGGCGGTAGCCTGGAGCTGACGCATGCGCTTGACGGACGAACGGATCGTCTTGGCGTTGGTGAGCGTACCGCCGAGCCAGCGCTCGGTGATGTAGAACTGGCCGACGGAGGTCGCGCAGTCCTTGACGAGTTCGGAAACCTGCTTCTTGGTGGCGACGAAGAGGATGTTCTTGCCGGCGAGAACGGTGTCGCGGAGGAACTGGGCGGCTTCGTCGAGGAGAGTGACGCTCTGGGTGAGGTCGATGATGTGGATACCGTTGCGCTTGTCGAAGATATAGCCTTTCATCTTCGGGTTCCAACGCTTCGTCTGATGACCGAAGTGGAGACCGGCGTCAAACATATCCTTGAGCGTGATGCCCGTAAGGGCGGAGGTAGGCATTTCCATCTTTTTGTTCCTTTCAATCTTTAAAAGTTAGATTAATCCGCTTTGTCCGGGGTTATGGAGAGACCCGAATCATTCGCTTCATCCTCTTTCACTCGAAAAAAGATTCGCATAGTATACCAAAACGCCACTCCGGCCGCAACAGCAAATTGCCCGAAGGATTCCTTCCTCTTTATTTTCGACGCTATACGGGACCAAAAGATGATATAATATCCCCATGAAAAAACCTAAAGAGCCGAATCAGAAGAAAATTGCATCGCTGGTGAAAAGCCTTCTTGTCGAACTGGGCGAAGACCCTGAGCGCGAAGGACTCAAGAAGACGCCCGAACGCGTCGCCAAGTCTCTTACGTTTTTGACTCGCGGCTATCGCCAAAACATAAAAACGGTTGTCAACAAGGCGTATTTCTCGAGCGGCACGAACCACATGGTCATCCTCAAGGACATTGAGCTATATTCCATGTGCGAACATCACATGCTTCCGTTCTACGGCAAATGCGCCATCGGCTACATCTCCAAAGGCAAGGTCCTCGGCGTCTCGAAGCTCGCCCGCATAGTCGACATGTTCGCCAGGCGCCTCCAGATACAGGAGCGCATGACCGAAGAGATCGCCAACGCCGTAATGGCGGAGTCCGGCGCAGAGGGCGTAGGCGTCGTCATAAAGGCGAAGCACCTTTGCATGATGATGCGCGGCGTCGAAAAGCAGAACAGCGAAATGACGACATCCGCCGTGCTCGGCTCCTTCAGAAGCGACGAAAAAGTGCGTCAGGAATTCCTCTCCCTTATCGGATGAAATCAATTAAAGGCGGTTCTCACATGAAAAGACTTCTTACCATCCAGGACATAAGCTGCGTCGGCCAATGCTCGACCACGGTAGCCCTGCCCCTCATCTCGGCATGCGGCGTCGAGTGCGCGATTCTGCCGCCTGCGATCCTCTCCAACCATACGGGAGGGTTCAAAACGTGGAGTTTCGCGGATCTTACCGGGGAGCTCGGCAACGTCGAGAAAAAATGGATCGAGCAGAACATAAAATTCGACGCGTTCTACACCGGGTACGTCTGCGAAAGCCACATCGATCCGATCCTGTCCATCATCAGTTCATGCTCTAACGAGGGCGCCTTGAGATTTGTCGACCCCGCCATGGCCGACAACGGCAGGCTCTACACGGGCTTCGCAGATGATTTCCCATTAAAAATGGCGCGCCTTTGCGACGGTGCGGACTACCTTCTGCCCAATCTGACGGAAGCGGCGCTCCTTACCGGCTCTGAAATGAAGCTTTCGGGCCATACCCGCGCCGAACTAGAAAATCTCATCGCCAAGCTCCACGGTCTCGGGGCGAAGAACGTGGTCTTGACCGGCGTCAGCTTCAACGACGGAGAGCTTGGCTGCGCCGTCAGCGACGGGACCGGGATCAAGTACGATTTCAATCCCCGCCTCGACCGGATGTCACACGGCACCGGCGATGTATTCGCGTCCGTCTTTGCAGGCGCCGTACTGAGGGGCAAATCCGCGCTTGAAGCGGCCGCCTTGGCGTCGGACATCGTGTGCGAAGCCATCAGCAAGACATCGGAAGACCACTGGTACGGCGTTTCGTTCGAACGCACCATCCCCACGCTCGCGAAGGAAATGGCCGACTGACATGCAAAAAGGCGAATACGTCTTCAAGGTACGCTCGTACGAATGCGGAGCAGACGGCTTCGCCTCCACGCCGACCATCTGCAACTACCTGCAGGAGGCGGCGAGCCTGAACGCCGAAGAGCTCGGTTTTTCAAAATCCGACTTCGACGCCAAAGGCGAAAACATTTCATGGGTCCTGACCCGTCTTGCCGTTGAAATGAAGCGATATCCGACATGGGAAGAGGAAATAAAAGTAATCACCTTCCCGCGCGGAGGGCGCAAGATTGTGGCCTGGCGCGATTTTGAGATCAAGGACGCGAACGGAGAGACGATCGGTCTTGCCACAAGCGAATGGATGCTTATCGATCTGTCTACCAGAAAGATCATGTCCATCCCCGACAGCGTCCTGAACGCATGCGAATTCGGAATGGAGAGCGTACTCGGCGCCGAGCCTTTCACCGCAAGGTTGAAGTTCCCTTCCGACGCAACCGCCGACAGGAACGGGCCTTACAAGGCACAGCACTCACACATCGACCTCAACGGCCATGTGAACAATGTCCATTATGTCGAATGGCTCCTGGAACCGCTGAAGGCTGCGCGCCCTTCAAGGCTTGAACTGGTATTCAGGAGCGAAACTCTCGCCGGAGATGAAATCTTTGTGCAGATGGCACCCGGCGGAGACGGCGAAACGCATCACAGGGTCTGTTCGCCCGACGGCAAGGATCATGTCGTGGCCGTCGCGCGCGCGTAGCCGCACGCGGTCACTTCTCGACCTTCAGAGCATACGGCTCTGGGCAGTTGTAGAAGCAGATTCCGCAGCTGACGCACCCTTCGCCCTTGTATTTGACGGCCTTGATGCCCATCGCGTTAAGCTCTTCGCCGATCTCGAGACACTTCTTGGGACATGCGACAACGCAACGGCCGCACCCTTTGCAGTTTTCTTTGTCGATTGCTACCATATAAATCCTTTATCTATTGCAGACTGCGGCATCAAAGCCCGTTCATCCACTCGTTGCTGGAATTGTCGGCCTTGATCCTGCGCTCCAGCATGATGTATCCGACGCGGTTGCGGAACAGATCTTCCATCAGAGGAATCGGCAGATAGCTCAAGCCGGCCGAGCGCAGCGCATTGGCAAAACTGTCGGGATTGGAATAGTTCTTCATCACGGCGGGAAGTTTGCTGATCACATACTTTGAGGTTCTTGCGTTGCCCGCAACGGCTTTGTAGCGCGAACCGAAAAAGTAATAGCCGCCGGCGCGAAGATTCATCTCTATCTGGGAACGAGCCGTGTTTATCTTCTTGAGATATGCGTGAGTCTTGGCGTTGTGCTTGAACTCCCCTTCAAACGAATAGGAGGTCTTCACGACAGGCTGCTGGGGCTTCGGACGGCGAACAACGCGCTTTCTGGCGACAGGTCGCGGCTTCTTCTCGACCGGCTCGTCCGCGAAGAGATCGTCAAGAGACGACTCGTCGTCGCCTATCTCCTCGGGCTCTTCGGCTGGCTCCTCCGGTTCCGGGGCCGGAGTCTCGACCGGAGCGGCCTCCGCCGCAGGAGCGGATTCGCTCTTGACGGCCTTCGCGCCGCTCTGCGTCATAACAAAATCGCCCCACGGAACGATCTCGCCGGTAACCTGAACGCCGTTGATGCGGATTACCGTGCCGTAGCGCTGGACCGTGTAAGGCGGACTGATATAATAGCCGTCGACAAAGACATAGCCAGCCGAAAACGGCTTTCCGACCGTCGCCTTAAGCGCCTTTAAAGCCTCAAACGCCGGTTTTTCGAATGTATTTGGCAACCCTCCGTTGTCATTCGCATTGGCCGCCAAGCACATAAGCGCCGCCAGAGCCGCAAAAAATGTCTTTTTCATCGTTATACCTCTTTTGTTAAAAGATCCCACATTGCCGTAGCGCGAAACCTCCAAAACCCGTCGTTCCAAGTCGGGACAAGCCCGTTTTAAAATGTCGGTCGAAGAAATATCCGCTTAATCCGCGTGCAACACAGGACCCACGCTCTTGATAGATCAACTTTCCCTTACTTCGATTCCTTTGGTCGCCTTGAAGGGCATCGACAATCTGCTGGAAGGTCTTGCCGACTTCGGCATCCGTCAAAGTCTTCTCGCCGGAACGGAATTCAAGCGCATACGCGAGCGAACGCGCAGACTTCATATCCTTCGACTTGAAGATGTCGAAAAGCGCAATCCTTGTGAGTGTCTTGCCGCCGTTCTTCCTGATGACCGATTCGATATCGGCGTTGGAGACCTCGTTCGCCGCGACAAGCGCGACATCTCGCTTCACGAGCGGGAACTGCGCGACGGGCGTTATGCGCCCGACCGCGTCGACGCGCTTCAGAAGCGGCTTCACATCAAGCTCGCAAAGCGCCATCTGGGTCGTAAGACGGAACGGATGGCGCATCTTCGCGGACAAGGCTCCGATAACGCCGATTTCACGGCCGTTGAGCTTGACCGCAAGCGCCGCACCCTTCGCGAACGCGGGATGATCGGCAGCAACAAACTCGAGCTTGCCGGCATGAAGCTTGGCGATAAGAGTCTCGACGGCGCCCTTGAGCCAGAGAACGGCCTCTTCTTCGGTGACGCCAGCGCGGCGCCTCAAAGCCTCGCGGCCGACAGGGCCGTAAAAGCCGAGCGAAAGCCTCTCGCTCTCCGACGGCACTCCGCCATCGTCAGAAAAGACCTTGCCGATCTCGAAAAGCATGGCGCTGTCGATCTGGCGAGAAGCGTTGCGCCCGAGAGAAAGCATCATCTGGGGCAGAAGCGAATCGCGCATAACGCCGTATTCTGCGGAGACGGGATCGGGAATCACGAGGCGCTTGTCCTTGGCGCGCGTGTCGAACTCGTCAAGCTCCCTCTCCGAAAGGAACGAATAATGCATCGCCTCGGTGAAGCCGAGAGAAAGGCAAAGGTCGCGAAGACGGTTCTTGGCCTTGAACGGAGCGTCCGAAAGCGGCGAAATCGACGGAGCCGAGGGCATCGCGTCGGGTATGTTATCGAGCCCGTAGACGCGAGCGACCTCTTCGACGAGATCGGCCTCGAGCTCCATGTCGTAACGCCAGCTGGGAATTCCGAAATCGACGCTCTCGATGCCGGCATACAAAGTTCCCGTCGTTCTCGGCTCGAGACCGAGCGCCTTCAGGATAAAGACCATGCCGTCGTTGCCGACGGGAATTCCGATGAGCTTTCGTGCGCGCTCGAAATTGAGCGTAACATCCTTGTTGAAAGGCTTCACGCGGTTGTCGACATCGACGATGCCCTTGGCGACAACGGCATTGCCGTACTTCTGAAGGAGATGGGCTGCGCGGCGGCTCGCGAAATCTGCGAGATCCTTGTCGACACCGCGAATGTAGCGGTAGCTCGATTCGGAGGAAAGGCCGAGCTTCGTCGCAGTGAACTTAGTCGAGGCGCAATCAAAGAGCGCCGACTCGAGAAGAACGCTCTTCGTGCCGGAGGCGACCTCGCTCTCCTCACCGCCCATGATGCCCGCGACGGCGTTGGGACGCTCGGCGTCGCATATCATAAGCATCGACGTGTCAAGTTTGCGCTCGACGCCGTCCAGCGTCTTGATCATCTCGCCGTCCTTGGCTGTCCTCACGACGATCTTGCGGCCGGCGAGCTTCGTGTAGTCGAACGCATGCATCGGCTGGCCGAGCTCCATAAGGACATAGTTGGTGACGTCGACAACAAGCCCGAGCGACCTCACGCCGCAAAGCTCGAGTCGCTTGGCGATAAGCTCAGGCGAGAGGCCGTCCTCGACAGACGTGACGACGCGCGCGGTGTAGCGCGGGCACTTTACAGTATCTTCGACGACAACCGAAACCTCGCTCTCGACGGGCGTATCGCTCTCGACGAAATCGACGGCGGGCTTTTTGAGCTCGCGCCCGAGAAGAGCCGCAAATTCGCGCGCAAGGCCATATACGCTCAATGCGTCAGGGCGGTTCCATGTAACTTCGATTTCAAAGACGGTCTCGGGCTTCTCCATCGAAAGGACGTCGCGCAGGAACGCGCCCGTCTTCGTCTCGGCGGGAAATTCCATTATGCCGTCGTGATCGCCGCCGGGGAGATTGAGCTCGGCGGCGCTGCAGCACATGCCGAACGACTCGACGCCGCGAAGCTTACCCTTCTTGATCTTGAACCCGCCGTTGGGAATTACCGCGCCGATCTTCGAGAATGCGGTCTTGATTCCCGTACGCATGTTCGGCGCACCGCAGACGACCTGGAAAACTTCATTTCCATCAGTGATCTTGCAGACGTGAAGATGGTCGGAATCGGGATGCGCGACAGATTCGAGCACTTCGCCGACAACAAAGAAATCGCTGAGAGCCTCGGGGCCCACAGTTTCGATCGACTCGACCTGCAGACCGGCGCGAGTCAGTTTTTCGGCAAGTTCCTTGGGATCGATATCGTCGATCTTTACAAATTCATTCAGCCAACTGAGCGGGAGCTTCATCTTTTTTCTCTTCTTTCGTCTCTAAAACTGTTTCTGCCTTTGCTTCTTGCGCAGGCGTCTCGACGGGTTCGGCCACAGGAGCCTCGACTGGTTCTGCGGCCGGAGCGTCGACGGGTTCGGCTGCAGGTTCGGCGACACCTTCGCCTTCACCTTCACCTTGGTTCTTCACCTTTTTCTTCCGCCACTGCGGACCGTACTTCGGGAACTTTTCGACAGCGGAATAGACGCCGTTGGTGAAAGCGACGACATGGCCGGTCGAAACGAGCCACTGCAAATGCTTCTCGCTCTCGGCATCGGGCGCGATTTCGGCCTTCGTCATGCACGGATTGGCGGCGACAAAATCGGCGATCTTCGCAAGCTCGGCAATCGCATGGGCGGAATCGAACTCCTTAAGTTCGATGCCGATCACGAATTCAGGACCGCGAGAATCGTTGGCCCTGAAGAAGTGCATCTTGCGGTGATGGAAAGCGCCGCGCAAGGCAAAGCACATGTTGTAGGGAGAGCGACGCTCCAGTTCAACGGCGTCCTTCACAGCCCACTGCAGCGGCTTCACGGGGCTCTTGAGGGCGACCTCGGCCGAAATCATGAGGTTCTTCGGCATGTCGAGAAGCTGAGGGAGAATCATGCGCTTGAACTCCGCCTCCGCCTGCTCGCGGTTGAGCTCGCGGACATTCTCGCCGGCGTTCTTGGCAGTGAAGACGACCTTCTTTGTCGCCCCCTTGCGCCACTCCTCGATAGTGTCGCTGTCGCGGACCATTTCGATATGGGAGCGATATTCCTCCTCGCTCATGCCGGGATAGCGCGAACGGAGAGTCTCGCGGACGGTCGCATTGAATTCGTGGATGTTGGGCGGCCCGAGAAGCACGCCGGAAAGACCGCACCTGGCGACGCAGCTGAAATTGCCCTTCGGCGGTTCGCACTCGACCTCCTTGGATTCGTAGTACTCGCCGAGATGGCACTGGACAGCGTGAGCGATCACGTCGGCCTCATCGGTGGATGCAAAACCGCAAACCTTGCACTGATGGAACTTGAGCGGCTCGCTCGCTCCGTTCTCGTCCTTCTTCGGCGTGATCTTGAGAAGAACGCTCGCGAGATTGTCGAGGAAGAAGTAGGCGAGATCTTTAAGCTTGTAGGCGTGGGAATCCTGCTGAAGCTTGCGGATGATAGTCCCGAGAGCCTTGGGGTCAGGCAGTATCTTGATGTCGACCGAAAGCGGTTTCGGGCGCGGCGCAAAAGGTGCGCGACGCTCAAAGGGCTTCTTGAACGAGCCCTTGCGGTCCTGAAATCCCTTGCGATCGAAGCTCTTGCGCTCCGAAGGCTGGCGCTTCGGATCAAACGGCTTTTTGTCTCCGAGCTCATTCGCGGGACTTGTTTTGCCAACGACCACCCCGGCGTCCTTTTTAGCCCAGTCGGGCGTAAAATCTATCGAGCCGAGATCCAATGTAGATATATCAAGATTTTCCATCACCTGTATATTATACCAAAAATTATCGTTTTGTGCCGATTATGCCAAAATCAATTTGCCGATTTCGCGCCGCCACATATTTCGCCTTCGCCAAACGCCGACCGGACCGTCCGAACCGGAAAACGCGGTCAGGATTCGATGATGCCGCCCAAAAGAAGCTCTTCCGAATCCGCGGCATAGACAACTGCGCTTTGGCCGGGAGCTACGCCGAAAACACCCTTTTCGAAAAAGCACTCGCCGTTTCGGTAGACGGCATCGACGAGGCGGCTCGCGCTGCGCACTTTGACGCGGCAGGGAATCTCTTCGTTCGTCGGAGCGATCGACACCCAGTTGATGTCGGTCAATCTGAGCGACGACTTGACGGCGTCGTTCACACGCCCGACGATGACGCGATTGCCCTGCGCATCAAGATCGACAACGTAATACGGCTCGCCCGCGCCGCCGATGCCGAGGCCCTTGCGCTGGCCGATGGTGAACTTCCAGAAACCCGTATGACTGCCGAGGCTCCTGCCGTCGAGATCGACGATCTCGCCGGCTCTGTCGCCCGCGCCGATGAGTTCAGCCGTGTCGCCCGAATAGAAATCCTGCGAATCGGGCCTTTCCGCTGCGGAGAGACCATGCCTGCGGGCGATGTCGCGAGCCTCCGCCTTCGTCAAGCCGCCGAGCGGGAATAGATGACGCTTAAGCTGCTCCTGGCTCAGGCGGTAGAGAAAATAGCTCTGATCCTTCGCCTCGTCGACGGCCCTCAGGAGTTTGAAGCGCCCATTCTCTTCAACGACACGGGCATAGTGGCCCGTGGCGAACCTGTCGAACTTCAAGCCACCCTCGACCGCCAGGCGCGGCAGAAGCCCGAACTTCATGATCGCATTGCAGTAAACGCACGGATTGGGCGTTTTGCCCGAAAGATACGTATCGCGGAAATATGAAATGATGGTTTTATCGTATTCTTCAGAACAATCGAAAACGCGATATTCTATGCCGATCGATTTCGCGAACGCTTCGGCGGCGGCGATATGCTCGGCCTCGTGCGCTCCGAAGCACGCCTCCTTTTCGCCGCCTTTGTATCTGCCGCGCCATAATTTCATCGTAATGCCGACAACCTTATGGCCTTGATTCTTGAGCATCAAGGCAGACACGGAAGAATCGACCCCGCCGCTTAACCCGACTGCAATTTCCATCTTGATTTCCAATTCTAAGATTTGATATAATGTGCGCTCGACCTCGGACTGTAGCTCAGTTGGTAGAGCACGACACTTTTAATGTTGGGGTCGCGGGTTCGATCCCCGCCAGTCCGACCACTCCCCCTTATACCATTTATCAAGACCTTCCGCTATCGCCTTGGCGATGCGCGTTCTGCGCTTGGGATCCCATATCGCTTCTTCGCCTTCCGGCGTCGTGATAAAATCGGCTTCGACGAGACAGCTGGCGACCTCGGGATTTCTCGTAACGGTGAAGTTCGCCTTCTTCACGCCTTTGTTGGGAATGTCGCCTTTGAGCGCCAACGTCATCTCGTCGCTTATCCTGGCGGCCAAGTCGGTGCCGATGTCGTTCCACGCATAAATGGAAGCGTAACGGACCTTGCGCGGATCGACATTGTAATTGGGCGCGTTATGGTGGATCGAAATGAAGGCGATTGCGTTTTTGTTGGAGCAGGCGACCCGCGCACGGTCTTTGAGCACAAGAGCCTTGTCGCTCTCGCGAGTCATGATCACCCGATAGCCAAGCTTGACAAGCTGGTCGCGCGTCGCTCGCGAAAGCGCGAGATTCGCATCCTTCTCGCCAAAGCCATGGGGGCTCAAGGCTCCCAGATCATTGGGCCCTCCATGCCCGGGATCGATTACCACAACCGGACCCAGCGGATCGTCCGGAGGCACCAGCGCCCGAGGGAAATCGTCGGCATACTCGAGCTTTTTGTATTCCGGCGCTTTGTTCGGCGCGACAGACGACGGTTTTGGCCTGCTCGCGACCTTCAGCATGTAATTGGTCGTGACCGGACCTGCCTCGATTACGATCTCGTTGTCGCCCTCGACAAGGTCGACCATCGTAACCCAACCGCCCGTTTTGTAGACAGGGACATTCTTGCCCTGGACAACGATGTTCGTTACGCCGCGCTCGACAGCGCCGCTCATGTAGCACTTCTCGACGCAAGGCAGCCGGGCCCCGGGGGCCGGAAACGCAATCGTCACGGCGAGAAGTGCGCAACCGAACATATCAGTCGATATTCCTCAGAATCGCGGCGAGGAAATCGTCATAGGTCTCAAACGCCGGAATGTCGGGATTGTCTTTCTTGATCTGCTCCGTCGAACGGAAAAGGAAGCCCGCCTTCGACGCGCGGATCATCTGAAGATCGTTGTAGCTGTCGCCCGCGGCGATCGTCTCGAAACCGCAGCTCTGAAGCGCCTTGACGGTGGTGAGCTTCGACTGGGGGCAGCGCATCTTGTAATCGACGATGCGGCCGTCATCGGAGACCTCGAGCGAATTGCAGAAGATCGCCGGCCAGTTGAGCTTTTTCATCAACGGCTGAGAGAACTGATCGAACGTATCGGAAAGGATGAGAACCTGGGTCTTCTCGCGAAGGCAGCCGAGAAACTCCTCGGCGCCGATAAGCGGACGGATGGAAGAGATCACTTCCTGGATCTGGTTAAGCTTGAAGCCGTGCTTGTCGAGAAGATCGATGCGGTAATGCATAAGCTTGTCGTAATCAGGCTCGTCGCGAGTCGTACGGCGAAATTCGGGAATGCCGGTAGCCTCGGCAAACGCAATCCAGATTTCAGGAACGAGGACCCCTTCGAGGTCAAGACAGACTATTTCCATTTCACTACCCTTTCTTAAAGAAAAAGCCCTGCTTTCGCAGGGTTTTCAAATGGTGGTGGGGCAAGGATTCGAACCTTGGAAGGCATAGCCAGCAGATTTACAGTCTGCCCTCGTTGACCGCTTGAGTATCCCACCTAAAGTATTCGCTCTTCGGCACATCAGCACCTCAATCACGAAAGTGCGCATAGTATATCACAAAAAAGACGCTGAAGTCAACTGGACATTCCACGGAATATATCTCAGAATGTCCAGCGGATTGTTATGTTGAAGGATCGTCCGGCGGCGGGATAGAAGTTTGCGCCGTATGTCGCATAATCGCAATAGTCGCGATCGAAGAGATTGTCGACATCAAACGCCAGAACAAGTCCCTTGAGCGGCTCGAAAGCGAATTCGTATTCAAGGCCAAGCGAAAACAGCACATAGCCTTTCAGTTTGCGGTATTCGTTCTTCAGATCGCTTATCGTGTATTGCTCGCCCGTATACCGGCAGCCGGCGCGAACGGACAACTCATCCATGAGATGCCATCTCGCATTGAGGGCGGCCCGGTGAGCCGGCACGGCGCAGACATCCTTGTTGTCATAGTCGCCGTCAACCACTCTCGCGTTGACGAACCCGTACGAAAGAGCGACCTGCGCCGTCTTCTCGCGTTCCCATCCAAGCCGCAGATCTATTCCCTCGCGCCGAGTCCTTCCCGGAAGGTTGAAGTTGTCGAACCGGAACGGATCATAGTAGATTTCGTTTTTCGTCTCGGAGACATACACTTCACCACCCGCCGAGAATTCGTCGAGAAACTCCACTTGGCCGCCGATGTCCATGCTCCAGCCTCGCTCCGGAGAGACGAGGTTGCCCGACGTATATGAGACCTCATCGATGAACGGAGTGCGGTAGAATCTGGCGAATTTCGCAAAAATCTTCGCGTCCTCAACCGGGTGGCAGTTCACGCCTGCTTCAAATGCGCTCAAGTTGTCGTTCCGCGACGGATTGCGGAGGCTTTCGCTGTCCGTCATCTGTCTCTCGAGCCTCGCACCGCCGAAAACCGAGAGGGAATCGCTCAAAAACAGCTCATCTCTCGTGAATCCACCCATCGTCCAGCGCGACTGGTCCTCCTTCTGCCGCCATACGTATGTCGGATAGGCATACGAGTTGCAGCCTTTGCGGACATCCCACCTGAGCGTTCCGCCGGCCGTGAATTCATTGTCGAATCGCCCCAATGCCGCGATATTGACATATTGCGGCGTCATGCTCAAGGCATAATTGTCGAATGGCGAATCCTGAAGATAGCCGTCCGTCCTCTGATACGCCCTGAAACGGTCGCGGCGATGCGAGAGCGTCGTTTCGAATTTGATTTCGTTTTCATCGTCAATGACGCCTTTCGCCGAAAAGTTCACCCCGTACGAAGTCTGCCTGTAGTTGTAGAAGCTGTAGTCGGGATCGGCATCGCGCCTGTCGCACTTCCATTCGGCGAAGGTCAGCGGCCCGGGGAGCTCATATTCCGAATCCGAAAAGAACGAACTCAACTTTACGAACGACCCGCCGTCAAAATCCTTTCGCACGCCACCGTTCAAACGGTAGAGATCATACCCGCTCGAATCGCGCCACCCTTGCGAATGATCCCACGCGCCGTTCGCATGATACGACACCATCTCTTCTGCATCGCCGCCCTTGAGCCCGGCAGACGCACCGAACGTCTCCCAGCTGCCGCCGCGAAACTCGACGAATCCCTCTTCGTCATATCCCGGCTTTTCGGTGATGATGTTTATCATTCCCGCCGAGGCGTTGCCGCCGTGCATTACGGTCTGCGGCCCGTGCAGAACCTCGATACGCTCCACGGACGAGAGCGGAAAGCGCGAAAAGTCGCTCCCGTTCATATCGAAATTGTTGAGGATTTCGCCGTCGGCCTTGACGAGGACACGCCCGATGGAATTCTCGCCGTATCCGCGCATGGAGACCTGGGTCATCGCCGGATTGCCGCCGCCGATGTGGCGCACGAACACGCTCGCATTGCGCTCAAGCGCATCCATGATGTCGCGCGCACCCGATTCGCGAATCTCATCCTTCGAAAACGTCTCCACGAATTGCGGAGTCTCCATTATGCCGCTCTCGAGCCGCGTAGCTTCGACAACGATGGAGGTAATGGCATTAGTCGTTTCGCCGCGTGTCGGCGCTAATGGCGCGAAACCTGTGGCCGCAATAGCCAAGGCGAAAAGTTTTCGTCTGTTCATGCATTCCTGTTCCCCCTCGTGCGAGGGTACTTTGGTGTTGTTGCATGCGGCCCGCATTCCGGCTTTGACGGCTGCGCGACAGCGCCTGGATTACACAGGACTTTCCGGTTACCGCATTCTGATGCTGCGTATTATCTCATTTACACCGCCATTTTGCAACAGGCAGAAGTTTATGCCCAAAGTCGATAAACATTGACGTGCCGAATATTTAATGTTATCATTGATTCAATTTTGTTTACGACTTATATCACACTTTATAAAGCGAGCCCATGAAAAAACTCTCTCTTATCGCCGCATTGGCGACGACGTTGACAACCCTCGGCGCATTCGCCGCACCGCTGAAGACGATTTCACCCGCCGACGGAACGGTCGTGCCGACCCTGACCGATTCCCAAAAGGCTTTTGTCACGATGCCTCTTCAGGAAAGGCGCGAAAAGTTCCGCGACAAGAATTACCGCAAGGACGTCCTCGCCCTTCCTGCCGAAAAAGTCGACGGCAAGGAGCGCAAAAGCTGGTGGCCTAAGACCACGCGCCTCGAATGGGACGGCCCAGAAGGCGCCGAGCACACCGTAAAAGTCATCGAAGCGACAACCGGAAAGCTCGCTTACGAGGCGACGCTCAAGGACAGATTCGCCTATGTCGACAATCTGAAAATCGCAACCGGCTACAAATGGTCCGTGACGGCAGGCGGCGAGACGGTTTCGTCGACATTCAAAACCGAGGACATCGCTCCTCGCATCATCCGATTCCCGGGCGTTCCCAACGTTCGCGACATCGGCGGCTATATCGGGCTCGACGGCAAGCGCGTCAAGCAAGGAATGATCTACCGCTCCGCCGCGATGAACGACCACCCTAAGCAGACTTTCTACACCAAGCAGGAGCTTTTCGACCTCGGCCGCCAGGCGGAATGGGAGGCCGCCCAGACGAACAAGAACAAGAGAATCGTAAAAGAGACCAAGCGCGGCAAGATCCGCTCAAGCCAGGAGACGCGCGACGAAATGCTCAAGTACCTCGGCTTCAAAACCGACGTCGATCTTAGAAACAACTGGGAAACCTCATGCATGACCAATTCTCCGCTCGGCCCGGATGTCAACTGGGTTCACGCATCATTCGCGGCCTACGGCGGCATCCACAACAAGGGAGCACAGAACAAATTCAGGCAGATCTTCAAATTGATGCTTGAAGAAGAGAACTATCCTTTTATCGTCCACTGCTTCGCCGGACAGGATCGCACCGGCACGCTCACTTACGTGCTGCTTGCGCTTCTCGGGGTGAACGACGAAGACCTCAGTCTCGACTGGTCGGCAACCGGCTTCTGGAATCGCGGGAGCCATTTCAACCACAAGGGCTTCTACGACAACATCCCCAAAAGCTTCATAAAACACGGCAAGGGCGCGACAACGTTGGAACGGGCCGAAAACTACGTCAAAAAAGTCGGCTTTACCGACGACGACATCGCCAAGTTCCGCAAGCTCATGCTGGAGCCGTAACCGCCAAAAGCGGCTTGGCGCTCAGCGCGTCGCCCACTTGCGGAACACTTCTTCGGCCTTCTTGCCCTTAAAGGTAAAATCACTCGCGCGCGTCGTTTCTACCGTGGCCCCGGGTTTCGGCGGAACATGCTGTTCCCACTTCCACCAATGAAAACCCATAATCCACTTCTCATGCGCGAACACCCTAAATAATGCTTCCATATAACGAGCTTGCTCCTCCTCGTCAAATTTCTTAAATGGCGACATATCTGACGGCGAAAAAGCGCTATTCACATTCGATGAGCAACCGCATTCTCCAAAGAGTATCGGCTTACCCGCAGCCTTGGCTATTGCCTTCATTTTAGCGTGAGCTCCTTTAAGGCGCACCATCATATCTTCAACCGAAAGATCCTTATTTATGTCCCCCTTCTCTCTAGCCGGGCAATAATAACTGATTGAGAGAAAATCAAGCGAATGAAACCAGTGCTTAGGATTAGATAAATCCTTTACAAAATCAATCTTACCCGTATGAAGCGTATGACAACTCGTAACCGGGCCTGAATACACTTTACGAACCGCATTTACAACTTTAAGCCAAAGATCATTTTCTTCTGTCATTGTATCTAGTTCACTATCAAGACAGAATACTTCGCACTTAGCGCGCTCCGCGACGCGAGCGTAATGCACGCTTCTCTCCTTCATGGACTCGAACCAAAGTTCACGGGCATTAGAGTGCCTACCCGGTATTCTATACCCACCTCTTTTGGGAAAAATCACTCCGAGTCTACCATACCCATCCTTACATTCAAGCATCGGGCGAAGCTGAACCTTCATGCCCTTAGAATGGATAAAATCAATTATATCTAATAATTCAATATCGTTGGGCGTGTAGGTAAAGTCACGATACTGAAAAGTTGAATGGCACGAATCCTGCCAGACCGTCGGAACGACCGTGACCCAATTGGCCCCCGCCTTCGCGATCGCATCGACCTCCTCGCGCGCCGCAGCCGAAGAGAAGTAGCCGTTCTTGGCGTGAAAGCCGAATGTTACGCCCCATTGCATACCCTCGGGAATTTTTGCGGCAAACGCCGCCGCTACCGCGACAACACCAACCAAGGCAACAGATATCTTCTTCATCTTCTATTTTCTCCTCACCGGCAATCAAGCCTGAATCTTTTTCGCCCATATATTACCACAGGCACCATGCACCGTCAACAACACCATCCGGCTCGATGTATCGCAGGAACCGCAGGAGCTTTTCGCAGACTTTTCAGTCCTGTACGTCCGGCAGAACGGCAGAAACTAAAAGCCTTTGCTATAGACGCAAACAATATAAACCACTTCACAAGCGATCTACCTCTTCTTTGTTATCCTTAAGAAATTTTTCGGCAAGCGCGTCACCTGACAACGCTGCCTTTCTGATATAGGCGACCGCATCTTTTTTCCCGGCTACAGTGCCATCATTCCATAGAGCGTATCCGTACAGATAGTTGTAATAACCATTTTTGGAATCTAACAGCAGCAAATCCCGAAGATCCCGCAAGGCCTTTTTCGAAGAGCGGAAATGCTCATTCTTCGAAAACAAATAAATACTAACCTTGCCTTGTTTTGCAAGTTCATAATATTTGGAGTCACGAGAAGCACATTTCAACACCTCATCATACAATTCGAGAGCCATTCCATCTCTATCCTCGTTTTGATAGCTCCAGCCGCATAAATAAAACCCTTCGGGGCCACCCGTTGCTGACCAATAATTCCGCGCCTTATTCACATCCTTCTCTCGAGAATAAGCATAATCCCCCAATTGAATGCCTGCCATTTTATCTCCATCCTGAAATGCCTTTTTAAACCATGGAATAGCAGAATCCCAATAAGCGTAAGCATATATGCCGGAATGAAGCTTCTTCTCGTGACAAGACTTCACAAAGAAAGATTGGGCCACCTGATTGCCGCGCAAAGCATACTTATACAACATAAGTGTTCCGAATTCATCATACGCATCCTGTTCCTGCAGAATTGAAATCTGATGCTTCACGGCCGCCTTATGCGAAATGCAAGAGTCATAATCTAAATTCAACCTGCAAATTTCTCTCTCCCAAATCTTCTTGTCGCGATCTGCAATCTTCACAATTCTTGGATTTTGCCATTTATACCCGATAAAATCCCGGGCATCCGCCAAAAGTTTCTTTTTAGCCGCGATGA
Source organism: Kiritimatiellia bacterium (assembly GCA_045656285.1). Taxonomy (GTDB): domain Bacteria; phylum Verrucomicrobiota; class Kiritimatiellia; order RFP12; family UBA1067; genus UBA1067. The sequence continues at coordinate 68,729 of JAZOQY010000047.1, forward strand.
AATCAACATTCACAATAGCAAGATTGGCATTTTCTTCTGCCGTAATGAAATCGTACGTAGCAATTTTGAGATCTCTTCCTTCTTTTGGCAATGACTGAATAAAATCATTGCGATCGCACAATCTTTCATTATACCTTGATTGCGTTTCCTTAAAAACATTCCAAGTGTCGACAAGATAATTCATCAACGGATGAAACCTGTCTCCCAGCATCTTATACTCTAGTTTGCAAGACTCTACATATACAAATCCATCCTTCTCGTCTTCCTCTTCGCTCTGTTCATTTTTAAAATGATACGCTAAGAAACAGCGCAAAAAATAATCATAATCAGCATATTTCTGAACTTCTTCAGTAAAGTCAGAAAAGCGCATCGCCGTCCAATCACCGCTCTGGTCCGGAACGCGCTCGGCAAATCTGCGAACCGCATCAAAGCGAGTTCCCTTTTTAGCCCAATCGACTGTGCTGTCTCTGTTAAACAACAATGCAGCCACACCGATGACCTTGCCGTCTTCATTGATTAAAGGACTGCCACTGTTGCCTAAAACAAACTTTGCATCTGTCTCTATTCTATTGTGTGAAACACCCTGGACGGTACCTTTTATCTCCGTAACAACGCCAAGGCCATCACTGTTGCCGTAAATGACCACAGAATTTCCAATGCTCGGCATTTCTTCCGACAGTTCAAAACAAGGAGAAGAATCCTCTATACGCCAGCGGATAAGATCAAAATCCTTCGCGATTTCAACTCTATCCGCCACATCGATAATACGCCCGGTGACGGTTAAGATTTTAGGCTTCTCATCATAAGCCGAATGAAATACATGTTCGTTAGAAATAAAATAAACACCATCTGACATGCGTAAACAAAACCCGGTTCCGGAACTGCCGTCTGCGCACTCGATAATAGCGACCTTATCCTTGACATATTCACACATGTTGCCAATCGTGTTTTTCGTCGACTCCACTTCCTCCTCAGCCGGATCAGAGCAAATCTCTACCGGCTCGGAACGAGACAGCATGACAATCAAGCCTCCTGCTATTACAGCCAGGAAGCCCAACCCCGCAATTACTAATTTTATCTTGCCGCCCTTTTTCCCAGGCACAACGTCCTCATTGCGATTCCTGACTGTATCGCATTCCGCTATCAAGCCTGAAATCTCCATTTTGGAAAGTCTATAATCTTCTTCCACTTAAAATCTCCTTATAATATATAATCGTCGATTACAATCGTCCCTGATCAACTAGCCATTTTCTCAAAAACTTGAATCAATCACCCAAATTATACCATACAAAAAACAACATTCAATCACTCTTTTCAAAAAAACAAAAATCCATACTAATAGTCCCTGCTAATAGTCCCATCAAGAGCTAATAATCCCATCAAGAATTAAAAATAAAACAAAATGGAATGACGAAAACAACCACAAAGGTCCCAAACATCAGCAATAATCTTCCGCATAAAATTCTCATTTCGAGAAAACAACACATCCCTACCAATCAAATCTCTTCAAAAATTCTCAAATCCCTCTAAAAACCTCCCCCAAGCCCACATCCAGCAACTCTCACCACCCCCTCAAAGCCACTTCTATTCCCATCAATTCCTACCCCCCCCCCCACCTCAACCACCCGT
>JAZOQY010000048.1:0-2535 GCA_045656285.1 Kiritimatiellia bacterium
AACGCGGCCTCGGTTTGGGCCGCAGCTGAGCGCATACTTTTTAGATGAGGCGTTTTACGCAGGACTTACCCCCTCGCCTAATCTAAAGATTGGCGAGTGGGGTTAAGGACAAGTAAAACGCCCATATCAAAAGAGGAGCACAGTTGCCCTAACCGTGGCCGCATTTATACAAGCACAGCAAGCAAGAAGCAAAAAGAATGCGGAAGCACCTTTCCACTTTTTTACATCACAAAAGTACATTTCACCAAGATAAATAAAGGGTGAAGCGTATTTTAAGAAGTGGATTTCGCAGTCTTGGAGAGAGGGTCGGCAGAAGTCAAAAAATGGGTAAACTCCAGGACGGCCGGGGCTGTAAAATGTGGTATAATACTTGCGGTTGAAACATTACGTATCATAATGATGAAAATACATGTAGTTTTTCTGTATGAAACCTAAAAAAGAATTGACGTTTACCGCAATATTGATCGGTGTTATGATATCAGTCGTCTTTGGCGCGGCTAACGCATATTTGGGTTTGAGGGTGGGGATGACGGTCTCCGCATCGATTCCTGCTGCGGTTATTTCGATGGGCGTGCTCAGGTTTGTTCTTCGCCGCGATTCCATTCTCGAGAACAACATGGTTCAGACGATAGGCTCGGCGGGAGAGTCGCTTGTGGCCGGGGCGGTGTTTACAATGCCTGCCCTTTATCTTTGGGCCGAGCAGGGATATTGCCCTCCGCCCGGATTTCTCCAGCTGACATTGATTGCGCTCGCAGGAGGTGCGCTTGGCGTTCTGCTGATGGTTCCCGTCAGAAAGCCGCTTATCGTCGATGAAGATGCCGTGTTGCCATATCCCGAGGGTCGCGCTTGCGCGGCGGTTCTCAAGGCCGGAGAGAAGGGCGCGGGTCAGGCGCGCGATGTTTTTTCGGGCCTTGGCGTTGCTGTCGTATTTAAGCTTTTTACGGATTTCTTCAAATGGATTCCGGCGGCAAAGTCATTCTCCTTCACCCGTCTTCGCGGAGAGATCGGTTTTGAGTTGTCGACGGCGCTGGCGGCTGTCGGGTATATCGTCGGAACCAAGGTTTCCTTTCTCGTGTTTTTCGGGTCGTTCTTTGGGTGGATGGTGCTTATTCCGCTTTTTGCCTACTTTTACGAGCCGGCGACGGAGGCGTATGTCAACGGCGGCGCCACCGCCGTCTGGCAGGGCTACGTGAGATACGTCGGTGCGGGGGCTATAGCGACGGGCGGGCTTATTTCGCTCTTCAAGTCGTTGCCGGCGTTCATCAGGGGCTTCAGGGCGACGCTTTCGTCGTCCCGGTCCGAAGACGGGGCGGCTGACATTCCGATAAAGCGCGTAATCCTCGGTGTGATCGCCATCGTTGTTCTTGTCGCGCTTGTGCCTCAAGTCCCTGTCGGTATCGGCGGCGCCTTGCTGATTGCGTTGTTCGGCTTTTTCTTTGCCGTCGTTTCGGCGCGAATGGTCGGGCTTGTCGGAAGTTCGAACAATCCGGTTTCCGGCATGACTATTGCGACGCTTGTCGTATCGGCCTTTGTGCTCAAGACGTGCGGGGTCGCGGGCGCGGCCGGGATGGTTTCGGCGATCGCCATCGGCAGCATAGTCTGCATTATCGCTGCGCTTGCCGGAGACATGTCTCAGGATTTGAAGACGGGTTGGCTTCTCGGAGCGACGCCGTGGAAGCAGCAGGTCGGCGAACTTATAGGTGCCGGCACTGCGGCGTTCACTGTCGCCGGAGTGTTGCTTTTGCTCCATAAGGCGTGGGGATTTGGCAGTGAGGCGATCTCCGCTCCTCAGGCGATGCTGATGAAATCCGTGACCGAGGGGATTGTGTTGGGCGGGCTGCCCTGGGAGCTTTTGCTCATCGGTGTCGGCATTGCGGTCGTCATTGCGCTTTTCCGCTTGCCGGTAATGCCGTGCGCGCTCGGAATCTACCTTCCGATCAAACTTAATGCGACAATATTTTGCGGAGGTCTTTTAAGATATTTCGCCGATCGCTATTTCCCGGGGTTTTCTTCGCGCGGAACGCTCTTCTCGGCGGGTCTTATCGCCGGCGAAGGCTTCTGCGGCATCCTGCTTGCGATCATCATCGTGTCAAGCTGAGTTCAGGCTTGAGGCGGCAAAGCCGACTGGAATATCCCCAGTTTTTAGGATTGAATTTTCGTTGTATGCCTGATTTTATTAGATGGAACTGATGTTTTATCTTTTGAAAATCTGAAAAGCGATTCCTTTTCTGTACTACAGTAATTCTTAATTAATAGCTTCGCGCTCTGTTGTTGCGTTCTTGCTGCTTGCTATGTTTAAATGCGGCCACGGATTTGGGCAACCGTGCTCCTCTTTTGATATGGCCGATTTCTGCGTCCTCTAGACCCGCTCGCCAATCTTGAGATTTGGCTCGGGGTCGAGTCCTGCATAAATCGGCTCATCTAAAAAGTATGCGCCCGGCTACGGCCCAAACCGAGGCCGCGTTTAGCATTTTCGACAACGTTCGCCATTTCGCAAAGCCGCTCTTCACTCGCTCCCGCGTTTATGTTCGCCTC
>JAZOQY010000049.1:0-32910 GCA_045656285.1 Kiritimatiellia bacterium
CCTGAGTTCTATCGCGACCGTCTCAAACTCATTATGGACGCAGGCATTCCTTTTGACCGCGTTTGCTTCAAGGATGCTTCTGGCACGTCCACTCCCGCAACCGTTTACAACACGATGAAGCTCGCCCGCAAGCTGCTCGGCGATAAGGTGCACATTCAGTTCCACTCTCACGAGACTGCCGGCAACGGCATCGCGTGCTATTTGGCTGCTCTCAAGGGCGGTGCAGACGGCATTGACCTTTCGATGGCGCCTATGAGCGGCGGCACCTGCCAGCCCGACATCATTACGATGTGGCACTGCCTCGACGGCGACCCCGACTTCCAGTTCGACTTCGACATCAATAAGATCAAGAAGGCCGAGGACAGCTTCAAGGAAGCGATGAAGAAGTACTTCCTCCCGCCGGAGGCGATGAACGTCAATCCTCAGATTGTGTGGAGCCCTATGCCGGGCGGCGCTTTGACGGCCAATACCCAGATGCTCCGCGACAACGGCATGATGGACAAGTACGACGACATGATCGCCGAAATGTACGACTGCGTACGTCTCGGCGGCTTCGGTACGTCCGTAACGCCTGTTTCGCAGTTCTACGCCCAGCAGGCTATCCAGAACGTCATGTTCGGCAAGTTCAAGAAGTTCGCTCCCGGTTACGCCAAAATGGTTCTCGGCTACTTCGGCAAGACTCCCGTCGCTCCCGATCCTGAGATCGTCAAGAAGGCGGCTGAGTTCATGGCTTCCAACGAGCTTACCAAGCCCTATTCCACCCCCACGACGAAGACAGTTCTCGAGATGAACGACGCCGATCCTAAGAAGGGCCGCGCCGTTGCCGAGAAGATGCTCAAGGATGCTGGTCTTCCCATCACCGACGAGAACGTCTTTATCGCCGCTTCTTGCCAGGAGAAGGGTGTTCTCTTCCTTAAGGATCCTTCCAAGGCTCCTATGGGCTGCCGCTTCGCTGAAGACGAGAAGCCTGCTGCCGCTAAGGGCGGCGCGGTTACCGTCACGATCGGCGGTAAGGCTTATGGTGTTGAGATTAAGGGTGACGGTAAGGCTGTCGTCAACGGTAAGGCCGTCGATTTCAAGGCTGAGGCCGGCATTAAGGCCGCTCCTGCCGCTGCCGCGGCTCCCGCCGGCGGTCAGGAAGTTAAGGCTCCTGTTCCCGGTTCCGTTCTCCGCGTCACCGCGACTAACGGCGCCAGCGTAGCGAAGGGCGATGAGCTCCTCGTTATGGACGTTATGAAGATGGAGACTCCCGTAACCGCTCCTTGCGACGGCACTGTTACCATTATGGTCAACGCCACCGACAAGGTCGCCACCGGCGATGTCCTCGCTGTCATCGGCTGATTGCCAAGGCTCTAGAACTTCTAGCTAAACTAGACTATCTAGAAAAGGAAAACAGTAATGAAGAAAATGTTAGTTGCAATTTTCGCCGCGGCGTGCGCTTTCGCGCTTCCCGCGGCAGAAGCTCCCGCCAAGAGCACTGCTTCATGTGACGCTGACTGTGGCTCTCAGTGCGAGGCCAAGTGCGGCTCTGAGTGTGAAACCAAGTGCAATAATGAGGCGCCTTGGCGTGGAACGCTCGATAAGGTTAAAAATCTCAAGGCTGACACCGGCATCTCGGGCTTCATGGCCAAGACGGCTCCCGCTTACATTACGGGTGACTTCGATGAAGCTGATCGTCCTAATTTGAAGAAGGGCGAGAGAGCCAACCGCAACGGGTACTACGATAAGGACGGCAAGTGGCACGGCGGTTACTTCGATGAGAAGGGTACGTTCCATGAGGGTCACGCCGTAACCATGCTTTTCGGCATGCCTTACGGTATCGGTCAGCTTATCATGATTCCGATCTGCCTTTTGATGCTCTACCTCGCTATCGTCAAGGGCTTTGAGCCGCTTCTTCTTCTGCCTATCGGCTTCGGCGGACTTCTCGCCAACTGCCCGCTCGCAGGCGTTACGGCTCCCGCGATGATGCACTCCGGTACGATCGCGTTCCTCGAGAGCGGCGTTCCCGTTATGACCGGCGGCATTGTCGAGCCCGGTGGCTTCCTACATTACTTCTTCACTCTCGGTATCGATACGGGTGTATTCCCGATCATGATCTTTATGGGTGTTGGCGCGATGACGGACTTCGGTCCTCTTATCGCCAACCCGAGAATGGCACTTTTGGGCGGTGCCGCTCAGTTCGGTATCTTCTTCGCGCTCTTCGGAGCTCTCGGTCTCGCGGCCTGCATTCCCGGATTTTTCGGCAATGTCGACGCTGTTAAGGCGGCCGCCTCAATCGGTATCATCGGCGGTGCCGACGGTCCCACGGCGATCTGGCTCACATCGCGTCTCGCCCCCGATCTTTTGGGCGCTATCGCGGTTGCGGCCTATTCGTACATGGCTCTCGTTCCGATCATTCAGCCCCCGATCATGAACGCGCTTACGACAAAGAGCGAGCGTCTCATCAAGATGCCTGCTCTTCGTGAAGTCAAGAAGATCGAGAAGATCTGCTTCCCGCTCGTCGTGCTTCTTCTCTGCGCGATCCTCCTTCCTTCGGCGGTTCCGCTTATCGGTGCGTTGATGCTCGGCAACCTCGCCAAGGAAGCTGGTCCCTCCGTTGCGCGCATCTCCGACACGATGTCCAATGCGCTCATCAACATCGTGACGATCATGCTCGGCCTTTCCGTCGGCTCGAAGCTCGCCTGCGAGAAGTTCCTCTCTGGTACGACTCTCGGCATTCTTGCGCTCGGCCTCGTTGCGTTCTGCGTCGGAACTGCCGCGGGTGTATTGATGGCTAAGCTTATGAACCTCTTCTCCAAGCAGAAGATCAACCCGCTCGTCGGTGCGGCCGGCGTCTCGGCCGTTCCTATGGCCGCTCGCGTCGCCAACAAGGTTTCGCTCCAGAACGATCCCACGAACTTCGTTCTCATGCAGGCCATGGGTCCGAACGTTTCTGGCGTTATCGGCTCTGCGGTTGTTGCGGGCGTTCTCTATACGCTCTGCAAGTAACCGGCATCAATAAAGAGCAGAAAACTTCGCCACGGCTTGACTGCTGTGGCGAAGTTTTTTGTTGCGCATTGCTTCGTCGGTATTGTTGCGGTGGGCAGGTGCGGTTTTTGGGGAAATTTGATATAATATTGTTTGTTATGAGAGAGGGGACTTTAAAGTCTAGATTGATTCTTATGACTGTTGCATTTATCGCAATAGTCATTGGTTTCAATGCTATGATTCTGAACCGTTTGCCGAGCATGTTCTTAGCTCCTGAGGAGGATATGGACTATGCCTGGTTTGTCCCTCTTTTTACTGTTGCGGTCCTTTGGATGGAGCGTCGACGGATTTTGAAATCCATGGGAGCGCCCAGCCTAGCGGGTATGTTCGCGACGATTCCGTTTCTTTTTGTCGGGCTGTTGGGAGTGAGAGGTCTTCAGGTTCGCTTCGAATTGCTGGCTTTTGTGGGGCTTTTGGTTACGATACCGTGGGCTTTGTTCGGCAAGGAATGCGCCAAAAGGGTGCTTTTCCCGGTAGCGTGCCTCCTTTTCTGCATGCCGATGGCGTCGTTTTTGGCGATTTTCACCGTTCCGTTGAGGCTTCTGGTCAGCTCGGTTTCTGCAGGAATCCTATCGCTCTTTGGAATGGAGATCGTACGCAACGGCAATATGATTACATTGCCGTCCGTTCTTGTGGACGGCAAGCCGTTTGGCGTGGGTATCGCCGATCCGTGCAGCGGTCTGCGGTCGATTGTCGCTCTGGTGGCTGTATCTGTCGGTTACGGCTATTTTGCCCAGCGTACCTGGTCTCGTCGCGCGGTTCTGCTTGTCTGCTCCGTGCCGATAGCCGTTTTTTGCAATATAATCAGGATCATGTCGATCTGCCTTATCGCCCGCTTCGGTTCGCCCGCGTATGCTGTCGGCGAGGGGCATGACTTCCTTGGGTTTGTTGTTTTTGGTCTGGGCATCTATCTTACGGTCCTTCTTTCCGATCTCATAAACAAGATTCCTCTCAAAACGAAAGCCGCCGATTCGGAAAACGGTGAATGCGAAGGGGCGGAGGTTTCTTCGGATTCGCCGGCCTGTCCATGCGGCGCATCTGCGTCCTTCAAGGCGATGGCGACTGTCGTGCTGGTTGTTTCTGTCATGGTCTTTCAGGTTGCTGCGCCATCGCCCGCAGTCGCCGAACCGCCGACAGTCGCATTCCCCGAGATTTCAGGGTTTGATGTTGAAGAGATTCCTCCGTCCGAGGCTGAGCTCAAACAGCTGGTCGGTGCAGAACTCGGCAGGCGCAGGTATGTCCATAAGAGCGGTTTTTGGTTTCAGACTTCCAAGGTTGTCAGCGGGCCCAGCAAATCTTCTCTTCATCGACCTGAACTTTGCCTGCCGTCGCAAGGCCATGATCTGGGCTCGTCCTACGTGATTCCCGTCGACGATGTGGAATGGACTGTAATTCCGCTCAGCTTCAAGACGGGCGGCGGCGCGTTGTTCGCGTATACGTTCTTCAATCAGGCCGGTTACAGGACCTCTTCCCACATCAACAGAATATTCATCGATGTCTGGGACCGTACGGTCCTGGGGCGTATCGACAGGTGGGCGATGTTGACTGTGCTCGTGCCTACGACCGATGAAAACACTCTCAAGTCCGTGTTGGGAGAAATGAACAAGGCGGTGAAGTGATGGAGAAGCTGTTTGTAAAATCCATTCCCTATCTTACGGCCTTTTTTGGGGCGTTGCTGCTGACGCTTCTTCTGGTGCCGTTGGTGCGTCGATTGAACATAAAGCTCGGGATGATCGACAAGCCCGACGCCAGGCGAATCAACAAGGTGCCGATCCCACGCGGCGGAGGCCTCGCTCTTATCGCGGGTGTGCTCGTCTCGTACAGCATTTTCGTTCTCTTCTTCGGCAAGGATCCCTTTTACGCAAAAAACATATCCGAGAACATCTACTGGAAATATGCGGTCCTTTCGCTTTCGATTGGCGCTTTGGGGTTTGTCGATGACTGCTTCGGCATGAAGCCGAAGGTGAAGCTGCTTGGCCAGATTGCCGTTGCCGTCTTGACCTGGTGGTGGGGCGACCTGGGTTTTCACCGTCTCTGGCCGTCGATTCCGGCTGCGCTTGATTGCTTCATAACCGTTTTCTGGATTGTTGGCGCCATCAATGCCTTCAATCTCATCGACGGGCTTGACGGCCTTGCATTGGGGCTTGCCTTCATCGCTACATGTGGCATGGCGGGCTCGCTGTTCCTTACCAACAGCCCCGCCTCCAGCCTTTACTATTTCGCTTTCGCAGGAGGGCTTCTGGGCTTCCTGCGCTACAACTACAATCCGGCCTCCATCTTTCTCGGCGACTGCGGGTCCATGTTCATCGGTTTTACGATTGCTTTTCTGCCGCTGGCGTCTCAGGCCGAAGATTCGTTCCTGGTGTCGATAGGAGTTCCCTTGCTGGCGATGGGCGTTCCCGTGTTCGATACGTTTCTTGCGATTGTCCGCCGTTCATTGCGCTATCTGATTCGCCGCCGTGACGCTTCTGAGACCGGCAACGGCGAGGTCATGACGGCCGATGCGGACCATTTGCATCACAGAATCCTCCGTTCCGTCGGTCTCAATCAGCGCAAGGCGGCATGGATACTTTATCTGATGGCGGCTTTTCTCGTTTTGTTCGGGCTTTCCGGCGTGGTCTTTGAATCGCGTGCGGCAGGGCTGTGGCTTTTGGGCTTTTTGTTTGCGGTGGTGGTTGTCGTAAAGGACATGGCCCGAATTGAAATTTTCGATTTCGGACGTCTTCTCAACTCGGTGTCCCACAGCGACAATCCGTCTTCGCGGCGGATGAAGTTCCGTTTTTCGGTTCCTTTTTATGTCCTGGCGGACATCGCGATTCTCGTTGCGGTTTTCTTTGTGTGCGCATGGGCGCTCAGGATCAACATCGGCCGCATAATGCTTTGCGTCGGCCTGCCTGTCAGAGTGGTTTCGGTATTTATTCCGCTTGTCCTCTTCAAGACCTATCAGACGGTCTGGTCGAGGGCGATGCCGTCCAATTATGCGCGCTTGCTCCTGGCCTGCGTCATCGGCGGCGTTGTCGGTTCTGTGGCGATCTACTATTCGCCGGCCTACAATTACCAGCTTAAGCCGATGACGGTAATGTATCCGCTCATGTCTTTTGTCGCAATTTCCCTTCTTCGCAATCTAAGGGCAATGGCGAAAGATATATTCTACAATATCGACTCTTCGCAGCTGAGGAAGACAAACACCGTTTCCCGCATCCTGGTGTACGGTTGCGGCCTGAGATATCGCGCGTTTCGCCGCGAGCTGGTCAGAACCGCGTCAAAGAACGACAGGATCATCGTCGGAATCGTGGACGACAACATCCTCCTGCGCGGTCAGTATGTCGGCGGGATCAAAATCTGCGGCTCCATCAACATGATAGAGCGTATCGTCAAAGAGACTAACGCCGATGCGCTGGTCATAGCTTGCGACATGTCGACAAAGCGTCTTGATGTCGTGCGTCAGAAGCTGGCGGCGACGGGGCTTAAGGTTTCAAGGTTTTATTTAAATGAAAAACAGCTGGATTTATCAGCAGAAGGATTAAAGGAGTAAAAAATGAGTTCCTACGATAAAGAGTCGGTGATGAAGTTCCACAAGGGCGGCAAGGTCGGAGTGTGCCTGCCCAAGCCTCTCAAGACGAAGGACGACCTCTGTCTCGCGTACACGCCCGGCGTCGCTCACGCGGTGAAGGCCATCGCCGCCGACAGGACGGCTCTCTACGATTGCACCGCGAAGCCCAATCTCGTTGCGGTCGTCTCCGACGGAACCGCGATCCTCGGCCTCGGCGATCTCGGCGCGTCGGCGTCGATTCCCGTCATGGAAGGCAAGGCCGTTCTCTTCAAGGCGTTCGGCGACGTCGACGCGTGGCCCGTTCCGCTCAACTGCTGCCGCCAGGGCGGCGCCAACGAGGGCAAGACCGATCCCAAGCGCGTTATCGAGATGGTCAAGGCTATCGCTCCGCAGTACGGCGGCATAAACCTCGAGGACATCGCCTCTCCCGCGTGCTTCGAAATCGAGGACATCCTTGACAGCGAGCTCGACATCCCCGTCTTCCACGATGATCAGTGGGGAACCGCCGTGATTACGCTTTCGGGCGTCATCAACTACGCCTACCTCGCCGGCCGCGAACTTTCATCCCTCAAGATCGTAATCAACGGCGCGGGCGCCGCGGGAATCCGCATTTGCGAAATGCTCAAGGCCGCCGGAGCCGTGAACATCACGATGTGCGACAAGGAAGGCGTCATCCGCAAGAATCGTCCGAATCTCAATGCGTTCAAGGCGAAGCATGCCGTCGAGACCGAGCTTGAGACGCTCAAGGAGGCTCTCGTCGGGGCTGACGTCTTTATCGGCGTTTCGGCGGCCAATGTTCTCGCCGGCGACGACGTCAAGACGATGGGAGACTTTCCCGCGATCTTCGCGATGGCGAATCCCGATCCCGAGATCGCGCCGGCCGAGGTCGAGAAGGCTCTTGCCGGACGCAAGTACATCATGGTCACCGGCCGCAGCGACTATCCCAACCAGATCAACAACGTTCTCGGCTTCCCGTATCTCTTCCGCGGCGCTCTCGACGTTCGCGCGACGACGATCAACAAGGAGATGAAGGTCGCCGCCGCAGACGCGCTCGCAAACCTCGCGCGCCAGAGCGTCCCCGAGGACATCAAGGCGCTCTACCCGAACGAGAATCTCGAGTTCGGTCCCGGCTACATCATCCCCAAGCCGTTCGACCGCAGACTTTTCGTCGAGGTGAGCTTCGCCGTCGCCAAGGCTGCGATAGAGACGGGGGTTGCGCGGCTCAAAGTCGATCTCGACGAGTATCGCGCCGATCTTGAGCGCCGCAACGCCGAGCGCGGCTGAACACAACCGGAAATCAGAGGATGGAGTCTATGGGCAATTACAAATGGCGTTGGTTCAGGGCGGGCCGCATTCCGCAGGTCGCGCTGAAAAACGGCGATGACATCGCCAATCTCGCTTCTCTCGACAAGAAGTATTTCATGGCGATGTCCATGCCGGTCAAGTCGGTTCGTTTCGACAAACGGATGCTTGAGCTTATGGATGCCGACAAGGATGGACGCATCCGCATTTCGGAAGTCCTTGGCGCCGTCGAGTTTCTCAAGTCGAAGGGCGTTGATCTGGACGATCTCTTCAATCCTTCGAAGGAAGACGAGGCGGCTCTTGCCGAAGTCGTCAGGAAGGAAGCCGATCTCGCCGCCATCGAGCCGTCGGCCGCCGACAAGAAGGCGATGGCCGAATGGGAGGAAAAGGCGAAGTGCGCAGAGATCGCCGTTCTTGGCGACAGGACTGCGGACGCGGTTTCCGCTCTCGCGGCCGTTGAAGGATTGATCGATTCGTTTTTCATCGCTTCTGCCGACATGCCGCTTGTGATGGAAGAGCCCGACAAGGTCCTTCCGCTCGACAACCGCCTCAACCCTGCGCATCGCGAGGCGCTCTTCGCATTTCGCGACAAGTGCGTAAAGGAGATTCTCGGCGATGTCGAATCGCTCGACTTCCTTTCCTGGGGGCGCGTAAAGGCCGCGTTCGCCCCTTATCGCGCCCACCAGGCCGCCAAGCCTGTGATGAACGCCGACATGAAAGGCAAGCTCGAAGATGAAGAGCGCGTTTTAAGATACAGGCTCCGGTTTCTGGAGTTTCTCGAGAACTTCGTCAACATGAAGCGTCTCTATGCGAATTCCGAGGTTGCGATATTCCAGGTGGGAACTCTTCGCATCGACGCTCGCGAGATGGTTCTTTCGTTTGATATCGAAAACGAAGCCGCCCATTCCGCCCTCTCCGGAAAGTCCAACTGCTGCGTTCTGTATCTCAAGCTCTTCAGGCCTGCGACCAAAGAGACCAAATCCATCTGCTCTGTCGTGACAAAGGGACCCATCGCCCGTCTCTATCCGGGCAGGAACGGCGTCTTTCACGACCTTGACGGCAAAGAGTGGGAAGCGGTCATCACCAAGGTTGTCGAGAATCAGGTTTCGCTTGCCGAGGCTTTCTGGCTGCCGTGGAAGAAGGTCGGCGAGGGCATCTCCTCTGCCGTCAAGAAGTTCTTCGGAGACAAGCAGGCTTTCGGTCAGAAGACGGTCGATACCGGCGCCAAGAGCGCTGAAGCGGGCGGCGCGGCGATGGCTTCGAGCGTAGCCGCCATCGGTATCGCTTTCGGCATGATCGGTGCCGCCGCGGCTTCGTTCACGGCGATGTTCACCAACATGACGATAAAGGATTTTCTCCTGTCGTTCGGAGCTCTCATACTGGTCGTTTCGCTTCCCTGCGTGATCCTCACCTGGTTCAAGCTTCGCCGTCGCGACATCGGCGCTGTTTTGAACGCCTGCGGATGGGCCGTCAACAGGCCGATGGCGTTCTCGATGAAGCGGGCGGGCGAATTTACGAGGTGTCTTCCCTGCAAGGGGTGGCTATGCTTCTGGATTAAGATGATTCTCCTTGCTGCGATAGCGGCGGGTGCGTACTTTGGGTATGGCCGCTGGAAGGAGTGCAAGGCAGATCGCGATTGCGCAGACGAATGCTGCGTGGGCGAGGAATAAGTTTGCTGAAAGGGTGACGATATCATGAGAGTTGTTGCAATAGACGGTCCGAGCGGTGCCGGCAAGTCGAGCGTGTCTCGCATTGTCGGAGAGAAAACCGGGTTTCTCCACGTTGATTCCGGTGCGCTTTACCGCATTCTGACCTGGCAGTGCCTTGAGGCCGGCGTCAACATGGACGATCCCGAGGCGATTGCCGCGCATGCCGCGAAGGTTGAGATAGAGTGCCGTCCCGAGAACGGGCGCATCGCGTATTACGTGAACGGCGAACAGCCCGGCGAGCGCATCCGCACTCCCGACATCAACGCCAATGCGTCGAAGGTTGCGCGCGAAAAGCCTGTGCGCGATTATGTCACCGCGCTTTTGCGGGGCATGGTCAAGTACGGCGATCTCGTCGTCGAGGGGCGCGACATAACCACGGCCGTGTTTCCCGATTCTCCGGCGCGATTCTATCTCACCGCTTCGGCCGAGGCCCGTGCCCGCCGTCGCCAGAAGGAGGAGGTCGACAAGGGCATCGCGAATCAGTCTACCGAGGCGGTCAAGGCGTCTCTTCTCGCGCGCGACGCGATCGATTCGACCCGCAAGTACGCCCCCTTGAAAAAGGCGGACGGGGCGATCGAAATCGATTCCAGCGATCTTACGCTTGAAGAGGTCGTAACGCTTGTCATGAATGCACTGCCCGAAGGATGGAAGGTCGGTTGATTGAAGTTTTCGATTAAACTTTGTCTGGCTGTCTTGGGGCTGTATTTCGCCGTTGCTCTTTTCGGCGAGGTTCAGTACCACATCGCTCAGGCCAACGACGAGACGGCCGTGTACAACCAGGTCAATCTTCATGCGCGCTATCTGCCGCCGTTAAGTTCCGCGCCCTCCTTCGACAACCCCGAGGAGGAGGAGTTCTTTCTTCTCGGCACCGACAATCTGGGCCGCAGCGTTGCGCTTAGGCTTGCCCAAGGCGCGCGCATCGCGTTTCATGTCGGCATAATGACGTCATTGATCGCAATGCCGCTCGGGGTCCTCCTGGGGCTTCTGGGCGGCTATTTCAAAGGGTGGGTCGATTCTGTCGTCGTGTGGCTCTCGGCGACCGTGGCGTCAATGCCCGGGCTGCTGTTCATTCTCGCCATTTCGCTTGTGGTCGGGCAGGGCCTTTTGGGCATATATTTCGGCATAGGCCTCACAACGTGGGTCGGTGTGTGCAGGACTGTCCGCGCCGAAGTGATAAAGCAGTCCGAACGGGCGTATGTACAGGCCGCGAAGACTTTGGGCTATTCACATCTGCGGATAATGTTCCGCCATATCCTGCCCAACGTGGCCCATATCATTCTTATCCAGTTTTCCATCCGCTTTCCGGCTGCGATCTCGACGGAAGTCTTCATTTCGTTCCTTGGGATCGGCGTTCAGGGCGAGCCCAGCTGGGGCGTGATGATAGATAACGCCCGCCGCCGTCTCTGGCAGGGTGTCTGGTGGGAGATGACATTTACCACCGTCGCCATTTTCATTCTCGTTTTGGTGTTCAACCACCTTGCCGATTATCTCAGAGATCGTCTTGATCCTGCGTTAAGAAATGAAAGATGAAGTTCTGTCTGCTAGGATTATGAAAAAGCTTGATTACAAGTGGGTTGCGCTTTTTTTGCTCTGGATCGCGTGTTTTCTGCAGCAGGGTATGCGTCAGATATTTCCGCCTCTGGCCTCTGTGATCGGCGGCGAAATCGGCGCGTCCGCCGCGTTTCGCGGTCTGGTTCTGGGCGTTTTCACCTTGACTTACGCCGTATGCGTTCCGTTTTCCGGAATGGCGGGGGACTTTTTGAGCCGCAAGAAAATCGTTGTCTTTTCTCTGGCCGTTTTTTCGCTTGGTGTCTTGGGGGCCGGATGGGCGAGCGGGATCTTAGGCATAATGCTCTTTTACGGCGTCATCAACGGGTTCGGGCAGAGCTTCTTCTATCCTGCGACGACTTCTCTCGTTCAGCAGCTTCACAGCGACAACAAGGCGACGGCGCTTTCAATCCTTCAGCTTGCCATATATCTCGGAATAATAACCTTCTCGTTTGCATCGGGAAAGATGCTCGATATCTGCGGCGACTGGCGCGTTCCTTTCAAGGTTTTCGGTTTTGTCGGCATTCTTTGGGCTCTTGCTCTTGTCTTCTTTTTGCGGAATACGCCGCTTAATGCCGCTTCCGCCGCGAAACCGGCGTTTTCACAGGCGTTGAAGGCCGTATTCTCAAAGCCGTCCGTCATTCTTTTGGCACTTGGGCTCGGCATGCAGATTTTCGTCGATGTCGGCTTCAAGATGTGGATGCCGACATATCTTGAAGAGACGTTTCCCGGATTGAGCAAGGCGTCTTGCGGCCTTAATGCCGTTCTGTGGCATTATCTCGGCGCTTTCGCAGGTGTCATGATAGCGAGTCGCATTTCCGACAGATATGTCCGCCGTCGCCCCGGGATTCGCATGGAGATGAACATCATAGGGCTTCTTGTCGCCGCTCCGTTCATTTTTTGGATGTCCAAGGCCCGGTCGTTTGAGGCTATCTGCTGGGCGATGGGGCTTTTCGGATTCTTCCGCGGCGTATACGACTCCAACCAGTTCGCCTCAATTTTTGATGTTGTCGAGCCGAGATATCGTGCTTCGGCGATGGGTTTCGTGCTTCTTTTTGCGTTTTCCCTGGGAGCCGTGGCGCCTTATTTGATGGGTGTCGTCAAGGATGTTTCAGGACTGTCGCTGGCGATGTCGGTTCTGCCTGTGTTTTTTGTTGTCGGTGCGCTGACGATACTGGCTGCGAGGATATGGTTTCTCAAGCGGGATCTCGTGAGGTGAATTTTTCAAACCCGATTATTTCAGATAATTTGGTATAATATCGGCAATTTAGGAGAAGATATGAATGTTGTAAGTCTAGTCGGTCGTCCCAATACGGGCAAGAGCGCGCTTTTCAACCGCATCGCGAAGAAGCGCGTCGCCATTGTTTTCGATCAGCCCGGTGTTACGCGCGACCGTGTCACCCGCGAAGTCGACATCTTGAACCGCCGCGTCATGCTCGTCGATACGGGCGGCATCGCGTTCGACAAGCGCGTTACGCGCGACCCTCTCGACGAGGAGACGCGTTCGCAGGCGGCGCTCGCGGTCGAAGACTCCGCCGTCTGCATTATCGTAGTTGATGCGCGCGAGGGGATTACGCCTCTCGATGCCGAGGTTATTAAGCGCGTCAGGGAGTCGGGCGTGCCGTGCATGATCGCCGCCAACAAGTGCGATACCGCCGACGAGGATTGGCGCGCCCACGAGTACGACCGCTTCGGGCTTGAGGTTTTCCCCGTTTCGGCGGAACATTCGCGCGGCGTCGATGCTCTTTTGAAGCGCGTCGTCGAAGTTCTCCCCAAGGTCGACGAGGCCGAAGAGGCGGCGAAGCGTCCTCTTCGCGTCGCCATCGTAGGGCGCCCCAATGCGGGCAAGAGCTCCTACGTCAACCGTCTTCTCAAGGCGCCTCGCGTAATCGTCTCCGAAATACCGGGTACGACGCGTGATGCCGTCGAAGTTCCGTTCACCATCGGCTCCGGCCCCGAGGCGCGGCGCTACATGCTCGTCGATACGGCGGGCATGAAGCCCCACACAAAGATGTCGAAGACTTCGGTCGACAACTTCTCGCTCTTCCGTTCGGAGCAGGCGATCGAAGAGGCGGACGTCGTACTTCTCGTGATGGATCCGATCATGGGTCCGACGCTGCAGGATAAGCGCATCGCCGGCAAGATCCTCGACGCCAACCGCAGCTGCGTCGTCCTTATGAACAAATGGGATCTCGCCCAGGAGCAGGGGATAACGGAGACGAAGGCGACGGAGGCTCTTCGTTCGATGATGCCGTTCCTCAATTTCGCGCCCGTCGTCTACTGCTCGAACAAGTCCGGCTACAACATCCGCCGCACGGTCGAGGCGATCGACCGCGCCGCGGCTTCCGCATGCGAGCGCATTCCTACGGGAATGCTCAACAACGTGCTCGTAAAGGCGACGAAGAAGACGCTCTCTCCGATGATGAAGGGCAAGCGCCTCAAGATCTACTACGCGCTCCAGGTCTCGACGAATCCCCAGACGATACGCCTTTTCGTAAACGATCCGAAGCTCGTAACGCCCGCATATCTCAGTTATCTCGAGAAGAACATCCGCGCGCGTTTCGGTCTCGAAGGAGCGCCGTTGAGGATGTTCCTCAAGGCTCGCGAGAGAAAGTCCTCGTAAGGCAAAAGATTCAAGGATAAGACACATGGAACGCTTTGAATTGGAAGAGGCCCTTCAGGAAGAGATCCGCACGGGTGTTTTCGGTGAAGGCTTTATGAAGATCGTCCAGTCGGTCAGGCGCAACGGCAAGGCGTTCAAGATCGCCATGCGTCCTGTCGTCATCGGCGGCAGAAAGCTTTTTCAGGCCGAGATGACCGACGACGGCCAGGTTCGCGTCAAGAATTTCGAGCTTGACGACGCGCGCGACGGTCTTGAGGAGATTATCGCCCAGCGCGGCGCACGCGATCTCCATCTGATGACGGCGAAGGGCGATCTGCATGTTCGCGTAACCAAGAAGGGGCGCGTTCTCGTTTCGCGCTCGGCGGCGATGGATCGCGACGTCGTGGTGAAGCCTCACGATCGCGTCAAGAAGCTTCCGCTTACGAGCTTCGAGTCGGCTTCTCTTTTGAGGACGATAGGCTTGAGCGACGGCGCCGGCAACATCCGCGCGTCGATGCGCGGCAAATACGATCAGGTCAACGAGTTTCTTAAGGTTGTCGCCGAAACTCTCTCCGACGCGACCGAGGCCGACAAGGCCAAGACCTTCACGGTTGTCGACTGCGGCTGCGGCAAGGCGTATTTGACGATTAGCCTTTATCCTTATTTGACCGAAGTGCTTGGCTTCAGCGATGTCAGGATCGTCGGTATCGATCGCCGCAACGACGTCATAAGCGCGGCGAAGGAGATGGCAAAGCGTCTCGATCTCGCCGGCAAGGTGATCTTTGTCGAAAGCGATCTCGAGAAATTCAACCCCGCCGATGTTCTCGCTCCCGGTGCGGCGGAGCGTCCCGAAATCGATCTGGTGGTTTCGCTCCATGCGTGCGATACGGCGACTGACGAGGCTCTCGCCAAGGGCGTCGAGTGGAAGACGCGTTACATTCTTTCGGCGCCTTGCTGCCAGCATGAACTCCAGAAGGTGCTCGACGACAAGGGCGCGTTCGCGGGTCTCATGCGCCAGTCGATCCTGCGCGAGAGGCTCTGCGACATTCTGACCGATTCCTTCCGCGCACAGATTCTGCGCATCCTCGGATTCAGGACCCAGGTGATCGAGTTTGTCTCGAGCGAGGCCACGGCGCGCAATATCCTTTTGAAGTGCGTCTGGGGGGTGAAGCCCGGTCAGAGCGGCCCTGTGAGCGAGTATCTCGATCTTCGCGACTACTGGCGCGTGACGCCCTGGCTCGAGAAGCGTCTCGGCGACAGGCTTTCGAAGTGGCTCGAAAGGTACGAGTAGTCTGTGGATATCGGCGTTCTCGTCAAAAGATCGCGCATCGTCTCGCGCATCCGTTCGTTTTTCGACGCGCTCGGCTTCGTCGAGGTCGAAACGCCCGTAAGGATTGCAGCTCCAGCGCCGGAGACGAATATCGATTGTCCGCCTGTCGCTACTGGCGGCTTCTTAAGAGCCTCGCCCGAGCTTCAGATGAAGAAGCTGCTCGCTGCGGGGATGGACAGGATTTATCAGATCGGGCCTTGCTTCCGCGACGGAGAGAAGGGTTCCCGCCACAATCCCGAGTTCACGATGATCGAATGGTACCGGCGCGAAAGCTCGTATCGCGACATCATGGCCGATACGAGAGATCTTGTGGCTGCGCTCTTTGGTGAATTCAACCCGGACGCCGAAATTTCATTCCGCGAGCTGACGGTTCGCGATGCCTATCTGAAGTTCGCCGGTTGGGATCCGTGGATCGAAAGCGACCATGACCGATTCGACTTCGATATGGCTACCAAGATCGAGCCTGCGATCAAGGAGATGGGCGGCGGTGTTTTTCTTGTCGACTATCCGCCGTGGGCGGCGTCGCTTTCGCGTTTGCGCGGCGATGTCGCTGAGAGGTGGGAGCTTTATTGGGACGGCGTCGAGCTTGCCAACTGCTTCAGCGAGCTTGACGATTCGGATGAGCAGCTGAAAAGGTTCGAAGCCGCCCGAGAAGAGCGACGTGCCTTAGATGAGGCGGATTATCCGATCGATATGGATTTCATCGGCGCGGTTCCCGCGATGGGGCCGGCCGCAGGCGTTGCGCTCGGCATCGACCGGCTTGTGATGGCGCTTTTGAGAATTAAGGATATAGGTGAGGTCAGAGAAACATAAACCATGCCGGCGCCAACTTTATTTTTTCTTTTTATGCGATTTATGGTAAAATACTGATATATGAGACAGATTCCGAACCCTGATGATTTCATCTTGAAGTGGTGCGGCGACAAGCTTGCGGTCACTCTTGAACTTGACCGTCCCCGAAAGGGGCGCGCCGCTTTCAGAACCAATATCGGCAACGCCGGCATCCGCAGACGCGAGATAATCGCCGAGACCGAGAGCGGCGTCACTCCCATGGCTCGCGCCTGGACCGATATTCCGCTTGCCGAAGTGAAGCCGGGTGTCTTTTCCGCCGAAATCCCTCTTGATGAAGTCGGCATCTTCTCCGGCAAGGCGTGCTTTTTTCCCGATGGCTCAAACGTTCCCGAATGGCCGCAAGGGCGCAACACCCACATTAAAGTCGAGAGCGAGACGATTCGCAAGAGCAATTCGATCTATACAGTCTTCCCGCGCCAGTTCGGCTCCTTCCGCGAAGTCGTGCGAAAGCTCCCCGTCATCATGGACAAGATGGGCTTTCGCCTCATCCAGACGCTGCCGCCGTTCCCCGTTCCGACGACCTATGCGGTCATGGGCGAATATGGCTGCCCGTTCGCGTCGCTCGATTTCTATTCCGTAGATCCGGCGATGGCCGAGTTCGACGAATACGCGACTCCCTTGGATCAGTTCCGCGAACTTATCGATGCAGTCCACTCGCGCAAGGGTCTCTTTTTCGTCGATCTTCCCGCCAACCATACGGGCTGGGCGTCAACTCTCCAGACTCATCACCCCGAGTGGTTCAGCCGCGAGAGCGACGGCAGGTTCATCTCGCCCGGCGCGTGGGGCGTCAAGTGGGCGGATCTCGTCGAGCTTGATTATTCAAACGCGGAGTTGCGCGCGTACATGGCCGACGTGTTCCTCTTTTGGTGCCGCAACGGAGTCGATGGCTTCAGATGCGACGCCGGTTACATGATTCCCGCAGAAACGTGGGAATATATCGTCTGCCGCGTCCGCGAGGAATATCCCGATACGGTCTTTATGCTTGAAGGGCTGGGCGGCGATCTTAAGGTCACCGACCGTCTTCTCGCCGAATCGAATCTCGACTGGGCGTATTCCGAGATTTTCCAGACGTACGACCGGAGCGCGTTCGAGTGGTATCTCCCGGGTGCGATCGAACGAAGCGAAAAGTTCGGAACTTTGGTCCACTTCGCCGAAACGCACGACAACGATCGCCTTGCGAAGGGCGGCGAGACCTACGCGAAAATGCGCGTTCAGCTTGCGGCTCTTTTGAGCTGGCAGGGCGCGTGGGGCATCGCCAACGGCGTCGAGTGGTTCTGCAGAGAGAAGATCGACGTCCACGGCAAGAACGATCTCAACTGGGGCGCGCCGTCGAACATGGTCGATCTTATTTCGAAACTTAATCTGATCCTTGATACGGATCCGACATTCTCCGGGGCTTGTAAACTCGAAGTCGTAACGAGAGGCGGCGGCAATACTCTCGCCGTCGTAAGAACGCCGTCCGCCGAGGCCGGCCCGCGCGCGCGGAAACTTCTTGTTCTCGCGAATCTCGATTGCGCGAATGGCGCCGAAGTCGAATGGGATTCTGCGAAGTTCGCGTCGAAGGAGGTTCTCGATCTCATCACCGGCAAAAAGCTCTCTGCCTTGGGAGTGCTCGATCTCGCGCCCGGCGAGGTTCTCTGTCTCGTCGGCCCTGCGCCCGCGAAAGCCAGGACGGAAATCGAGTCCGAAACCGTCGAGACGAATGCATTCAGATTCCATTGGCAATTCCCGCGTGACGTAAAGCGCGAAGTCGTCGTTCCATCCGGCGAGACTGTCCGGATTTCTGCTCCGTTCCACTTCAGGTTCCACCTCGTCGATCCCGTGACGGGCCGCACGCTCCGAGCCGCCGCTTCCGGATATGCCAAGGGCGAGCATTTTGCGGAATTCAAGTCGCCTCATTACGAGGGCGACGGCACGAAGTGCCGCGCGCTCAATTTGCGGATGGTGGTCTATACGCCCGAAAAGGCGGCGAGAACGGTTTCGAGGTTTCTCGTGCCCCCTTCGGGCGACGACGCGCGCGCGCTCATATCGCTTGACCGCGAAGAAGTGCGCCGCAACTGCGATTACAGGACGATTCTCTCGAACGGTTCGGGCGCCGCGTCGCAGATGCGGCTCGGCTGGGGCGTGATCGCGAGCCAATACGATGCGATTCTCGCCGCCAACCCCAACGCCAACTGTCCGTCTGACCGTCTGAACGTCTGGACGCGCATGCGCTGCTGGCTCCAGCGCGAAGGCTACACGCGCGAGTTCGACGCCCGCTCCACCGTAAAGTTCGTCGCCGATCCGGGCGGCGAGACCGCTCGCTGGGAATTCAACATGCCGTGCGGCATGGGCAGGACGACGTCGTTCGTCTTTGAGATTTCGCTCGCCAAGGGCTACAATGCCGCTCGGCTTAAGGTGACGCGCCGCGACGCCGGCGAGAACGATGTGGGCGATCAGGTTCGCGTCGTCTTCAGGCCCGACATCGAATGGCGCAGCTTCCATTCGACGACGAAGGCATATACGGGGCTTGAAACGCTTTTCCCGCGCAGCGTTTCCCCGTCTCCTCGCGGTTTCGCATTCCATCCGTATGACGGTGATTTCGTTATGAGTGTTGACGGCGGCGAATATCATCATGAACCGGAGTGGGTTTATAATGTTTCTCACATCGAAGAGGCGCGCCGCGGCCAGGACGCGTCAGGCGATCTTTTCAGCCCGGGCTGGATCTCGGCCGACTTCAAGGTCGGCGACTCGGTGACGATTGTCGGCGAAACCGTCGGTGTCGGCGCGACTAGGCGCGGTGACGAAAAGCTTGTCTTCCCTGACAGCAGTGACGATGCGCCGCGCGCTCTCGCCGTTCCCGAGACGCTCAGGAAATCGCTCGATCTCTTTATCGTGAAGCGCGACGACCTCAAGACGGTGATCGCGGGCTATCCGTGGTTCCTCGACTGGGGGCGCGATACGTTCATCTTCATGCGCGGCATGATCGCCGCCGGAAAGATCGACGACTCGATCGCGATTTTGAAGGCGTTCGCCGCGTTCGAGGAGAACGGAACCCTTCCCAACATCATCTACGGAACGACCGCCGGCAACCGCGATACGACCGATGCGCAGCTCTGGTTCATCCGCTGCGTCCAGGAGATCGATGCGCTCGGCGTCAAGGCGGCCGAAATCGCGGCTCTCAAGAAGACGTGCGAGAGCATTGTCGACAATTACGTCAAAGGTACGCCCAACGGCATCCGCGTAGACGCTGCGAGCGCGCTCGTCTATTCGCCGTCCCACTTCACGTGGATGGATACGAACTATCCCGCTTGCACTCCGCGTCAGGGTTATCCCGTCGAGATCCAGGCGCTCTGGATTTCGGCGCTCAAGTACCTTGGCCGCGACGAAATGGCCGAGAGGGCGCTCGAGAGCGTCAAAAAGCATTTCAAGCGTCCTTGCGGCGGGTATTACGACTGTCTCGCCGCGCCAAACGGCGAGGCCGCGGCCGACGCGCGCCCTGAAGATACTGTAAGACCCAACGAGCTTTTCCTGATCACGCTTGGGATTCTCGACGATGTTTCGATTCTCGCCGAGACCGAGGAGCTTCTGATACCCGGCGGCGTGCGCTCGCTCGAAGCGGGCAATGCGCTCTACAGGGGCGTCTACGAGGGCGACGAAGATACGTGCCGCAAACCAGCGTACCATAACGGGACTGTCTGGGGCTGGCCTTTCGCGCTTTTCGCCGAGGCGCTCGTGATGACGAAGTCCACATCGCCCGAAGTCGCGCTGCGGCTTTTGGCGGGAGCCGTCGAGAACATCAACGCCGGAACGCTCGCCCACATGAGCGAGAACGCCGACGGCGACGCGCCCCACGCCCAGAAGGGCTGCACGGCCCAGGCATGGAGCGTGAGCGAGCTTCTTCGCGTCTGGCTCATGATCGATAACCTGCGGATGAAATTTGGTATAATGTAGGCAATATGGACAAAGGCATCGTCCGCAGCGGCGCATCGTCGATCCGAGCCGGAGATATGCGTTCGCATTCGGCACGCGCGGCTGCCGCGACGAGGTGAAGACATCAGATTTAAAGTACTCAATACCGGAAAACAAAATGACACTGACAGATACCGTAAAGGCGGCGTTCGAGGCCGCGTTCCCCGGCGAGAATTTCGCCGCGTTGAGAGTTGTACCCGCGACCGATCCCAAGTTCGGCGACTACCAGTGCAACGATGCGCTCAAGATCGCGAAGAAGGTCGGCCTCAATCCGCGCGAGGCGGCGGCGAAGGTTGTTGACGCTCTCGACAAGTCGTGCTTCGAGAAAGTCGAGGTCGCAGGGCCCGGATTTCTCAATCTCACCGTCAGCGGCGAGTGGCTCGCCAAGCGTCTCGGCGAGCTGGCCTCGGCCGACAAGACCGGCATTCCGCAGTCCGGCGCCGGCAAGAAGATCGTGATCGACTACTCTTCGCCCAACGCCGCCAAGCAGATGCACATCGGCCACATCCGCTCGACCGTGATCGGCAACGCCATCGACCGCATCTTCCGAGCGCTCGGCTATGACGTTATCGCCGACAACCATCTCGGCGACTGGGGCACACAGTTCGGCATTCTCATCAAGGGCTATCGCGAGTGCCTTACGCAGGAGGAGCGCGACAATCTCACCGTCGCCAATCTCGAGAAGTGCTATGTGCTTTCGGCCGCGAAGGCCAAGGAAGAGGACGGCGTCTGGAAGGATGCATGCCGCGCCGAGCTCGTCAAGCTTCAGCAGGGCGATGCCGAGAATCTCGAACTCTGGAAGAAGTTCATCGAAATCTCCATCGGCGAGTTTGAGCGCATGTACTCTAAACTCGGCGTCAGGTTCGACACCTATCGCGGCGAATCGTTCTACAATCCGATGATGCCGGGCGTCGTCGAAAAACTTCTCGACATGAAGCTCGCCGAGGAATCGGAAGGCGCTCTCATTGTCAATCTCGAGGCCGAGAAGCTCGGCGTCGCGATCGTCCGCAAGTCGGACGGCGGCTACAACTACACGACGAGCGATCTCGCCTGCGTCGGCAGCCGCGTTGCCGATTACGACCCCGAGCGCATCATCTACGTCACCGACGACCGCCAGCAGCTTCACTTCAGGCAGTTCTTCTCGATCTCCGCGAAGATGGGCTATACGGTGAAGCTCGTTCACGTTCCGTTCGGCCTTATGAGCTTCCAGGGCAAGGCGATCTCGACACGCGAGGGCAATCTCATCCGCCTAGAGGAGCTGCTCGCCGAAGCGAAGCGCAGGGCGTTCGACATCGTCAAGGAGCGCGGCGGCGACGAGGCGCTCGCCGAGGCTATAGGCTACGGCGCCGTGAAGTACGCCGATCTTTCGCACGATCCCGGCACGGCCATCGACTTCAACTGGGACAAGGCTCTCGCGCTCGAGGGCAATTCGGGACCCTATCTCCAGTATGCGTACGCGCGCGTCTGCTCGCTTATGGACAAGGCGGGGGAGGCCGATCTCAAGTCGGGCGAGTTCAATATCTCGACGCCGAGCGAAAAGCGTCTCGCTCTGCAGCTCCTGGAGTTCCCCGGAGCCGTCGTCCGCGCGGCCGAGGCGTACAAGCCGAGCGTTCTCGCCGATTACCTCTTCCAGACTTCGCAGCTTTATTCGAGCTTCTACCAGAACTCGCCCATCCTCAAGAGCGAAGATGCCGTCAGGCACGCGCGCTTGAAGCTCTGCGACCTTTTCGGCAAGGTTCTCTCGACGGGCCTCGATCTTCTCGGTATTGCGACACCTCGAAGGATCTGATCCATGCGTAAAGCGCTTCTTTTTACGGCGGTTCTCATGGCGGCCTTTTCGGCGGCGGCTTTGCCGCGCCTTAAAAACCGCCCCGAAGTCATCGTGGACGGAGCGCTTAAGGCGAAGGTGCTCGACAATTCGCGCGGCATTCCGGCGGCGACGCCCCAAGGCGCGACGTACCGCATGACGCGCGGCACCGAATCCAGGGAGATCAAGATCTTCGAGCCTGTCGACATATGGCGCCAGCGCGCCGAAATCGGAACCTGGGAGGATCGCGAAGGCAATGTGATGAAGCTTGCCCGCGCGGTTTCTCTCGTGCCGCAGATGGACCGCTTCGAATGCACGAGGGATGCGCTTGAGAAGAGGCTCGGTGAAATGGAGAGTGCGTTTGCGGGCAGCGATGAAGAGCTTGCCGCATGGAAGGAGGCGTGGGGCGCCAAGGGCACGGGGAAATTCATCAAAGCTTCCGACGGCGTCAATTACTGGGTCGAGTTCCGCTTCAAGAGCCAGGTGAGACCTTTTGACGCGGAGAAGCTGCTCCGGGCGTTCGAGCGCTCGCTCGCCGCCAATACACGCGGCACCTACGGAGTCAAGAAGACTTCGAAATGGTGGGAGATGAAGGACGGCAAGTACCGCTTCCTCACCGACCTTACGCCCGGTCGCGGCAAGCAGTTCATAAAAGACGCGCTGAAGTACATGGGGGCGCTGCGGAACGGTTTCGAGTTCTACGTTCCGCCGAGCCGCGATGTTTCGATGTGCACCGTTCGCGTCTTTTCGAAAATCGGCGAATACCGCGAGTATCGCAGTTCGACCGGAGCCGAAGACAGCTGGTCGTGCGGGCTTTGGGATCCGTCGCGAGACGAGCTTCTCGTAGTGGCCGAAGACCCCAGGCAGGCTATGGCGACGATGCGACACGAGTCTTTCCATCAGTATCTCCATTATGCGACCGGCCGCGGCGACCATGCGATGTGGTTCAACGAGGGGCATGCGACGTTCTTCGAGAACGTCCGCCACAATCCCTCCCGAAACTCGATATCAGTCCTTGATTCCGGAAGCCGCTCCGAATGGGTTTCGCGCGATCCGGCGCGTTACGCCCGCCAGATGAAGGCCGTTCTTGAAATGCCGCGCGAACAGTTCTATTCGGGCGAAGTGAACGATCATTACGTGACGGCATGGGCGATAGTCTATTTTCTTGAAAGAGGCGCCTACACGGCCGACGAGTTCAAGCCCTACCGCGGAATCTGCTCCGATTACCTGAAGTTCATGAACGAGGGGGCTTCGGCTGAAGAGGCGACCGCGCGCGCGTGGGCGGCGGTGAAGGATCGCGATGTCGCGGCGGACTTCCTCAAATTCTGGAGCTCCAGGCGCAAGGCGTCGCTTAACGCCCGCGAGAAACTGATTGAAACCGAAAATAAGAAACGCCGTCTATGAGCATTGAAAAGATGATCCTTTCTCTTGATGCGCTTGAGGTCGACTGCGTAATCGGCGAAAGACTCGACGAGCGCGACAGGCTTCAGCGTCTTGTGATAGACGCCAAGCTCGAGATTTCGTCCGCGGCGGCGGAGAGCGACAGTCTGGACGACACCGCTGATTACGCCGCGCTGGTCGAGAAGATCGCCGTGCGCCTCAAGGAGGCGAAGTGCATGATGATAGAGCGCGCCGCATATCTCGCCGCGCAAGCGTGTCTTGAAGACAAGGCCGTGAGCGCGGTCGAACTCAAGGTCACGAAGTCGGGCGCGATCGGTGGGCTTCGCTCCGCCTCGGCGACGGTGACGCTCAAACGCTGAGAAAGGACGTGCAGGATGAAGATTCCCGAGGGCAAGACGATAACGCTAACATTCCTTTCGACAAACCGCACGAAAGCAGAGAAGCGCTGGGCCGTAAACGTGATTCTTGCGGGCGGCGCGACATCCGGCGATACGTTCAAGATCAAGGCCGAAGATGCCGAGGGCAACAGGATACCCGAAGCCATTTTCGAATTTGCAGGTACGCTCGTGGATATCAAAGACGGCGTCGGCGGGATATCGTATGACGATTTCATAAAGGGCAAGCACGAAAAGGGCGTCTGGCTGAAGCGGCCCGGCATGGAGCCGGTTCCGGGATTGCTGACATTCGCGTAACGATGGAGGGGGAGTCATGACAGACGGTGAATGGTACGAGCTGGTGAAGTCGGGTTCCGACGAGGGCTGGAAGCTTGTCTGGGAGAAGGTCGTTTCCCTTGAAGTGAAGTCTTCGAAGAACAAGGAGATGATGACGCGCTTTTCCCTTACGGACGGCGATCTGATGGGGATGCTCTACAACGAGATGATAGGGCGCGGCAAAATCGGGCTTTACCGCAATGACGGCGGGAGTTTCCAGGGCTGGCTCAGGACTTACGTGCGAGGGTTCATCAAGAATGCGGATCCGAACAAGCATGGCGAGATTTCGATCGAGAACGCCCATGCCGACAACGAGGACGGCGATGCGGCGATGAGTATTCCCGTCGAAGACAAGAAGGCGAAGCTCTCCGAAGTCTGGCACATGACGCATCTGTGCTTCAAGGATTTGTGGAACGCCGACCCCGAGAGGGCGTATGTCATGCTCTTCAAGACCCGATTCCATCTTTCGAGCGAAGAGGTCAGGGATGTTCTCGATATTTCATCGGCCGCAAATGTCGACCAGATATTCTCCCGCTCGGTCAAATTCATGCGGAACGCATGGGGGCAGCGCGAGAAGAACGGACTTTGACAGGCACGTTTTTACCAATAGCCATCAAGCGGTGAATAATGGTATAATCTACGGCGATGAAATGTGAAATGTGCCATGAAAAGGACGCCGAAAGCGCGATTCAGATAGTGCGCAACGGCGTCGAGGATGAATTGTACGTCTGTCGCGATTGCGCCAAGGCGGAGAGGCTTCGTCGCCAGAAAAAGAGTCAGCGGACCCGCAAGATGCCTTCGTTGCCGCCGGGTGTTTCCATGTCTGTCACCCAGATCGGCGGGGAAGAGCCGCCGCCTCAGATCATCGAGGCCATAATGAACGCCATGAGCGGAGTCGTTTCGGGCATAGACAAGGCCGCCAAGTCCATGAAAAGCAAGGCGCCCGAGATGACCGGCCTTTCTCTGAAGGGTGTCGACAGGCGTTTGTGCGTCGCGGAGGGAATTCAGCTTGAGGGGCTCTTCCTGATCGGCGAAATCGAAGCGGTCCGCCGCGCGCTTCATGCGCTTGACATGGACCTTGCCGGATACATGATCGACGGCGTTAACGAGGCCGGCCATGTCTACAAGCTCAAGTATTCCGGAAGCGCCGAACGGGCCGAGCGCGTTCGCGATGAAATCGTCGCTCAGGAGCTTAACGCCAGAACCAGGCTCTTCGAGGAGATGCCGCGCGTTTTCGGCGATTCGCTCTGCCGCGCGCTTGCCATCCTGAAGAACGCCAGGCTTCTTTCGTCCGGAGAGCTGTTCGATCTGCTTTCGCCTCTCAGGCTGGCTGCGATGGAGAAAATGCTGGACGGAATAACGTTAAGGGGCGTAGAGTCTCTTATTGCCTCGATCGACATCTACAACAAGGAGGATACATTGGATCCGCGCCAGCGCGACAAGATCGACGCCGCGCGTGCCGATGACATGAACAGCCGCTTCGAAGATGTCGTCATCAACGAAGACGCGGAGGGTAGGTTTCTGTGAATGTGATGTTTTCAAAAAATGCGCTGGATGCGCTTAACGCTTCGCAAAGCTGCGCCAGGCAGTTCGGGCACGATCATGTGGGCTGCGAGCACATACTGCTTTCGCTTCTGGCGATCCCGAAATGCCAGGCCTGCATGAGGTTTGAAAAGCTCGATCTCAAGCTGGAGGAGCTTTCGGAGTCGATGAAGACGATGATCGCGACGCCGTCAGAGGCTCTTTTGCAGCGCGGAGCCCTGCCGCTCACGGCGAGGACGAGGAAGGTTCTTCAGATCGCCGAAATGCTCGCAGGCAAGGGCAATGCCGTCGATACGGTGAATCTTGTCGCCGCGATGCTTCGCGAGGGCGAGAATGCCGCGGCCCAGCTTCTTTTCAACGCGGGCGTCACTCTCGATAATTTCATGGCGGCGGGAACCCAGGGGGGATTGGGTAAAGTAGAAGGTGAAGGCCAGGTCGAGGGGGAAGGTCAAGGCGAGGAGGACGAGGAGATTTCTCAAGAGCCCAAGCACAAACCTGTCAAGACTCCGACCGTCAACGCGTTCGGCCGGGATCTGACGGAATTGGCGAGGCTCAACAAGCTCGATCCCGTGATCGGGCGCGCGAAGGAGCTCAGGCGGATAATCCAGATACTTTCCCGCCGCTCCAAGAACAATGCCGTTCTGATAGGCGAGGCGGGCGTCGGCAAGACCGCCGTCGTCGAAGGGCTCGCGCAGGCGATCCATCGCGGCGAAGTTCCCGAGAAGATGCAGTCGAAGCGCGTCGTGGCGCTTGACATGGCGCGCGTCGTCGCCGGCACGCAGTATCGCGGACAGTTTGAGGAACGTCTCAAGAAGATCATCGACGAAACGTCGCGCAGCGGCGACATAATTCTGTTTCTCGACGAAATCCATACGATGGTCGGCGCCGGCGGCTCCGAGGGCGCGATGGACGCGGCGAACATCCTCAAGCCCGCCCTGGCCCGCGGCGAACTGCAGTGCGTCGGCGCGACGACGCTCAAGGAATACCACAAGTCGATCGAGAAGGACGCCGCGCTTGAGCGCCGCTTCCAGCCGGTTCAGGTCGACGAGCCGACGGTGGCCGACACGGTCGACATCCTGAAGGGCATCGCCCCGAAGTATGAAGAGCATCACGGAGTCAGGTTCTCCGGAGAGGCCTTGAAGGCCGCCGTTGAGCTCACGGCGCGCTATATGCCCTCGCGCCAGCTGCCCGACAAGGCGATCGACGCCATCGACGAGACGGGCGCGAGACTGCGCTCCGCGGCGAGCGCGAGACCCAGGAGCCTCGTCGAGCGCCAGGAGAAGATCGACACTCTGCGCGGCAAGAAGGATATCGCCGTCAAGGAAGGCGACTTCGATGCGGCGGCTGCCTATCGCGATGCGATAAGGGCGGCTTCTGCCGAATTTGCCGAGGCGCTCGCGAAATGGCGCGAAACGCATTCCGAGGAAGTGATTGAAATCGGCGAGGGCGATCTGGCCGAGACGGTTTCGTCGATGAGCGGCGTGCCTGTCGAGAAGATGAACGCGACGACTGCCGAGAAGCTTCTCGGCATGGAGAAGGCGCTCGGCTCTGTGGTCGTCGGACAGGACCCTGCGATCAATGCGATCTCGCGGGCGTTGAGGCGTTCGCGCGCATTCTTGTCCGATCCCAAAAGGCCCATCGGAAGCTTTCTTTTCCTGGGGCCGACCGGCGTCGGCAAGACTCATCTTGCGAAGATGCTCGCCGAGAAGGTCTACGGTGACGACAAGGCGCTCATCACGCTCGACATGAGCGAGTTTCAGGAGAAGTATTCTTCGTCCCGCCTTGTCGGCGCGCCTCCCGGATATGTCGGCTACGATGAGGGCGGGCAGCTGACCGAGAAGGTTCGCCGCAGACCGTATTCCGTCATTCTCTTCGACGAGTTCGAGAAGGCGAACGGAGATGTCTGCAATATGCTTCTGCAGATTCTCGATGACGGGCGCCTGACCGACGGACAGGGGCGCGTCATCGACTTCAGGAATACGATCATCATCTGTACGGCGAATCTCGGTTTCGATTTCGCGCGCGAAGGCCATTCTCTCGGTTTCGCGACGCAAACGAGCGAGAACAATTACGATGTCCTCAAGGAAAAGCTCGTCGGCGAGGCGAAAAGGACGTTCAGGCCGGAGCTTCTCAACCGTTTTGACGAGACTGTCGTGTTCAGAAAGCTTGAGAAGAATGATCTTGCAAAGATTCTCGATCTCGAAATCGCCAAGCTTTCCGAGCGTCTCAAGGATGCGCACATTTCGCTTTCGCTCGATGCGAAGGCGGCGGACTTCCTCGTCGAGAAGGGCTACGACAGCGCTCTTGGCGCAAGGCCTTTGAGAAGAATCGTCCAGGAATATCTTGAGGATCCTCTTGCCGATATGGTGCTCTCCGGAAAGGCCAGATCGCGCATCCGCGTCAAGCTCGATAAATCCGGCGACAAGCTGAAGTTCTGATCGGAGTCATGTTCAAGACGATATTCACGATACTTCCGTTTGTATTTGCCGCGCTGCTGATACCGGCGTTCGTCCTTCCCGGACGGATCAAGACCCGTGGCCAGGCGATTTGGGCGATGGTCTTTCTTGTTTGCGCCGCGAAGTTCTCTTGCTTCGAAGCGTTTGGAGGCAACGCTTTCGCGCCTGAATTGCCGGAGAAGGTGATATGGATCTGGAACTGGGCCTACTCGGGGATGTGTATGCTGCTTGCGATTTCGCTGACGGCGCTGCTTTTCAGGTTCATCCTGGCCAGGTACGTTCCTTTTGAGCGGTGGCGTAATGTGTGGATCGTCGGCCTTCCTGTTCTGGCGTGGACGGTCGCGGCGGTCGGCGTCTACAACGGATACAGGGTTCCGGAGTTGAAGGAAGTCGAGATTGAATATGAGAATCTGCCTGACGGTCTCGACGGCTACAGGATCGTTCACATATCCGACATTCACGCCAGTTCCGCGTCTCGCCGCTGGCGGACCGAGAAGATCGTGGAGCTCGTCAACAGCGTCAACCCCGATCTGATCTGCGTGACGGGCGATCTGTCCGATGGCTACAGCATCAAAAGAAGGTTGGATCTCGAGCCGATAAGGAATCTAGAGGCGAGGGACGGCGTTTATTTTTCGACAGGCAATCACGAATATTACTTCGATTCGCCGAACTGGCGCATGACATTCTCCACGTGGGGCTTGAGGTTTCTCGACAACAGAAGCGTCTTCCCGAGAGCGGATCTTGTGATCGGGGGCGTGAACGATCCCGAGTGCGAAAGGGTGCGGGATTTCAAGCCGGATCCCGCAAACGTGTTCGCTGCTGCCGCGAATGGGGAGTTTCGCATTCTTCTCCAGCACAGGCCTGCGCCGGATTATTCCCGGATTCACGGCGACGGCTATGAATACGGCGCGGATCTCCAGCTTTCCGGACATACGCACGGCGGTGTGATGCCGGGGATAAATTGGCTTGTATCCGCCGCGAATTCAGGCATGGTCAAGGGGCTTTACAGAAAGGATGACGGTTCGGCCGTTTATGTTTCGCCGGGTGCAGGCCAGTGGGCGGGATTCCCCGTCAGGCTTTTCAACGACAGCGAAATCACCGTTATCACATTGCGCAAAAAACGGTGATCTGACGCTCCGCTTCCCTGAACGTTCCCTGTTCTTCTGGCGTCAGGCCGAAAGGGTCTGCAGCTTCCCTCAAATCATGAACGTGCAGCGGCTGCCCTTGAGGTCGTTGAGTCGCGCGTCCCACGCCGGAGGACGCGGGCTTGTCTCTTCAAGACCGTGAAGGTGGAAGTCTTTGAGCTTCAACTCGGCGACGGCGGACTTTTGGCCGTTTTCATTCTTGACCTTGAATACGACATAGCCGATATCTCCCCAGAATCCATTCGAGGGCAGCGTAAGCCACGGCACCGCGTTCGGCGAAATCCAGGTAGTGATATTGGTCTTCCAGACGTGGTTGTGGCCGTGGATGAATCCCCTGCAGTTGGGGAATTTTCTTATTCTGTGCCTGAGCGGCTTCTCGCTGTTGCTGACATACAGTTCGTCCAGCGAGTGGTGGGCGCCGAGGAAAAACGGCCGCGGCCATTTGGGCAGTTCCTCCGCCACCCATTCCTGGGCGGCCGGAGAAAGCTTTCCGCCGCCGGGATTGTATGCGTTGGGCTTGTCCTTTTCGTCGAGGGAGTCGAGCATGATGAAATCGTAGTCCGGCAGCGAGGTTACGGTATGGATGTTTCCGGGGATCACGGTTCTTTTGGCGTGGTCCGGCCAGACTTCCAGGAATGCCTTCCGGTGGTCGTGGTTGCCCATGCCGACCGTAACTCTTATTCCCGCATCGCTCAGAAGCTTGAGGTCCTGATACGAGCGGCGATAGTCCTCGATGCGTCCGGCGAGGTGGGCCAGGTCGCCGAAGATGAATACGTTGCGCGGCAGCGGATTCATCCGCAGGATTTCGGCGACGGTCGCGGCCAGATAGTCGCGGGCCATGCCGCTGATTTTCTTGCCGTCCAACTCTTCAAGCCCGTTGACATGGACGTCGGAGAGAAAGACCGCGAGCGATTCGTCAAAATCCGCCTTGGACGCGGAGAAGAGGCTTTTCGGCATGAGAGCGGCGGCGCCGAGCGAAGCGAGAAGGCCGCGGCGCGTAAACGAATTGATTGAAGACGTGTCTTTTTTTCCGTTCATGATATTTCCTTTGTGTTCTTGCCGGTTTTTGTCACGACTATATTTTACTAAAACCATCTCTGCCGCTTCAATGGCAATATTGATGCGTCTGGATGTTTTGCATAACAAGAATGAATGTTTTTGCTATACTATAGATCGAAAAACATTGTCAGATTCTCGGCTCTCGTTTTCCTATGCTGGTGTTAACGTCAAATCCAAAAGGAGGATACCATGAAAAACATTAAAGCAATTCTTTTTGTCTCGCTTGCCGCCGTCTCGGTCTGCTCTCAGGCTGCAGTGACCCGCACCACGTTCCGTGATTCGATGGGCAGGAAGACGGGTACGGTCGAAGATGACGGTCGCGGCAAAATAACATATCGTGACGCGATGGGCCGAAAGACGGGCAGCTCCGAAACCGACCGTAACGGCAAGACGACGTTCCGTGACGAAATGGGCCGCAAAACAGGCACTATGCAGACCGACCGCAACGGCAAGACGACGTATCGTGACGAGATGGGGCGCATGACGGGCTCTTCCACGACCGACCGCAACGGCAAGACGACATATCGCGATGCCATGGGTCGCATAAAAGGTTCTTCCACGACCGACCGCAACGGCAAGACGACATACCGCGATTCGATGGGTCGTGTAAAGGGCTCAAAGCGCTGATTAAATGCGGGCATAAAAATATTCAATTTTCGCTGTTGACATGCAGCGGCGGGATTTGATATACTATATCCCAGTTTAGGGCTATTAGCTCAGTTGGTTAGAGCGCTTCCTTGACATGGAAGAGGTCAGTGGTTCGAATCCACTATAGCCCACCATTAAAATTGAATGAAATCGCCGATTGATGGCGGTTTTTTTTGTTTTACGGTATATCCTTACGATTAGCTCATATCGGTTTTAGTGTTTATAAGGTATTATTTATGTACGACCCACAATATGGTTCATACGCCCGAAAGTACGCCTGTTGCAGACTGAAAAACTGACACTTCTCTTATCATCATCTCTTATTACGTATTATACCAAAATGCATACTTTTTGCCTGCCCCTATTTTTGTTTGAAACGCAGATTTATGATATAATTACATCGTTATTTACTGATGGCTTCACCGCTTGTATGTGTATGATGTTATCAGCAAAGTAACGATATAGATGCCGAACTGGTTGAATGAGTGTGATAGGCAATGTTTGCCGTTCTCAATCTTAACCCACTCGTCATCGCCAACAATTTTGCGTCAGCAAAGTGGTCGTCACTGAAATGTAGGAAGTTTCTGAATCGGCGATACCTAGCAGGGGAACGCATGTGCGTTTCCTCTCTTTGTATTCCGATTATGGCAATTCCTACAGCCTCAGTGAAATACAAAGAGAGGGTTTCTTTTTGTTGTGCCATGAGCAGCGTGAATGAAACAACAAAAGGATGAAATCTTATGAAGT
The DNA here is from genome assembly GCA_045656285.1 of Kiritimatiellia bacterium. Classification (GTDB taxonomy): domain Bacteria; phylum Verrucomicrobiota; class Kiritimatiellia; order RFP12; family UBA1067; genus UBA1067. The sequence continues at coordinate 31,390 of JAZOQY010000049.1, forward strand.
ATCATAAATCGGTTTTAGGTAAACTGATAGCAACAATAATCATGTCATTTATGACATATATTGCTGAGGCCCAGGCATCAACCAATTGTTGTTCCCAACCGCATATAATAAGCTATCGCAAGGCGGCTGAACACGGCGATACGATGGCTATGAAGAATCTAGGCCGTTGCTATGAGAATGGCAACGATGTCGCCAAGGATGAAGCCGAAGCCGTTAAGTGGTATCGCAAGGCCGCTGATTTGGGCGATGCAGAGGCTATGTTTAAGCTTGGCAATTGCTATGCGAACGGCATTGGCGTTCCTAAGGACGAAGCCGAAGCCGTTAAATGGTATCGCAAGGCCGCTGAGCTTGGTTATGCGACGGCTATGAAAAATCTTGGCGTTTGCTATAAGTACGGCTTTGGCGTTCCTAAGGACGAAGCTGAAGCCGTTAAGTGGTGGCGTAAAGCCGCTGAGCTTGGTAATGCGAAGGCTATGTCAGAGCTTGCTTTTATTTATTCGCAAAGATATAACGAACACGAAGCGTCATATTGGACAAAAGAGGCAATTAGACATGGATATAAATTCTCATTGTTAGAAAAAACACTTTTAATAGGGAAGTTCGATTCAAACGTCAAGTTTATAATATGTGGAATTATAGGATTAATACTCCTATTAATGTTTATCACATTTAAGAAAGATAATCACAGCAGGGAAAATATGGAGGATATTCCATCGCAATCTTGGAGTATTCGTATCGGTTCATTCTACGGAACTCCAATTTATCTCGGGGCTTCAGTGCTAATTTGGCTTTCATTCGACATCAATGAAATCTTTAGCGAAGATTTCTCTTGGTCAAGACAATTATATAGATATGTAGGACTATTATTCTCCATATTAATTCATGAACTTTCGCATGCTTATGCCGGATTGTGCACTGGTGCAAAATTGAAGTTAATATCTCTTCAATTCTTCGGGGGATTTTGTGATTTTAAAACTCCAAACATAAATGGTTTTGTGTATTTAGCTGGGCCTATTTCAAATTTATTACTAGCGGTAGCGTTTTATTATTTGGAATTTAGAGATATGATTTATTTAAACTTATCGCTCGGCGTTATAAATCTTATCCCAATGTTGCCTCTTGACGGAGGACATATTTTGTCTGCAATTATTACTAAAGTGTTTCGACATCATTTTATTGTACCATTATTAATATGGATAACCCGTATTATGGGGGTTGTATTTGCTATATTAGGTATTACAATTCTATATGACAAGCCGGGATGGGGGGCAATAACTTATTTACTTGGTACTTCGGCAGTAATTTACGCCAAAAATTATGTTGCAGAATATCATAAACCATATTACGTTAAGCGGTATCGTAAGGCCGCCGAGTTGGGCGATGCGTTGGCTATGTATAATCTTGGCGTTTGCTATGAGAATGGCACTGGCATCGCCAAGGACGAAGCCGAAGCCGTTAAATGGTATCGCAAGGCCGCTGAGCTTGGTAATGCGGAGGCTATGAGAAATCTTGGCGTTTGCT
>JAZOQY010000050.1:0-78200 GCA_045656285.1 Kiritimatiellia bacterium
CCCTGGAAGTTGATGTCGGGGTTCTGAGCCGTACCGCGCATCGTGGGATGCTCAGGATCGAGAGCGCGCTTACGGAAATCTTCGACATACTCCTCTTCAATCATCTCGCGGATCTGCTCCATGGAGATTTCGTCGATCTTCTGGACTTCGTGGGAAGTACGGAAGCCGTCGAAGAAGTGGAGGAACGGAACCTTGGCCTCGAGCGTCGAAGCGTGGGCGACCATCGCCATATCGTGGGACTCCTGAACAGAGTTCGAGCAGAGCATCGCGAAACCAGTCTGACGGCAAGCCATAACGTCGCCATGGTCACCGAAAATGCAAAGACCCTGGCAAGCGAGCGAGCGGGCGGAAACGTGGAAGACCGAAGGAGCGAGCTCACCGGCGATCTTGTACATATTGGGGATCATGAGGAGCAAGCCCTGAGACGCCGTAAAGGTCGTCGTCAAAGAGCCGGTCGTCAACGAACCGTGAACAGCACCAGCAGCGCCGCCTTCAGATTCCATTTCGACGATCGAGGGAATCGAGCCCCAGATGTTCGTCTTCGCGAGAGAGGCGAGCTCGTCGCACGTCTCGGCCATGGGCGAGGACGGGGTGATCGGATAGATCGCGGCCACTTCGGAGCACGCGAACGCGATTTGGGCGGCGGCGGTATTGCCGTCAACCATGATCTTTTTAGCCATTTTCCTTTTCCTTCACTTTTTTAGTGTTATTAAAATGAAATCGATATTTAAGTATTATACCAAACTTGGACTCTCTTTGCATAGAGTTTAAAGTTTGGGTTCTTTAAACTGCGCTTTGATGTCTTCAACAGGGATTGTGACAAAGTTTATCGTCGAATAGCCTGCGCCCTCGTAGACAAGCCCGATCTTGTCCTTGCCTACCGGAGTCATGTCGGAATACGCAGCTCCGCCCTTCTCGACGCAGATTCCGTCCGTCCATGTCCTGCCCTCGTCGACAGACGCGCGCAGATAAAGATTGTTGCGGCCGCGCGACTTGCAGTTCGAAAAGAGAAGCACACCCCTGCCGTAACGCATGATCTGGGCATTGCACTGCGGATCAGTCAAATTATTGTCGTAGTAGGATGTCCACGTCATACCGCGATCCTTCGAGACGTGTATCTGGCGGCCGCCGCCACCCCAGCGAGAATTGATCATCCAGGAGCCGTCCTTCAACTCGACGACCTTGCACTCGTCGCCCTTCTTGACCGGTTTGCCGAAAGCCTTCCAGGTCTTGCCGTGATCGTCGGAACCGAAAAGCGCATTGCCGTCGCCCACATGGACAATCGTATGGAGAAGCGTTCCGTCCTTGGTCTGGATGCCCGAACCGGACGTAAGGAAGATGAAGCCGCCCTTGTTGCGCGCCTTGCCGAAGGGCCATTCCGGAAATGCGATGTCATTCGATATATCACGGGGCTTCGACCACGACCTGCCATTGTCGGAAGATTCCTGAACATAGAAACGATAAATATTGTTGTCCCACGTCTTGGTATCTTCCCACTTCCAGACGTTATAAAAGAGGAATATCTTCTTCGCCTTTTCGTCTACAATGAACGAAGGATCGCTACCCGACCATTTCTCCCGATCGTTCCAAGCCCATGTCCACGAATTCTCAGGCTTCGTCCATGTTTTTCCACCGTCAGACGAACGACGCACCGTAACGTTAATGGGCTGAAAAACATTAAGGTCGCCGGCATTGTTCTTGCGGGCATCGCACGCCACTATCAGATCCCCGTTGGGGGCTGTACAAAGAGCAGGGATACGATACGATCTTATTCCGTCGTCCCCGTTTTTCCACAGCACCGTTTTTTCTCCAACCTGAGCCGTTGCTTGAAACACAACAAAACTCAACAGCATCAACATCATTTGTTTCATCTTTATTCTCCTTAAGTTTACGACAGGAATCATCTGTTTGAAAGGAAGTATACTATACCGCGGACTAAAACACAACGGTTTTAACAACGTTGGAGCGTCCGTTATTCAGAAAAAATCCGTCGCAAAAACAACACGATCGTCAACGAGCGGTACCCTGTTTGAAAAAAGTGAAAATACCCCATTGACTTTATGCGCTCAATATGAGATAATACCTCTCGTTTTCAACATTTGGGGATATAGCTCAGTTGGTAGAGCGTCTCAATGGCATTGAGAAGGTCAGGGGTTCGACTCCCCTTATCTCCACCAGTTAAAAGTGCGTTTTGCCTGACTTATGAAAGGTGAAACGCATTTCTGTTTTCAGAAACATCCCTTCTCACCAGATAATTTCCATTCAATAAAGAAAGCCCCGGAATTCCGGGGCTTTCTTTCTGACATATCAGCACGCCAATCAGTCGAGTTCTTTTTTCGACTTCAGCACTTTACCCGTGGTCGCATCAATGTCGTATTCATAATCGTAGAGACCCGATTCGAATTCAACTTCATAAACCATTGTATCGTTCTCCCGATCAAGTTCACACTGGAGATCCCGCACTTCAGAGCGCTTGAGACCTGCGTGGGAAAGCGCGGCATCAATCGCGGCCTTTTTGCCGATATACTTTTTGGCTTCAGCGCACTTTCCTTTTTTGCAGTCTGCCTTGCACTCGGATTTGGCTTCACACTTCACTTCGCAGCATTTCTTTTCGGGCTCCTTGAGGTCTGCCGCAAACACGGCCGCAGACACCGTCAAGACAGCAAGTATCAGACATTTCTTCATGTTTCACCCCTTTCTTTTTTTGATTGCAGTATATCATGAGAAATTCCACCATGCAATAAGAATTTTCATAGAATTTTCATTTTCCGAAAGCGGCTTTAAAACATGGAGATATTACAAACCACTCGTCCGTAAAAATGATATAATACCATAATAATCAAATATTCCATCAGTAAAATGACACTTGCTTGCGCCATAATAGCAGCTACGCTTTCAAGAGCGGAACTTGTAGAGCGAATGCGCACGCCGCCGATGACCAGATCGGGCGGACTCGTTCAGGTTTACGCCAACTGCCCGAGCGATATGCGCGAAGAGTTTCACGCCCCAGTCGCCCGCTTCACATCCAAAATATGCGACGACCTCTACGCCTCGACCACAAACTCCCCGTCCCGCTTCACCTCGCCGGGGATAACGGTTTTCATCGGCAACGGAAGAACCAACGACACAAGCGTCCTGTCCCGCGCATACAAAAATCCCGACGACGACTCCTTCTGCACCCGTATTTTCCTGCCGTCTCCGGAATATTCCGATCTTGAAAAGCTGAAGATCGAAATCACCAAGGCTTTCATGCTGGCTGTCGAAAAGCGAGAAATCGGCGAAGCCGAGGCGCGCATAATCCTGCGCGATCTCGATCCGCGCAGACGTACAGACCACAAATACGAAGAAATCGAACGCTGGATCAAAGGCGAGGAAACGGAATCCGACGACGAAGAGATAATCAAGCTCATGCGAAGCGTTCTCCAGCCCGGAATCGCACGCCAGTCGGACGTTCTGCGCTTTGCTGCGCGCCTCTACCTCCATGCTCCGCTTTTCAACTATCCCCTCGCGGGCAAATACAGAACCTGCAGCTTCCGCCAGGCGATCGACATCGTGAACGACGATCCGACCGTACGCTACGTCGCCTACAAAAAGGCGCCGCTGCTGATAGCCTACGGGGGAGGCCGCAGCAGGGAGCTTTCCGAAGCCGCGCAGGCCTACTGCACTTTCCTGTACGAACTGAGCCGCGCGAAAAAAAGCAGAGAGGAGCTCCTTGACCTGCTTGATGCGGCCGACGTAAAGATCAATGTAGCACTTGAGGAAGCGCGCAAATACGAAGAGAGGCAAACGAAATGAAAAACGCAAAAACGAAAAAAACGATCACCGACAACACCGTCGATCCCGACATTCTCGCGTACACGGTCGGCGACGACCCTGTTCTTGATTTGAACCTCGCCGTATGGGACTGCATGGGCACGGCGGCCCATGTTACGATGCTTTCCGAAATGAAGCTCAAAACGCCGGTCGTCACGAAGGACGAAGCCAAGAAAGTCCGCAAGGCCCTCGGCGACATCGTCAAGGAGATCGAAAAGGGAGAATTTACGATTCTCGTCGACGACCAGGACGTCCACATGGCCGTAGAGCGTCTTTTGACGGAGCGCCTCGGCGATCTCGGAAAGAAGATCCATACCGGCCGCTCGCGCAACGACCAGGTCGCCGTCGATGTGCGTCTCCACATGAAAAACGAGATTCTCAACACCGAAAGCGAATCCCTCAAACTTGCCGAGGCGCTCGTCAAATTCGGCGCAAGATACGGCCGCACGCCACTCGTCGGCCGCACCCACCTTCAGCCTGCGATGCCATCCTCTGTCGAGATGTGGGCGACGGGCCACGCCGAGATGATTGCCGACCAGATCGAGAATCTCGAAGCCGCATATCGCCTCGCCGACCTGAATCCGCTGGGTTCCGCCGCCGGATACGGCGTTCCTCTGCCGCTCGACAGAAGCCGCACGACCAGACTCCTCGGCTTCTCGCGCACGATACACAACGTGTTCGGCGCTTCAATGGCGCGCGGCGAATGCGAAGCCGCCCTCCTCTCGGCGCTCGCCCAGCTGATGGCCGTCCTCTCGCGTCTTGCCGAAGACATGATCATATTCTCGATGCCCGAATTCGCATACTTCAAGCTTCCGCGCGAATACTGCACCGGCAGCTCGATCATGCCGCAGAAATTCAATCCCGACGTCCTCGAGCTCGTCCGCTCGAAAGCGGCTCAGGTCCTCGGCCTTCAAACGGCGTCACTCTCGCTCCTCCACGCGATGCCGGGCGGCTACAACCGGGACCTCCAGGACTGCAAGTGGCTCTACATGAAAGGCCTCGACATAACCCGCACAACGCTCAGGATTCTCGCCAAGGTGGTCGAAGGGACTTCTGTCGACAGGACCGTCTGCCGCGCCGCGTTCACGCCCGGCGTCTTTGCCACCGATGTCGCCTTGAGGAAGGTCGCCGAAGGGACTCCGTGGCGCGACGCGTACCACGATGTCCGCGACAACCTCGAGCAGCTCGGCAACGAGAACCCCGATGCCGCCGTCGCCGCCAAAACCCACGAGGGCACGACTTCCGGCATCGACATCGCCCTTTACAAAGCGCGTCTCGCCCAATCCGGGAAATCGCTCAAATCGAGATTGGCGGCGCTCGAAAAATGCAAACGCTCGCTCTTCAAGGCGTAAGATGAATCTTCTCGAAGTCACCGATCTGCACGTCCGATACGGCAAATTCGAAGCCGTCAAAGGCGTCTCGTTCCACCTGGACAGGGGCGAGATTGTCGGCATCGTCGGCCAATCCGGAAGCGGCAAGTCGACGATCGCCAAGACACTTGTCGGAATCGAGAAGAAAAGCTCTGGCGACATAGCCTCGTCCGCAAAATCGATGCAGATGGTCTTTCAGGATGCCGTCGGATCCCTCAATCCGCGCATGACCGTAAAATCGACACTTTCCGAAGTGATCCGTCACGGCAAAGGCGTAAGGCGCACCGACGAGCCTGTCGAAAAGCGCATCGCCACTCTCCTGTCGCACGTAGGGCTCAGCGAAGCCGTGCTGAACCAATATCCGCGCGAGATGTCAGGCGGCCAATGCCAGCGCATTTCGATAGCGCGCGCCCTGGCTTTCGACCCCGATGTGCTGATAGCCGACGAACCGGTGTCGGCTCTTGACGTGTCGGTTCAGGCCAAGGTTCTCAACCTTCTGCGCAGGCTGCGCGACGAGCGTGATTTGTCGATCCTCGTAATCGCCCACGATCTTGCGGTCGTCAAGAACATCTGCGACCGCGTCTACGTCATGGAGAAAGGACTCTTCGTAGACGAGGGGTTGAGCGAAATCGTCTTCTCAAACCCCAAAAGCGAATATACGAAAACCCTCCTCGCGGCCGTACCCGACGTCGACCGCGCGCTTGACTCGCGAAAATAAGCCCCGGCAGCAGCCTTACGGCGCCATGTAGACGGGCACCTTGGACTGCCTTTCGGACGGAGAAAAATAGAACTCCTGCCCGGTGGCGTCCATGACGCTGCGCCAAAGATCGCTCTTGAGGGAAATCTTCTGGCGTTCGATCGTCGCGAGCTTGATCGGAACGAGCGCATAGCTTTCCCCGAGATTGCCGACGACGCAGTTGGTGCGCCCCGCCATGGCCGCGTGAACGGCGTTCCTGGCGAGCATGTAGCAGCGGATCGCGTCCGTGCCGCGGGCGGGAACGGAACGGATCGTATAACTCGGATCGAAATACTTGACCGAACTTACTACGCCCTTCTCCTTGAAATGGGCAGAAATCTTCTGCTTGAGAAATTCACCGATATCCTTCTTAAGGATATTCCCGCTCGCATCGCGACGCTCGGGCTCGCCAAGGATAAGATCCTGCCCGGCGCCTTCGGCGACAACGATTACGGCATGCGTCTTGCCCGCCTTGAAGCGGTTTTCAAGCGCCGTCAGAAGTCCGCGCGGCCCTTCAAGCTCAAAGGCCATCTCGGGAACGAGACAGAAGTTCACGACAGGATTGGCCGTCGAAGCGTATGCGGCGATAAAGCCAGAGTCGCGACCCATCAGTTTTACAAGGCCGATACCGCCCGAGGTACCCTTCGCCTCGACATGGGCGTTTCGAATTACATTGGCGGCTTCCGCAACGGCGGTTTCGAAGCCGAAAGAGCGCCCGACGAACTGAAGATCGTTATCGATCGTCTTCGGAATACCAATAACCGAAATCTTCAGGTTGCGCTTCATGCACTCCTCGGCCACTTCGCGTGCGCATCTGAGCGAACCGTCGCCGCCAACGCAGAAGAGAATATTGATATTCATCCTCACAAGCGTATCAACGATAATATCGGTAGGCTGCTGACCGCGGCTGGAACCGAGAATCGTTCCGCCGAGCTCGTGAATCGTATCGACTGTGTCGGGATTGAGCATTACGGGTTGATATCCAAAATCGGGATTGAGACCAGCGTAACCGAAACGGATGCCGAAAATATTTTTAACGCCGTAGTCGAACGAGAGAATCTCAACGAGCCCCTTGATTACATTGTTAAGTCCGGGGCAGAGGCCGCCGGCCGTAACGATCCCGACGCGGGTCCAGTTCGGGTCATGGAAAATCTTCGGCAACGGGCCGGCGCGCTCGAAGGTAGGAAGATGGCCGAGCTTCTTCTCCATCTCCTTCATATACGCCTCTTCTTCAGAAACGAAAATACGCTCGCCTTCACGAATAAACTCATGATGGTGGACAGGCGAAACGATCTTGCACTCGCCAAGAGTATCAACCTTGCAGGAATACTGATCTTGATGCGATGCGATTTTATCTAATGCCGACATTTTTCCCTCCTCAATGCCGCTTAAACGACATTAGATAATATTATATCATTTTATCGCGGAAAGAGTAATACCCTTTAAAACTGGGTGCAACAAACTTGATTCTGATCAAAGCCCTAAAAGTTCGCGGGCATTCTCGCCGAGAACACGGAACCAGTCTTTCTCGTCGCGCATCGACTTAACCCACCTTAATGACTCCTCATAGGAAACCCACGGGAAATCCGTACCGTACAGGAGCCGCTCGGTCGGCCATGAACGGCACAACCTCATCTCTTCGTCGCGAGACCAGTTCCTTGCGAGGGCGGCCGTGTCGGCCCAGCACCCGAGATCGATGATCTCATCTGTCGCATGAGGCGCGAAGCCCGAACATCCGCCGAGATGCGCGGCGATGAACTTGATCCCGGGAACGTTCCTCAGGAAGACGGCTATTTCCTTCGGTCCGCACGCGTCATACCGGCCGGGATAGCCGATATCGTACCCGCAATGGCACTGCACAACCAGCCCCAGCGAAGCCGCAACGCGAAACATGGGCCAGACAGCAGGATCGGAAAGGGAAAAATCCTGGTAATACGGATGTATCTTTATGCCGCGTATCCCGGAGCGAGCAATTTCCTCGAGATGAGCAACTGCATCGACATCGGCCGGATGCAGGGATGCGAACGGCACAATCATACGTTTTGCCCTTTCGCCGAACTCCCCTTCCCTGATGGCGATCGCCGTACGAAGTATTACGCCATGCTGAGAAGGCTTCGTGGCGACGGGGCACATGACCGCACAATCTACGCCGGCCAGCTCCATGTGATCGAGCTGATTCTTCAATGTTCCGTCGGCCGACGGCTGAAGCGTATAGCCGGTGCGCTTGACGAGAGCCGTAAGAGCCCTTTGCGCTATATGCGGCGGAAAATTATGCGAATGGACATCAACAATCATAGCCCGGACAGTATACCAATTTTAAGGCACGGAATAAAGCGGCGAAAAAGGCAGGGGACGCGTCATTGACTTACAAGAAAGAAAATAGTATACTATATCCCGTTTTGCATCCCATTTCTCGCATGAGAAATCCCAAAGTCGGAGCGTAGCGCAGTCTGGTAGCGCGTTTGCTTCGGGAGCAAAAGGTCGAGGGTTCAAATCCCTCCGCTCCGACCAATTCCTCTTTTACTCAACAACTCCCTCCGTTTGCTCGAACTACTTCGCTATCTCGACACGAGAAGAGGATGTTCGCGCACGAAGTTCAGGCTGATACATCGCCTCGACGGACACGCCGGGAACGATATAGGTTCCTGCCGAAACGACACGCACAGGGAAATGGAAATAAGCCTTTTCGTTTTTGTTCAGCGAAAATTTCTTCGAGAACACGAGAATGCGGTCATCCCTTACTTCATGGCGAAGCACCCACTTGTGGGCATCGTTGTCCATCCATCCATAAACGGCGGGGATGATCGGCGAGCGGACCCCTTCGAGCGCGCCCGGAAGAAGATCTTCAACCACCAGATCGCTGAATTCACGCGATTCGTCTGACGAGACGGCGATTCTGACGACGACAAAATCGCCTCGCTCGAACTTCGAAAGGTCTCGCTTCTCGCCTGCAGCCGTAAAATATTCACGCTCGATCCTGATCCCGCTTGACTCCGCCTTGACCTCCTCGGGTTTCGGCAGGTCAAGACGCTTCCACGAAAGGAATGCCGGGGCCTGACCGAAGTTCTTGGCGATGCCGGCAGACTCTCTCACATCGCTCAAACCGGCGACTATAGGCATGCGGCGGAAATACTCGCCAAGCGCGAGAATCGCGTGCGCGTTATCGGAAGTCGTGCCCCACGAATAGCGGGCGTCGCATCGCTTTGACGAAATATACTTTACGAGTTCATCAATGCGCCTGTCGTCGTCGCCGAGCTCCAACAGCGCAATGAGCGTAAACGACGCCTCCTTGAGCGAAGCCGGTGCGATGTTCTTCGCCAGGAGCTCCTTCGCGCGGGCACGATCGCCTATCAGCACGAAAGCCCTCGCGAGACGCGCACGCGAAAGCGCATCAAGGTCGTTCTTCGAATCGTAGAGCCCGTACATCCGCCCTTTGTCCGGCGCATCCGCAAGGGCAAGCGTATGGCACGCGTACGCGCTGTCCGAAAGCGATTCGCCCGCAGCGATGATCTTAAGGAAGCGGGCAAGGTCGGCTGATAAACCGAGCGAAACTGACGCTTTTTGGGCTTCGACCAGGAAGTGCGCGGCATAAAGCGAAAGCTCCTTGTCGGCCCTGGAACCATAGCAGTGAGGCCATGTCATAAAATAATGGCCGCCTACGAACATGGACTCCACCCTGCGGACCCCCGCTTCAACATACTCCATCCTGTTGACCGCCTCGATTGAACTGAACGCGTTCAGAACACCGCCGGCGGTGACAAGCGGGAATATCCGCGAAACCGTCTGCTCCAGGCATCCGTAAGGATAATCCGCGAGCCATTCAAGGGAATCCTTCAGCTCCGATGCGGGCAGTTCGGAAACACTATAGGTGAATTTCGAAAACTCGTCCGAACCCTTGGGAAGATTGAAGGATTCGCCGCTCTTGAGCACCTCGACACCGGAAGTGGCTTTCCATGCCACAGCAGGACGGACAGGCAGCTCGATCTCATGGCGGTGGCTTTCGCCGAAGCCTGAAGTTTCGAAAACGAGTTTGACGTGCCCCGGATTCTTCGGCGCGACGACAGTGAAAGGAAGTGTCTTCGTGCAATCCTTCCGGACGGAGACAGCGCCTGTCTGGAAAGGCTCGGCCTTATCGCCGGAACCTTCAAAAACCGCATATATCCTGTATGACACATCTCCGTCCTTGCCTGAACGGTTCGTCATCGGGAGCGTTATCTCGAACTCGTCCTCAGGCGCCACAAAGCGCGGAGCGTCGGGCTGCACAACGAGCTTCGGAGACACCTTGAACTGAGCGGACGCCGCACCGACCGCACTCTTCGAATACGCAACTGCGGTAACGCGCACTTCGCCCGCGAATTCCGGCAGGTCGAACGACACGCGCGCCTTGCCGTCTTCAACAGGAACATTTTTCGACCAGAGGCTGAGAGGCTTGAAGCGACGCGACCCCACAGGACTTACGCGACTCAAAAGAGTAGAGACGTCATCGCCACCCGTTTTAAGGCCCGAAGCGCCAAGCTCTCCGTCATCGACAACGGGAAGCACACGGTTGTAGAGATCGTAAAGATCCTTCATCCCCGTACGCAAACGGGCGAAAGCCGCCACTGGATCCGGCGTCTTCTCGGCGGTCAGAATATTGATCCCCTCGTCAACGACAGTGACAACAGCCGTCTTCGCACCGGGCGCATCAAGCGAAACATCGAGCTTCTTGCCCGAATGTCCGGCATCTATCTTCACCTCGAGCTCATTTTCGGCGCAGCGGACAGGAAGCGTTATTTCGCCGTGCGCACGAGCCGCCAGATGGTTGGACTTGGGCGAAACACCGTGAACTACACAGAGCGAAACATCGACATTTGGCGCGTGTTCGGCCTTAAGAGCCTGCAGCTCCACCTCGGTCGTCGCGTTTGTGAGCGTGATGACATCGGCATAGATCAAATCGTCGTGAAAGACGCTGAGAAGCGCCTTGCCGGCGAACGGCGAACGAACGCGGATTTTAGGCTTGTCCCCGGGGCGGTAAAGATTCTTGTCGGCCGTCAATGCCACCGACGAAGGATTGCCCAAGGGAGCCTTGACGGATTCGTCGCCCCAATCGCTCAGATAAAAAGACGAACTGTATCTGGATTCGCCGTCGGGATCTGCGATCTCCAGCTCATAATCGCCGCACGCGAGCTCGGGAAGCCTGAAAAGGACCGGCCCTCCAGCAGCGGTCTGGATTTCCAGATTCTCGGCGACGGTCGTGCGCACGCGATCGCACTTCCAGGCTGACGTCGACCCTTGCTTGACGAAGGAATACACGTTATCTATCTTCACGAGGGTTCCCGTGAGTTTTTTAGGGTCTGCAACACACTTGCCGTCGGGAGCGACACATGCGACCGACATTTCAACCACTCCGTTCGCGGGGCGCTTAACCCAATTTTCAAGAGTCGTTCCGATATAATAGGGGTAGTAATGCAAAATCACCGTATCTCGCGCCGTCGCGGGACGTCCGCCATCCTCAAACACAGTCCCCTGGACGGTAGCCTTGACGGCCGCAGCGGGAAGCCCCGTGTCCTTGAACAGCGGCGCGAAAAGTCTGGCCTTGCCGTTCTGATCAAGCACAGCCTTCTGCAGCATTCTGAAGTTGGGCGCCAATGAACGGTTCGCGTCACCGAAGCGCCACCCCTTCCAGCCGGCGGGGGCGAACTCGGCATCTTCAAAGACAACAGCTCCGTCGCACATAAGTCCGGCGGCCGGACCGCCGTAAAGGTGCTCTGCCGAAATTTCGAAGGCGAAGTCTTTCGGATCCGATGTCTTGCCGGGAACGATTCTGGTGCGCACCTGAGGAGGCGCAAAGTCTTCGATCTTCACGAAGCGCTCAGCCAGGATGATGCCGGACTCACCCGGAATCTTGAGCGCAAACGTCCACGTGCCGCTCGGCTGCTCATCGGGTATCGCGACATCCTCCAGATGGACGGCCCCATAATCGTCGCTGAGCACCGTCTTGCACAAATAAACGGAGCCACCCGGCTTTTTCGCCAGAATCTCCACCGGCATGGATTTGGGCGCGGCAAAGTCCTTGTCGCGCAAAAGCGCGTGAAAGAAAATCTTCTCGCCGTGGCGGTAGATGCCGCGCTCCGTCCAGGCGAACGCCGCGACATCGTTCTCGCCCAGGTATTCCTCACGATGGCTGCCAGACGCAAAATTCTCCATCACCTTGGCAGACGATTTAAGCGCCATGAACGACATGTCGCCGCCGTCCGGACGGGTGGCGACAACCGCAAAAAGCTCGTCGATCGAAACGGTATCGCACTCGCAAAGGCCGTCGGCGCCTGTGCGCCCTTTGGCGACGAGAACGTTCGCGCTCGAATAAGCCGCGATCTCAACGCCTTCAACCGGCAGACCTGTCGTAAACGACGTCACCCAGACGAAAAATTTAGACTCTGTCTTTCTGACGCTCAAGGCAAGATCGCTTATGCAAACGACGCGGCAATCATTACCCGCTGTTTCGGCATTGCGGCAGCCGCCGATCAACTGCACGAAAAACACGCCGTTGGAAACAGGCGTCTCGAAGTCGTTAAATGAGAACGACGCAGATTCCGGAGTGTTGAGAACGTTCTTCATGCTTATCGTCTTTGACGACATATACGATGAGACATCGGCTACAAAATCCTCTTTGTTGCCATACCAACCCCAACCATTATAGATTCCGCGGTAGGCCGACTCCTCCAGCGCAAGCATCTGCACGACATTGGCTGCCGGAACACGCGAAAGATGAACATCCACGCTCGAGATGTTCACTGTTTCAATCTTCATGGCCCGCTTTCCGATCGGCGGCAGATAACGCCCGTTGCCGGCGAATTTGACATGCGGATTTTCATCAGCACGCATGAAGGCATGGGCATAATCCTTCTGGAGGGTCTGCACGACAAGATTGGTCGAAGAATTCAACCCTTGAATCGGCAAACCTTTGCGAACGCGCAAAATCAAATTGGTGCGATACGCGAAATCGCCGGAAACCTTCAATTGAGGAAATTTTTCCCATGAGCTTTTTGAAAGCGAAAACGAAAGCCCCCCTTTAGGGGCGGGATCTACGGTTACATACTCTTTGACCACCGCCATGTCGGGCACTTCCGAAAGGCTCAATCCGACAGAATCTCCATTGTTCGAAAAATCCAGAACCTTCATCTCATGAAATTCTGTTCTCGCAGGAACGCCGGCACTCGATTTCGAGGCTGAAGAAACTTCTGCAGAGGCATCCCCATTTGAGCCCGAAGGGGCTTCCGGTGCGGATACCACTTCTGGCTCGACAGCGGCAGATTCCTTCTCGCCGCTAGATGAAACTTGCATTTTTTCGGCCAAACTGCTGTTTTTACGACATAAATAAACAACATTCCCAGCCAAAACAAGCGACAAAAGAACAAAAAACACAGTCGATATGCAAAGGCCTTTATTAACCTTCTCCATTTTAAAACCTCTTTCTTTCTTGAAATTCAATTTGGTAAATTTTACTAAAATTTATTATCGGCGCCAAGTTGTTTTTGTAATATAACCGCCGCCGCTGCCCGACTTTCCGCCGTTGCCGCGCGACGAGGAACCATTCTGCCCATAAGTATAGAAAGGACGATCGGAACCATACCCCGCGCGACCGGCACCATAACCGCCTCCGTAGCCGCCTCCATAGCCGCCGCGAGACGACTGGTTCCACCCATTGCCGTGCTGAGCAAACGCATCCGGCGCAAACATCAACCGGCGCACATTGACTAACTGATCCGGAACGCCCTTCACAAACTGCGACGGCTCGACCGGGAACATGCCGCCGTCCGACGTTTTTCGCATTGCAGGAGAAAACATGTAAAGCTCATCCTTCGCCCGGGTCACGACAACATAAAAGAGCCTCCGCTCTTCCTCTACGCGTCCTTCCTCCACCGCCTTCGCAGAAGGGAAAAGCCCCTCGCTGCACCACGGAACCATGACGACGGGCCATTCCATGCCCTTGGCCTGATGGATCGTCGACAGAGTAACGCGATCGGCCGAGAGATTGTTCTTTCGCGCATCAAGATTAGTCATGAGCGCGACATCGGAGAGGAATCCCTCAAGCCCATCCTGCGAATCGGCGATCTGGACCGCAAGCTCCTTGACGTCCTGAAGACGGTCTTCGGCGTCAGACTCCTCCCATTCCTCCCTTAAGTAATCCTCGTAGAAGTAATCGGCGAAATCTTCGACGAGCTCGCCTACAGCCTCATCCTTGAGATGGCCCTCCGCCGCCTCCATCGCCTTCACAAGAGGCGACCACACGCTTTTCGCCTTGGCACCCAGCAATCCACCCATCGCCTCGCGGTCCTCGCGACGCTTCGGGTCGAACTGGCGACCCAGTTTGTCCCAATATTTTCTGGCCGTGGCCTCGCCGACTCCCGGCAACAGCATAATGAACCTCAAGAACGAAAGCTCGTCCATGGGATTCACAAGAAGCCTCAAGTACGCCAGGGTGTCCTTCACGTGAATCTGCTCGAAAACGCCTATCCCCGATGTGATGCGATAGGGTATCTTCATTCTCGCCAAAGTCATCTGGACATCAATCGACTGGAAATGGCTGCGGTAAAGAACGGCCATGTCGCCATACCCGTACCCCGACTCTTTGGCCTGCCTTACCAAGCGGAGAATCTCCTGGGCCTGCGACCTGCTGTCGCCGCCTTTGTAAAGCCACGGCTTCGCATAGGACGCCGTCCTGACAGGCTTGAGGACCTTCTGGAACTGCTCAGGAACGTCTTTCATCACCGTGTTGGCGACATCAAGAACTCCCGCCTGGGAACGATAATTGCGCTCAAGCTTCACAACGCGGCAATCGTTCCAGCGCTTCGGAAACTCCATGATGTTTTCGATCTGGGCCCCGCGCCAGGTGTAAATGCACTGGAAATCATCGCCGACGGCCATGATGTTGCGGTGCTTCGACGCGAGAATATCGGTGAATTCCGCCTGGATTCCGTTCGTGTCCTGATATTCGTCGACAAGAACATAAAGGAAATGCTCCTGAAGGAATTCCCTTACGGCATCCTTCTCCTTGAGAAGCCTAAGCCCGTTGACCAGAAGATCGTCGAAATCCATCGCGCCCAGCTCAAGCTTTCTGGCTTCGTACTTCTTGGCGACCATCTCAATCTCTTCGGGCACGACACCCGCGACCTTGGTGAGATAGCGCGAAGCTATGAACTGGACGGGCTTCTGTTCGTTGGCCGCCTCGGAAATCATCTTGGCGACAAGTTCCTTCTTCACAAAGTCCTTCGGGTCTTTCGCCACTTTCTTGATGATGTCGCCGATGAGTTTCTTCTGGTCGTCCTCGTCGAGAATCTGGAAGCTGCTCTGGTAGCCGACAAGCGAGGCGTAGCGCCTCAAGAGCTTCGCGCAGACGGAATGGAAGGTTCCGCTCCAGATCGTGTCGACCGCGGGGCCCACAACCTGCTTTGCGCGCTCCAGCATTTCCCTGGCCGCACGGTTCGTGAACGTCAGGAGCAGTATCCTTTCGGCAGGAACGCCCTTTTCGATGAGATATGCGACGCGATGGACCAAGGTGCGCGTCTTGCCTGTGCCGGCGGCAGCCAGCACGAGAATCGGACCTTCGCCGGCAGTCGCCGCCGCGCACTGTTCAGGATTCAAAAGAGTTGAAAAATCTGTCATTGGGAAACCCTCACATTTCTGATCACCACAGCCCGAGACGAAGATACGGCAGAATATCAACCTCAAGCGTTCTGTCCAAATCGAAAAGCGCGACGCCGGCCATGTTGTACTTGCGTGCCAGACGAATCTGGTTTATGACCTGACGCGGCGAAAGACGCGATTCGTTTGCCGATACGCCTATGCCCACGATGGTCTTGCGGGCATGGTTCTTCAGCATCGAATGCTGTTGAAGATACTCCTCGAACTTATCCTGGTCTTCGGTGTAATCCATCGGAACGACATAGTCGACATGATTGGCGCCCAGCCATGAGACCCAGTCCTGCCCGACGGAATTGACGCATGCGGGATATTTCCCCAGAACGGCCGCGGTGAACACCCTGGGTTTCGCCACGTGCCGTCTCGCCGACTGCACAAAACCGGAAATGACCTGAGATGCGTTTTGGGGCTTTGCGCTCTGTTCGTACCATCTTACGAAATCGAGATGGATGCCGGCGACGGACGGATATTTGCTTTGTATCTCGTCTATCGCCGAAAGAAGATGGGCGCGCACGGCAGGATTTGAGGGATCGAGATATTCGCTGAGAGCTCCGGACGAGGTCTTCAATCGCCAGCCGCGTTTCGCAAACGAATTCAAAACCGACGGTGAAGATCTGGTCGCGCTGAAGCAAAGAATCCAGGCATGAACGCGGATGTTGGCCTTTTTGGCTGCGGCAAGGCATGCACGAAGCTGATCGCCCTCCTGCTCGTACACCGTCGAGCGCGGCAGCACCTTGGACGGATAATGCGCAAAGCCCGCGCCCGCCACATTGACGAAAATGTCGGTGACGCCGTTGGCTTTCAGAACAGCCATCGTTTTGGCCCAGTTCCCGGGATAGAGCCCGCATCCCGTATGGTCCCATACGGCATGTATCTCGCCGGGCCGCTTCTTCTGGCTTTCGGCAAAAGCCCTGACGGATGCCGCTTCGGCGGCCTCGCGTCTGCGCATCCTGTCGCAATTCCACAAGGACGGCACGATGCTTCCGACCATCGCCGCCACAAGACGGGCCTTCTCCTTCTCGTCGCCGTCCGAAAGGAGGATGTGGCTCATCCAATAGCCGTACCTTCCGACGATCCACGCCGGCTCTCCAGTCGTTTTGCCGTAACGATCGAACCATGTCGCCATAACTCGGGACTTGCCTTGGACAGGCGCAATCCTCTGCAGCACCGCCGAACTCTGAAGAATGCTTCTGGGCCAGCCTTTTTTCGCGTCCAGGTAAAAATCCATGCGGCTCCATTGGCCCGGATACGCAGCCTTGGCATATCCCAGGCACTTGACCCCCATCAGCTGCGCAAGCCCCGGATCGGAGGAATAGAAAACGACGATCCTGCCGCCGCGCGCGCAGAAGCCGCGGATCGATTTCATCTCACGTGCGGAGACCTCGGAATATCCGAGCAGAAAAGCGACCTTCGAACGCGAAAGAGCCGACTCCATGGAATCGCTTAAGGCGAGATCCGCCTTGATCGACTGCTGATCGAGCCATCTGACTATGTGCTTGGCCATTGATGCATAATACCCGCTTTCCTTGCTTATGACGCACACGTCGGCGGCCTGAGCGCATGGCGCGGCGAAGAGCGAGGCGACAATCATCGCCATGAAGAAGGAGAACGGCTTTAGAAACTTCATCGGATTGCAGGTTTGTCGTGTGCAGAGAAAACATCCGGCCGGCGTTCGCGCGTAAGCTCAAGAGATTTGGCCTTTCGCCACGCCTCGATTTTCGCATGATCCCCCGACAGCAGTATCTCGGGAACCTTCATGCCGCGAAAATCCACGGGGTGGGTGTATTGGGGAGGCTCGAGAAGGCCGCCGCCCGAAAAACTTTCGTTCGCGGTCGCCGCGGCACCGCCGCCCAGCACGCCGGGCAGAAGCCGCACTATCGCATCGGTCATCGCCGCAGCCGCGAGCTCGCCGCCGGTCATGACAAAATCGCCGACAGAAAACATATCGGTCGCAAGCGTTTCGATGCGAGCGTCAAACCCTTCATAATGACCGCACATGAAAACAATGTGATCCGTCTTTGAAAGTTCTTCGGCCGAGCTCTGGTCGAACCTGCGTCCGGCGGGAGAAGTCATTATGACACGAGCCGGGGCATCGCTCCGGCCAAGACGGCTTTCAACGGCCTTGAACCAGGGCGGACACATCATAAGCATCCCCGGGCCCCCGCCGTATATCTTATCGTCGACTTTTCTGTACAGACCTTCGGCGAAGTCGCGAAGGTTTATGATGTTGATCCTGCAGGCGCCCTTCTTGACCGCCCGTGCGACGATGCTCTCTTCTAGAAAACCCCTGAACATCGCCGGCTGGACACTTATGATATCTATCGTCAACATACCGCAAAGCAAACCCGCTATTCAATATTCACGAAAACGGCATCATGGTCCGAAATCCCCTTGGCGGAGACCACAAACGGCCTTTGCCCGGGGCGAACCTTGAAACCGCGCATAAAGACATAATCAAGAGTCGTGCCGCCCCATTTTCCTTTTTTCGGATATGTGATCCTCTCGTCCGGCCCAAGAATTTCAAGAGGCGTGACAAATCCTGCGGCGGAGAGGACGTCAAAAATGGTTTCTTCCCTGAAATCCTCAGACCACTTGTCGGCATTCATATCGCCTGCGATGATGACAGGAGCGGACTTCCTGCCTCGGCGAGGCTTCTCGATGTCCGTAAGCTGGGTTATGGAACGGCTCCTTTTCGCCCTGTTCAGACGGGCCGTATCCTCACTCGTTTGACCGTAATTGGACTTGAGGTGGACGCAATAGACCTCTCCGGTGACGGAATTGGGAAACACCAGCTTGGCATGGGCATAGCCGCGCGGAGGAGTTTCGGCTTTTGCGTTCTTCCACTTCGCCCAATTCGAGGAAACGACGGGCAATGTCGTCAAAATGACATCCTGCTGCATGTCGAAACGGTCGCGGCGCCGATATGCCGTAATGACGGCGACCGAAAGATTTGTCCGGCCTATGGCATCCGCCAGTTGTTCGACGACCTTCAGGTCGCGCATTTCATTAAGACAGATGATGACATCGTTCGTGCCGGCGGGATCGGCCTTCAATAGACCCTTGCAGAGCATCGCCCCGGCGTCGGCGACAGTACGATTCTCCACCGCCGGACTCGCACGGTGTTCGGCCCTTCCCGACGGAAACCATTTTCCGTTCCACGAGCACACCGTAACGGCGGCGAAGAAAATAGACGCCAGAAAGCTCATTCTATCGTTTTTATGAAAGGAGCCGGAGGCTTGTTGTAGACGCGCGAATACGGAGGGACTGAATCCTTGAGCCAGACATTGCCGCCGATCTCGGAATCGTGGCCGATGGTCGTCTCGCCGCCCAAGATCGTGGCGTTCGCGTAGATCACCACATTGTCTTCGATGTTAGGATGGCGCTTCAGCCCTTTGACGAGGGCGCCGGATCCGTCCTTCGCAAACGAAAGACCGCCGAGGGTGACGCCCTGGTATATCCGCACATTGCGCCCGATGACGGTCGTCTCGCCTATGACCACGCCGGTGCCGTGGTCTATGAAGAACCTCTCGCCGATCGTAGCTCCCGGATGGATGTCGATCCCCGTCTTGGAATGAGCGATCTCCGACATCACGCGCGGGATAACCGGAACGGAAAGCCTGTAAAGCTCGTGAGCGATGCGATGGACCGTGACGGCGTAAAGCCCGGGATACGCCATGACCACCTCCATCCTGCTGGTCGCGGCCGGATCGCCGTCGTACGCCGCATCGATATCGGTTTCGACCAGACGGCGAATCTCGCCCATGCGTTCCGCGAACGCGGCCGCGATCGCCCCCGCATCGGCATCCGGCATCAACAGGATTATTTCGCGCTCCAGGTCGCGCGTCATATCCTGAATGGGGTTTTTGACGCTCAAATCGCCATACACGCACGGATGCAGAAAGGAGAATCCGCGCCTCAGAATGTTGGCTATACGCTGTGGAAGGGTCACTTGGACTTCCTCCCTATGCGCGCAACGATCTGGGAGGCGCCGAGATTCTTGAACCCGAGAGCAAGGAGAATCTTTCCGAAAAAGTGGCGGGAAATCGCCTTGACCTCTTTTATCTCGATGTCGTCGGCCTCGCAGAGCGCCTTGAAATCCTTCAAAGTGATGCAATGGATGTTGGGGGTGTCGTACCATTGGAACGGAAGAGCCTTCGAAACGGGCAGACGCCCCGCAAGACCAAGCGTAAGACGGATGCGATAGGCGGCGAAATTGGGGAACGAGACAATAGCCTCGCCTGCGATTCTCAGCGCTTCGTCAAGAAGCCCCCTCGGGTTCTTCACCTCCTGAAGAGTGTCGGAACATATCGCGACATCGTAGTGCCGGTCGGGAATCACGGCAAGCCCTTCGTCCGCATCCTCCCAGTAGGACATGTGGCCGTCGGCAAGCGTCTCCTTGAATTTGTCGATGTCGATCTCGACTCCGTCGCCCACTACGTTCTTGTCTTCGCGCAGAACATTGAGAAGCGAACCGTCGCCGCAGCCGATATCAATCACCTTGGAGCCGCTCTTCACCATGTCGGTGACTCCGGAGTAGAGACGGCGCTGCCAATTCATGACTTTAGGCTTCCGAGGCGCCAGGAACCCCGCGATGAGCCCGGAGAGATCGTCGATGTCGGTCAGGAACGAATCATGCCCCGTGCCGGCCTCGAGATGGCAGTAAGTCACATCCTTCTTGTTCTTGAGAAGCGCTTCCGTGATCTCCTTGGACTGGCGAACGGTAAACAGCACGTCGTTCTCGTACGATACGACCAGACACTTCGCCTTGACGCGCGCACACGCCGCATCGAGGGAGCCGTATCTGTCGCCGGCGTCGAAAAGGTCCATCGAACGCGTTATGTGCAGATAGCTGTTGGCATCGAAGCGCTTGACGAACTTCATCGCCTGATAATCGAGATAGCTCTCGATCTGAAAGTACGTCTTGAAGCTGGCGTCTCGCTTCGCGCGCTCCTCGGCGGGAGCCTCGACAAAATTCTTCTGCAGCTCGCGGCGGAACTTCTCCTGGAGGAGATCGCATGAAAGATATGTGATATGGGCGAGCTGTCTGGCGCTGGCGAGACCGATTTTAGGGCCCTTCCCGTCGCCTTCAAGGTAATAGTCGCCGCCTTTCCACGCGGGATCGTCGGTGATGGAGGCGCGGCCGACTACGTCGAACGCGAGCGCCTGTGTGTTGAGCGAGGCGGAAGTCGCGATAAGACAGGCCTTCTCCATCTCGTCGGGACAGCGGGTGATCCAGTCCATGACCTGCATCCCGCCGAAGCTGCCGCCAATCAGAGCGGCCAGCTTCTTGACGCCAAGCTGCTTAAGCAGAAGACGGTATACATCGACGGAATCCGAAAATGAATATTGCGGGAATGACGAGCCGTACGGTTTTTGGGTATCCGGATTTATCGACATCGGACCCGTCGTGCCGCTGCACCCTCCGAGAACATTTGCGCAAATCACATGAAAGCGATTCGTGTCGATCGCCCTGCCGGGACCGATCATAAGCTCCCACCAGCCGCTGGGCTTGTCCTCGCCGGGACGGATGCCCGCCACATGCGCATCTCCGGTGAGCGCATGACAGATGAAAACGGCATTATCCTCGCGAAGAGGAGCACCGCACTCTTCGTAAACGACTTCGATTTTCTTCAACACTCCGCCCGGTTCAAGCTTGAGCCCGCCCTCGGGAAGATTGAGTTCGATCTTTTTCTGTTCTACTATTCCAACGCCTTCGTTCATATCGAAATATTATACCATTTTATGCCTTGTTTTTGTTGCGCCGCATGCGCCACGGAAGAGCGAAAACGAGGACAGAGGCAAAGAGCGCCGAAAGAGGAATGTCGCCATACTTCACATATGGTGTCTCGATCTTCGAACTGTCGCAGGGAATCGCGAGCTTCACATAGCCGCACCCCCTCTCGTCCACGAGCGGGGCGCCTTTCCTGTCGCCCTCCAGCTGCCAGCATTTCCCGTCGGGATAATAGACGGTCGTGACCCCGGAATTGCCGACCCGGACAACGGGCAGCCCCGTCTCTGCCGAACGGGCGAAAGCCTGCCAGGCATGCTGCTCAGTTTCGGAGGAACCGGAGAACCAGCTGTCATTGGTGATGAACACAAGCGCGGCGGCCCCCATTTCTGCGAATTTCCTGACGAGCTGCGAGTCGGTGTCTTCAAAACATATCGCCACGCCAAGCTTGATGCCGTTGAAATCCAAAAGCTTCGGCTCTCCGCGTGTGCAGCTGCCGACGGGAGCTAAATCCTTCAGCGCGGGGAAGAACTCGTCGCCGGGGATGTATTCGCCGAAGGGAACAAGATGAACCTTGTCGTAGACCTGCATTGCGGTCTTTGCCGGATTTTTGGGATCTCTCAGGTAAAGCGCGGCGGAGTTGTACATGCTTCCGCAGGATTCGCGGCATCCGCCGCCCACTACGCCCTTCGCGCCCGACAGCGCAAGCATGATATTGGCGACATCTTCGCACTGTCTGGTCCCTATGCTGCATTCAAACTCCGAAAATGCGCTTTCCGGCAAGACGATAAGATCCGGAGACTTGCCGCTCAATCCGGAAAAGAGATCGGAATAGATCGACAGCGGATTTTGATCAGGCTCCTTGAATACGCATGGGAAATTCCGCTGAATCAAGCCTACCGAAAGCTCCTTTGAATTTTCGCTCGTGACTTCGGGAACGTACGATTTGCCGCAGAAGTGAAGACCGAAGATGACAAGCATGGGAAGAAGCGTCTCCACACTTCTTGCGAACTTCGGCAAATCGAAGTCTTTGCCGTTCTCCTGCCCGTCGGCATGGGAGACTTCAACTTCCGCATCTCCCAGGCGAAGCTGTTTTTTGCGGGCTGCCCACCATGGCCTCAAGATGCGCTCCGCGATCGAAGCGACAGTCCCGTTGACAAGGATGACCATCATGCTTAAGACATAAACGCCGCCAAGCGCGGCACCCGCGCCGAACCCCGACCTGACGACAGGAACGCCAAGATGGTTCCAGGCGAAACCGCCCATCAGATTCGAGCGCACAAGCTCAAGCCCCGCCCAAAGCACAGGTTCCGCCAGAACGATGGCAAGAATGCGCTTCCAGTACGCACGCCCCGTCTGCTGCCAGATACGGGACGAAAGATATCCGAAAAGCCCGAAATACAGCGCGCAATACGCGGCGAGCCCGCCCCACCCGGCGACGACCAGAATCCACGGCCCGCCGTTCTTTACGATTGCGGGCATCCACGCAAGAGTTCCGAACCAGAAAATAAATCCGTTCCAGAACCAGAGCTTGAAACTCTCCCTCGGCGATCGGTTGCGCGCGAACCAGACAAGAGGCGCAAGCGCAAAAAAGACATCGGTCTTTTCGCTGATCGGCGGGTAGCTGGCCCAAAGCAAAAAGGCCGGTATGAACCAGGCTGTTTTTTTAAGCATTTTCAGAAAGCGCGTTATCATTCTTTGCTCCAACTTAAATCTGTCCGTACCGCCGAGCCGCGCGGCGGCTCGAACACCCTGGGTATGCGGCGTGTAGTGACCCAAAGCGAGCCGCGTCTGAAAGAGACAAGACCGCTCTCCCTGGACGGCAGAGCCGCCGGCGGGGTAAGAGAAACAAACAGCGGCGTCGATTGCTGCGCGAGAAATTCGACCGGATAGCCGCTCTCCGCAAGATAGGAGAGATTTTCGGCTCCGTTCTCGGGACTCGCGACAAACCGCCTCACGCCGAGAGCATTGAGCTCGGCGAGCGAAGAAGAATTGAATGCATAGAGAGTCCAGTCTGCGGTGATGTCGGCAATCCCGAGCGACCTCAAGGTCTTCAACGTCGCCAGATCCGTCGCCTCCCACTTCTCGAATCCGCCGCGGACGAACCTTTTAGCCGCAACACGAAGCTTCTGATAATCCGTCTCGGGGGTAAAGACAGGCAGCGCGATTCTCGGCGCAGGGATTCCGGGATACGCGTTTCGGACATCATCCGGGCTGTCGTCCGGGCCGATGGCCACAACAACCTCATCCCAGCTTCCGGAGGGGATTTTCTGCCCCAGACGGATTTTGAGGGTTTTTGAAGGAGATGGGATTCCGCTCTCTCCGGCAATGGCGCCGGCGTCTTCGAGAGCGGCGTCGACCGCAGCACGACGCGCCTTCTCGCGAACGCGGTCAAGCGCCTCGACAATATCGCGCCTCAAATCGTTCAGGAAACTCATCGGAACAAAAAGACGGGCGGGGTCCGTCACGCGCAACGAGCCGAGATGGTAATCGGTTCCGCCGAGTTTCGAAAACGCCTTCTCGAGCGCTTCATACGTGCGCTCGGGATTTTTGGCCTCCGAGAAAACCCCTTTTATCGCGGCCGAAGCGCTCACGCCTTCGGCCTCTGCCTTGACAGCGATCTCTTCAGAGGAAATCGCGATTTCAAAATCGGTTTTGACGAAACCGGGATAATCGGCAGACCTGAAGCCCGGGATCGGATGAAGACGCTTCACCTCGTTGGACATCGAGCAGTAGATGTCCGCACCCGCCTTGACGAACCTCAGAGGTTTGAATTCTTCGCGCTCATCGTCGGGAAGGAGAATTTCGACATCGCAATCGGCCGGAACTTCGAACTGGTTGCTGCGGGAAATGGCGGTGCGCATTTCCGTTATGCCGAATCCGAGCGGCTTGCCGCCGCCAGGCGCGGGGATCTGAAGCCCGTCGTGACGCTCAAGCGCGCGCAAGGTATGGAATCTGAGCCAGCTGCGTCCGTCACGGTCTTTGGTTATCCGCTTCAGCCTGCCGACATGCGCGCCAAGGTGGCCCAGGCTCGTATCGTCAATCACATCGCCGTTGGGCCCGTTGAAATACAAATCGGTCGTCCGGCGCGAAAATACCGTCTCGAGATTTTCGAGAGCCGTCCTGGCCTTTGCCCTGTCACCGTCGAGAACCGCGCGGTAATAAGCCGTAGCCGCCGCGACATACAATGGCGACTTCATCCGACCTTCTATCTTAAGCGAAGCGACAGAGGCATCGACAAGCTTTTTGGCGTCGTCTCCGAGACGCAGGTCCTTCATCGAAAAGGCGAGCGACTTGCCGCCGTCTCCGGATTCGTACGCCAGACGGCAGCAGTAGGCGCACTTGCCGCGGTTGCCGCTGCGATTCTTCTCCATCGCCGAAAAAAGGCAGAGACCAGAAATAGAATAGCACAGCGCGCCGTGGACAAAGCATTCGAGCTCTATATCGCCGCACCGCTTCGCGATGGAGGAGATTTCGGCGACAGACAGTTCGCGCGCAAGAACGACGCGCCTGAAACCCAGCTCTCCCAAAGCGAGAACGCCTTCGAGATTGTGGGCGACCAGCTGGGTCGACGCGTGAAGCTCAAGCGAGGGGAAATGCTTCCGCGCGATGCGGGCGATGCCGAGATCCTGGACGATGACTGCCGAAGGACGGCACGAGGCTATGACGGAAAGCTGCTCGACCGCGCGCTCGAGATCGCCCTCGTCGATCACCGTATTGAACGCGACATAGACCTTCTTGCCCTCGGCGCGCGCATAGCGGACCAGATTCTTTAGCTCCTCGCGCGAAAGATTCTTTGCGAAGGCGCGCGCCGAAAACTCGGCGAGCGCGCAATAGACCGCATCAGCCCCCGCGCGAAACGCGGCCAGGGCCGAATCGAAATCGCCTGCGGGGGAAAGAAGTTCGGCGCTCACAGACCGGCGAAATCAAGCGTTGCGAAATAATCGTCGAGTGTTTCTGCTCGACGGATCTCCTTTACGGAACCGTCCTCTTCGAGAAGAAGTTCGGCGCTGCGCAGCTTGCCGTTGTACTGGAAGCCCATCGCGTGGCCATGGGCGCCGGCGTCGCAGATGACAACGAGATCGCCGCGCTCCAGAACGGGCAGCAAGCGCTGGATCGCGAACTTGTCGTTGTTTTCGCACAGGGAGCCGGTTACGTCGTAGACGCTCGTAACTCCGGTATTCTCCTTCCCGGGAACCACGATCTCGTGGTATGCGCCGTAAAGCGCCGGACGCATCAGGTTCGACATGCACGCATCAAGACCGGCATAGAGGCGGTATGTGCTCTTTATGTGGCGGACTCGCGAAACAAGATAGCCGTAAGGACCGGTTATCGAGCGGCCGCATTCCATATAGAGCTTGATGGGCTTCAATCCTTTGGCTTCGACCAGCTCTTCGTACGCTTTCCTGATTCCCTCGCCGACAACCTCGAGACTCATCGCCTTGTCGCCGGGCTTGTAGGGAATTCCGATCCCGCCGCCGATGTTGATGAATTCAAAATCGACACCGACCTTCTCGTGGATTTCTCCGGCAAGCTCGAAAAGGATCTTGGCCGTATCGATGATGTAGTCGGCGTTGAGTTCATTCGAGGCGACCATCGTATGAAGACCGAAGCGCGTCACTCCGGCCGCCTTCATCTTTGCGTAGCCGTCAAAAAGCTGCTCGCGCGTAAACCCGTACTTCGCCTCTTCGGGCTTGCCGATGATGGCATTGCCGCCCTTCAGCGGGCCGGGATTGTAGCGGCAGCAGAAAACCCTGCCCGGAAGATCCGAGTCGAAATTCGCGGCCCCGGAGCACGACGAAAGGAAGTAATCCCAATGCGTAATGTCGTCAAAGTTGATTATGGCTCCGAGTTCCCACGCACGGCGGAATTCCTCGGCGGGAGTGTCGTTGGACGTGAACATTATCGCCTCGCCCGTGTTGCCGACGCGGGCGGCCAGCTCAAGCTCGGCCATGGACGAGCAATCGGAGCCGAAGTCAAACTCCTTCATCAGCTTCATCAGATACGGATTGGGAGCCGCCTTCACCGCAAAATACTCGCGGAAACCGGCGTTCCAGGCAAACGCCTTTTTCAGCCTCGCGGCGTTGGCGCGTATGGCGGCGGCATCGTAGATGTGAAACGGAGTCGGCCATTTCGCGGAAATCTCTTCGAGTTTGTCTTTTGTGAACGGTAATGTTCTCATGTTTTCCAATCCGATTCTCAATGAATCTTAATGTATGTTTCGGCCTTGAGCCTTTTAATCCATCCGTCGTAGAGACGCTTCTGCTTGGCCAATTTCACATTAGCCTCGATATCCGCGTAGGCATCCGCAAAAGAACGCTTTGAGGAGGGCTTTTCGTCATCCTTGCGCAGAAGGAAGCTCCAGCCGCCTATTTCGAGCCACTTCGAAACGGAGCCTTTGGGAGTTTTGGCTATTTCTTCGCAGACCGCAGCGCTGAACTCGTCCTCGGGAACGATATCCCTGTAGCGTCCGCCCTTCTTGGCCCGCTTGTCGGAGGAATATTTCCTCGCGAGATCGGCGAAGCTTTCAGACTTCAGAAGTTCGGTTATCTCTTTCTTCTTCTCCGAGTTCTCGGGCGAAAGAAGTATTACGGAAACGCTGACCGTATTCCCGGAGGAATAGCGCTCGGAATTTTTAACATATTCCTCGCGCATTTCCATAGGGGATGCCGTGACATTCTTGTCGACGACGGTCCAGCGCATGGCCGCGACGACCATATCTTCCTTTATTCTTCTGCGCCAATCCGCTTCGGAGATCTTCCTCTCGACGAGCATCGCCTCGAGCTTGGTGCGGTCGCCGCCGAAGGATTCGTCGACGATCGCGCGGATGCGGTCTTCGACAACCCAATCCTGCATCGTCAGCTTTGCCTTGGCGGCGGCCTTGAGAATGAGCTCTCGCTCGACAAGCTTGTCGCGGAACTCCGGATAAAGCCGCTCGTCGGAAACGCCGCGCCGCATCATCTCGTCGATGACCTGGCTATGCAGAATGGTGACGTTCCCGACAGTCGCCGCGACACCGTCAACCTCGAGCGCATCGACAGCGACCGTCGCGCATACAGCGGCACAGAATATCAATCTTTTCATCGGCCTTCAAGTATTAGAGCATCGCCGCGATTCCCGCACCCACCATCGGCGCATCGTCGACCTGAGGCGTAATCGTGTAGTGGATGTTCCTGGATTTCACAAGCATCTCGTCGAGTTCGCGACGGACGTCGTCGGCGAACGGAACGGCGCGCGTCTTGTAGTAGGTCGAACCGTCTGCGTTAATGGCGACGGGAGCCGAAGCGTCGGTTCCTTCGCCGGACTTGATGACGAACGCCGCGAGCTGAACAGCAGTAAGGACGACAGCGCGCTCGAAGACGGGAATTCCCAGGCGTCGCGCCACATCGGAGTCGGCGCTCTCCGCGAAGATCGCATCGAGGACGTTGTCGCGGCCGGGCTTCTTGAACGCCGCGCAGAAATTGTCGAGATCCATCGTCTCGAGAGAACCGAGACCGAGAATCGCAGAAGCGGCCTTTTGGGAGAAAAGGCCTTCCTTGGCCGCGGCCTTGTAGATCTCGAGACCGAGCGCGCCGAGATAGGCGCCGGCGATCTTCTTCTCGAAAAGCCCGAATCCGGGGTTCCCGCTCTTCGCGTCGACCGCCTTGTCGAACGTGCTGTCGGGAGCCTTGTCGAAGGAGCCTGATTCGGCGTTTATGATCATGGAGCCGTCGGGATCGGCATCGGGAAGCTTCGCGATGTTCCTGTTCTTCTCGACATAAGCTGTGTTCGTTCCGGTGCCGAGAATAAATCCGATGTAGGATGAATAGGTCTTGTCGCCCTCTGTAGCCTTAGCCGCAAGGAGCGTCGCGACCGTATCGTTGACGACGGCGATCGACTTTCCGCCCGTGCGGGCGAGAAGCTCCTTGCCGACATACTGTCCGACGATGCCGGGAGCCTCGATGTTCTTTGTCCAGCGGACGAGCTTCGCGTCAAGATCGCTCGTCGCCTCGGCGGGATACGAGAAGCACCAGCCGATCTTCTCGACCGTAGCCTTGCCGTCAAGACGCTTAACCTCGGAGGCGAAAGCATTGTAGAACGATTCGACATCGACCTCGCCCTTCGTGCCGGGCATCGGCTGGTTGCACTTGTCCTCAACGGCAGGCGGGATGGTGACTATGCCGCCGCGGAAATTGGTGCCGCCGGCGTCGAGAACGATAGCCTTGGCTCCCTGGGGAATCTTTCCGTTGACTCCGACATACGTGGGAATCATCATCAAAGACGACTTTTCGCCCTTCAAGCCCTTATCCATCTCCGAGAGAAGCGACGCCAACATGGCCTGGCGATCGATTTCTTCGGCGAGAACGAAACCATTGGCTTTAAGCAATTCTTCAGGAGTTTTCATTTATGAGTCCTTTCACTAAAGTTATCCAGTCTTCATTGGAGAGCACCTCGGCTCTTGCCGTAGATTGTATCAAATCTTTGAATATGCTGCCAAGTTGTTTGCGTCTATGTTCAAAAGCCCTCTTGGTCAAACTGTGAAAAAGCTTGCGTTCTTCAGCAGAAAGCGCAACATTTCTATCATGACGCACCAGTTTGACAACACTCGAACAAATCTGCGGACGCGGCCAGAAGCAACTCGGAGGCAGCTTGCGCAAAATTTTGACATCGTAATCGAGCTGCGCCCATACGCCGGACAACGACCGCGTTTTCGATCCTTCCGGCGCCGCAAGACGCTCGGCGACCTCGGTCTGAACGAGAACAGTCATTGAAGGAATGCGCCTGGCGACGACCAAATCAAGCAGAATTCGCGTTCCCGCCTGATACGGGAGATTGGACACCATCGCATCAAATTCGATTTCGCTTCCGCCTTTGGCGATGTATTTCAACGCATCTCCGGCAATCACATCAAGCTTTTCGGGCGACCCCAGCGATTCCTTGAGGCGCGCCGCGAGAACAGGGTCCTTCTCGACGGCCGTAACGGAAACGCCGCGCGAAAGCATCTCTTCGGTAAGCACGCCCAGACCCGGACCTACCTCCAGCACCTTCGCGCTGTCCAGATCGGCAACATCCTTCAACCCGGCATCGACAATCCCCAGAAGCGCGTTCCTATCGATGAGAAAATTCTGCCCCAGCACCTTGTTGGGATGAAACCCGTTTTCGATGCACCACGCCTTGACCTGGCTCGGACTTGTCAGATTCATGTCAAAATATCCTGTCGGTAATTTGGATGTTTTCCCATTTTGTATCGTCTATAGATCCTGAAACCTTAAATTCCAGAAGTGTCTTTGTGACCGGGAATGTCAGCAGATGAACGGCCTTGCCCGCAATAGATTCCCTCTTCATGAACTGGACGCGCACGACAAAATCGAGATTGTCGTTTGCGATATCGTATCCACCCCAGCCTTTTATCGAAACAAGCCCGCCTTCTATGTAAAGATTTTCAGTCGAAACTACGCCATTGTCGAACTTGAAATCGGCAGACGCCTGGGTCTGGTCTACAAGGAACGAAATACCGGGCACCTTCTCGGCCAGCAATTCGGTAAGACCGGAAAAAACCTTCACGCGGGCAAGATGGCCCTCGGTGATTCTGATGCTTCCGCTCCCGTTCACCGTATTCCACATGTTGGTGGCGGCTACACCCGATATGTCCAGATCGATATCGACATTGCCTTTGCGCTCTCCCAGATCGAACCGGAGCGTGTCGGCCCATTCCTTCAGCGTTCCGTTGCGGTAGGAACCCTTAAGAGCGAAGTGCGCTTTGCCGTCTTCGAACTTTTCACACCCGACAAATCCGGAGAAGTTGACTTTCCCGCCGTCGGCGCCGGTCATCTCGGCCTCCAGCGAAACCACATCCTTCTTGAGGGAATACCTCCCGTTCAGGTTCGAAAACCTGAATCCGCTGAAAGAACCGGATTTCGCCCTTGCCTCGCCTTCGAGATTGTTGAATTCAAGAGCTTCGGCCGAAGTTCCGGTAAAGCCGTTGACGGTTATGCGCGAATCGCTGTCGAACCGAACAAAATCGAAAGTGGACGGCTCCATGAAATCTGCGATCTTCAAGGCGTCTTCTATCTTCAGCTCCGTCTTGCAGTCGTACCCGACCTTGAATTTGCCCGAAAAATCGTCGACCGTCACCCAGCCGGCCATCTTCCGCCCTTCGCAATCCTCGGAATCTGAAACAGTGATCTTCGTGACGACGTTTCTCCGGCCGTCGATGTTCTTTGACTTGAAATCGATTCCGCCCTTTGCGTACGCCATCGGCACGGAATTGTACCTGCCCATCTTTTCGACATCCAGCTTAAGCTTCATCGCAAAGTCGCCGGCAAGAAGATCGACATCAAAAAACGCGTCGCACTTTACGGGAACCGGAATATCCGTGAATGCGTCCATATAGGGCAAAGCGCACCGTACATCCAGCGTCTCGATGAGCGGTCTTATCTGCCTCTGGGTCGCGGAGCCTTTAAGATGAGAAGTGAACTTCTGGCTCCTCAGATCCATCAAGGCGCTTCCGCGAAGAACCGTATCTCCGCTGCGGGACGGGGAAACGATCTCCAGATCGTTGAATGCGATGCAGCCCATTTTGGGAATCATGTTGACGTTAAGCACAACCTTGTCGGGCTTCAGCCCCAAGATCGACGGTGAGGTCATCACTATCGTAGTCACGGGAATATCGGGAATCTCAAAATCGAGCGGAGCCTCGTCAGGCGAACCGTCGTCAACAGGATTATAATAGCTGTCGCTCAATCTCTCGTATTCAAGCTTGTCGAGGCTCAAGGTTTTTTTCGAAAATTCATAATGAACGGTTTTCACCCTCGCGACAGGATCCGAAAAGGCGTCCTCCTTCCTCTTGTCATACAGAGAAATGTTAAACAGGCGCAACCCGTAGCGGAAGCTGAAATAGGCGTTTTCGCAATCAAGCCGAAAATTCTCGGTTGAATATTTCTCCGCTATCCCGTCAACGACAAAGCGCGGAAGTTTCTGCTCGCGAAAGAAAAGGCTTCCCAAAAACAAAACAAAGACGATGAACAGACCGATCATCGCCTTGATTGAATATTTGAGAGATTTTTTCAACACCTTCTTCACTGGCCGCAACCCTCAAGTGCCCTATTCGCAGTCTTAATTGGCAGCCCCTAGGAGAGTCGAACTCCTCTTTCCTGGATGAGAACCAGATGTCCTAGCCGATAGACGAAGGGGCCTTTTTGTTTGGTGCACCCGGTGGGATTTGAACCCACACACCTTGCGGCACCAGAACCTGAATCTGGCGTGTATGCCAATTTCACCACGGGTGCTACATGGGACATAGTATCTCAAATCTTGCCGTTTTTGTCAACCACGAATTTTAGATTTTCATAAAAAAACAAACGGGCGGCAAAGCCGCCCGTCGTCAACCCCCGTTTCACTTGGAGGCGAGACCGCCGCCAAGCGCCTTATACAGAGCAATTAAATGTTCTGTAATGTCGCCGCGCGAAGCGACGAGGGACTCTTCGAGGGTCAGAAGAGAACGCTGGGCGTCAATAACGGCGGTAAAATCTTTAAGGCCCTTCTCGTTGAGATCTTTTGAAATCGCTACAGCGTCCTGGGCCGCCTTGACGGCCTCCTTCAGGGCTTCATAACGATGATATTCACGAGTGTAGGCGGCATACATATCGCGAACTTCTTCATACGCCTTTTGAACCGTAAGCTCATAATTAAGACACGCTTCTCGAGTACGGGACTCTTCAACCTTGACATCGGCATAAATTCTGCCGCCTTGGAAAATCGGCCAGCTTACCGAAGGTCCAAACGAGCCGTAGAGCGATTTGCGTTTGAACAGATCGTGAAACTCTCCCGTCTTAAGGCCAAGTTCACCATTAATGAAAAGTTTGGGATACCACATTGACTTGGCTACACCGATACGCGCCGATTGAGCGGCGAGTCTGCGCTCCGCCGCACGAACATCAGGGCGCATACGAATCAAATCGAGCGGGGTTTCGGCGAGACGGCCGGCCGGCACGAGCCAATCGCGGTCAGGGCACGATTTAAGCGAATCGTGGCAAGATCCGGGCATGGAGCCGATCAAAATCGCAATCGAGTTCATAAGGCGCTCTTCCTGGGCGAGAAGCGGAGGAATCACCGCGCGCGTCTGCTCAACGATATATTTCGACTGATTGACGGACAACACATCGCCGATACCGGTGTCAAGACGCGATTTGACGATGTCGTACGTCTCGCTCTGAAGTTTCAGGTTGGCGCGCGCGACGGCGATGCGCTGTTGAGTCGTTCTCAGTTCGATGTACTGGCGACCGACTTCGGCGGTGAGCGAAACCCACGCATCATTTAATGATAGACTCTCCGCCTCAAACTCGGCGATAGCCGACTCTGTAGCGCGGCGATTGCCGCCGAAGATATCAATCTCCCAGGACGCGTCAAACCCCGTTCTGAACAAATCCTGATAATTCGAAATCAACGCTTCGTCAGAACGCATCGCCTGACCATTCGCCGAAATCTTCGGCATAAAAGCCGCTAAAGAGCCAAAGAGCTGCCAGCGGCTCTGCGTCAGGCGCTCAAAAGCCATCTTATACGAAATATTGTTCGAAACGGCGGTATCGACAAGACCCGCCAGAGTCTTGTCATCAAAGCGCGTCCACCAGGCAGAAAGCTCATTGGTCGATATTATATAACGCTTGTCGTCGTTATCGACATCCGTCGTACCGGCATCCGGCATAGGGAAATCAGGAATTTCAACTTCAGGTTTTTCATAATCAGGCCCTACGGACGGCAAGGAGGAACATCCGGCGAGAAAGGCCAACACTATGACGGAATAAGATGATTTCATGACTGTTTTCTTTCTTTTAATTTACGATGACGTTCTGCGGTTGCGGAAAGATACGAGAAAAAACGCTTGACGTTTTCGCGCCATGTCTGGAAAAGCGAATACAGACCAGGCACCAACAGTATACCAAAAACAACAGACGCGAGCATACCGAAAAATTCGGTCGTGCCGAGATGGTTGCGGCTCGCGGCGCCCGCGCCGGTGGCGATCATCATCGGCAACGTGCCTAAAAGCGTGGTGAGAGCCGTCATCAGGAGAGGACGCAGACGCTCACCCGCGGCGATTCCCGCGGCGTCAACAATGGAATACTTTTCAACCTCGCGTTTCTCCTTGGCGAACTCAACGATGAGAATCGCGTTCTTCGAGGCGAGGCCTACGAGCAGAACGAGACCAAGCTGCGCGTAGATGGAAAGCGGATACGGCGCGCCGGTCATCCAGATTCCGAACCACTTGAGACCCAGCAATGCGCCAAGCACCGCTACGAAAATCGAAAGCATTACCGGCATCGGAATCGTCCACGATTCGTACTGGGCGACAAGGAAGAGATAACCGAACAGAATCGCGAGGAGAATCAGCGGCGCCGCGGCGCCCTCGTTGCGTTCTTCCTGGAACGACAGGCTCGACCATTCAAAGCCGTAGCCATCAGGCAGCGTCTCTTCCATGAGGGCCCTGACTTCGTCCATCACCGCACCCGACGCGACACCCGGCTTCGGCAGAACGGTTACGTCCGCCGACATATATTTATCTCGGGTCGAAATCGTCCGCGGTCCGAGCTCGTACCTGATAGTTCCGAGAGAACCGATAAGAATGTCTTTGCCGTCTTTCGACTTAACCTGAAGTTTCTCGACATCCTCCGGACCCTTGCGGAAGGCGTTTTCTGCGCATATCACCACGCGGTTGACCTGAGTGCCCAGATTAACGTCGTTGATGTACCTTGAACCGAGATGGTTCTGCAAAGTCTTGTAGACGTCGTCGACGGAAACCCTGAACATTTCCGCCTTCTCGCGATCAAGCTCGAACCTGATATGGGGAGTCTTCGCGTTGAAGCCGGAGAACGCGGCCAGAACATTCGGGTTTTGATTGAGCTTCATAAGAACGAGATTTTTAACCTCGTCGAGTTTTGCCGAATCGGTACCGGTCTTATCCTGAAGATGGAACGAGATGCCATTTGCATTTCCCAATCCCGGAATCGCGGGCGGCGCGAAAACCTTCCATGCGGGTTCGGTTATTTCGGAATTCAAAAGTCCCTGAATCTTAGGAATGACCTTTGAAACGTGCTGCCCGGGATCCTTGCGGTGCTGCCAGCGCTTCAGATCGACAATAACCGTCGTCTGGTTTTCGCCGCGACCGCCGACCATACCCCAGCCGGTGATCGTCATGACAGACTCGACTTCCGGCAAAGTTTTAAGCAATTCCACGGCCTTTAGCGCAGTATCACGCGTCCTGTCGCGCGCGGTACCCTCGGGCATTTCCATGGCACAGAAAACCACACTCTGATCTTCTTCGGGCAAAAACGCCGTCTCTGTCTTGGAGAAGAACTGAAGAGTCAGGAGGATCGTAAGCAGCAGGAGAACAAGCGAAAGGAAAATCCTGCTCGCCAGCCACCTGGCCAAGGTAACGAAGAAATTTTTGAATTTATCAAGCGCTCTGTTAAACCAGGCGAACGGACCGCGCTTAAAGGGACGCGCCTCGCGAAGAAGGAGTGAACATAAGGCGGGCGCGAGCGTAAGAGCGCATACGGTCGAAAAACAGACCGCGGCAGAGAGCGTTACGGAGAACTGCTGGTAGATACGGCCCGTAATGCCGCTCATAAACCCTACAGGAACAAAGATGCCGAGCAGAACGAGCGTTGTCGCTATAACCGCGCCCGTAACGTCCTTCATCGCTTGAATCGACGCTTCCTTTGCGTTCAGACGGCGCGTCTCTATCAGGAACTGCACGCGTTCAACCACAACGATGCAGTCGTCTACCACGACTCCGATGGCGAGAACAAGGCCGAAGAGCGTCAGAATGTTGACCGAGTAGTCGAGAACGGCCATCAGGATAAACGTCGAACACAGCGACACGGGAATCGTCAGACACGGAATCAGCGTAGCGCGCCAGTCCTGAAGAAAGAGGTAACATACGAAAACGACAAGAAGGAACGTGATGAAAAGCGTTAAAATGATTTCTTCAATGCAGACTCGCACATATTCCGTCGCATCGTACGGGGTTTCCCACTCGAGACCGTCGGGAAAATCTTTTTCAAGTTCCCTGAATGTCTCGTATATCTTATCCATGGTTTCGATGGCGTTCGCGCCCGGCTTCTGCTGAAGCGCGATCATAACGGCGTTCTCTCCGTTGAACTGGCCGGAGAACATGTAATTCTCCTCGCCGATCTCAACACCCTCGACACCCTTGCCTTCTTTGGTGATGTCTTTGAGCTTGACAATGCCGCCATTGTCGTCGCTGCGCACTACAATCTCCTTGAACTCTTCGGGCTTCGTCAGACGCCCCTTGGCCGTCAGAGTAAAGACGCGCGCCGCATTTTCAGCCATGGGGGACGCACCGACCGAGCCGACCGACGCCTGAATATTCTGCTTGGAGATCGCCGCAATGACATCGTCGGTGGTGATGCTCAACGCCGCCATACGGTCTGGATCGAGCCAAACCCTGACCGCAAGACGAGGACCGTACACGGTCGCTTCGCCCACGCCGGGAATTCGCAGGAGAACAGGCTGAATGTTAGAATAGATATAGTCCGAAATCTCAAGACGCGAAAGCTTGCCTGACGGAGAGCGCAAAGCCATAAAACCGAGCATGTCCTCAGACTGCGCGCGAATGCGCCCGCCGATCTGCTTAACCTCGGCGGGAAGCTTGGCTTCCGCCTGAGCAACCCGGTTCTGGACTTTGACCATGTCCATATCGCGGTCGGACTCGACCTCGAACGAAACGTTGAGCGCATAACTGCCGTCGTCCGAGCACGATCCAACCATATATAGCATATCATCAACGCCGTTGACCTGATCTTCGATCGGCATGGCGATGGTATTCATAACCTCCTTGGCGCTCGCGCCGGGATATGAATAAGACACTGAAATGGACGGCGGCGTCAGTCTGGGATACTGCGAAACGGGCAGATTGAAATACGCCATCATGCCCGCCATGGTCAAAACGATGGCAATAACCATCGCAAACCTCGGGCGGTTGATGAATGTGCGCGAGAAGGTTTTTATCTGGTCTATGGACTTGCGAATGGAAAGCTTCATGGCGCCTCCTTAGTCCTTGATCGGGGACTTGTAATTTGGATCAAGATCGTCATTAAGGACAGCTTTACCCGAAACAACTTTGACCGTCATCTTGTCGGCCAGTTTCGAAACAGCCGTAATCGCCACCTTCTCGCCCTTTGCAAGGCCTTTGGTGACAGGCACCAGACGTCCCTGCTTATTTCCGACTTCCACCTCGCGCAGCTCGACGGCGCCGTTATCCTTCACGACCCAAACGGCCTGCTTGCCGTTTTCAAGGACAAACAAAGACTGTTCATACACGCAGGGATTGATCTTTTCCGCCTTCGCATCGCGAATAAGCGTGACAAAGGTATTGGGAAGAAGAATATTGTCTGGATTGAGAAACTCCGCACGCACCAGAACAGAACCCGTACCCTTACTCATTTCGTTGTCGACAAACGCGAATTTACCGACCTTGTCGTACATATTCTTACCGTCGGGCAGAAGAAGGCGCATGCGGTATTTTCCGTCAAAACCGTCAAAACCTTCCTTGCACCACTGAATGTAGTCGCGATCGGAAACCGGGAATGAAACGCGTACGGGATCCGTCTGGACTATACGCGCCAAAACACCTCTCGAGGGCGCCACGTAATCGCCTTCGTAAGCGGTCGACTTGCCGATCTGACCCGTAATGGGAGCGACCACCGTCGTCTTCTTCAGATCGTACTCGGCTACGACGAGATTGGCTTTCGCCTGCAGCACGGCCGCCTTGGCGGACTCGGCGCCCGCCTCGGCGTTGTCGCGCTCGAGATCGGAGATGCTTTTCGAGTCAAGATTCTGAATGCGCTGCCAATAACGAGCCGCGCGACGCTCTTCGGCCTCGGCGGCGACAAGATCGGCTTTCCTCTGATTGACGATCGCTTCATAGCGTTCGGCATCAAGAACGTAAAGCACATCGCCCTTCTTGACAATATCGCCTTCCTTGAACTTAAGTTCTTTCACATAACCGTCAACCTGCGGAAGGATGTCGACTTCCTTGCAAGGCTCGATATGGGCAACAAACCTTTCGGGATTGAGAAACGCACACTCTTCGACGGCGCGGACTTCAACAGAAGGAGGAACAAAAGGCACTTCCGGTTTCGGAGGCGCATCCTTAGGCCACATATCGCAAGCGATCCATCCGCCCGTTACACATGCAACAACAAGCACGACGACACCAATAACCGTTCCGACTTTTGAAGCGGCTTTCTTTTCAGTTTTTTTCTCTTCACTCATAGCTCTCTGCCTTTCTTTTTAAATTTCCGGGCTGGCACCGGCCTGCAAATCTCTCCATATCGCCGAATACGCCTTCGTAAGAGTGGACTCAAGATCGCACTGCAGAAACTTGTCGATATGGGATCTCACAAGACCGTTCCACAAAGACATGCAGCAACTCGCGATTTCTTTCGAGTCTACTTCCGGCGACACGCGAGCATAACGGATATCATTCTGAACCGCGACGTTGAACGCTTCCCACGGCCCGAATTTCTTGCTTTTCAGAATATCTTCACGAACCGACCCCATTGATGCCGACGACCAGCGGATCTGCTCGTGCATCAGCATAAAAAACGCCGCCCTCTTGGAATCGGAAACAGTCTGCACCGCATGACGGACCATCATATCGGCCACATCCGAGAATGAAAGGCGGTCGAAAGACTTTTCTCCGGGAGGCAAAAGGTCGAAAATCTCGCGCTCGAAAGACAGAAGCATCTCACGAACAAGTTCAATCAGCAATTTTTCTTTCGATTCGAAATGCCAGTATACCGCGCCTTTGGTCATCTTGAGACGCGCGGCGATATCATTGAACGTCGTATGATCATAGCCCTTTTTGGCAAAAAGCGAAAGCGCGCTCGCAAGTATGCGATCACGAGTTTTAGCGGCATCCTCTTTAGCTCTTCTGGGCATTCTACGACAATCCTTTCACCAGCGTGACCGATATTATACATACCTTCGGGTAGGTATGTCAATAGTGAAATTTGATTTCACGCGGACTTATCCGCAAGCGTTCCCGGGCGCAAGCGCAGCGAACAAAGCAGCATGAACAAAACACAGGCGATTTCAAAAAGCGACGACCTGGCGATAATGCGAAACCTTCTCCAAACCATTTTCAAGAAAGGCCCTAAACGGCCCGTTCTTTGCTGTCGGAGAAAAATCGATCGGATAATCTTCACCCAAGGCTTTTGAGGCGTAATCATACGCAAAAAACTCGAGCGTCCGTCCCATTGCGCGGCAACTCATAACGAAATCCGTTATCCTCTTCAAGGTCAGATCCGCGACGATATAGCAGACTATCCCCTGCTCGGCAAACCTGTCCCGGGTGCGGAATACAAAAACCTTCTTGGCATCGTCAGCCAGAAGTTTCTTAAAATCGCCCTCGTCTCGGCGAATTGTCGTCGCGTTGAACTGATTCGTCTTCCCGGCCATCTGCGCCAATCGCGGAATGTCGCCCTTCTCCGCCAAAGACGGAACAACCTCCAGACACAAACTCTCGAGATATTCGCCGACCGTACTGAAGGCGCTCAAATCAACCTTTGCGCGGGAAGCATAATCTGCGGCGCGAAGGCGATCTTCGTCGGTTTTTCCGGCGTCGCCGAAAAAATACTGCTCCAGGCGACGCAAAAACTGCGCCGGAGCGGACATATCCTTCGGAAACGGCACGACAGTCACCTCGGACAGATGGGCCTTCATCTGGGCGCGCTCGTAAGGGTTGTCGTCCACAAAAACGACGCTGTCGGCCGAAAGGTTCAGCTCGCGGCACGCCTCGATGAGATTGCCGGCCTTGGGCGCCCAGTTGATTCTTCTCGCGGCGAAGTCGCCATCTTTGAGCGGCATATCCTCGCGCATGAAATTTTCGCCCGGATCGTTCTTCGTCAAAAGCACGAGAACGACGCCCTTTCTGCGCAGCTCAAGAACACCTTTCTGGAATTCTGCAAACGGCTCAAGCGCATCGCGCCCGTCTTCGCTCAAAACCCCCTTCCAAAGAGTGTTGTCGGCGTCAAGCGCGAGAATCTTCTTGGGCGCGGACAGGAGAGAAAACTCCGCTTCGGCGACGAGCGCGTCGATCGCATCCAGCGAATAAGGCATTGACGCCAGAACTCTCATTCTTTCATCAAAAAAGCCCGGCACCTCTTTCGAAAGAATGTCATCGTACGCGGTCACATTAAAAACAAGATCCGCCCCGAATCTGTTGAGGGGCGAATCCTTGTCTATCAGTTCCTGCCTCCACACGGCGAAACCCGCGGGAACGTAAACCTCGAATCCCGCCTTGCGGAAGTAAGGCGCAATCAGTTCGAGCGCAACATCTCCCGTAAGCGCGATTTTCATATCACATCGCGGCGGCGAGCGCAGCGGCGAATTCGGAGCACTTGACCTCCGTCGCGCCCTCCATCTGGCGGGCGAAGTCATAGGTGACCGTCTTCGCGGCGATGACCTTGTCCATCGCTTCGATGATCTTGTCGGCAGCCTCGGTCCAGCCCATGTAGCGGAGCATCATCTCGCCCGAAAGAATGAGCGAACCGGGATTCACCTTGTCGAGATTTGCGTACTTGGGCGCGGTGCCGTGGGTCGCCTCGAAAACGGCGACTCCCGTCTGGTAGTTGATGTTCGCGCCGGGGGCGATGCCGATTCCGCCGACCGTCGCGGCAAGCGCGTCGGAAACGTAGTCGCCGTTCAGATTGAGCGTCGCAATCACATCGTACTCGGCGGGGCGCGTCAGAATCTGCTGGAGGAACGCATCGCAGATGCAGTCCTTGACCACGATCGTGCGGCCGGTCTTCGGATTCTTGAACTCGCACCAAGGCCCCTTGTCGATCAGAGTCGCGCCGTATTCGCGCTGGGCGAGCTTATAGCCCCAATCGCGGAAAGCGCCTTCGGTGAACTTCTGGATGTTGCCCTTGTGAACGAGCGTCACCGACTTGCGGTCGTTGTCGATCGCGTATTCGATCGCCGCGCGGACGAGGCGCTCTGTGCCTTCGAGCGAAACGGGCTTGATGCCGATCGACGAGGTCTCGGGGAAACGGATTTTCTTTACCCCCATCTCGCCCAGGAGAAACGCCTTGATCTTCTCGACTTCGGGAGTTCCGTTCATCCATTCAATACCGGCGTAGATATCTTCGGTATTCTCGCGAAAGATTACCATGTCGGTAAGCTCGGGACGCTTTACGGGAGAGGGAACGCCCTGAAAGTATCTGACGGGCCTCAAGCAGACGTAAAGATCAAGCTCCTGACGCATGGCTACGTTGATCGAACGGATGCCGCCACCGACGGGCGTCGTAAGAGGACCTTTAATCGACACAAGACAGTCGCGGCAGGTGTCGAGAGTCTCCTTGGGGAGCCACTCTCCCGTTTGGTTGAAAGCCTTCTCACCGGCGAGGACTTCTTTCCACTCGATCTTGCGCTTGCCGCCGTAGGCCTTTTCGACCGCCGCGTTCCAGACGACCATTGCAGCCTTCGTGATGTCAGGCCCCGTACCGTCGCCCTCGACAAAAGGAATTATAGGATTTTCAGGAACACAAAGCTTCCCGTTCTGCATCGTGATCTTTTCGCTCATATCAACCTTTTTATTTTTCTTTTATAGTGCCTTTAAGTACTGCGATGAACGCCGACTGAGGAACATTGACGTGGCCAAACTCCTTCATGCGGGCCTTGCCACGCTTCTGCTTCTCAAGAACCTTCATCTTTCGCGTTACGTCGCCGCCGTAGAGCTTCGCAAGGACGTCCTTGCGGAACGGACGGATATCCTCTCGTGCGATGATTTCGCGTCCGATCGCCGCCTGAACGGGAATCTTGAACTGATGGGGCGGAATGGAATCGGCGAGCGCCTTGCACATCTGGATGCCGCGCGTTCTCGCCTTGTCGCGGTGAACCATCGTCGCAAACGCGTCGACGGTCTCGCCGTTGAGAAGAATATCCATCTTGACGATATCGGAGACCTGATAGCCAGCAGGCTCGTAGTCCATCGAAGCGTAGCCGTGGGAGACGGACTTCAACGTATCGTGGAAGTCGATGAGAATCTCGTTCAGGGGGAGCATGCAGTGGAGCATCACGCGCTTGGCGTCGATCGTCTCCGTTCCCTCGACGAGCCCGCGGCGATCCATGACGATCCGCATGACGTCTCCGATCGAACCGGACGGCGTGATGATACGCGCCTTGAGCGTCGGCTCGGCGATTGATTCGAGAGCCGACGGATCGGGCATCTGAAGAGGATTGTCGAGATCGCGCTCCTCGCCGTTTTTCATCTTAAGCTTGTAGACTACGCCCGGAGAAGTGGAGATGATGTCGAGATTGAACTCGCGCCTCAGGCGCTCCTGGACGATCTCCATATGAAGAAGCCCCAGAAATCCGCAGCGGAAACCGAATCCGAGCGCAAGAGAGCTTTCGTGGTGGAACGTGAACGCGGAGTCGTTGAGGTGGAGCTTCTCCAGACCTTGAGCCACCTTCTGGAACTCGTCGGTGGACATCGGGTAGATGCCGCAGAACACCGTCGGGTGGATATCGTGGAAGCCTTCGAGCGGCTCGTTCGAGCCGAGCTTCGTGGTCGTCACGGTATCGCCGATCTTGATCTCGCTCGGATCCTTCACCGTGCCGACGATGTAG
Organism: Kiritimatiellia bacterium; assembly: GCA_045656285.1. Classification (GTDB taxonomy): domain Bacteria; phylum Verrucomicrobiota; class Kiritimatiellia; order RFP12; family UBA1067; genus UBA1067. The sequence continues at coordinate 41,960 of JAZOQY010000050.1, forward strand.
CCTACCTGACCCGCCTCGAGACGGTCGACAGGCTTCTTGTTCGGCGAGAAGATGCCGACCTCGTGAACGGTCGTCTGAACGCGGCTACCGATAAACGTAACGCCCTGACCGGACTTGAGCGAGCCATCCACGACTCGAACATACGTAATAACGCCGCGGAATTCGTCGAATACCGAATCGAAGACGAGCGCTCTTAAAGGCGCGTCGACGCCTTTCGTTTCAGGCGGCGGAATCCGGTTTACGATCGCCTCTAAGACATCAGGACACCCGACGCCCGTCTTGGCGGAAACGAGAAGCGGCTCGTCCATCGGAATGGCGAGGAGGTCTTCGATTTCGCGGCTCACCTCCTTGACGTCGGCGCCGGGAAGATCGACCTTGTTGAGAACAGGTACGATCTCGAGCTTCGCGTCCTGGGCGAAGTAGGTGTTGGCCACCGTCTGGGCCTCGACGCCCTGGGCCGCATCGACGACCAGAAGCGCGCCCTCGCACGCGCCCATCGAGCGCGAAACCTCGTACGCGAAGTCTACGTGGCCGGGAGTGTCGAGGAGGTTGAAGAGATAGGTCTTGCCGTCCTTGGCCTCGTACTGCATCGTAACGGGGTGGGACTTGATCGTAATGCCGCGCTCGCGCTCAAGATCCATCGCATCGAGAGTCTGCTCCTTGAGCTCACGCTGGCTCACGGCGTGCGTGAGCTCGAGGATGCGGTCCGAAAGCGTCGTCTTACCGTGGTCGACGTGCGCAATAATGCAGAAATTGCGTATGTTTTCGAGTTTCACTTTTTACTTCGTAGCTTTAATGCGGTCCCAGGCGTCGTCGTAGAGTTTCTTAACCGCGGGATCATCGTCAATGGGCATCAAACGTTGACCTTTGGAGATCAACTCATCGGAAAGAACGATCTTTTTGCGATATTCGGGATCAAGAGCATCGATTCCGGGCTTGACGGGCATTGGCCCCATGATGTATTCCATGTTCGTTTTTGCGGCCTTGCCGTCATACATGAAATTGATGAACGCATAGGCGAGATCGGGATTTTGAGCCTTTGAGGAAATCACCATTTCGTCAAAAGCGATCGCGTAACCTTCTTTCGGAAGCTCAAAACCGATATCGTCGCGGGCGTCGTTGGGAGTTTCACCGACAATAACCTGAGTAGCGTCGGTGGAATAACCGTGACCGACCCAAGTTGCCGAGGATGCGACTTCCGTCTTGTAGCTCTCGGCGTCAAATTTGCGGGCGTTAGCCTTCCATTTCAAAACCTGTTCCACGGCGGCATCGATCTCAGCGGGATTTCTCGAGTTTATTCCGTAGCCGAGCGACATGAGGCCGGCACCGATAACTTCGCGCATGTCGTCAAGAAGAGTGATCTTTCCGCGCATTGCGGAACTTTCCAACGCCTTCCAGGAGTTTATATCGACACCGGCCGGTATTTTGTTCTTGATATACATGAATCCCGTATAGGTGACGGCGTAAGGAACGTTATATTCGAAATTCGGATCGATAATCTGCGAAGTAAACGACTTATCAAAGTTTTTACGAACATAGGGGATTTTGGAATGATCCAGTTTTACGATAAGTCCCTCGTTTGCCATGGTCTTGATGAGATACGAACTGGGCATAATGATATCATAGCCCGATCCTCCCGCCTTTAACTTAGCGTACATCGCCTCGTTTGAATCGAACGTATCGATCTTGACCTTACAGTTGAGCGCCTTTTCAAACTCTTCAATGACGCTGGGGTCGATATAATCGCTCCACGTGTAGATATGGAGAACTCCGCCCTCGCCCTTATAACCGCTCGCCTCGGCGGCCTGCCTCACCTCAGAGGACAGGTCAACCCTTTCCTCTTCACTTTTACTGCAACCGGCGAACAGAGAAACGGCCATCGCAGAAGCGGCAACAACCTTGGCAGTATCAACGAACTTCATTTATATTTTACCTTTCGTTTTTGTACGACCCCCGCGCGCTATGAGTTTCGACAGCCCCATCAGCACACAGGTAAACAGCAGCATAAGAGTAGAAAGCGCAAAAACCGCCGGCAGATTGCGGTCATGTTTAGTCATGGAACTTACGTATGTCGGGAAAGTATTTGTTCCCGCACCGTTTACAAACATCGTAATTACAACATCATCGATTGAAAGCGTGAACGCCAGAAGCCCGCCGGCGATGATTCCGGGCATCAGTATCGGAAGCTGAACATGAAAGAACGTATACCACGGACCCGCGCCGAGATCATACGACGCTTCGATGATTCTGTCGTCGAAATCCTGTAGACGCGCAAGAATCGTCATTACGACATACGACACGCAGAATGTAATATGGGCGATCAGAATCGTCCAGAAGCCGCAATCGACGCAGCACGCGACAAACAGCATCAAAAGCGAAATACCTATCAGAATGTCGGGCATTATCAAAGGCGTGTAGACGAGAGCATGATGCAAAGACTGAAGCTTACCCTTCCACTTGTGAAGCGCAAGCGCGGCCGTCGTTCCAAGCACGCAAGAAATGACCGTCGCCAGCCCCGCTATCGTAAGAGAAAGCCAAAAACTCTCGACAAGAGCATACACCCTGTGGTCACCAGAAAAAATCATCGAATACCACTTTCCGGTAAATCCGATAAATTCTCCATCGGCATTGAAAAAGCTCATCGAAAATCCATTAGGGATGAAGCCGTAAACGACGACAAGAACGATCGGAACATACAGAAACGCCAAGACAAGCGCGAGAATCACCGCCGAAAAATACGAGCGCTTCATGCGGCACCCCCCGTCATAAGATGGGCAGTTCTATCGTCAAGCCTCTTTCTGTCCCGCATCTCCTGGCGCTTTTTCCACCATACCGCGCATCCGAGCGGAACAAGAACGGAAATCGCCATCAATGTGGCAAGAGCCGACGCATGGGGAATGTTGCGGTACTCCATCGCGCGCGAGAAAATCTTGTTGCCGATAAGAACGCAGTCTTTTCCTCCGAGCATTTTAGGAATCACATACGAACCGATAGTCGGAATAAACACCATAAGAACGGCCGAAATGATTCCCTGACGGATACCGGGAATGAAAATCTTTCTGAAGGCGTAGAAGTTTTTAGCGCCAAGATCGCGCGCCGCCTCAAGAAGAGAGAAATCGAACTTTTCGGCCGCCGTATACATCGGCATTATCGCGAACGGAAGGAAGGTGTAGACCGAGACGAGAACGACGGCAATCTCAGAATCCCCAATAGTCGACAGCATCGGATCCACGCGGTCCGCAGAGGCAAAGCCTATCCAGATAAAAAACTTCTGGAGAAATCCCGGGAGCCAGTCAAATATCCATTCGGAAACTCTAAGATACGTGAGATAGCACGCCTGAAGCCAGCCTTCGGGATGGAGAATAGTTTTCCATGCGAACACCCGCACAACGAAACTCGTCCAAAACGGCATCATTATCGCGCCCGCGACAATCGCGCGCCAGCGCTTTGGAAGACGCGCGATCGCGTACGCGCACGGAAGAGAAAGAAGGATGCACCAGAACGTAACCTCGAACGAAATACGTATCGTCTTCCATACGATGGCCGGATAGTCCGGATCGACGAGCTCGCGCCAGGTCGAAAGACTCCACTCGCCTACGCCGCCGTTGGGAGTATGCGCGTGAAAAGTAAACGAGAGAACGATCAGCGCCGGAACGGCGAAGAACAGCAGGAGCCACACGAACGACGGCAAAGTCGTAAGCCATTCGGCCTTCTTCGATTTCAGAGGGACGCTCATTTCACTTCCACCATGTAGCCGTCGTCGGGATGCCACCAGACGAAAACATCGTCGTTCCAGGTAATCGTCTCCTGATCCAGGAGGAAACGGGAGTGAGGCTTTAAAGCCGCAATGCGCAAATCTCCGGCCTTAATCCAGTACTTGGTATAAACGCCCTGATAGACGATATCCTGAACTTTCGCGGGAAAGACGTTGATGCCGGCGCCCTTCTCGGGCGGAGGAGGCTCAAGCGTAACACGAATCTTTTCAGGGCGCACAGAAAGATCGACGCACTGATCAATCCTGAGATTCTTATCGTTATACGCTTTAATGACAGGAAAGCCTTCAACTTGGATCATGCAGTAATCGCCGTCGATCGAAGTTATTTCCCCGGAAAAAAAGTTGGTGTCGCCGATGAACGACGCGACAAAACGGGAAGCCGGAGCCTCGTAGATTTTGGCGGGACCGTCAAGCTGCTCGACTTTACCGCGGTTGATTACGGCTATACGGTCGGAAAGGCTCATCGCCTCGCCTTGATCGTGGGTGACGTACATAAACGTGATGCCGACCTGATCGTGGATCGTATCGAGTTCGATGAGCATGTGCTGGCGAAGTTTAAGGTCGAGCGCCGCCAAGGGTTCGTCAAGAAGCAGAACCTGGGGCCTGTCGACAAGCGCACGGGCAATGGCGACGCGCTGCTTCTGGCCGCCCGAAAGCTGATTCGGGTATTTCCAGGCATGCTCCGACATCTGAATCATCTCAAGAATCTCATCGACCTTCTCTTCGATCTCGACCTTCGAACACTTTGCCAACTTCAACGAAAAAGCGATATTATCCCAGATCGTCATCGTCGGAAAGAGCGCATAGTTCTGGAAAACCGTGTGGACGCGTCGCTGATTCGGCGGAAGATCCGTTATGTCCTTACCTTCAAGGTAAATGCGCCCGGAATCGGGCTTTTCAAACCCGCCAAGCATGCGCAAAAGCGTGGTCTTTCCGCATCCGCTCGGCCCGAGCAGAGAGAAGAACTCACCCTTTTTTATCGTAAGCGACACATCATCAACAGCGGTCATCGCGCCGAACCGTTTCGTCACGTGATCGAAGACGAGAAAGTCATCATTCAATTCTTGGCACCTCCTTTAGAATCAATAGGTGAATGATACCTAATTTTTCACTTCTATGCAAGAGGGAATTTTATACGGGCTCGCCCGTAGCGACAAAGCGCTGTCTTTCGATAATCTCGACTCGCTGCGAAGTCATAACGACTTCCATCCCTGGACAAACATCCCGCAAATCTTTCCAGAAAACAAAAAAATCCGCTTTTTACGGCGGATTCTTTCACTTTTGAATGGCTCGGGTGACTGGATTCGAACCAGTGACCAATTGATTAACAGTCAACTGCGCTACCGCTGCGCCACACCCGAACGTGTTGTTGGCGTAAAGTATATCATATATGCCCTACGCCTTGCAAGGGGGTTTTTTAAATTATTTTTGCCTGCGATAAACCGTCGAGAATCTTTATCCCCGGAGCCGGTATGCGGCCAAGGTGATCTGGCCCGATATTGAGCATATAGTTCGAACCTATCTCCTTCGACTTGTTCTTGAAGCCGAGAATCGTTTCAAGCGATTTGTAATCCGTATCGGTCGGATGATAACCCCACGAATTGTTCATCGTTCCGACCATTTCGTAAAGCTCGTCCTTCTTCGTGTTTTCGGCAAGAGCGTTATCGGTTGGCGTATGGTAATCGCCCATCTTGTTGCCTATGCGGCCGTTGATAAGACAGCCCGGCTGATACTTCCTTACGAGATCGCGGAACATCGTCGACTGCTCCAGGGTTGAAGTCATGGGAACATCGAACCAGATAAGGCACAGGTCGCCGTACTGCGTGAGAATCTCCTTGACCTGTGGAACGGATTTCGATTGGAGGTACTCCTCGAAATTGTAGTCCTCTTTCTTTATGTGGCCGAAATCCCAGTTGTTGCCCCAGACGCGCGGCTCGGACTTCATGTGATGCTTGCGGAAAAGTCCGCCACCGTTTGGCTCGCTCCAGTCGACGTCCTGGGAATAGTAAAGCCCGAACTTAAGCCCCGCGTCGCGGCAGGCTTCGGCGAGTTCTTCAACGATATCGCGCTTAAAAGGAGTCGCGTCGACGACATTAAACTTCGAAACTTTCGAGCGGTACATCGCAAAGCCGTCGTGATGCTTCGACGTCATGACGAAATACTTCATCCCCGCGTCGCGTGCGCGCTTCATCCAATCCTTGGGATCGAAGAAGATCGGATTGAAAACGGTCGCTAGTTTTGCATATTCCCTATTCGGGATCTTTCGCGCCCACTGTATCCACTCGGAATACGAGCCGCAGCGCTTGCCGTTCCACTCGCCCGCCAAAATCGAATAAAGGCCCCAATGGGCCATCATTCCGAATTGGGCCTCCTTGAACCATTTCTTCGAGGCCGCCAGCTCGGGGGAATCGCCTTTAACCGCATCAAGGCCGTCTGCAAAAACGCCGGCGGCCGTAATAGCCGCCGCGCCGGTGATGAATTCTTTTCGTGTCATGACCTGTACTTACCTTGCAACTTCGTTGGCGATCTTCTGCATAAGCTTGACCGTATCAGGAGAATTCTCGAGATACTTGGGGACATACCTGCACTTGGCGACATCGACATCAAAAAGCTTGGCGGTCCAGACGAGCGCCTGGAGATATTCGCCCTTCCTGTTCAGATGGAACGCATCGCCGTCGAGCCAGATCCTGCCGTCCTTGAGCGTCTTGAACTTGTTGACGCCGACGACGTCGTACGCGTTCGATTCCTTGCCGGAATCGTCGACGTACTTGACGGGAAGCTCCTTGCGGAAGCGCTGAACGGCCTCTCCCATCTTAATGACGTCAAGACCATGATTCCCGGCGAACTTGCCGTAAGCGGACTCGAGCTTCTCGAACATCTGATTCTGGTCGATGCCCCATTTGCCGAGGCGTCCGTCCCAAGGCGTATAAGACCACGTCTGCTGGACGTAAACCTTAGCCTGGGGAGCGCACTTCTTGATCATCTCAAGAAGCTTTGTGCCGTGAGGCTCGTAGGACTTCTCCTGCCAACTCTGGTGGCTGCCCTGCTGAACGGTGACGATATCCCACTTGTCGGCCGTGAGCATCCTTTCGATATTGCTGGACGGACGCTTTTTGTTGTTGAGAACGAGCTGATCCTTGAAAGGTTCCTCGCCCTTCTTGCATGAAACATAATCCCAGGTTACGAGATAATAGTTCTTCTCGGGATGATCCAGGTTCGCAGCGTGCTTATCGAGCGTGCAGCCTCCGATATAAAGCGAGCAGAAATCGAGGGGACATCCGAGATCCCTTGCGACCTTAGGCATTTCCTTGCCGACGCAAATGGAGAATGAGTTACCGATAGCGAGAACCTTAAGAGGCTTTTCGCGCTTGGGAGCGGCGTTGGAGTTTACGGTAACGAGCGCCGCTGCTGCCGCGACAACTGCCGTCATGAATTTAATGGACTTTTTCATTTTATTTTCCCTACTTTCTTTTGTTTTAAATTTAAGTTTCAATTAAAACGACTTCAAATATATTATCAGCGCTTTCTTAGTTCGTTGGCGATCTTCTTCATGAGAACAGCCTGGGGCGAGTCGATCTTGAGATACTTCGGCGAATAATTGCACTTTGTAACATCGACATCAAAAAGAATCGCCGTCCAGACGAGTCCCTGGAGATACTCGCCCTTCCAGTTGAAATGGAATACATCACCGCTGGGCCACGAAAGCCCAGTCTCCTTTTCAACACCGGCAGGCCACCATTCTGCGGGCTTGGAAAGCTTCTTGAAATCGGCGGAGCCGACGACATCGTTATTGGACTTTTCGGTATACTTTACGGGAAGCCCTTTGCGGTAACGCTGAACGGCCTCGCCGGTCGGAATTATTTCAAGTCCGTGGCTCTTCGCGAATTTGTCATAAGCCTTTTCAAGTTTCGCGTACATTTCATCGGGAGTCATCTTCCAGAGTCTAAGACGCTTATCCCACGGAGTGTAGGACCACGTCTGCTGAACATAGATTTTAGCCTGTGGAGCGCACTTCTTGATCATATTGATAAGCTTTGTGCCGTGAGGCTCGTAAGACTTCTCCTGCCAGCTCTTATGGCTGCCCTGCTGAATGGTGACGACATCCCACTTATCGGCCTTAAGCATTCTTTCGATATTACTTCTATGCTGCTTACCCCCATACTTGCCTTTTACCAGAGCCAAGGCGTCCCTAAACGGCTCATCGCCCTTCTTGCATGAGACGTAGCTCCAGTTAATCCGATAAGCGTTATCGTCGGGGTTCTTGAGATTGGCAGCATGCCTATCAAGCGTACAGCCGGGAATGTACATCGAACAGAAATCGAGGGGGCAGCCGAGATCGGCGGCGATCTTCGGCATCTCTTCTAAAACGCAGATAGAAAACGAGTTGCCGATGGCAAGAACCTTAAGAGGCTTATCGCGCTTTGGAGCGGCGTCGGACACGCCTACGATAAAAGCGGTAGCAACCGCGAGAACCGTCGTAATCATTTTCTTGGACAATTTCATTTTTATTCCTGTTCTTTGATTTGAAAATCACATATACGCATCATATATGCAAACATTCAAGTATTATAGCAGAATCCATCTCCGATGACCATATTGATTATTCCCTGAAGCCGCGAAGACACGAAACGCACGAAAACGCCGGATATTTTGGCCCACAACGGCCACACCTCGTTGTGCAGCTCATATCATTCGATTTTTCCCTTTGGCGATTTCCTGATGATCTTCGTGCATTTCGGCAGGCCGGAGAAATTGGCGTTGCGCACGGTGAAGTTTTTTGCGCAGGTCCTCACTGTGCACTCAATCCCATACGGCGAATCCGCGTCGACGCGCAGGCCCGGCGCCTGATAGACACGGACGTCTTTCATTTCGATATCCTCGTACAAAAGCCGCAGCGAATCCTCGTCGACCGGAATCGGCTCGCCCTGGTTCGGCGTCGGGATACCAAGCGCATAGGCAAAGACGTCGAGCAGCGGAAGCGACCTGGCAAGCCGCCTGTCGTACCGCCACGCATCCTTTTTCTGAATGAGCAACCTGGTCCGTGATGGCGGCGCGTCCACCTCGACATTCCTGAACGCGACATTGCGGATTACGCAGTTGGTGCTGCCGTAGCGGGTCGTAACGCTCGCGACGAGAGCGGAGACATCGACGACCTTTATGTCCGTGAACACGAGATTCTCCATGACGCCCGGGATGTGGGCATGCTGCACCTTCATGTTGTGGCCCCAGTCGCACCAAAGAACGCAGTTCGTCACCAGCATATTGCGGAAAGGCGGCCTTGCAATCACGCAATCGTCGAACGACCGGACGAAGGAATCGGCGACGACGGCGTCACTCGACGAGCAGATGTCAATACCGTCGGAATTGTATCGCCACATGCCGACAAGCTTGACGTTGCGGATGTCCACCCCCTCGCAGGAGGACAAGTTCATCGTCCAGCGCGGCGCATCGCGGAACGTCACGCCGTCGATTTTGAGATTGCGGCACTTCATGGCGAAAACAGGCGCCGTACCCCACTCGTCAAACCCGCCCTGGAACACCTTGACGCAACCAAGCTTCTCTCCGGCCTCCGCAAGATGCCTGGACCCCGCGCAATATCTGTCGACCCTAGGCTGCCTCGAGCCGTCCAATATGCCGCGCCCGACCACCGTCACATCATCAACGCCCGTGAGCACCAGATTGCCGTAGACCGTCGCGCCGCGTTCAATGACGATTGTGGCGCCGCTCTTTGGGATGATCGTCCCCGGATGGTGTTCGCCGGGACCGAAACGCATTACGTTCGGGCCGTCCGCGACGCCGCGCCAAGGCGGATCTGCGAAGACATGCAGCTCGCCGCCGCCGGCGAACTCGACCACAAACTGCTCAGGCCGGTCGATGCGCACCGACCAGACGCCGCCTTTGCGAACAGGCTGGGCGCGGGAAAACGGACGTATGCGCGCCGTTTCGGGCGCATTCGCACCGAAGTCGACCTCAAGCGTGCCCCCGCCTTCAGGAACATCGAAACCGACAAAGGCGGAAAGCCGCGTCTGGTCCATGCTGCGCTGGGAGCCGGGCCATACGCGATTGAACGGAACAGCCGACACTCGGCAACGCTCCACCTTCAGCGCCTTCCCCGAAAATGCAACCGAAGCCTTCTCGACCGGGTTCTCCTTCGCCGCGGCAAAACCGCCGAGAATCAGATCCGCGAGATTCCTCATCCCGATATCGCCGGGATGGTTCGCCACGCCGCTGTGCGCGAACAGGCCGATCGCCTTGTTCTCCTTCCTGAACCCGAGAGGACCAGCGTCCACATACACCGCGCCGACATCCGCCGCGGCGTTCGCCGTGCACTCCGCTTTGACGGTGTTGATCCAAAAAGGCGAACGCATGACAACCTTCGCGACGGCGAACGGACGCGCGATGTCCGCAAGGAACTTGCGGTAGGCGGCGGCGTTCGACTCGGTAACGCCATGCGCGTTCTCTCCGATGGCGATGACAACATAATCCGGCTTCCAGGCGGCGTCGGCGGCGATCTCCGCTACAGTCGCGATGTTCGTCGAAAAATTCCGCTCCAGCGGAGCGAGATTGCGGATGCGGAAGTCAGCCCTTGCCACAAGACGCTTTTCAAGCCCCGCCACGACGAGATGCGCAAAATCCTTCTCGGCAGCGCTCGCCGCCATACCCCAGCGGTTCGTCCAGCCGATGTCGGCTTTCGGCACATGAAGCGCGATGGAATTGCCGTAGACGAGAACCTTGAAATTTCCGCCGTCCTCCCTCGCGACCGTCCGCAGCGCAGACCCCGGATTCATCATCTCCGCGTCCATCCCCGCAGCAATGCTCTGCGCGGCACAGAGCGCAACAAACGCCATACTTGCAATCTTCATCATCATTTTGCAACCTTTCCCGTCAACACGGCGACAAACTGAACGGCATGCGACGCGATGGCAACAACAAAAAATTCCGGTACAAAAAGGTCTATAATTTTCATTGTCGACATTTTACCATTTTTACCTGTTACATTCTCGAACTTTTTGAGACAGGATCAACAGAAGAAGAGTCGAAGTTCAAAGTCCAAGTCGAACAATGGATTTTAACATTCCATTGTTCGACTTCAACTACAAACTTCGACTTAAAAACCACAATTCCATTCTACAACTACAACTTCCTCCTACAACTAAAAACTATCCCTCCGCTGTTCGACTTAGGACTTCGACTAAAAAACTCGCGTGAACAGCCCCTCGGCTATTTTTTTAACCACGAAAATGCCAAAATCGGTATTAAGAATTTTCCGCTGTGACTTTTTTGTTCATTAAAACTCCAAAAGCAATCAACTCAAAGGAAAGATAACACAATAAAAAAAGACGTTATTGCATTTCTCATCATTGCACTCCTACCATTCATTAAATAAATTTCTTTCTTCTTCTGTCGCTTTTGCACGATGAAGAAATTCAAGCCAAAGAGCCCTTCTTTTTTCAATCAAAATATTTGAATAACCATGTTTTACTATCTCGAAGAAACTCCTTAATACTCGTTTTCTAAACTTAACCACCTCTTCATTATAAGCCACTTGAAATAATAGCTTATTCCGCAAAATCAATTCTTCCGGGGTTAACTCGCTACAACGAGAGCCAGCAATACTTCGCCGTGTCTTCAAGGACCTCTTCACCTTTTCCAATTCGTTGCTTGTGCAACCAAATTCCCAGACAACGGGCTGCACATTACCCAAACCATCAGCAAATCGCATTAACGCATTAGTAGAGTTATGAAAAACATCCCACTCACACATTTTGTAAACACAAGCACTCGCACCAACAAAATCGTATTTCCCTGAAAAAACATAGTCATTAGTTGTCGCCTGAAGCCGTGATATAAAATTTGTAGCTGCAAAAACTTGAAGATTACACACCTCTTGCAACGAACCTTCCGCAGACCCAATTCGATCTACCATAGGAATAAATTTATGCCATAAGCCTTCTTCCCCCTCAAGTCGAGCAAATTCAGCGTTCACAACTGCTTCATTTAAAGCAATAGATGCATTGCTTGCAAGCAATTGCGCTACGAAAAATAAAAGAACAAATATCTTTCTTTTCATTGTCAATCCTTTCGTCTCGTTTCAGAAAAGCCACCTTTACTAATTGTACATGTTCCATCTGCATTAACGAAAAATTCTTGATCAACAGTTCCAAGCAATTTATCATGAGGGCCGCCTATGATACCCCACTTATTCGGAATGCTCCAATAAAAGCACCCTGCTTCAGACGGCATCTCATTCAACTGAAATCCTACAAAATCAACATCGCCAACTTGATTATTAACATTCTCAACTCGTATTACACGCATAGCTCCATTAGATTCTGTATGATTAAATCTTACATCATTCTCATAGGCCTCAAAAAAACCAATTGCACCGAGCATCTTTGCCGCCCCCTCTACGATTTCTATTTGCGAAAAAGAAACATAATCAGGCAACACAAAACTCTTTAACTTAAAACCAACGCCAGGAACTCCTTGACACAAAGGAGACATTTGATTAAACATCCAATCTGCATCTGACATAGTACCACCATACTCATATCTAAATGGCCACTGTGGTGCTAAAACTTCAATATTGATATTGACCGTATTCCCTGCATAATTAACACAAAGAGTGTGTAATCCTGGCTCATATGGAACGACACTCTGCGTTAAAAATTCTCTTTGAGAGAATTGATGTATTTTCACAATCTCCCCAGGCCCGAACACATGCCGCACCTTGTTGCTTGGCCAATCAGCTTCGGCTTCGACACGAATCTTGACGACATCAACAGTCAGATGGCGGACGATCGGATCGCCTCCTGGATAAGGCGTAAATGTCAGCGAGAATGTCTTTTTGCCTGTCGCCTCGACATCCGACGCTGCAACCGAATAAGTTCGCGATGCATCTTCATTGTAATATCCGCTCCATTCAACCGGAAGGGTTACGACCTCCCCTTCATCATCACGAACCTCCAATCCGGATGGATCATCACACTCAAACTTAAACTCTCCACCTTCCGTAAGCTGATAGGCAACATTGAGATTTACCGAAGTAGAACTTGCCGAGACGACTTCATTGGGTGAATTCGTATACGCGCCCTCGGTCACAATGACGCCGCCGCCGCTCATATCAACAATGGTATCTTTCACATATCTGTTGATGCACACCCACCCATTCACCAGAGAATCGCGATAACGAACCTCGACGTCAATGTATGAGTACAACGACAGGTCATGAATAAAAAGAAATTCCCCCGTGCCTATCACGCGATTGCCGGCAATCCATTTTATATCAGCATACGGAGGCGATATGTTATCTACAACAAAAGCGAAAAGACAAAGAGGCTCACCAGGATCTATTTTGTAAGAAGGCGAAATTGTAACAATTGGATAATAATGGATAAATCCATCTCCATCATCTGTCGGGGCGTTAAAGAAAACAGGATTGTCCAAATCGCAATACGAAGAAACCTCTACTTCATAATTGGAGATGTTACGCGGCAGTCCGTATGTTGATGGCATTTCGACACCTCCCCCGTCATCCCATTCATACTCAAGGCCAGCCATAATCCCATAAACCGAAAGCGGATATGTCACCCCCTTCTCGAGCAGAAACACGTATTCGCCAGCGTTTGTTACCGCAACAGAATAATCGCCGACTTTTAGCTGTGCAGTTTCGAGCGGTTTTTCCGGTACGGTGACGGTGAGTTTATATAGACCATTTGTAAGGTTAACGCCGACTTGATCGTCAACCCACTTGGAATACCCAACCGAAAGTATCTCGTTACTGTTTGTGAAGTTCGCTGCAACCCATTCGCTGTCTTGCCCAAAGCCGTTATGTTCGAACGGCAACTGACGCGGAATAAGCTGCTCAACGCCGTTTGTAGCGACAAGAATATCGCCACTTCTGCGGAGCTCGATGCGCCCGTTTACAACACTATTCGTTTCGCGATTCACAAGACCATTATACCATAAAGTCATTCCATTCGTTTGCTACGCTCACGAAGGAATGTAAAGTCTAATACACATAGAACAAACCACCTTATTCGCAAGGTATCGTACTCATCTACATTCTCTTCTATGCAACCCACTATTACAACCTAACGTACCCGCACACTGAATCCTATCGTAATTAAACTTTCAGCGAGACGGGGTTGCGGATGGTCTAGCCCTCTTGAAACAACGCGAAGAGAACGCAATAGGTGAGGCGATTGAAAACTAATCGGGTATGCCACCCCGTTTATGATCAAATCTGCCTTTGTACGAAATGGATTTGTCTTACTTCTTAGCATTGCAGTAAATGCTATGTTCTGAACAGGCAAAATAGTTTCCTGCGCTTCTACAGATTCAACCACATCTCGCCCTTTTATCAAACAACCTTCATCAAATCCGATTAGACAGTCTCTCGCTTCACGACTGCCAAGCACATCATTACAAAACCAAATTTCTAATTGATTTGTCGCGACATTAAGAGCATCAACAGAAATCGTAAGTCTCTGCGTCTTGTTTGATGTCATTTCTGGCAAAAGCAAAACAGCGCTTGTTTCCATTCCTGGCTCAATAGGTGCTGGTAGAACGAGAGATGTACCACCGTATACAACAGCAAAAGCAAACAGTGAGAATACAACAACAACGATCTTCATTCAGCGTCTCGCGTTATTGTTTGATTTCCATTCATACTTCGATGAGCTTTCCAGCCAAATTTACTAACTTTAAAATCACCATTCGAATAGAACTGAAATTTCTGAATATTCGTCGCGAAACGATTTTTTGTAATGAAATCATCAGCACTCCAATAAAACGGAATATTCCATTGATAGCGCCCATATGACCATGGCGTGGGTAACTCATCTACACGACTTGCGAATCCTGCCCGATCAATACCCACAAAATTCCCCTCTTGCACAAGAATCTGCTTAAACGCGCCATTCTCAATACCATGCCTCATATTAGACATATCAATTGTTTCATAATATCCCTCAATGCTCGTCGCCGAACAGTCCCCTTCCATAATTTTCAAACCTTCAAAAGATACGTGTTCCGGAAGAAGCTTCAATTCAAGGCACATACCTGCGCCGACCTCACCAACAGACAAGGGATTTGTAATACCAACTTCCGCCCAATCACTGTCAGCCATAGGATATGCATTAGTCGCGATGCAATGGCTTGGCGCGATAACAGAATACGAAAACGGAATTGAATATCCGTTGCACGTAACATTAGTCGTATAAGTCCCCGGAACTTTTGGTGCAACAATTTTAGTCTCTGAATCATCGTCAACCGTCACGGTAAACGGCTCATTAGGTCCGAACACATATCGCTTTCGCATCTCAGGCCACGTCCTGTCAGCCTCAATATCAAGTTTCACAACCTTCACTGACGCCTGTTGCATAAATCCTTCAGGAAGCTTCTCGCTAGTAAAGAGAAGATTGAATTTATATTCGCCCGAAGGCCATAAATCCCTTATTTCCAATGTTTTCGTTGTGACTTGACCGCCAGGCACTTCCCAAGCATACGGCAGCTGTCGCCTAACGCCGTTCTCATAAACTTCTCCTGCCAAATCATAATCTAGCCGCAGCTCCACCGTTCCAGCCTGCTGCCCGCCATACGAACAAGTCAGCATTACATTAGTGCCGGATGCGTTTACTAGATTTCCGTTTTTATCAAGGTGCTCTTCTGGACATACCAAAAGAGACGACGAGGGAGTAATCGAAAGAAATTTTGGTAAATCATTAAAATTGCTCTCATCGCTTGCAACATGAACCGTATTTGACATTCTTAAATTCCAAATCGCCTCATCACCATTATCCCAAACGCATTTAACCCAGCCAGCCTTGCCATCCTTCCATGAAATTGCGGCAGACTTCCCGACGCTTTTTATCATTTCGAAATTACTCGAAGTCTCCCATTGAAATACACCATTTGTCACTACAGGCTTAATAGTCGCACGAGCATTGACATAACTGCGCTCTGTAAATGCAACATTCTCCAATGACATTGAAAGTTTAGGTGTCATTTTATAAGCATACGAAGGCGGACGACTAACATCCTTAACGCTTATTAAACCCTGCGGATTTCTTATGCCCCGACACGGCCTATCGGAAGTCGCCATATAAACATACCCGGCCTTAATAAAGGCACGCATATATGGTCTTTTCTCATTTTTCCTGACTAAAACATCCCCATCTCTACATGACATTACCATTTGCCCCTTAATCGGAAAATCCATATAAAAATCAGGACTGATTATTTCGCCTTTCTTGTTTTCACACAATAAAGACGATATCTTGTAATACTGACTTAATTTCGGCATAGGACCTAAAATGTTACGGACTAAATATGGATCATAATAAAGAACTCTAATATAGTTAGTAACAACTCCTGATTCTAAACCATTCCGATTATTTATTTTCAATTGCGCTTTATCTCGTATCTTCGAGCTTGGAACTACAAAATTATCTGTATCTACCCATTCCATTGTTGGACCGCAAAGCGACAAAAATTTAGACTCACTTTCTTTAACATAGCTTGCAAATAATTCTTTAGGAAATTCCTTTCGCGTCTTTTTACATCCATCCCAAATATAAGGAACAAATTCTTCTACAACAGCATCATTTATATTGGTAACGGTATTAAATAAAGGCTCGTATTTCTCACGAAGCTCCGGGGACATCAACTCTTCATCCCAGCTATCCGACAATAACGTATCACCGAACATATACTGTGGATATGCTTCTACATCAGTTGAACCATTGAGAGCATAATATACCTTTCGTCTGTAATTATCCAAATCGCTATTATAAGCCGCCAATGACTCTGCCGCGCCAAACGTAAACTCAACCAAGTACCACTCGTTTGTATCATAATCGAAAACGAGATCGCCGGTTGCGTTCGTATAACAAATCTCAGGATAATTCTCGAGCCACCATTCAGTATCCTGCTCGAAATTCTTCTCGACTCTCACCGTACGATTAGGCGCCACATTCCCCGTCAAATCAAGCGTCTTATCCTTTAGCTTAACGAAAGATGTAAACCCGTCCGTCGGCACATTTCCGTAAGTAAACTCAATATCGCCCCAATCATAAAGCGTCATAGCGAAAGATATAAGATTAGTCTTGTTGCACTTATGCGCAAGATCCTTCCAAACATAAGTCTGCGAAAACTCGTTAGTCACCGTCCAAAAATCGCTTACACCCCGAATAAGCGCATTAGTGGAATATAACGGCGCGTATGTCTCGTAAATATCTTTAATCCTATCGGGAGTATCAATCCCCCAAGGCTGTGTAGTGACAGCGCCGCACACGCCCGCAATGCGCTTACCCGGAACAAGCTGAAAGTCATCAATAATGGAATACTTCTTCCACAAGCGCGGCGTCACCGCGTTTGTCGGGCGGGTAAAAATCGACAAATCCGCCGCGAAGTTGGTAGGCGCCAAATAACGATGCAACGGCTGAACAAACTCCGTACCATCAGCGACGACATTTTGAGAAGACGAAACCGCAGACGTAACCTCAGACTTCGGCGCTCCCTTCTGCTTCGTACTGCCGTGCAGATAAAAGACAGTCAAACAAACGGGCAATACAACCTTGCCGAGCAAAGGTAACGCCCGCCAAAATCTTAAAAACCGGCTCGCCATTCTGCCGATAACGCGCCAAGACACAATCAGCATAAGCGCGGCAACCAACGCCGCGCCAATCTTAGCCATCACCGCCTCGCTAAATAGAAAATCTATCATACATATATTTTACCATAAAAAAGCATTCCGTTCGTTCGCTTCGCTCACGAAGGAATGGAAATTCAGCGCTGCTGTCATCACCCCAACCAACCACCGCATCATATCATAAAAAGGTTTGCCACCTTAAAGGAAACTCTAAGGTGGCACCGCAAAGAATTATACCATACGCCTAATTAAAAAGTAACTCTCAAAATTCGAGTTTCGGGAGTGTAGAGACGATCTTTTGGGTTTCCATTGAGACGGTGACGACTTTGAGGATAAGGTCGACTATATAGCGCTCATTACCACATTCCTCTAAGTACTTATTCGGATCATTGACGATGCCTGACTCCTTATGGGTCGTCACCTGGTATCGCTCCATAATCCACTCAATCGCGCTCTTACCGTTCACCACATAATCATACGCGGCGAGCGGAATGCCGCGTATTGTGACGCGATCGTTGTAAATTATGCGGCTACGATCTTCGCGTTCGCGTCGCTCGAGCTTGCCGTTCTTGTTCTCATCTTCGGGCGAATCCTTCTTGGCGAAGCGCATCTTCGTGACGGTGTAAGGGGATATTTTTAACGCAGAGGCGCAAAGACGCAGAGAATCAGAGGAAGAATTATCATCTGTTAAATTATTTTGAAATGGTTTTACATCAACAGCGCAATCTTTCCACGGCTTTACATTCTCATAGCCGCAATGCAGATCTCCGAGCTTACGACCCGCCTTTACGAACGCAGCAAATTCCGCGCCCGTTTTGCAGAGCGGAATACGCGCCAACGACTTCTTCAAATCAGATTCAAATCGTTTACGATACTCAGGCGAATGAAGAACGCCATAAATGTAATAGAAGATAACTTCCTTCGTCACCTTATCGCCAAACTCCGCTTGGCAACGCTTGAGCATAAAGTCCGTTATCCCGCTTTCTTGGCGATACTCTTCCTTGCCCTTATCAAAAAGTGACAACTGTGCACCCGCGTCAACTTTCTCGTAGACATAAAGTGGAAAGCATTGAGACTTGCCAATAAACTCTAAATCTGGAATGATATCTGTCATCAAACAAGAAAATGGTTTTGTCACACCAATTCCGCTCACGCAAATCACACGATTCTTATGCTTTGTCGTCGGAAATATTCTCGGGATAAGCAGCGGCATCTCTAACCACATATCTGCATCATAATAAAACCGCTGTTTGCAAAATGGTCGATATGAAGCGTCGGTAATCTTCTTACTATCAAAAATTGATTTGACCTTTTTCTCTAAATTTCGTCTCAAAGCACGTGTCCAATTTATTTTTGCGGAATCAAATACTGCTTCTTTCCCGAGATTCGAATTGTAAAAATCTATTGTAAGCTTCATATTGCTCACAAGTTCTTCTTTAGAATGATTATAAACCCAAGCATCGCGATTTGAAGCAACTCCCATTGAATACTTAGGCTCAAACGCCGTCTGCCCTGTCTTATCCTTCTTATCCCCAATCGGAATGAGCGTATCGAATAATCCATCGCGCTGGTTAATCCAATCGTTCTTAGCGTTAGGATGAATCTCAACGAGTTCCATCCTCTCATCGAGCATTGAGCGCATTTCCTTGACGATTTCAAGCTTCTTCTCACGACTTAAATAGTCTCCGATATCTCGGTAGTAGATGCGAGCCGATTTTTTTAGCTCACGCATGTCCGCTTTCGTTCGCGAAGTTTCGGCTTCCATACTTTGCGGACTTTGCGAACTTTGCGTGAGACATTTACCCCCACGCACTAAAATCGTAATTGCAATCGGTGAACGCGAACCAGATCCGAAAATCTTACCGCCTTCCTTCCGAGACAACTCTCCGCTAGTACTACGTTGATTGCCGCGAAGATTAAAGACGTAAATAGCATCAAATTCATTCTGAAGAGTCTCACGAAATCCATCCATCGCATTGCTATCCAACCATCCTGCACTTGAAATAAATGCAACTATTCCTTTACCACCTTCAAGACGATCCGTAGCCCAACGAAACGCCTTAATATACGAATCGTAAAGACCTTTCTGCAAATTGGCTCTTGAACGTGCTGAATATGTTCCCGCAATCGCCGCTTCAAGTTTGGGATAACTTTGGTTCTGCGCATTATCGTTAGCGCTCTTCTGTCCGACAGAATACGGAGGATTGCCAATAACAATACGAATCGGGCTTTTGCGCTGGCGTGTAACGCGCGCTGAATTCTGCTGAAAATCCTTCGTCTCGAATACGCCGTCCTTTTCGTAAAGTGCGAACGTATCTGTTAAACATATTCCCTCAAAAGGCGTATACCGTTCCCCATTCCCAGTTCCCCGTTCCCCATTCATCAAATCATGATACACGCTCTCGATATTGACCGATGCGATATAATACGCCAAGAGCACAATTTCATTGGCGTGCATTTCTTCTAAATACTTGCGCTTTAAATCCTTTGGCTTAATGTGACCAGACTGTAAAAGCCGCGTCATAAATGTACCTGTTCCTGTAAACGGATCGATTACATGAACATTCTTATCAGTCAACGTTTGACCGAATTCCTTTTTAAGAATATCCTCAACAGAATTGATAATAAAATCTACGCATTCTACAGGCGTGTAAACGATTCCCAACTGCTCCGACATCTTCGGGAACGCCGCGCGGAAGAACTTATCGTAGAGTTCATAAATGACGCGCTGTTTACCTTCGGCGTTATCGATTCCCTCTGCGCGTTCAGCGACTGATTTATAGAATTCTTCCATCGCCTTGCGCTCTCGCTCAGGTATTTCTTCATGGAGAACATCCACCATCTTTTGCATCGCTTTTGAAACGACATTTGACGCGGCGAAATCGTAGCCTTCGAAAATCGCGTCGAAGACGGGCTTCGTAAGCGCATGCTGAACGAGCATGTCGGCAGCTTCTTCTTCGGTGACTGCGGGATTAAGATTCTCCTTAAGCGAGTCTAAGAACTTTAAGAACTCATCGCGCCGTGCTCCGGGAGTCGCAATAATTTCGCGCATACGCTCGGAATGACGCGATGCGATTTTAGCTACCTCCTCAGCCCAGAGCGACCAATAACGCCGCGTTCCTACCTTCTTAACCATCTTGGCGTAGATAGCGGCCTTAAGGTCGAATTCGCCCTGAACTTTCTTAGGTTCAGACTTTGAAATTCCCTCTCCACCATCCCCTTTACCGCCGCCTTTACCGATAACGCTGACAACAATCTTTTCGCTCCCCTTTTGATTAAGGTCGATTTTGTTAATCTCGGCGTCAAAGTGATCATCGTGTGCACGTAAAGCGTTTAAGACCGTCCAAACGACATTGTAGACATCTGAATTATCGAGCGCTTCCTCTGGCGACATTTCAGGCGGAACGACGACAGGAATAATAACATAGCCGAACTTCTTACCTGGCGCCTTACGCATTACGCGACCAACCGACTGAACGACATCAACTTGACTATTGCGAGCCGAAAGAAAGAGAATCGCATCGAGCGAAGGAACATCCACACCTTCAGAAAGACAGCGCACGTTCGATAAGATATGACACGTATTCGTCTCGGGCGCGACTCCATCTAGCCAAGCGAGTTTCTGTTGGCGCTTACCCGCGCCCATCGAGCCGTCGACGTGATCTGCTTCAATAGCAACGCGCTCGGCGCGTTCTTCTGGCGTTAGCGAACTGTAGTATTCGCCGCGAAGAGCGTTGAAGCTATTAACAATCTGCTTAGAGGCGTTAATATTCGCGCAGAACGCAACCGCCTTATGCATAAGCGAGGGGTCGACTTCACGGACAGACTGCGAATCTTTAACGAGCTGCTTGGAAAGCGCATTTACGCAGCCTACGAGTTTCGCCGCGTCATCCATCTTAATTTCGCCATTCGACGCGTTTACTGCCGCTTTTAATTCCTTCGGAATATCTGGAACGGTAAGAATAAGAACCTTGTAATCCGACAATAACCCTTTATCTACCGCCTTACCAAAGCCAATACGATAAAACTCCTTACCATAAATCGCCTCGTTATCCATTGAGCAAAGATAAACATCGCTTGCCGCGGCATCGTCTTTAATGCGGTCGTTATAGACGCGAGGCGTAGCCGTCATGTACATTCGCTTTTTAGCGATAAGATTCGAGTCTTCATGAACGAGAATAAACGCCGATTCTTGAGACCCCTTCGCTGCCGCGCCAGTAGTGCGATGCGCCTCATCACAGATAACGAGGTCAAAATCAGCCTGATGAGCTTTTTCGGCATTTAGCGCCTTTTGAGCAGCGATAACCTGAGGTAGCGACTGATAAGTCGAAAATACTACGCGAAAGCCACCGTTCGTTTCAGATAGAAGATTAAGTTGCTTAAACTGGCGCATAATCGTCTCGACATTAGTTGAAGCCGGGAACGCGAGATCAGTTACGCTATAGCCTCCATCCTCGGTTTGCTTATGCTTGCGCGAAACTTCCGCATCAGAACATACGCACATCGGGCGAATTGGAGCTGCCGCGTTAGCGGTCCATTCGTTCAGCGTCTGGCCTAAGAGCGCGATCGACGGAACGAGAAAAAGTACAAGTCCTTTAGCGTCCACTTCTTTCTCCGCTATTTTTAATGAGGTGTAAGTTTTACCAGTGCCGCAAGCCATAATAAGCTTGCCGCGATTATTAACAGCAAAATGTTTATGGGCAGCTTCAATCGCCTCTTCTTGATGCTCAAATGGCTTGCGCGGCTCTTTGGGCTTGGATGTGGTTCCATGCGCTTTCGCCTCAACCGCAGCCCAATCAACAGGAGAATTAGCAAGGTCGAGAAGACCTATTTTCATCACAGGCGGAACCTGATTTTCAAGCGTTGATTCGGCGTTATCAGACCATTTATCAGTCGTTGCTATCCACAAACGACGCGAAAATGTGCGCGGCATCAATTCATTATCTGAAAATTTCTTGCCCGACGTCGAAAGGAACGTATCGACAGATTCCTTAGTTATGTATGTATCAGAAGCGTAACATTTACATTGAATAGCCCAATATTCACCGCTAACCGTAAGAGCAACAAGATCAATACCAAGATCATGCCCAGAGCCAAAATCTTTACGAAAAGGGAAATCATGCCAAAGCCAGACCTTGGAGAAAAGGCCGTGGAATTTAGGAAGCATAAAAAGATAACTGCGGATAAGCTCTTCAAACTTAGTACCCTTTTCAGCTTCAGAAAGCGATTCAGCGCGATACTTCTCAATAAGATCGTAAAAAGACGAAATCCCCATTTTTTGTCCCCGGCTTCTCTAAGCGCTTAAATCCTTTTGCCGCCGAAGACCATCTTCAATGCATAAAAAAAGAGCGCATTTCTTTCATGCACTCATCCGAAGCCCGACCAAAGGCCCAATACGAATACACAAAGAGAAAATGCGCCCAGCTGGGCGCATCCTCACTTACATGCCGTTCGTATTAATGAAATGTTTGGTCGTATTTCGGATGAACAGCGTGTAGCGTTGATGCTACATTCTTAAATGCGGTCGGGGGTGGAGAATTTAGCGCGTCACTTCACGCCCTTGTATCTCAGTTCACCGACCTATAACCCCGCGTTGCGCTTGACGCCTCGCGAGATGGAAGTATTATACCCTTTTTATCCCTAATAAGGCAAATTGAAACAACTCGCGGGAACAGTCCCCTCATGCGATCAGTCCAAGTCTCAAGTCCAAGTCGAACAGTGGATTTTAACATTCCATTGTTCGACTTCAACTAAAAACTTCGACTTAAAAAATCACAGTCCCCTTGTGCGGTCTTAACAAACACAGAGACACAAAGACTCGTATCCCCCGAGCATCGCGAGTCGCCGAAGGCGATGCCCTAGCAGGGGTGAGAATTCAGGAGGGGGCGTTCGCCGCGATACACCAAAGTTGAGTCAGTGACGAATCGCGTTGCCGCGATTGAAGCGGCATCGTGCGCTTGTGGTCTGGTGCTGCGCACCACCACCGCGCCCTTCGCCACTTCACCCTCCGGGTTTCGTCACTTGACTCAAAAACAAAACCCCACATCCGTGGGACACAAAAAAACACGAAATAGCAGCACTGGACAAACTGAGTACACTCTTTCGAAGAGAGATAAACTTCGCAGATTATACAAAGCCTCTACAATGTTGCATTTTCGTGTCTTTTCGTGACCCGTAAGGGTTTCGTGTCTGAGAACGCGGCAAAAGCCGAAGGCTTTAGACGAGACAATTCGCTAAGGGCGATGCGTCAGCATCAAGCCCTGATGCGAATTGTCTCGGCGTAAATCGCGTCAGCGATTTGCCGCGTTTCTCAGCTTTTGTGTATCGCGGCGAACGCCGCCTCTAAGCGAAGCGCCAAAACTATCCATCCACTGTTCGACTTCGACTTCAAACTTCGACTAAAATCCCCTTCCATTCTACAACTACAACTCTTTGCCCCCTTGCGTTCTTTGCGGCTAAAAAACCAGAAACCCGGAACCTACCCCTACCTGGCCTTCATAAAAAAGCCAAGAACAAGCTTCGCCGAATTTTCCGCCGAGCGCGGAGACTGCTCCTGCGCGTACAAGGCCGCCGTCTCCGAAAAAGGACAGTCGTACTTTTCTCCGGAAAGAGCGCGAACTATCATTTCGCACTGCTTTACCTTCAGTTCGCCCGCCCGGATCGCGAGCTTCACCGCGTCATTCGGCTCAGGGATCGCCCTCCATTTCGCAAGCGCCTTTCTTGTGCGCTCGAGCTGCGACTTCGCCTTGGCCGGCAACTGCTTCGCCTTGGCCGGATTTCTCTTGAGCCAGCCTTCGAACCACCCTTCCGGCGGCGGAATACCCTCCTTCAGCCCCGACCATTGGCGCGAATCCGCGTCGAGCAGATCCCGTCCGCTCGCAAAAAGCGCGTCGACCATCTCAGGCGTGCAAGACGGCCCAAAGGTATCCTGAACAGCCCGCTTCCAATCCGCGGCGCTGTCGGCCGAGGGATCGAGGAAGCGCTTGGCCGCATATTCGATCAATGGCCGCTGAAGACGCTTGAGCGACTGCCTTATCGACCATGACGTCAGGCAGAAGCCCGCATATCTCCTGTCGCGCGCTATCGCGCCGAGCCCCGTAATGTTCATGCGATGATATCTGGCATCGACAAAGAACGGATCGTCGCCGTGCGATTGGCAGGTTCCGCACATTACAAGTTCGTATTTGCCAGCCGAAAGCTTCGCGATCTTGGCTCCGCTGCCCTTGGCGAGAAAATCATCCGTGCCGCATCTGTAGTCCCAATACCAGATTGTGTAGTCATCGGGCAGAACCGACTTGGACTTCTGGCATTTTTTGTCGAGCAGCATATCATGCCACACACCAGGGCGAATGCCGCGCGAGCGAAGATCCTTGCAGAGCGATTCGAGATGCTCAACATAAAGCTCCAGCCTGTCGCGCTTCCTGCAGACCGGACAGCTGCCGAACCAGTAGGCCTCATCGCCGCCGAGATGGAAGCGCTTGAGACGCGAACCGAAAAGATCGAGATAATCCTTCAGAAGCGCCAGCTGGAATTCCCTTACGCAGGGTTTCGAAACGCAGTAGCAGTCCGATTTGTCGGCGCGCTCCCTGAAGTGGCGATACTCCGGGCAGTTCATCACATACTCGCCATGCCCGAACGTCTGCATGAGCGGTATCGCCTCAAGCCCCAGCTTGTCAGCCTCGGCGAGAATCTCCCTGAACTCTTCGCGCGAGAACGCATCGGGCGAGACTGCCGGCCCTATCGACGGCAGTTCGACCTTGTTCTCTATCTCCCAGAGAATCGCGTTGTACCCCGCCTTGGATGCCGTATGCAAAAGCTCCGTCACGAGTTCGCGCTTCATCTGGATGATGTTGAAATCCATGTGAAAGACAAGAAGCGGCTCGCTCTTGGCGCTCTTTGAAAACGCAAGAAGCGGAGCGAAAAGCAAAACTGCGAGAATGTGTTTCATCCGATCTTCCCTTTATGAGCCGCAGCTCTGTTTACAGTTTGATGGAAAACGATTCCGTATCATACGTGCCGTCAGCGTGCAGTGCAAACGACCTTAGGCTCACCGTACCGTCATTGTACGCAACATAAGACGCCGCCTTCGTCATGCCAAGACGTATTCCGTTTTTATCCACGCCGTCAAATGAATTCATGTGATCATGCCCGAAATACGCACCCTTCAGATTGCCCATCTTAAGCCAGCTGTCATAAAGAGTCCGACCCTTGTACGTATGCGCGGCATTTCTGTAGGTAATCCACTTCGGCGGGCAGGTCCGCTCTTTAAGATCGCCTTCCACACCCGGAGCGAGCAGCATCATGCGCTCTCCGTCGGGCCATGACATCAGATATCCCGTCTGCGGGCCTTCCTTTATCTTCTGCTTCCGGTCTTTCTCGGCATCAGTCGCCGGCTTTGAAGCGTCGGCGGGCGCGCCCGGAGCGGGAGCGTCGACAAAAAGCCCGTTGGTGTTCACATCGGGAACGATAATGTGCTGGAACCAGAGAGCAGGAGTGTAGCCGCTGACCCTCTCATACCATTCGATCTGGTCGGTGCGGCAGCCGTCATACCCCCCGTCCTTGGGATACGCCCCGGAATCCATCACAAAAAGGTTGAACGCGGGCTTTGCCTTGCCGTCAAAACAAACCTCGACAACCCCGTTGCCTACGCCGGTAAGTCCCGGCACGTCATGATCGACAAAATACTCTCCGCCGAATTTCCTGTAGAAATCGTACATCTCCTGGCGCGTGTACCAATCGTGGCCGTGATGCTCCGAATCGTGATTTCCGAACGTAACGCAGAAATAGACCTTATGCTCCTTGAAGATATCGACAAGCGGCTTAAGCGCGCGCTCGAAATTTCCTTTCGCAGTCGTCAGCCTGCACCACACGATATCGCCAGTGAGCACGACGAGCCGTGGCCTGTATTTCTCAAACGCCCGGCGCAAAAGCGTTTCCGTCTCGGCCGGCAACTTGCCGTCGCAGCTTTTAAGATGGACATCGGTCAACTGAAGGAATCTGAATTCCCCATTCGCATTGAACCTTATCCTGCCGGGATCGTAGCAGGATATCGGATTGAACCCTGTCGCGGCGGTCTTCACCTTTGAAGTGCCGCATCCTGCAACCGCCGCGAGCATGGCGGCGCCGGCGAGAAACTCCCTGCGGTTTATTCTGTTTTCTTTCATGGCAGATGTGTCGTATGTTTTATCCAGAAGTTCCTTCAGCCTCAAGCCCCCAGAACACTTTGAAGCACGAGAACGATAAGAAAGCCTGCGATCAAGGCGAATGTGGCGCCCTTCTCAAAACCGTGCGCATGGGATTCGGGGATTATCTCGTCGCTGATGACATAGAGCATCGCGCCTCCCGCCGCCGCAAGAAGGAACGGCAGAACGCCGGTAAACACCGATACGAGCGCATAGCCGACCAGGACGGAGCAGATGCTTACGGCTCCTATGCCGAGTGAAATCGCGATTATGCGCGGCGATTTCACCCCGATGGCAAAAAGCGGCGCAACGATAACGAACGCCTCCGGAATGTTCTGAAGCGAAATCGCCATGGTGATCGTCATCACATCGCCTATCTCGCCCGTACCGAAACTGACGCCGACCGCCAACCCTTCAGGTATCTTGTGAATCGCGAGCGCGGCGACGAAAAGGAGAGATTTGCCGATTGTGCCGTTTGAACGATGCTTTTCGAATTCCACACCTGCAATCCGATGCAAATGCGGAACAAACCTATCCAGCAGGCTTATGACGGCCGCGCCCGCGAGCGCGCCAGAGACGGCAAGCAAGATCGATTGGCAATCAGGGCCGAACGCACCCGCCAAAAGCCCAACCGTGGCCGCCGAGAGCATTATGCCGGCCGAAAAACCCATGACGATATCATTGAGCCTGTGCGGAAGCGCACGGACCAAGAGCCCGCCGACGACACCGATAGTTGTCGACAATCCGACGGAACAAAGAACTGTCAGCAATACTTTCATCCGGTTCAGCCCTTAAGCCCGTCAAGGATCGAAATTGCGCCAGCCGGTATTCTGCCGAGCGGATCCGGACCGATGTTGAGCATGTAGTTCGACCCGATCGAGGCGCACTTGGCCTTGATCGCCTTGACCTCGTCGACAGACCTGTAATTGACGTCGGTCGGACGATAGCCCCACGAATGGTTCATCGCAAAGCCGTCGTGATGCTTAGACGTAAAGACGAAATACTTCATTCCCGCATCGCGCGCGCGCTTCATCCATTCTTTTGGGTTGAAGAGAATCGGATTGAAGGCTTTGGCCAAAGCGCCGTATTCGCGCATCGGAATTTTTTCGCCCCACTGAATCCACTCCCCGTAAGCGTGACGGCCAGGCTTCCCGTTCCACTCGCCGCCCAAAAGCGTATAAAGGCCCCAATGCGCCATCATGCCGAACTGGGCCTCCTTGAACCACTTCTTCCTCGCTTCAAGCCAAGCGGAGGCAGGCGCTTTGGTGACAAGCGAATCGACGCTCACACAACCTGCCGCGGCCGCAGCCGCCGCACCACCAAGAAAATCTCTGCGTGTCATTGTCTTGTTCTTCTTCTCTCTTTTGCTGATGTTTTCGCTTTGAGGATTTCATTTGCCTTTTTTCTTCGGCGGAACGGCACGAAGTATAAAAGATTCCGCAGGCACCAGGTGACGCCATGCGAAAGCCTGCTCATATTCGTCGCAAGGCACGACCTCGCGGCGAACCGTCCGCCCGCCGATGACGGCTCTCGCGTAGACCTTCACGGGCTGAGGCGCGAGATACCTGCTCGAGCCGTACGTCAAGAGCGCCGTGATGCGATCGACGCCCGATGTCGCGACGTGATTCCTGGCGATGATGCCGTTCGAAAACTCCAGCGTGACATCGCCGTCGAATCCTTCGCGCCGTTCGATCGCAAAGCCGACCTTCAAGGGCTTCGATCCGACGATCGGCAAGGTGGAGCGCGTCGAATATACCGCGAAACCTGGTCTCGGCCTGCGGATTTCGAGATTCCAGAAATAACCGTCGCCGCCGTGGCCTGTGCGGTCCGTTATCTCCGCGACATAGCGCCCCGGCTCCCTGAAAAAGAAAGAGCCCTTGGGATCGCATTCAGCTTGCGGGATCGTCCCCACAAAAAGCGTGTTCGTCGTATCGTCAAACCTGAAGAGCGTCTCGCCCCCCGAAGATTTTCGCACAGTCAACACCGCATCCAGCGGCGAGCCCCTTCTGCGGGCGAAAACCTCGAAGACACGCTCGCCCGGCGTGTCTATTCTGAACTCGCAGACAGACTTTGCGCCCGGCTTCGAAACGGTTCCCGAAAAAGCGCTCGCCCTCTCGGCGCTACCGGAAGCCACTTCGATTGCGTACACGAAATCCGCCCTGCCGCGATAGAGCACATCGTGAATCTCGATCGTGTATACGCCCGAATCCGGCGGCGTAAACTCAAACTCGGGATCGGGACGGAATCTCGCAGTATCATCGCACGCGGCGACAATCTTTCCGTCCGGGGATCTGACCGTGACGGCAGGATTGAAGAACCCGGGAACCGCATCGCCGACATAAGGCTGGAGTTCTCGCGCCGACACCTTTACGCAATAGCGGATGCCTTTCGTCAACTTGAGACGAAACGCGTCCGTCTCGCCCGGCATGATCTGGCCGTCGAGAACGACAGCCGAATCCGAAACATCGACAACATTCGTCGCGGGCAGTCGGCGATGCGCGGGACTGAAGAGCGGCTCGGCGAATCTTGGCGCTTCGGTTACCGTGAACGGACGCGGAGCTGAAATCCCGCCGTCGTTCCAGACGGACAAGTCGAATCTGCCGATTCGCGCGTTCGCATCCGCGGCGAGCGTGACGATGCACATCTGGCGCAGCGAAGGCGCATCCTGAAGCGAATTGCGCGGCACAAAAAGATTGCGCTCGACAATCGATATCTTGAGCGGATCGAGCGAGCCAAGCGCGCGCCACCAGGAATTCGACCGCCACTCGTTCATGCGCGGATCGTCGGGCTTCGCGGGCTCCTCCCTGTTGCCTTTCGCTATCGCGTCCAACCACTTCGTCAGATGGCGGCGCTGGCCTCCCGGCGGCGGCGAAAATCGCGGCACCGGCTCGACTTTGACGACATGAAGCGAGTCGCCGCCAAAATGAACTCCGCGCAGCTTGTTCAGATTCTGCCCGCCGACGATAAAGGCGTTGGTCGCTCCAGCCTGTATGCCCGACGGATAGATGTAACCGACGTACGGATCGGCGGCGAACCCGGTCAGCGCGATTATTGCAGCGAGCACCGATAACAACTTCACCTTCATGCGTAAATCTCCTTAAGTCGCCCTTCTCCCGTCGACGGCGGCAAGATAGGCAGCTTCTTGCCGACATTGTTCGGCAGCAAGCCTTCGGGGTCGATGCCGCAGCGCTCGTAGATGCTGCCGATGAAGTCCTGGGGCGAGACAGGTCTTTCGACAGGTTTGCTCGCCGCCTCATCGGACCTTCCGACAACGCATCCGCCCTTAAAACCGCCGCCCGCCACAAGCGCGGAGAAGCAGGTCGCGTAATGATTGCGCCCGCCGTTCCACGGAGCGTCCCAGCCGATCTTGGGCGTACGGCCGAATTCTCCACCCATCCACACGAGCGTAGAATCCAAAAGCCCCTTGCCCTTCAGATCCTTCAAAAGCGTCGCAAGAGCCATATCAAGCTCAAGGCTCTTCCTCTTCATCGTCTCGAAGTGGCGCTTGTGGGAATCCCAGCCGGAAAGATTGACCGTAACGTACGGTACGCCGTATTCAACCAGACGGCGCGCCGCCAACAGCGACTGTCCGACATTGTTGCGCCCGTAGGCGTCGCGAAGCTCGGCCGACTCGCGGCTCAAGTCGAAAACCTTGGCGGCATCGCCCTCGGCAATGCGGCGCGCTTCAACCCCCGCCCGATCGAACGCCGCCGACGCGGCCGCGTTGACATCGACTTCGGAGCTCCACAAATCCAACTCGTTTAAAAGTTCAAAGCGCTCTTTGACGCGCTGGGCGTTGATCCCCTCAGGCGGAACGATCCCGTCGACCGCGAAGCGCTGCGCATTGGGACTGCCGCCCGTCACCAGAGGCGCGGCGTTTACGCCAAGAAAGCCCACCTCGCTGAAACGCCCTTTAGGCCGCGTCAAAACGACAGACGGAGGAAGATCGCCCTTGTACTCGGATCGCTTCGCCTCGGCGACTACGGTGCCGAGCGCGGGGAAAACCTCGCCGCCGCCGGGGAGTCTGCCGGTCTGCATCAAATAAGCGGCGGTTTCATGACCAAACTGGCGATGCGTCATCGTGCGGATGATCGAATAAAGCTCTGCGCAGCCGGCGAGGTTGGGCCACCATTCATGAATCTCGATTCCGGGAACATTCGTGGGAATCGCTTTTAAGCCTCCGTTGCAATCCCTCGAAGCGTTCGGCTTCGGGTCAAACGTCTCCAACTGGCTGGGGCCGCCCCAAAGCCATATCTCGATTACACTCCTCGCAGGACGCATGCTCATACTCTGAAAATGAATTCCTTTGTGTTCACAAGGCACCACGCCACATCGCGCAGCGTTTCACTGAAACTGGCCTTCGGCTTCTTTCCGTCTCCGCGGCGGCGACGCCACAACGAAGCGATGGCCTTGCGCTCTTCTTCAGCCGGCGCGCGCGACAGGATGCGCCAATAGACTTCCTCGATACGCTTCGGCTGAGGCATCTTATGCCATGGATTCACCGTGCCGTCAGGCTTCTTCCATGGCGGGATGACGGCCTTGCCGATCTTCTGGTGGATGTCTGCGGAATTGAAGAGGTAAAGACGCTGTTTCGCCGTAACGTCCCTGCCGCGCTCTTCCATCAGCCCCGTATCGCGCGCAGGGCGGGCGAAGAGCGAGAGAAATCCGCTCGAGATGGAGCCGTCTTCGATGCAGACTGTCGAACGCTCCCTAGGCAAAAACGAAAACGGCTCCGGCGCGGGAGACTGGTAGCTGCGCTTCGCGCCGCTCATCGAACAGAATATGTCATCCAAAATTTCGGCGTCTATGCGCCTAGCGGGAAAGCCGCCCGTCACCGAGCCGCGCGCATATTCACCCGAAAGAACGATTTCGCGCAAAGCCGCCTTAAGGCCGGCGATTCTCATATCGGACTTCTCGGAGCACATGGCAGCCTTCGGGCCAAATATCCACTCGCGAAGGCGGTTTACAAAAGCGGCCGCGACCGCCTTCCTGCCATCCACGAAAAGCTTGTCGCAAAGCTCCGCTCTTTTGTCGACACCATCGACGAAAACAATCTCCTCTTTCCATTCGCGTGTCGTCTTGATTCGCACATTTTTGAAATACGCCGCGATGGACGCCTTTTTTGCCGCATCAAGCTCGGCGGGCTTTACATTGAGGAACGTCTGGGCGACCGCTTCGGCCCATCCGTCTGGATCGCGCCTGTCGGTGGCCCTGAAGAAGTTGACCTCGGCATCGCGGAAGTTGCTGCCCTGCGACATGATGAGCGAACGCCCGAAATGCTCCCACGTCTCGCCGCTCTCGACGAACGAACGTATGCGCGCATGGTAGACATACACGGCGTTAGGCCACAAGTTGATCGGGAACTCGCTCTTCACGCGCAGAATGTCGCAGAAGCGCATCGTCCAGTAATTGCCGAACTCCTCCGACGACAAAAGCTTCTCGACCAGTGCGGCCTTCTTCTCGGGATCGGAGGAATCGACAAAATCCTTCGCCTCCTTCGCGCTCGGAATGCGCCCTGCGAGATCGAGATAAAGCCGGCGCACCATGACGCTGTCGCTCGCCGTGCCGTCGGGCCGCTCCCATAGCGCGAGACGCGAGCGCGGCATCCGCCCGGATTCGACGCCCCACAGATTTTCAGGCCATGCCGCCAGCGCGGCAAAGCCACCGATAAACGCTCGCCTGGTCGACTTCAATTCCATATCATTCTGCAACTTTCATACTTAAATAGCCATTATTCATTACTGTTAATTATACCACTTTAACCCGTAAAAATAAACGTGCGTTATTTCTTGGATGGCAATCGTCCATCCAACGGGAGAGATGCAGCTGCAGCAAGGAGCGCCTATGGACGTTCCTGAAAACTTCGCAGGGACAGTCCCCTTGGCTATTCTCTTTTGCTTTTTTACTTGCGCTACGCGCAGACGACTTGTAACGACTATTAGCACAGTGATTAGGAGGTAGGCATTACGCCACGCCCCGGACTTGCCGTTCGTTCCTCACGGCGGGCGTGCCGTAAACGCCTATCCTCCCTCCCAATCAATGTGCTTGAAGGCCTGATAAATTCTCTGTAACACTCTACTTTAAAGAACTAGCGCGGCAAAAGAAGGAAGGATAAGGCGCTTACGACGATGCCGTCGCGCTTGCGCGACATGTCCGGGCATCGGCGTAAAGCCTTCCTTCTTTTGCCGCGCACAAAGTTGTTCCAAGTCGTCGCAGCTTTAGCTGCAGCAACAAATGACACCTCGCAGGGACGGTCCCCTCGGCTATTTCCCTCGGCTATTCAGAAGGCCTGTTTACGAATACGTTTTCGCCATCGAGGACCACATAACATTCACCATCCTTCAGATCGCTTTTCTTGAACTGCTTCCAACGCCACTTTTCAAAATGTTCTATCATCACTCCACCTTGCTTGCCTTTCCCGGGGAATAGCTTTAGCCTAACTGCAAGATTTTGATTTGTGTCAGCCTTATACAAAGTCGAATTGCCAGATTCGTGATACCAGTTAAAGCAATAGCCCCCTTGCGAAAGCTCCAAAACCACACTTGGGCACCCTGCACCCAACGGATATGCAACCCGCTGCTGGATTCCAGATGTTTTGTTTGTTGCCTCAACAAAATCCAGGGCCGTCCACCCCAGGCATTCTTGTCCGTTTGCGAGCTCGCCATTCTTCATTTTCTGTCGCAACAGTTTTCCCGCGAGTAAATTTTCGTAATTCTCCATCCGCGTTTCTATCTCATCGAGGCTTTTGCTAATGTCAAACAACTTAGCGCGCAGCAACATGTATTCACGATCTATCTGGCGTTTGGTTTCACCGTCCATCTGGAGAAAGGACCCACACTGGTTTGTCATGCAATATCCTTGAATTAGTTCTAAATCAGCCTTTATACGTCCTATATCGTCGCCCAGTTTTTCTACTCTCAGAACGGAATCCTTAACCTTCGCAATTCGCTCGAAAGCCGTTGATGCTAGAGGAACAACTTCAAATTTCTCTTCAAAAGTCACCTCTTCGCTGTAAACAACGTCACTCATCATAGCTATAGTGCCGAAAAACAATGCTATCTTAGCAACATTCTCTATCATGTCATTTCCCTTTCCTCTTCTTGTCATATTCAATTTTTATCGCGAATGGGGATAGTCCCCAGGCTATTATCACTTTTCGCCCAAAGTCCCTCACGATTCATTTTACAACCCTATGACTGGCGTCAGCCAATCGCCATTATAATTAAGAACACCAATCTTCAACCCCTTCCCAAAATTGAATAATCCTATCTGAGAGATATCCCCTACGTTAAAAACGCCAACTTGCAATCCTGCGTCACCAAGGTTCAAGACTCCAATCTGAATTCCCTCTTGTGAACCAAAGTTAACAAGCCCCGCTTGAATACAGTATGCAGATGTCGAATGGTTGCCCATAAAACCTGAAACAAGACCGTTAAGCAGTCCAATCTGAGCGAGACAATCCCCATGGTCGCACCATGTCAACAATCCTACCTGAAGACCTGTAGCAGACTCTGAAAACGTTGTCGCGCCAAATTGCAAGGCGTACATATCACCATCTGCTGCATATGCATTAAGCAATGCAATCTGCACCCCATATACAGACTTATATTCAGTCATACCCAATGACACACCGCATCCGATAACGCGCCTCCTAGACACTCTTGTGCATGAAAAATCAAGTGCGAATACATCGTCTCCATTCGCTGGAAAGGCTAAACCAGGAGAAACAGAAATTCCTGGCCAAGTCAGCAACTCCGCACAGTTTGCATTTAAATGCACTGTTAACACAAGACCGAAGATACAAGCATATATTATTGTTCTCATCTCGACTACTCTTTCTCAATATCAGCAACAAAATAAGTCATGCTACTCCAACCATCCACCATTATAAGACGATATCACACATTTTATTTTTGAATAATAATTCATCATTGTTACCAAATTATACCACTTTAAAGCATCTAGAATCCGAGGGTCTGACCCCATTGGTGGGGTGAGAGTGGTGGGGTGAAATCATTTATTTTAAAACCCTCCGTTCTTTGGAAGTTATCAGAGATTTTATAAGCGCTCATCTTCATTACTTGCAATTATACCACTTCTACCCGTAAAATAAAAGCGCGGCGCTCGCATCCAACCATCCTCATTCCCCCTCTCTTACACAAAGAATTAACCACCAAATAGCCATAGTATACCTAAATCTACGATACACTTACCACCCAAAATGAGACATACCCTTGCGCACAAATTACGCGCATATCCGCTTAAAATACGCGTCTATACGCAAGAAATACGCGCAAATGCACAAAAAGACCTTTTTTACTAGATTGGCTAGATGAGCTAGAAGTTACGGCGTTCCCATCTAATTATCCTACAATTCACCGTCCTTAATTAACCAGGAATAACCGAATTTACTCAATAAAGCCTTAAAAACATCTTGCCCAGTTCCGCAAGTATCTTTTAATCTGACGCGCTCACCTTTACGCCACTCTGTAAGCCCCTTATAATAATACTGTCTAAGATTTTCGGCAATAACAAATGGCGTATGATTATACTTTAAACACTCCTTCAGCATAATAAGCCGTCCAATGCGCCCATTCCCATCTTGAAAAGGATGTATCCCTTCAAAACGGACATGAAACTCCAGAATATCCTCTAGCGTTTTTTTAGTCCCCGCATACCATGCAAACAACTTTCGCATCTCGTCGGGAACTTGAGAAGCAGGACAAGTCTCCATTTCACCAACAACATTATCGAGTTTTTTATAATCCCCAACCGAAAACCACGCCCTACGGCCATCAACAGTTCCGCTTTTCAAGATAGCATGTAAAGTCTTAACAAACCGCTCCGTAAGTGCCGCGCCAGTCGACTCAATTACCATATCTACACACCGAAAATGATTCGCAGTCTCGACAATATCATCAACAGGAATATCCTCGGCAACTGAACCGATAGTGTGCGTTTCAAATATCCAGCGCGTCTGCTCATGCGTTAAACGACTACCTTCAATATGATTTGAGTTATACGTAAAATCAACTTGTAATTTATGATAAAGAGCACCCTTAATACGACTATCCTTCTCAGATTTAAGCGCGGCAAGAATAGTTGAAGGCCGCCCCTTAGCACGAGGTTTGCGCATTGGACGCAATGCTGATGAAGGAATCCGCCAAGCCTTACCGCTTAAAACAACACCCTGCACATTACCTTTTTGACAATGTAATTGCACACTTCTTATAGAAATACCCCATTTTTGAGCAGCTTCTTCTACAGACATGTAATCCATAACAAATCCTTTTCGCAACATTGTACCATCTTATACGCAACTTATCAAGCCCAAACAGACACTAAAAATACGCTTATAACTTTCGTATAACATATAACAAACAAACCCCGATCCGATAGTTCTCTTTTGCCCACGGAAACGCGCGTTGCGCTATATGACCATTATACTATCGCTTCTTCTGGTTATTATTTTAACCGTGTAGATCGTGCAGGTATAATGTAGAACGAGCCTTCTTTTAAGTGTTAGGAGGATACGTTCTTTGACAATTGAAGATAATACGACTTGCAAACATATCAACACGCTCGCTTGCGTCGTGAAGCGCCGCGCGCGCGTTGATATGTTCACAAGTC
>JAZOQY010000051.1:0-4471 GCA_045656285.1 Kiritimatiellia bacterium
ATCGCTTTCATCGGATGCCCCCGATGAAACGACCAAGGCGAAACGGCAGGAAACCAATCGTGATGAGAGACGCCGATCGCCGTGCGATCACACCCCAAGGCGAACATCCTGGCTTTTTTTGTCTGCCAGGAACTCTCGTCACTGTCGGCAATCTTCTTCCATTCAGCCAATATTCCCGCTGCGTCAAGCCCCGTCGACGCGTCAACGGCGCCGGTGCGCCATTTACGCTCCAGATAGCCGATATCATTCGTGATGGAAAATCCTGAAGCTTCAATCGCCGCAAGAAGAATACACGAGACAGAGAGGAATATGTTTTTCATATCGCGCATGACTTTTATCTCAAAATAAAGTTAAAATCGTTACAATAAGCACGCGCCACTGCATCCGGGAAAACTTTCTGGAATCGGTATTCATATCAAGGTTATTAGTACTGTAAATTCACCTTCATCCTGAACGGACCGGCGGGGAGTCCCGCGCCGTTTACGAGATTCGGCGTCGAGGCGTTATAGGGAGCAAACCTG
Source organism: Kiritimatiellia bacterium (assembly GCA_045656285.1). Classification (GTDB taxonomy): domain Bacteria; phylum Verrucomicrobiota; class Kiritimatiellia; order RFP12; family UBA1067; genus UBA1067. The sequence goes on from JAZOQY010000051.1 coordinate 522, forward strand.
ACATTGGCGGGCTCGGCAACACCCTCAGCCGTCAATACAACTTCATCGCCCTCGATTTTCGCGCAGGCGCTTTTCCACTGCCCCTTCGCGGCACAAAGCTCAAAATTCGTCGGCGCAAGAGCATCGCGCGTTTTCAAACCTTCGGCGTTCTCAAATTTGACACGGACCGTCGCGCCTTCGGCTTTTGCACTGACGGCTACAGGCGTCTTCCACGGACGCGTAAACTTACCGTATACGCGGTCGAGAACCTGATCGGCAAGACGCATTCCCACGGTGCGCTTGTCGTCAGGATGAATGTCGTTTATATTGCCGACATCATTGATGACCGTATAACCGCTGTTTGAAACTTTCTCAGGAACCCGTGCCTGAGTCTCCTGAATAATCGGAAGTATTTCTCCTTTCGGGTTATCATACTTGAACGGCGCGAGCTGAACAAGAAAATACGGAAAATCCCCCTGTCCCCATTCACGTCTCCAGCCGCGGACAAGAGCGACGGTCTTATCAAGATACGCCGCCCCGTCGGCGCGGTTCGCACACCCCTGATACCAGATCGAACCTTTTATCGCGTAAGGAACAAGGCCCGACACCATCCCGTTCCAAAGAACGGTGGGCACATCTTGGCGGCGCTTCCATGTTTTTATATTCTGCAAAAGCCACAAATCATCCTGATGCGCGGCGGGCGTCCACGCTTCAATGCGCGTGCCGCCCCATGAACAGTTGATGAGACCTACAGGCACGTCCAGCTCTTTCAGCAGCGTCTCGCCGAAAATGTATGCGACCGCGCTCTGCTGAAGAATGCTCTCTGGCGTCGTCGCGACCCATTTAGCGCCTTTGACGTCGTCAAGCGGAACGGAAGATGCGTTTCTCGGCACTTTGAAATGGCGAAGAAGCGGATAATTCGCGGCAAGCTTCTCCTTCTCCCAATTCTTTATCTGCCGCGTCTTGCAATGCGGAAGACCGCACATCGGATATTCCATATTGCTCTGACCCGAGCAAAACCAGACTTCGCCTACGACGACATTTGTGAAGACTACAACATTATCACCCTTGACGCAAAAATCACGCCCTTTCGATTCGGCTTCGAGGGACTCAAGATCGACTCGCCACTTGCCGTCCTCGCCGGCTTCGGTCGATACGGACTGCCCGGCGAATTCAACGGTGATCTTCTCACCGCTCTTCGCTTTTCCCCATACGGGAACGCGCTGAGAACGCTGAAGAACCATATTATCGCCGAACACCCTGGGCAGTTCGACACCGTATAGCGACAACGCGAAGAACGTCGCGGCAACGGCGAAAAGTTTAATGATGTTTTTCATGTTTATTGTCCTTATTTTTAAAGTCGGTATTCATCTTTTCTCCTTCCTAAGCCTCATCATTACAGCGAATGGATCCCCCTTGCTAAGACGGCTTTACGAAAAACGTCTCGGTATAATACGTGCCGTCCGAATGCAATGTAAACGCCCTCAGACCCGCCGTACCGTCGTTGTATGTGACGAACGACGCCGTCTTTGTCATACCGAGACGGATTCCGTTTTTATCGACGCCGTCGAAGGAATTCTTATGATCATGCCCGAAATACGCGCCCTTCAGATTCCCCATCCTGAGCCAGCTGTCGTACAGAGTGCGGCCTTTATAGGTATGGGCGGCGTTTCGGTAAGTGATCCACTTCGGCGGACATGTACGCTCCATGAGATCGCCTTTCACGCCGGGCGCGAGCAGCATCATGCGCTCGCCGTCCGGCCATGACATTCTGTATCCGGTATCGGGACCTTCTTTTATTTTCGGCTTTTGCTCCTCGGCCGAAGGCTTTGAATCATCCCGCTTCGCGCCGGACGTCGGAACTTCGACGAAAAGCCCGGTGACGTTCACGTCGGGAACGATTATATGCTGGAACCAAAGAGCGGGCGTATCGCCGCTGACCTTCTCATACCATGCGATCTGATCGGCACGGCAGCCGTCATATCCTCCATCTTTGGCGTAAGCCCCTGAATCCATCACAAAAAGATTGAACGAAGGCTTTGCCGAACCGTCTAAACAAATCCCGACAACGCCGTTGCCCGTCCCGGTCAGCTCCGGCACATCGTGATCGACAAAATACTCGCCTCCGAATTTTTTGTAGAATTCGTACATCTCCCGGCGGGTGTACCAGTCGGGACCGTGATATTCCGAATCGTGATTGCCGAAGGTGACGCAGAAGTGAACCTTATGCTCTCTGAAAATATCGATAAGCGGCTTAAGAGCCTTTTCGAAATTCCCCTTTGCCGTCGTAAGTTTACACCATACGATATCGCCCGTAAGCACCACGAGCTGAGGGTTGTATTTCGCGAACGCCTGACGCAAAAGCGCATCGGTCTCTTCGGGCAACCTGCCTTCGCAGCTTTTCAGATGCACATCGGTCAGATGGAGGAACCTGAACTCCCCGTCGGCGTTAAACCTTATCTTATCGGCGTCATAAACGTTCCCCCGGTTATCAGATGCCGCAGAAATCCCGACACTTGACGATCGGCACCCGGCCACGGCAGCGAGCGTAGCGGCCCCTGCGAGAAATTCCCTGCGGTTCATCTTGTCCATTTCATAGACCCTCAAGTGTTTCTACAACAAACGCGGCGAGGGCGGCGCGAAACATTTTTATATGTTTCATAAATATACCCCCTGCAAAACCTTCAAATAAGCGCGTTTTGTAGAGATTGACATAAGTGACTCCTCGTTTATCAATTACTTAAATATCCTTTGTTGACCTTTGTTGATATCAGCATATCAAAAAGCCAAAATCTTGTCAAAAAAAGCCATGTCGTTTTACGCAACAATTTTTATGTCAAAAAACCATTTACGTTTCTGCAATCATTATGCTATACTTTAAGATATGAACAAGCTATATAAAAAAGCCATAACCAAAATAATGGTCGCGATCAACATATCTCATGCCTCCGGGAGAGACATGTTGTCGGGAATCTTCAAATTTCTCGAAAAAAATGCAAAATGGCAAATGCATCTTATTCAATACAGCGAAGATTTTACGCCCGAACTTATTTCATCGGCCCGCGAGAACGGATTTGACGGAATAATCGCGACATTCCCCTGCTCCGACGATGCTCTTGAGGCGCTCGCGGCTACACCGATTCCGACGGTTCTTGTCAACGTTCAATCTCCTCTGTTATCGAAACGCACAGCCCCTACAACGACAATTCTCAACGACAACAAGGCGATTGGACGAAAAGCTGCGGCGCTGTTTCTTAAAAGCGGAAACTATTCCTCGTTCGCGTGCATCTCGAAGTCTGACGATTTCTGGTATCTTGAACGATGCGAGGGTTTTAAAGATGCGTTGGCTCTAAGCGGCAAATCCTGCGCGCAATTAACGCTACAGACTTTGCCGAAAGATGGCGATATAAAAAACCGGTCGCTTGAGTCGTTCCTCCTTGAACTTCCGAAGCCGACAGCGGTTTACGCCTCCAGCGACGAATGCGCCATCAAAATCCTCGAAGCCGCGAACGCCATAAAGGCGAGCATACCCGAACAGATTGCAGTTATAGGAACAGACAACGACGAATTTCTCGTCTGCCATTCCAGTCCGCCCGTCTCAAGCATAATTCCCGGCCACACGACGATGGGCACGAGAGCCGCCATCGAGATTAAAAAATTGATCACCGGCGAGAAAAGCCCCGATGAAAACATTTTCATAGCCCCCGTCGGAATTGCGGAGCGTACTTCGTCAAAGCCGACGTTACCTGCGACAACGATGGTGCGCAACATTAAGAAATTCATCGAAAACAACAAAAACAACCGCTACGGCGTAGCCGACATCGTACAGTATCTCGGAGTTTCAAGACGTTTAGCCGAACTTCGCTTCCAGCAACTTGAAGGAAAAACGATCCACCAGGCGATAGAAAGCGCCCGGTTGAACGAAGCGAAACGCCTTTTACGCAAAACGAGCTACTCTATTTCCGAAATAG
>JAZOQY010000052.1:0-15324 GCA_045656285.1 Kiritimatiellia bacterium
GCCTGGCTTTTTAAACGCCTGTCGTCCGACTTTGCCGCTCTCTCCGACGCGTAACGCTCAAGCCGGTCGACAAACCTCAACATAGCGTCCGCCGCGATGATGCGCGCACGGTAATATTCCGTATCCTTCCAGTTGTCGACAAGCCGCGCGCGCATCCCTGGAAAGCCGAGAGCTATAATGTCATCCCAGTCCGGAGCGCAATGGCTGTAATCCTTCCAGACCACCCAGCTGCCGTCTTTCGTACCGGCGGCGATTTTCTTAGGAAGCGACGGGGACCGAAGCCTGTCAACCTCGGCGGCGCGCGTCCTCATTATCGCTTTCATCGGATGCCCCCGATGAAACGACCAAGGCGAAACGGCAGGAAACCAATCGTGATGAGAGACGCCGATCGCCGTGCGATCACACCCCAAGGCGAACATCCTGGCTTTTTTTGTCTGCCAGGAACTCTCGTCGCTGTCGGCAATCTTCTTCCATTCAGCCAATATTCCCGCCGCGTCAAGCCCCGTCGACGCGTCAACGACGCCGGTGCGCCATTTACGCTCCAGATAGCCGATATCATTCGTGATGGAAAATCCTGAAGCTTCAATCGCCGCAAGAAGAATACACGAGACAGAGAGGAATATGTTTTTCATATCGCGCATGACTTTTATGTCAAAATAAAGTTGAAATCAAAGTTACAGGTTATACGGGTATTTGAACTTCAATCTCCCGACCGGCAGGCCGGCATCCTCCAAAGCGTCACAAAAAACGCCATGCCGACGACAGATGTGACGGCCATGGTATACACCGGCAGCGACCACCCGCCGGAACTCTGCGCGAGACTCCCGCACATTTTACCGGAAACCGAAACCCCGATATACGAAAACAACGAGATGAAGCCTATCGCGGTACCGGTTAAAGATTTCGACGAGAGATTGGTCGCCGAAACGCCGGTTAAAGCCTGAGGCCCGTAAAGCATGAACCCGGCGAGAATCAACGCCGATGAAGACAGCACGGGCGATGAAACCGCGCAGAAGAGAACTAAAAACACCGCCGTAAAAAGCATCAGAATCGCACACAGCCTCGGAGCCCGTCCTGCGAACAGTCTGTCCGTCATCCATCCGCTCAAAAGCATTCCGCCGATTCCCGCAAATTCGAACAGCATGATAACCGTCCCCGCCTCGGAAGAAGAAAAGCCCTTTGCCTCCTGAAGCATCGTCGGTCCCCAGTCCGCAACAATCGAGCGCACGGCATTTATCGTGAAATTGCAAAAGCCGAGCATCCATATCGCAGGATTGAGAAAAACGTCACTCAATGCGCTTGACCCGCATTCAAGCGAAGGAACAGCCGTCGTCATTCTATCCCCGTTGCCGGAAGGTATCGAGACCCCCTCTTCCTCAGGCGTTCCCGGCAGGATAAACCACATGACAAGAAGCCCGAGAAAGCCCATTATCGCCATCGTCCAGAAACACCACTTCCACATCCCGACACCTTGATTCGCGGCACCGAGAACCCCCAATCCCATTATAACGCCGCACAATTTCGCCACCACGCCGCCGCCGATTGAATGGCTCGTGTTCCAAACGCTCATTTTAGTCGCAAGTTCCTTCGGAGGAACCCAGAACGCGATCAATCTCGCGCACGGCGGGAAGCCCGTCCCCTGAAAAAACTGGTTCAGAATCAGCAACAGTCCGAACGCCCACACCGTTGAAGCGCCGGTCGTGAAAGACGGCACAAAACCGAACGCGACGTTGACGAGTATGCAGGCCGCCAGTCCTAAACAGAGCATCTTACGTGAATTGACGCGATCGCCGATGAAGCCGTTCAGGAATTTCGAAACTCCGTATACGATACCTCCCCAAAAAAGAAAATCACCCAGCTCGCTTTTCGTAATTCCGCAATCCTGCTCCAGGCCCGGCATCGCGAAAGAGAAGTTCTTGCGCATGAAATAAAAAAGCGTATAGCCTATCATCGTGGCGATAAGCACGCGCCACTGCATCCTGGAGAATCTGCGGGAATCACATTTCATTTCGTTGCAGCCTTGAGGCTCTCCGCACCGCATTTTCTATCGCCCTTGCCCGATTTCAAGATTTTGATCACCTTGAACATTACGCTTGGATAAAGAGCGATGTGTCTGTGTTTCATGATATCACCTTGTTTTGAACGTTTCACGCACGTGTCATATTCGACATCCTGTCATGGTCATCTGTCCACTTGTCTACTCAACCTAAACCTACCTGACATCCAGCGCAAACACATGAGCCTTCCCGCCGCCCCACGCCTCCTCCACAACGAGTCTTATCGCGTCAGCATCCACAGGATCGAACGCAATCTTGCGAAGGCGCAGAATGTTGAGGTTGTCCGCGAAGACCGTCTTCCATTCGCCGCCGACTCGCGCATCGACGCGAAACACCTTGGCCAGCGGCGCAGGCATCTTTACGCGTGTCTTTTCGGCCTCAAGCTTCATCATGCGCTTCGTCGTGCCTTTCATGACCGAGTCGAAGACGATACGCGCGCCAGATATCCGCTGAGGCCCGTCCCACTCGTAAACCATCGTCTCCGCACCCGGCTCGACCCATACGCCGTTCTCTGTTTCAGCTGAAGTCCAGCGGTCGATTCCGCTCCTGAGAGGCTCGTTCTGAGCCATGGTCTTTGCCGAGCGGGTAAGAGCGTTCACCTTGCGCCAACGGAACGGGAGCATGCAGTCGTCGTCCTCGAGATCGGCCTGGAGTTCCGCAATATGCTTCGCCCGCACCTGCGCAGGCATGATCCCGCCATGCCTGAAGGAGACTGCCGCGGCGGTTCCGACCGCCTGCCCGATCATGGCGCAGGTCGCCATCACGCGCGTTGCCGAGAGCGCCATGTGCGTTACGGATATGTCGCGACCTGCAAACATCAGGTTCGGTACGTTCACGGAATAAAGGCAATCGAACGGTATCCCGAACGGCGAAGGACAGCGGTGGTGCTGACTCAAGTGGCCACGTCGCCAAAACGCGTCGGGATGGTGGTCGTCAAGCGTCCAGCCGCCGTATGCGACAACATCCTCAAAATGGCCTCCGCTCATCACATCGTGCTGCGTCATGATTCTCGGGCCGACAAAACGGATGCTTTCGCGCTTGCCGGGCAGCGAACCGATCCAGTCGAGATCGTACCCCTTGCAGCGTCCGTCGGGATGGTTCTTCATGTAATCCCAAACGCCGTAGGCGATCTTCTTGAGCTCAAGCTGTATATCGTTCGCATCCGCGATCGTGTCGAAATTGCCGCCGAATTCAACCCACCAGAAGTTGTTGTTGTTCGGATATAGTCGCTTGTAGGAATAATGGCTTCCCTTCTTCTTCGATTTTTCGTCATTCACAAAGTCCTCGTCCGTAAACTTGTACGCCCATTTTGGAGCATGGAACGGATGATCCTCATCCGTCTTGCGCAACTGCAGGAGAATGGAGTTGCCCATCGTGCGAGCGTCACCGCCGCCCTGAAGGAAATCCTCTCCGAATTCAGACGGCAACTCGCGCCCGTGCCTGAACTTCGCGCCCGAAAGCCTGAGAATTCCATCTCCGGTGCAGTCGGCAAAAAGCCGGCCCGCGACCACGTAGCGCGTGTACGCATTGGAATTCCACGCTTTAACGGCGGCGATCTTCTCGCCGTCCATCTCCACGCCGTCCACAGACGTATTGAGAAGCAGCGTAATGTTCGGCTCCTCAATGACGGCGGAGTACATTACATCATCCCACATCGTGTAGCGACGGAGCGGATTGTAGTAGAAGTTCTTCAGCTGCAGCTCTTCGAGGATTCCCGCCTCCTTGTTCTGGTCACCCGCCGCGCCCATTATGCCCATGCGCATTTCCGAGGATGCATTGCCGCCGAGAACGGGACGATCCTGAATGAGAACCACCTTGACCCCACGCCGGGCAGCGGATATCGCGGCGCATATTCCCGACAATCCTCCGCCGCAGACGACGAACTGCGCTTCGAGGCGCACTTCCTTGACGACCGGCGAATTCGCCTCTGTGCGCATCACATTGGGTTCCGGCGGCTTGATTCGCGCCTGACTCGCCGCAAGCCGCTTCAGTTCAATAAAGTCAAACTCGCACGAAACCGCAGGCGGAGACTTTGAGACGGTCGTCTTAGCGCGCACGAACCGCCGGCCATCAGCGCGCATCGACTTAGGCAGAATGTCGAAACCTTGATTGCATTGCGCGTAAGCCGTGCCGAGAACTTTGAGATTCCTGTCGAAGAACACGACTTCGGGCGAACCCTTGACGGAATAGAACGATGCGATGAAACACCCTGAGTCAAATGCGATATTCTGAAAACCGAACACGGTGTCGTGACCGTACTCGAATTCGGAGCGCGGAGCGATTTCCTTAAGCGTCTTAGCATCGAAGCGCCCGAGAATGTTCACGCGATGCGGCTTCGAAGAAGGCTGCTCCTTTGCGCCCATCCCGACAAGCAAAACGCCGTCGGCATACGCAATGCCGTCGATCGTGCGGTCGATGGTCGTCTCCCTGAGAAGATTCAGATCCTTGTCAAAGACCTGTATGCGACCCTCTTTGCGTTCGGGATAAACCGCAACGGCGGTGTAGAGTTCCCCGTCATGCCAGGCGATGTCGCCGGTGTGCGACTGCACATTGCGCGTCGCAAGCACATTCCCTTTCCAATCCAGCTTTACGATCCGCGTCATCTGCGATATGTAAAGCGCATCCTCGCTCGCTGCGAGCCCCTGTACGTGACCGCCTGCCGGATCAAGCGCGTCGGCTCCGACGACGAAAGGCGGCAACTCCTTGACATGGTCGTTTTCCTGGGCCGTCTTGCCTTCAGCCTGCAGACGCAACATCGCTTCGGCGTAACGTTCACCCAGCTTGCGCAACGACGGCGTCTCAAAGTGAATAAGGTCGTCGCGGCAGTCGTCCAGCCCTTCGCTCGAAACAAGCGCCGCATGAGGAATCCTTGAAACAGCTTCGGCGAGCTGCGCATTGACAATCGGCCAGTGATGATGATGGCCGTTCTTCTCCACATAGCGCGAGAGAAAGCGCGGCAGTTCTCCGGCGACAAAGGGGACATCCTCTGCACCGATATCCTTGCGCAGCCTGGCCACCATCGGAACGAGGCGTGCGGCATAGGTCCGGGCATTCGTTATGTTGTTCGCGTCGGCGCATCCCTGATGCCAGAGTATTCCCTTCAGGGTGCCTTTCTTGAGCGCCGCGCGAGCCCGAACGACAGCATTGCTGTAGAGATCACCCTCAGGGCACCAGCGCTGGAGCGGCGTCCCGCCGACCGCACAGGGAACGAGCGCAATCGTCCGAGCCGGTGACGCATCCGCCATTTTTCGGGCGAAGCTCATCGCAAGCCCCGCACCGCAGCTCTTGCGGTCGAAATGCAGAGGCTCTCGCGCCGGAACCCACTTCTTTTTCTTGGAGAATTTGACGATTCTGTCGTTCGGCAACGCGTTTTCGGCACTCAGCGCTCCGCGCCCCGACATGTTCGACTGGCCAATCAGCAAATATATGTCGCAGCCGTCCGTGTTCGCCGCACCGCACCACATTGCGACAGTCGAGAAAAACATCAATGCAAATCGTTTAATCATGATCATACCCTTCTTCAGCCAAGAAACGCACCCTGGGCCTTAAGCGCTTCCACAAGCCTTGACCCTTCAAGGTCTCGTGGCGTTCTGCCGGATTTCAGACAAAGCGCGGCGGCCGTTCCTGCTGCCTGCCCCATCGCCATGCAAGGGGGCATCACGCGCACCGCGCCTGCCGCTGCAGGTTCGCCCGAAAGACATCGCCCTGCGAGAAGAAGATTCTCGACGCCCTTAGCGACGAGACAGCGGTAGGATACGCCGTACCAGTTGGCGTTGATCGTCTTGTACGACGAAACCATGGGATTATTCTTGCCGCCGTGCACGTCGACGGAATTGGCGGCGAGAAATACGCTGTCTTCGGGGACGACGCCGTTCATAACGTCTTCGACCTTGAGCATAGCCTCGCCTTCGACGTGGCGGGACTCTCGAATACCAACCGTGCTGCCCGTCCCCATAAGAACGATATTCTCGCACCCGGGCACGTACTTGCGCAGGAAATCCATCATAACCTTCGTCTGGCGGCGGCCTTCGACTTCGGCCTTGGAAAGGCTCTCGCTGTCGGTCGAATCGACTCCAGGAATACGCCCGTTGTTGACGAGCCACACGTCAGGCCCGACGCCGCGGTACATATTTAGACAGCGGCGCGGCAAATCCCACTCGCCCGCTTCGATCGCCTTCGTCACATACCAGTGAAAGCCGCGATAGCTTACGCCGTCCTTTTTGTGAAACGTATGTTTATTGGCCTCGATATCGGCGATAAGACGCTTAGAGTCGATGTTGCATACGTGGAAAAACATCGTCGCGGGCATAAGCCGCCCGTTGCCGTCGCCTAGTGTGCACGGCACGCCCGCGCGGTACGCGTAATCGCCGTCGCCCGTAGCGTCGATAACGATCTTGGCCGAAACGGTTTTGGGCCCGCCTTTGCCGAAAACGCGTGCTCCCGCGGCCCTGTTGTCTTTAACGACAGGCTCGAGGAACATCGTGTGGAAAAGGACTTTTACGCCGGCTTCGGCGCACATCTCATCGAGAAGGACTTTAAGCTCTTCGGGGTTGAACGGCGTAACGTGGTCGTGGCCTTTCGGAATCCACGCCGAATACGGGCCGTTGCCGAAAACGCCTTTGGGATGAAGCGCTCCGCCGCGCGCGACGAGACGCTCGACGATTTCTTCGAAAAGGCCGCGGATGATCATCTTCTCTCCGGCCTTGTCGTAGCATGTCATAAACGGACCCACGAGCCCTTGCGTAGCCATTCCGCCGAGCATTCCGCTTTTTTCGATAACAAGAGTCTTCGCGCCGTTGCGAGCCGCCGCGATCGCCGCGCACACGCCGGCAGGTCCGCCGCCGACGACAAGAACGTCGGTCTCGTATTGAGCCTTGCATTCGCTCAGGGAATCATTTGAAGCGCGCACGCCCGCAATCGGCATCGCCGCCGCGGCAATTATTCCACCCTTGAGAAAATCACGTCTGTTCATTGAACGCAGCCTTTACTGTTGCTTTTGCTTAATTGGCATATTTATTAGGCTATTATACTCTTTTATCACCTCCAAATCAAAGTGAAAACAGCACGAAATGCAATTTGCAACTGTTCGACTTAGAACTTCGACTAAAAAAACAATTCCATTCTACAACTACAACTTAATCCTACAACTCTTTCTGCTCTCTGCGCCCTCTGCGGCTAAAGACAGCTCGCAAGGAAACATTGAAGCTTGAACATCTCAGAGATGCGCCATACTGCCTTCAAGCCTATAGTTGCCGGCGGCATAGCGTTTTGAGGACGTTTCGCCGGGCGCCGTAACGTCTGCCGTCGCTCCGGCGGGAATCGAAAAAGACCAAACCCACTTATCGCCCACGACCGACCATTCGCTTTTTATGAGGCCGGCGCGCGAGCGATATTCCGCCTTGAGAAAACCAAGTCTGGAATCGATCGCGGGACGCATGATTATGTTCCTGAATCCGGGAGAAGCCGGATCCGAAGCGATGCCTGCGGCGGTACGGTAAAGCCAACCCACAACCGATCCGTAGGCGTAATGGTTGAAGCTGTTCATTCCGACGGGGCCGAAACCCTTGTCGAGAGTATAGCTGTTCCATCGCTCCCAGATCGTCGTTGCGCCCTGATCTACCGAATAAAGCCAGCCAGGGAATTCTCGCCCGAGAAGTACGCTGTAGGCCAAATCGCAAAGGCCGTTTTCGCCCAGCACATCAAGAAGAATGGAAGTTCCGAGAAATCCGGTCGAAAGCCGGTTGCCGCGAGCCGCAAAATTGGCCTTGAGCGCGGCAATCGTCTTTTTCTTCGCCTCACCTTCGACAAGACCGCACTTCAGCGCAAAGAGAGCAGGAGTCTGCATGTCGCGGTATTCGTCGAGAATCATACCGTCCGCCGTATCGAAAAATTCCGCACGAAGACGCTCGCGCGTCATTTCGGCCGCCTTCAGATAACGCTCCGCCTCATCACCGCGCCGGATCGCGGCCGCCATGGCGCCCATCATCTCGCAATCGATGATGCGGTAGCATCCGCCCAGATAATTCCAGTACGCAAGCGCCTTGTCCGTAACAGTCCTTTTTCCGGAGGGGTCCCTTGTGTAGCATCGTCTGCTGAACGTCTCGTGCTTTTCGAAGCTGAGCCAATCCGCATACTGCATATCGGAACGCTTCGCGCGATAGCCGGTCTTCTCCTGCATCTTCATGAACGCCGTCATCGCAGACCAATTCTCCTCGACGATCCTGACATCTCCGAAATGCCGCCACATCTCGTACGGGACGATGACGCCCGCATCACCCCACCCGAATCGCCCGCCTTCATTGCCATACTGCGCATACGGAGCGACCGACGGAAACGCGCCGCTCTTGTGCTGACTGTCGCGCATGTCGCGCATCCACTTGCGCATAAAGTCGTATGTGTCGGCATTGTACGCGCCCGTCCCGGCAAAGATATGCGCGTCGGCCGTCCATCCGAGACGCTCGTTTCTCTGAGGACAGTCGCTCGGTATGGACAGATAGTTCGAATACTGGCTCCACCTCACATTTTCGATGAAACGGTTGAGCGCATCAACGCCAGTGACGATAGAGCCCGTCTGCATTTCCTTCGTGATCGATGTCACGGGGATCGATCTGACCGAACGGATTCTAAGAGTTCCCGTGGCCGTTATGGAAACATAGCGATATCCGTAGAACGTAAACTTCGGGCAATAAGTGCGGAAAACACCTTCGCCGCCGGCGCCGAACGTATATACGGCTCTGCATCCCGACCCCGCAGACTCGCGCAGGCTGGCGCGATATACGCTGCCCTGAGGTCCGTCGTTCCCCCGGGACTTCTCGCCGTTGCCGTCATTGAGCATCTCCGCCGGCTTTACAATGACTCTCACATCCTTTTTAGCCGCGAATTCGAACTCAGGGACTGCCGCGGCGTTCTGTCCGAAATCCACGACGAGCGTCTCGCCTGATCCGATCGTCATTTCATCGCCTGCGGAATAACGGCGCAAAACGCAAACCCGGCCGAATTCATTCGTGGTTTTTCCTGTAACGCCCTTCCACACATACGCATCTTTCATGTCAAGCGTCAAATCGCGCCTGAGCACAACCTCCGCACCGTCGCTCGGAAGGATCTTCCCCTTGAACTCATCATTGACCTCGCTCGCCTTCAACTTGGCGAAATCCACATCAACGCCGGCTTTGCGTCGAGCGTCATGCCATTCGCCGTCGAAGATGGAAGAGCCTTTAATGCGACCACACATCCCGCTTCGCCACGACGAGGCTCTCGTTCCCAGGAGTTTTCTGGTTCCGTCCGCAAAAACAATCTCCAGAACCCCGCGAAACGCGCTCTTGTCGCCCATAAAGCCCTTATGCCCGTTCGGCGTCACGATCTTGTCGCGCCACCATCCGGCGCCAACTTCGGCGGCAAGGTTGTTGATCTCGCCCTTCGACTTCTTCAGAAGCGGCGTGACATCATAGGTAAACGAATAGCGCGTCTTTTTCCAATGCGTAAAACCCGGCTTCAAGAAATCGCTTCCTACGCGCTCGCCATTGACGTAAACGTCATAAACGCCAAGGGCGGTCGTCATGAACCGGGCCGACCTTATCGCGCTTGAGTTCGTGAATGAATGATAGAACCAGCTTACGCCTTCAGCGGCGCGCACACCGGAAAAAGCCCCCTTCGCATACACGGTCTGATCGACGGCAGAAATCCATTCGCTCTCGCCCCAAGCCGCATCGTCAAGCGCATCGACGCGGCTGCACACTACACCTGCAGCCAACACGCTTCGTGCGGCAAAAGCGACGGCAAAGGCAAGAAGAGTCAAAAACGTTTTCATTGCGTGATCTTTTCTATTTCGAAACCTTCGACATCGGCCTCTGCCGACGCATAAAGGACGAGACCGTCCATTGTCGGCAATGGCAGCTTCTGAAGTTCGGCGAAATCATACTCGCCCGCATCACAATACTGCCACTCCGACGAGAGGTTCATTGTCTCGACACGGTTCTGGCCCGGCGACTTAGGAAGCCACGGCACCACAAGCCCGGCCGAAAATCCATTGCGGGGCAGCGAGCCGTTTTTCAGTCTTGCCTTCACCCTGAAGCGGTACTTCGCGCCCTCGTCGCAAGCGATCTCGCGCAAAGGAAACTGCCATTTGCCGCGAACCCGAGCCAGAACGCCTGTCGGAAGAAAGACCTTGACAGACGACTCCGGTTCGATTGCCTTCAAGGAAAGCTCTTTGAAGTCGGCGCACATCTTCTGGCTGCGCTTGTAGCTTTCACTGAGCGAAACGCCGCGCTTCGCCTTTCTGAGAACGTCAAGCCGGGAAACAAAATCCGAAGCAAGAGGCTTCAATTCCTCCATCCTTGCGACAAACGGAGCGGGATTCCCGGTAAGCCAGACCGATTTGAAATCCCGTTCATAGCGACGCTTCAGACGAATGTACCTTGACGCGAGCGCACCTGTCGCGACATGCAAAGACCTCAGCTTGTCATCCTTGACGGCTTCGGCCGCCTTGCTCCAGAGTTCATCGGCCTCGTCAAGAAACTCATCCGTGAGCTGCGGCAGATTCTCGCCGTATATCCCTGTCGACATCGGATATGCATCGGTATCGCCAAGGGCATCTTCAGCAGACGGTTTTTCGAGAAGCGCGTTGCATCTGTCGAAATACTCCTGGACATAGGGAGCGGCGGGACCGTAGAACGCCTTCATGAACTTCTCGATGAGGGGTCTTACGGGCTGATCGGGATTCCACATCAGCTTTGACTGGACATAAGCCTTGAGTTCGGCGAAATCGGCTCCGTTCGCGTTGCTGTCGGCCTGGTCGTAGACCCAGCGGGCTCCGTTGGCCCTGAAAAGCCTGTAGTTCGCCGCCATCGTGGGAACGTTCGGAAACGGAAAGACGTAATTGCGGAAATTGACGGCGTAATTGTAGATGAGAAGGTTCTCGCATATCGCGCCCCATTCGCGCACCTCCTGCGAAAAGCGCCTTGTGTCCGCGTCCCACGATTCCTCGAACGGCGTCGCGAAAACGCACTCGAACGAACAAAGACAAACGGCAACATTCTTTCGCGGACGGATGTTCCTGGGAGGCTTTCGCGTAAACTGGTAGGCGAGCGTCTCGACGAGAACATCGGGAAATTCCTTTTCGATCGCTTCGGCCACACGGTTGACGAAGCGGATGTTTGGGCCTGCGGGCGAGCCTTCCTCTTCGGTACATCTGGCGCACTCTTCGCAGGTGCAGTAGTTCCCGCAATCGTTCTGGCTGATGCCTATGATCCTGGCGCCGGGATCGGCGCGGAGCAGCCTCTTCGCCTCTTCGATGACATGAGTCGTCACTTCCGGATTCGACCAGCATATCTGTGCGTTTTCGCCAATGCGCTTTCCGTTCACCAAACTGAACCATTCAGGGTGATCGGCGAAATGTTTCTTCGGAGGAACTATTCTCCAGAACGTATGGCACCATCCGGTCCCTTTGGCGAATTTAAGGGACGAGCCGCCGAACAAGGCCTTCGAATGCCACTGCCCGTTGAAGCGCAGACGCGCAGCGAATGCGTGATCCTTGATCAGATGCCGCCAGTCTGTTTCGCGCAGCTCGAACGCCGGAACCTCTGTGATGTCGGTCCTGTCGGGGACTTCAAGGATATCAAGCTGCGGAACAGTCTCCACAGAAGGCGCGAACCACTCGCATCCGCCGAAGCGTTCGAGAATCTCGTATACCCCGTAGAGCACACCGCGCCCCTCCGCCGCGATTTCAAGAATCCTGCCGTCGGCGACAATCCGAAACGCACCCTCGCACTTGTCGAGAGAGAACCGCGAATGGCGGCACTTGCCGATGAGAACCGCCCGTTCGGGGAGTGCGCACGCATCATCGACGACCTGAAGCTCGACGCCGGTCATACGCTGTACATGCGTCTTGAACTCCTTCGCCGCATAGGCGACCACCTGAGAGGCGTTTTGCGGAATTACGATCTTCACATCCGCGCACCCGCCGCGTTGGGCGACAACCATCGCGTCCGCCGCATGGCAGAGAAGCGCCGCCGCCAAAACAGAAACTGCCGCAACCTTCATGACTCAGCCCTTCTTTCTTCTGCACGTCACCCATTCGCTCGAAATCGCACGGCCTTCGTTGCCTATGCTGTCGACCGGCACTATCGTCACGCGATACCTTTCGCCCGCAGGCAGGTGCTTGCCCTTGAACGAAATCTCCACAAGAGCGTCGATCTTCATCGCCGAGGGCGCTTTGTTGAATCTCGGGTCGACGATCTGTCGTTTTACACCCTCCGCGCCTTCTACTTCAAGATTCACGACATACTTGAAAGGCCTCGCCTTCGGATTGGCGAGAGCCTGCGGAAACTTGAAGCCGAGAGTTCCCGCCCTCCTGTTGTCGACCAGAATCTTCGCATCTCCGAACTCGGGAGCCGGCATCCTGCCGAGCCGGTTTTCGATCGCGTATGGCTTTTGGTCCTTGACCGGCAGCGGCACCACCCAATCTTCGCCGAGCGTCTCGTCCGGCATGAACTGCCTGCGCACGATGACGATCCTGTCGTCATATACCTCTACAAGCGCGGCCTGGCTGGTGCCGTGCATCTTCGGTCTGGGGCTGTCGGGCTGAAAGAGATTTGGCTTGCCCGTATACCACAGGGAACCTGCGTTGACTACCGTGAACTCGCCCTGCCAGATCGAGGTTTCGTCCGTCAGCGTATAGTGCGAATGCCCGCTGAACGCGACCGCGTTGGGGAAGCGCGAAAACGCCTCGCTGGCCGCCGCATTGTCCTGACCCCACGCTTTCGGACCGTTGCATGTCGCCTTTAGAACGGGATGCTGGACATAGAAGAACGGCTTGTCTCCCGCGAGGGATTCGGCGTTCTTCTCGACAAACGCCTTAATGCCGCCGAAAAAGCCGCACCCCTTCCAGGACGACGCATCCCAATGCTGACCGATGAAGGTATAGCCGCGCACCTTCTTGGAGTAGACGGGCGAATAAGGCTCCTTGAAAATGCGCTCCCAGCTGGCGCTGCGATTGTTCTTGAAGACTTTCGCACGACGCTCTTTGGCGTCCGGATAAAGCCGCTTTGCGAAGTTGTCGCTGTAGATCGAACCTTCCCAGTCGTGGTTTCCGGTGACGAACACCTTCTCGACGCTCCGCCCGTCGGGCGCCTTGCCGCCGGGAAAGACCTTCTCCCACGCCGCCGCCATGGCCTCGAGCTCCTCGACTATCCCGTAATTCGCGAGATCGCCGGCGTTGACCACGGCATCGACCTTCTGATCGCGAAACCACTCGAGCGCATGGATGAATTTCTTCGCATCATTATGCCAATGTCCGTCAACAAGCTTCATGCTGATGTGAACATCCGACATGAGAGCGAACCGGAGATTCGGCTCGCCATTTGAAAACGCACCGTGCGGCGCAGCGAAAACTTTATGACCGAATAAGCCGATCGCACCAAGCCCGGTTAAAAAACCGCGCCGAGAAACCATATCATTCACCCCTTCTACCTCCTACTAACGACTAATCACTAACGACTAACTAACTCCTAACCCCTAACTCCTAATCACTAACTCCTAACCCCTACCTCACAATAACATTAAATCCCATGGGCTTCACATATTCAACAGCACCGATATCGGCCTTGCCGTAAAGTTTGCGATCTCTGCCGTAAAGGTCAGTAGCGCCAACCATCCATGACTGCTGCGACGCGGCATCAATGCAAGGAGAACCTTTAAGAAGTTTTACACGCCCGCGCTTATCGAAAGTCCACTTCGTTTTGTCGTCAAGAACGCAAGATGTCGCAACCTTTTCGTCTTTCTGCGACATACAACAATATACGATTCTTTTTGTTAAATTCTTTGATCCGCCTGAACGTCCTGTATACTGCTTGGTCGAGAAAGAACTTTCATCTCCTGTAATATAGTTATCCGCTATATGGCAATTTCGAACCCACTCTGTTATCTTACTTTCAGAACTTTCACCATTCTCCATCACAATACCATAAAATTTTCCAGCAACATCCGACCTATTGCTAACTATAGTGCAATTCTCGCATACACCACCTTTAATTGAAAGTCCAGTAGCAAAACTATAGGTATTACTATCCTTACCCGCTACAACATTTCGTGCAATAAGGCAATTCCGAACAATTGATGGCGACCCCGATGTATTTTGTATAGCAAGTGCACCGCCAAACGGATGATTACCACCCGCTATGACTGATTGCGCTATATTATCTACAATTTGACACCGGTCCACAATACTAGCACCAGAAACCAAAACAGCATAACCACGATTTTGGTATGTCGTACTCAAGTCAGAATAAGTCTTCTTGCAATTATCCACCAATGTGTCATACATATACGAATTAGACACACTAATTCCTGCTGCCGTTGCTGATCTAAAAGCTATACATGATGTTATATGACAATTTGTAATAGTAGCATAAGAACTCAATAGAACACCGCCACCTGAAACTTTCATCACATTATTTGCATCCGAATACACATACCCATTAATTATTGTTAAATCCGCAATTACAGCCCCATTGCCGGAGGCTGCAATAACCCTATAGTTTGTCGGTCCGGAAGTTTTAGGATTAGGTCCAATCACAACATCATCTCTATTTCCAGTAGCTCCACGAAGCGTAACATTTTTCCCTACATAGATACCATGTTCAATATACCGTTCAGCTCCTACCGATACTTCAACAGTAATATCCTGACCTTCCAAAGCTGCCGTCGCAACAAGATTCGTTGCAAAAATCGTCGCTGTCTTTACAGTAGCCGCCGCCGTCTCCCACGTATTATACGGCTCGGCGGCATTCGGATTATCCTTAACGACATACACCCTCGTTTCTGCATTTGCAGAGAAAGCAAAAAGCGAAAATCCTACAACAATCCCAAATGCACAGCGCAGCAACTTCTCGCTAATTAAGCGAAATCCCCCCCCCCATTGAGAAAATTGCAAGATAGCGCGAACTCATCTTTTTCATAGTCGTTCCTCCGATGTTTTTGTTTTATATGTACTATCGATAATTAAGCCAATTTATAAACGATTTCGTTTCACTGATTGAAGTTTATCAAAACCATATAAATAACGCAAGAAAACAGCGTGTCATTTTGCGCAACACTTTTTATGTCGTTTTTAATATCAGGGGGCTGCATGAATGATAATGCGCGAATCATCAGCATAAACGGTATTATTCGCAACACGCGGACTCTTCACCGCAAATACTGCTCCAGCGACATTCGGATGAGGCGCAAACTGCGAATTGGCGCTTGCTACATCAACCCGCAGACGGTCGCC
>JAZOQY010000053.1:0-2358 GCA_045656285.1 Kiritimatiellia bacterium
CGCACGGCTGGCGGCTTGCGAAAGCGGTTGAAAATGTCGTGGCGTAAGTGGATGGGTGGGGAAGAAAACGATGAAAACGGCAAAAACATTAGGGTTTGCGGGGTCTGTTGGTATTATATTGCGTGTTCCCCTGAAAAGGGAACAAGTACCCGGGGTTGAAAGACTGCCGTGTATTGGAGTATGATACGGAACAGCAGGTGTATGGTTAACACTTGCTGTACGCATGGGAGACGCTCGTTGGGGACATGAGCCAGGCCGCTTACGCGGCTCACGCTCGAGGGTCTGTTTGAGCGCCGGCGGAAACCACCTGCTTGAGGCGAAAGACCTCGGATACTTGAATGCAACCTTGCAGACCGCCTACTCCAATACACGGCAGCGATTAATAAGGTAACAAAATGAGCACTAAAAGGCAACATCGACGCCGACATATGCAGGATGAACCCCGCTATGTTATCGGTATGGACGCACACTCGAGAAAGTTGGCCATCTCCGTCTGGGACTGGTCGGACAGATTCAACGCCTGCCTTCACAGAGAGTTCAAATGTGTTGATATTGATGCGATGATTAAGACGTATGAGCGACACGTCGATACCGACTCTATCACCATTATCGAATCTTCAACAAACTCTGCCTATCTCAAAACGATGCTCAACGCCGCCGGATACCGAGCTGAAATAGTTCGCGCCGACATCATTGCCAATAAGGATCGCAAGCGTAGAATTTGCGACATGATAGACGCTGAGAATCTGGCACTTGCCTATATCAAGGGTGATATTGACGAATTCGTCTGGACACCATCTCATAAGTACGAAGAATACCGTGACATCATGTTCGCCTATCGCGACACGTCAAAGGAAGTGACACGCCTGTCAAATCGGATTTGGAATATGTGCAGCCGCAAGGGCTATAAGTTGCCAATCAGAAATAATGCGAATAAGACATCTACACTCAGGAAGATGATTATCGAAACCAAAATCGAAGGCTTTGCAAAAGAGCAGCTGGAGATGCTGCTGGAGGATTTTGACCGTCTGCTGCGACGAAAGACTGAACTCTCGCGGCGGATTGCTGAAATCGTCCTGTCCAATCCTCGGATGATTAGACTTATGCAGCTTCATGGCGTCAATTATAAAGGTGCTTTTGCATTGGATGCCGCTGTCGAAAATCCGCACAGGTTCTCGACGGCCTCGAAGCTTTCTGCCTATGGTGGATTCTCCCCTATCGTAAATTCAAGCGGCGAGGAAGAAGAATGCGCGAAGAGGAAAGGCGGGCTCAAAAAACCTCTCGACGGGGAGGGAAGAAGAGATGTAAAGTTCTTCTTCACCGAAGCCGGACAATCGGTACTAACTTCATGTGCCAACTCCAAACTTGGCAAATGGGGATGGACAATGATCAATCGAGGCAAGTCGCGCAACAAGGTTGTCTGTGCAATCGGAAGAAAACTCCTTACTTATAGTTGGCATATCCTTCGCGGCGATCCAACGCCGAATCGGCACAGCGAGGAGTTCTTTAAACGCAAAATGCGGACATTCCATCAGGCGATCGGAGCTAAGCGTATGCACGAACTTGGCTTTGGAACTCGAGATCAATTTGCGGAAGCCCAGGCTAAATTGATTTACGGCAACCTGCCAATGCCTACCGCAAACAGCGAGGAGATCGTTGTTTGCTAAAAGCGGCGCGCGCACTATTCGCTCATATCTTTGCGCGCGCCAAAATTCATAACAACAATACTGGGGCGTTGCCCCAGCCCCCATCAGGGGAACAATGTTCCCCTGAACCCCAACGCGCGGCCGAATACGTCCGCGCTATCGGCGCTTTCGCCAAAATCAACTTCCTCGCTAAAGTTTTTTCATTTACCCCCTTGACGCAATACATACTTGTCCCCGAGGACGCATCATTCGCGGGGTCTGTCCCCGAGAAGAGGATGATGAGGCGGGTGGCGCAGATAGGAGGAGGGAAGATCTTCGGTAGCGCGGCATTTGTGTTGGAGATGGTGTTTGCGCTTGGAGAGCGCTTCAAAGCGCGGCATGTGCCTGCAAGAGCGGTGGAGGATATTGGCTTTGCAACGCACGGTTGGCGTCTTGCGAAGGAGGTCGCGGCATGAGCGGGACGCACAAGCTGCTGAGTTGGTTGTTCATTGCGATTTGTGGGGTCCCCAGGGGGGTGCGAACTAACCTTCACCAAGAGGGGTGTGGTTTTGTGCAAATAGCGGCGGGGCGGGAGGTTGTGCGCGGACAGGGCTTATTTTGGTATAATATCCCGAAATAGTCCGAAAGGTAGATCGAAAATGTTCAAACCGGTATCGAATAAAGTCGCGTTTCCGAAGATGGAGGAGGACATCCTCGCGTTTTGGAAGGCGAA
>JAZOQY010000054.1:0-17871 GCA_045656285.1 Kiritimatiellia bacterium
TGTTCCTCCCCAATCCGCCACTCTCACACCTCAGTATTGCTACCTCGGTGATCCCGTTCGACTTGCATGCCTAATCCACGCTGCCAGCGTTCGTTCTGAGCCAGAATCAAACTCTCAGAAAAAGAAAGTTTTTAGTTTGAAGTTCCCTCGCGAGAACTTCGGCTCCTCACACAAACATTACTGTTCCGTGTCTCTTCCGAAGGTTCGTATTTATTTCACGAACCATCAAGAGTCACGTCTCAAGCATCTATTCTCAAAGATCAATTTCCGTCTTTCGCTCTCGCGAGCTTCGGCCCGGACTTTCACCCTTTCGGGCGAACGGTTGGATAGTTTATCAAATCTTCTTTACCGGCGCAAGGGGGTATTTTAATTTTTTTTCATTTGCCGAAAATCAGGCAAAAGTTCAGGGTGATTCCACCTCGGCCGAATAAATGCCGACCCGAAACTCACACACCAAGTCTATTCAAAATTGCAACAAGCTGCTTTTTAACCTCGGCCATTGACAGATGATTCCTGAAGAAATCATAAGCCGCCTCATTGTAGCTCTCGCGGTTCGCCCAGTCGGCGCGATATTCCTCGACAGCCTTTACAATCGCCGCGGCATCGCCGGCAGGAACAAACTTGATCGCCTTGCAATTCTTGGCCTCAGGCGGATAGCCTGTGCAATACTCGTTGATGACGGGACGCGCGCACCCCATCGCCTCGAATATCTTGTTGCCGATGACGCGCGACGCCTTTTCGGTGGTGCCGAAAACACCAAGAACGACATCGGCCCTGTAAATCACCTCGGGAACTTTCGCGTAAGGAACCTTGTCGAGGAATGTGATGTTGCCAACCCCCGCGGCGAGCGCCTCGGTCTTGGCCTTGTATGCGCCCCAGCCGAGAAGATCCCAATGGATCCCCTTGCCCTCGGTCATGCGTGCGGCCTCGACAATGTACTCCATGCCGTGCAAAGGAATGTAGGCGCCGTGATATAGAACGCGGAAATCGGATCCTTCGCGCGGCGGAACGGGACCGGGCTTGAAAATCTTCTCGTCGGTTCCAGTAAAGAGCGCCGCCATCTTCTCGCGCGGAACAGCAAACTCGCGCTCGCAGAAATCGACATGACAGCTCGTATCCCACGTCACGAAATCGGGCGCATTCATCATCTTCTTCTCAAGCGCATGAAGCTTTTTGGCGCGAGGTTCATCGGCCTTCCACTTGCGCTGTTCAAGAACCTTCTTGTCCCACGCCGAGATCATCGGGTCGAAGAGAACCTTGACTCCGTTGCGGCGCGCCCAGCGGCATGCGGCCATGATGTCGCGCTGGCGACAGACGGGAACCCACACGAGAT
The DNA here is from genome assembly GCA_045656285.1 of Kiritimatiellia bacterium. Taxonomy (GTDB): domain Bacteria; phylum Verrucomicrobiota; class Kiritimatiellia; order RFP12; family UBA1067; genus UBA1067. Next base: position 1,334 of record JAZOQY010000054.1, read on the forward strand.
CGGGCTTCACCTTGCGACCCAAGCCGCGCAGCACTGCCTCGACATCGCCAAAGCGAGGCGAAAGCTTAACGTCAAAAAACTCGACATTCCAGCCAAGCTCGCCGAAAAGAGCGATGTTGACGCGGTTGCGGGAATAACCATGATCGAAGCGCCCCCAGAAAAGCACGGTCTTGGCGGGGCCGGACCCCTCTGACGCAGGAGCGCTCGAGCGCAACTCCCTCCAGGAGAGATAGATCGTAAGAAGAGCAAAAACGGCAATCATCATCTCACCGCCCTCTTCAAGCGCAGTACACAGAGACTGGGCCCTGGTGACGCCATCGGCAGATTTCGAAAGACCGTACGCGTGGCCGAGCCAGGAAGGAAGCCTGTCGGAAATCTGGACTACAACACCGCTCGCGCCGAAGCACCCCCAGGCCCAGGCCGAAGGCTTGAGCTTGAGAATTCCGTCAAACCAGAACTGGGCGAGATAGGCAAAGCCGGCCGCGAAGAGACCGAAGAAAAGAGAGAAATAGCCGACGATCAGCGCCTTCATCCCGAGGGGAACCTCGTCGTTCGTGATGACACGCATCTTGAACGGAGTTCCGTTAAGGGGCTTCCCGTTGGGACGGACGAGCTTACCCGAAACAAGCGAACCGTCGGAGCCGACATAATCAGGGTAGAAACAGTTCAGGACGGCGTTATGGAGATCGAGCTGCTTGACGATCGCCATCAGCACGACAATCGTCACCATAAGCGACAGCAAGCGCTTTCGCGCCGCCGAACCGTCAAAGGGACACTTCCACCAGACGAGCGGAATTATGGCGGCAAAAAAAGGGAGTGTCGCCAATTCGAACGGCGACCTCCCGTTGTTGTCGAAGCACCCTACGAGACAGCCGGGCTCCATTACGGCCCATGCCGTCACAAGGCATAGGAGTGACACTGCAAAAACTGCCGGAGCGACTAGCCAACCGCGATTAGACCCTGCGCCAAACCCCATGACGAGCCTCCTTCAGATTTTTCAGTGCTGGTTGTATGTTCCGTCGACTTCTTCCCAGGTGCGGGTGGTGAAGAACTTCGCAATCGCCGTATCGTATTCGGCGGTATGGGCGAAAGCCTTCTTCATAAGCTTGAAGCGAGTATCAAGACCGAGCGTGCCGTCATGATTGGCGAGCTCTTCGACGAGATTGCCGTAGTCGAGAGGATCGGTTACGGACGCGACGCGGAGATAGTTCTTGGCGCTAGCGCGAACCATGCAGGGGCCGCCGATATCGATGTTCGTGCGGGCCATCTCGGGAGTTACGCCCTCCTTGGCGACAGTCTCGCGGAAAGGATAGAGATTTACGACGACCATATCGAGAGCGTTTGCGTCAAGACGCTTCAGATCGTCCTGATGGGCATCGTTGTACTTCTCGGAAAGAATGCCGAGATAGATCTTGAAGTCAAGCGTCTTTACGAGGCCGCCCTGCATCTCGGGCTGTCCGGTGTAATCGGAAACGGCAACGAGCGTTCCCTCGGCGGCATCGCCGAGAATCTCTTTGATCTTGGTGTAGGTTCCGCCCGTTGAATAAATCTTAACGCCGGGACATGCCTTTACGAGTGCAGGGACAAAAGTCTCGAGCCCGGTTTTGTCGCTCACGCTCATGAGAACATTCTTTACCTGAACGCGGTTGTCGATTTCGGTGACGATATTAAGCGCCATTTTTGAACTCCTATCTGTTTTAAAAACTGTTTTTCTATTATACCAAAAAAAGGAGTATATGGGTTAAATTTAGTCAGCCCGCTAAATCGGCTTCGCCAAAGAAAGCCGATCTTGCCGTTCAGGATCGGCATGACAGGAATCGCTCGCGGTATTCCCGCTGCCTATCGAAGAACTCCCGATCGTCAAGAGGCCTAAGCCCTTTGGAACGAAGATACCGCATAGCCTTTCGGAAGGCGACCGATGTCTGATTGATTTTTTTCAATGCAGTTGCGTTTTGCCTGGTCAGAAAATCATTCCCCCAGCTACCGTCGGGATTTTGGGTGTCGACAAGCTCATTCAAAATATCCTTCTCGTTCGCATTAAAGGCCAACGAATATTCGCTGTGAATCCTGGCCGTCTGAAGCGGCGCTGTCCGGGCGGGAGGCTCCGCAGGAAGTTCTGCGCGCCCATCCTGATGAACATCGTCTCTCCGCCAGACGCCGGATAACATCACGGCAAGCACAACTGCAGCCGCCAGGGCGGCGGCATACGGCCAAAAGAGTTTGCGGCCGGACATTGCAGATTTACGGGGACGCGGCTCGATCTCGCACGATGATTTAAGCCGCGCAACGACTCCTGCATATTCAGAGCCAAGCTCGCCAAGCGTCTTGTCAAGATCTGCGCTCATCAAAAATCTCCTTTAGTTTTTTAATCGCATTTGACATTCGTGATTTCACCGTTCCTACCGGAATCTCGAGGATTCGAGACACCTCGCTGTAAGGCATATCCTGAAATACTCCCAGTTCCACAACATCCCGCAGAGGAACAGAGAGCCGCGCCATCGCCCAGCGCACATCATCCTCTGCCGACACGACCGCAGGCTGCTGAACTTTCTCAACATGTTCAGCGTACGAATCCTCTTTTTTCTTTTGACGCAAAAAACTGCGGTGCGCATCTATCAACACCTGCCGCGCCAGAATGAAAAGGAAGGTCTGCAGCTTTGCCGTCCGCCTATAGCGATCCCTGTACTTCCAGAGCTTGAGATACGTCTCCTGGACCAAATCTTCCGCCTCTGTAACTGAAACGCCCTGCCGCCAAAAAAAGTTCAAAAGTTTTTTTTCAAAAGTTTTCGCTTCATGAATAAGATTTTTACCGGACATCATCGCTGCCTTCGATAATCTCATGCATTTCATGAACAACAAACGAATTCTCTCTCGCCGTCTCAATGTTGACAGCTATGTAAAACATCAAAACCGCAATCACAACGCCTGCAGCAAGCCCAAAAACCATATCGGCAGGCTGATCGAGGATGTCGTTCAAAACCTTCCTCACTATCACCCGCACTCCGCCGAAAAACAGAAGAGCGCCAACGCATGCCACCAAATATCGCACCGGCTGCTGGGCGATCAGCGATTCGAGAGTCGGCCAGAAGAAAATCACGGCCGCCCCCGAAAAGATAATTCCAACCAAAAACGAGAAAATGCCGGACGCGCCGCGGACCACACCCAGGAGCACAAAGAAGCAGGACAGAGCCAGAAGGATATAATCAAGCGGCGTCAGCAAAGCAAACCTCACTTCTTCGTCAAAGTTCTCAAATAGCCTCTATAGACCGAGGCGGCTTGGGAATCGCCCTGCTTTTCGAGAGCAGCCACCAGGCCCTTTACAGCCTCGACCGAAGTCGGGCTGGCGGAGAGCGCCCGGGAATAAAGTTCGACAGCGACCGCCCACTTCTCTATACGCATGGCCAAGTTGCCGGCTTCGAGATGAAGCTTAATCGCACTGGGCCTGATCTTGCAGGCTTTCTGATACGCTTTAAGAGCATGCTCCTTGTCATAGCGAGAACGGTTGACGGAAACGTAGGAACGCGCCAAATCCAACGCGGCTTGATAGCTGTTGGGATTGCATTTCAGCGCACGCGAATACGCATCAACAGCCTCTTTGTACTGTTTGCGATCGTAATAGGTTTTTCCTTTTTTCAGCATTGCGGCACAACCGCGCAAATCAACATCGTCATTTGCAGATTCAGCAGACTTCTTGATTTCATCCTTCAACGACGGCAATATTTCGTTTTTGACGCGATTCACCCTCTCGTCGACAACATCCTCGAGATAGAGATACGCCGAAAACTCATCGCGCGCCTTGTCAAGATAATGGAAAGAATCGCGGTTAAGAAGCGCAAGATGATAGTGGGCGGTGGCGTTCTTGTTGTCGAGGAAAATAGCCTGAAGAAACTTCACCCGAGCTTCGTGAATCAACGTTGAAGAGGGCTGCTGCTTGTCGATCATGAAAAAATCAATCGCGCCAAGGCCGGCCCAGCCGACAGACCGCACCGCCGGCGACAACTCTAAATTACCGGCAAGGCGATGATACGCCTTGGTCGCCTGTTTGTAATCTTTACGGTAAAAGGCGATCTGAGCGGACAATTCGATTATATCGACATCTCCGCCGTTGGTCTCGGCCGCTTTCTCGACAGCCGACGCGGCGGCATCATAATTGCCGAGGGCGCACTCGCTGCGCGCCAGCATAACAAGAGCATCTATATTCCCGGGATCTTGCTCAACGACAGCTGCAAAGTTTTCTGCAGCCGTCTTGTAATCGGCGTTATCAAAGGCGCTCTGGCCTTTAGCATAGCCCAACTCCGGATCCGACTGGCAGCCACACCCGTAAAGAAACAACGACAGAACTACTGCAAAGCAGCACTTATGCACGAATTGTTGAAAGAAATTCGTCACGCTTGGCCTCCATGATTTCATTGGTTCTTCCTTCAAGATTAAGTCTAACGAGCGGCTCGGTATTGGACATTCTGACGTTTGCCCACCAGCCTTCAGACTCCCACGCGTCAACAGACACGCCATCAAGTTCAAAGACTTTAGCCTTCGAGGAATACTCGGCCTTTATCTTGGCGAGAATCTCCGCCGGAGGAGTTACGGTCTTTGTATTGATCTCGCCGGACTGAAAATACTTTTTCAAAGGCGCGACAAGCTCTGAAAGGGGCTTATCGCTCGCCGAAACGATATTGGCGAGAGCATAAGTCGCCATCGCCGAGGATTCGGCCGTAAAATTGGCCTTGAAATAATAGTGACCCGAAAGTTCGCCGGCGAAAATCGCATCGTTCTGGCGCATCTGCTCCTTGATGAAGGAATGACCGACGCGCGACATCATCGGCTTCCCGCCCGCTTCGGCGATGGTCTCTTCTGCCACCTTGGTGGATCTGAGATCGTAGAAGCACGCAGATCCGGGATTCGACTTGAGAAGATCCTTCGAGATGAGCGCCGTTACAAAATCCATCGCAATGACATCGCCCTTCTCGTCGATGAACCCCGCACGATCGGCATCGCCGTCATACGCTACGCCGAAAGCGTACTTCCCGGGATTTGCCCTCACGAGCGCCTGGAGATCCTTCAAGGTCTCGACATGCAGTGGGTTGGCGTCGTGGTTCGGGAAATCGCCGTCATACTCGCCGTAGAGGTCGTCGTGCGTAAGCTCGCTCTGACCTTCGAACGCACAAGCCTCGGCGATGCCCATACCATTGGCGAAATCCATGGCAACATGAACAGGACGCGCAAGGTGAGCGAATTTCATTACATGCTCAGCATACTGAGCCTTGATATCGACCTTGGTAACCGAGCCGACTCCCGTCGGAGGCTCGTTGCCCGTCATGCCTTCAACAAGCTTTTCGATATCCTTGATGCCTGTCGCACCAGAAATCGGCACTGCGCCGGCCTTGCAGAGTTTGCAGCCGTTCCACTCTTTAGTGTTGTGGGAGGCTGTAATCATAACAGAACCATCCGCCTTGAGCGAACCATTGGCAAAATAGCTCATCGGAGTGGAAGCCAGGCCAATATCCAAAACCTCGACACCCTCATCGACCAGACCTTGGGAAAAAGCGGCAAATAAAGCATCGGAAGACTTGCGGCAGTCCCTGGCGACGACAACCCTGCCGCCCTTCACGCCTGTAAACTGAACATACGCGCGCGCAATCTTGTAAAAATCATCATCCGTAAGTTCGGTACCGTAAATACCGCGAATATCGTAGGCTTTAAAAATGCTCATCTTTTTTATTCCTTAGTTGATGTGGATATTATATCAAAAAAGGATAAAAGATTCACACAAGAATTCCATTTTTTAAGGTCAAAGTACGATCGCAGATCTTTGCGGCCTCCCGTGAATGCGTAACCATCACAAGAGCGGTTGTTTTTTTCGAAAGTTCAGTGAGCATTTTGAGAATGGCCTCGCCCGTAAGCGCGTCAAGATTCCCTGTCGGCTCGTCCGCAAGAACAAGCTCGGGATCGGTCACGAGCGCGCGGGCCAAGGCGACGCGCTGGCGCTCCCCCCCGGAAAGTTCGCCGGGCAGGTGATCCATGCGATCTTCAAGGCCGACCTCCTTAAGAAGACGCTTTGCATTGATCAATGCTTCGGAGCTCTTCATCCGACGCGCCATCGTAGGCAGGATCACATTCTCAAGAACCGTAAGTTCCGGCATCAGATGATACGCCTGAAAAACAAAACCGATATTTTTGGACAGCCGCAATCTTCCCGATGTAGGCTTCAAAAGACCGCCGAGAATATGCAGCAAGGTCGACTTGCCGGATCCCGAGCGGCCAAGTATCGCAACCTTCTCTCCGGAGGCCACCGAGAAGTTGATTCCCTTCAAAATCTCGATCGGGGCGCAACCGGGGATTTTAAAGCTTTTCTTTACATTTTCAACTTCAAGAACACACATGACAAGCCCCTTATTCGTTCAACGCCTTTACAGGATCTTTGGCTGCGGCAAACATCGCAGGAACGAGCGACGCCAGAAGACCGAAGATGTATATTATCGCAACGATGTACCCCACATCAGAATATACAATACGATGCGGTATTTCATTCAACCCGTAAATTTCCGCCGGAAAGACCTCCATGCCCATAGTACCAAGCCATTTAACGATATTCTGCAGATTGGAAAGGATCGCCCAGCTTACACCAAGCCCGAGCAGAACACCGACGGTGCACTGAATAAGCCCATGCGTCAGAAAAACGGCCATGATCCTGAACCGGCTGAAGCCAAGCGCCATCAGCAACCCGATTTCGGGAGTCTTCTGAACCGACAGAACAAGCAGCGTATTCATGACGCAAAAGAGCGCTACAATGGAAATGAAAAAGAGAAGAACTGCGGTCATGTTCGTCTCAACCGCAAGCGCGTTGAAAAGCTGCTTGTCAGCTTCTCTCCATGTAATCATCCTCTTCGTGGGCGCACTAGACATCAATGAGAGGGGATTGTGCTCTGAACAGCCGGACACTTTGGAGATATCCTTGCAGAGGGCTGAAAAAGCATTGTCGTTCAGCGCGATGTCATTCGTGGTCTTGACATGAATCGCAAGCACGCCTTCCTCCAGCCCCATAAGATCCCGCACGGAGTCGATATCGGCAATCACATATCCGGTATCATAATCATAATGGCCGCTGGAAAAGATGCCGGCAACCTTCCACTTCCGGGGCAGATAAACCTCATTCGGCAGCGGAGGGGCGCAAACCGTAACGGAACTGCCGACCCAAACGCCCATTGATTTCGCCAATTCCTGCCCTATGACCAGTCTGTCGGGCTCGAGATCAAACGTGCCGGCTACAGGCTCGCCTACATTGTACGCATTGCGAAACTCATTCCCGTCTATGCCTATGATAACCGGGGCCTGAACACGCTCGCCGCAGGAAAACAGTATCCGCGAATCAACTTCCGGAGTTACGCACGTGACATTATCGATCGCCCTGAGTTTTTCGGCGAGTTCCTCTTCGCCGGTGATCAGCCCTCCGCCTTGGGAAATGATTGAAACGTGAGGCTTGAACTCCAGCACCTTCTCGCGCCATTCATCGCCGAAACCGGTCATCACGCTGCGCACGATAATGACCACGGCTACGCCGAGCATTACGCCGATAATGGAAACGCATGTAATGACCGATGCAACTGACCGCTTCGGCTTGAGATATTTCAGCGCGAGAAAAATCGGGAAACTCAATTCGCCCTATACCTTATTAAAGTTCAATATCTTCAACCGTGACATCTCCTTTATCAACGGCTTTAGACGCTGAATCATCTTCTTCTGTGGTTTCCTTGGCGGCAGCCGTCTGGGTAGTGGGAAGATAACGGTAGTACACCATCAACTGAAGCGCCACAAGACAAGAGTCCATATACGGACGAGTAGAGAAATTATCCTCGTTCACATAGTAGCCCTGCTTGTGATCCTGACCTGACCAGTCTTTAACAGGCTCGTCCAGGTTCTTTATTGTAGCATCGCTTGTATAAAGCTCCTTCATCGCTTTATTCCAATCGTACCAGGTCTGAGTGTCTTCCTTTTTAGCGCCCTCCTTCATTCCCGCCTGATACTTGCATTGAGTAGCGTAATAGCAGTAGTACTGCGGACAATAGTTGGTGCTCTCCCTCTTACCTTTATGTGTAATGGCACCCTTCTCGAAAGTAGGCTTCCAATCACGCATATATGCAAGAGCAGACGCGACCTCGGGCCTACCGCCGTAGCCTAACAACTGCATCGCCAAACAGCCCACGCCCGCCAAACCGGCATGGTTTGCTTTTTGGCGATCACTGATTGCGGTATACAAGAACGTACCGTCGTTGAAATTTCTTTTCTGAAGACAGTGAATCGCCTTTTTAATGCACTCGTCGATACCGTCCGGTTTAAGACCGGCCATCTTACCGGCTTTAAGCGCCTGAATCGCCCAGCCGGCGAATGAAACGTCGTCTCTGTTGGAAGACTTGTTCAGCTTATAATCCCACCCGCCTGTTGAAGACTGGTTCTTTACAATGCGTTCCAGACATTTCAACGCCACTTCTTTGACGTCTGGATTTTTAATCATACCGAAAGCTTCGCACATCGCATACGTCGCGATAAGAAAAGCGTACTCGTTGCCGTCGGTACCTTTCATCCTGACGCCGCTTGAAGTTTCTTCAACGCAGCTCATAACATACTGAATCGCCTTCTGGACCACAGGACCGAAATCTTTCTCGTAAGATGATTCGGATCCCGGGTATTCGCCGTGGGCCAGATATGTAAGAATAGCAAGCGACGTATTGGCCAATGCATTTCGGGAGCCTGAATGATTCTTAGACCATGAGCCGTCGGAATTCTGCGTCGCCTTGAGCCACCAAAGAACCTTCAATACACACGCTTCTGTTCTAGGATCGCCATCTCCCTTGCCTCCGCGCGTTTTAGCGCCGATCGTGCCGGGAGTACGCGAACCGACCATAGAACGCATCTTGACCGGCGAAACTACATTATGCACCGACTCTACCGGCGCGGGGCTTACCGATACAGGCTGAGTAGGTGACGGCGCGGGCGTCGTCATATCTGTAGGCGGCCCGGGCATCGGATTATCGATATCGAACTCTACAGGAGTATCTTCGGGGTCCGGCGGCGGCGGCTCTTCTTCTTTCTCCTCTTTTTCTGGTTCCTCTTTCTTGTCATCAAGCTGAGTAGAGACAATCTTCTGTACAGCCGGCGACTTCATCTTAGTTACGACAATGAGTATCACAACAAGCAATACGACGGACACAACAGCGATAAGGGGAGCCTGCTGACGCTGCAGCTCCAGTCGGGCCAATTTGTATTCAGCCGTGTTTTTAGGCTTCTTCAAGCCCTTAAACATATCAAGCAAACGACGAAAATAGTTCTTTTCCTCGAACTTTTCGCCGAGGGCAGCTACATCGATCGCTACTTCATTCTCGTTATTTTCATCCATCGCATCAAACTCCTTAAATCGAGAAGAGACTTATATTATAGAGCTCATATTTATAAAACAGATCCAAGATATCAACCAGAGCGCCATGAGGGCTGTCGCCAGCGCACTTTACGACAATTATGGCTTCTTTATCAACTGCCGCGATATCCTTAATTCGATCTTCGATAGATTTAAGGTCATACGCTGTCTTTTTGTAGACATAAACACCATTACGATTACCTTTAGCCTTGCCGACCTCAAACTCTTCAAGTTGAGTCTCCTCATCCTTTTCAGAACTGGAAGAAGCAGGCGCAGGCCTATTGACGTTCAGCCTTGCAAAAACATCCTGCGGCTTAATCGTGACAACGAAGAAAATAATGAGCTCGAAAACAACATCGATCATCGGCGTCATGTCAAGCTGCGGATCTTCCTGCGGTTTTCTGGCCATAATCTACTCCAAACCTTTAAATCTGATTTAACGTTTTATTTGCTTGTATTATCTTCGGCAACAGCAGTAAATGAAATCTTCCAGATGCCCGCTTCTGTGCACTTATCCATAAGAAGCCTAATAGCGTCATGAGGAGTGCGTTCATCAGCACGAATAAGAACCGGGAACTCATGCCCCCAGCGCTTTTGACGTTCCTTTATGACTTGTTGGATCTGGTCAAGAGACAAGTCCCTGTCGGCAATCGAATAGCGAGGTTTTTTAAGCGGTTTGCGCCCTTCGCCTTTTTTATCAAAAGCCGCCACATCAATCTCAAGATGCTGCATCGGTAAAGTCTCGGCGGTAATAACCATACCGTGTCTACCGTCTGCCAAGGTAATCGACTCATCCTTCTTCGCAGATTCAGTAAGCGTAACCACGAAGAAGATGATAAGCTCGAACACGACGTCGATCATCGGCGTCATGTCGAGCTGCGGATTGCTTTGAGCTTTTCTAGCCATTTTCAACCTTCAGTTTTATCTGACGGATTACGCATAAGCCTCTTCGGTCTCAGCGACATCTTCAGACGCAACTTCAACGTTCCTAAGACTGTTGAGGAATTCCATCGTAACAGCTGTCATTCTCAAAATACGACGGTTGGCATTGTTACGGAGAGAATAGAACATCGTAATCGACGGAATCGAAACAATAAGACCGGCGGCCGTCGTCCACAAAGCCATACCGATAGAACCGGCAAGTTCGGACGGCTGAGGCGCAGGACCGCTCGAGAGCTGATCGAACGTCAAAATCATGCCTTGAACCGTACCCAACAGACCGAGAGAAGGTCCAAGGTTGGAACAGACCGAAATCCAGGTGAGACGCTGCATGAGTTTTTCCTGCTCCAGATCAGAGGCCGCGGTAACGGCTTCTTGAATTGTCTCGAAACCGTCTTCGATATGCGAAAACGCCGCAAGAAGAATGTTCGACATGGCCGACGGCGTGTTTTTGCACGCCTCTATCGCGGTGACGATATCGCCCTCGGACATGGCCTTCTGAACCTGATCGATAAGACGCTGAGGCATAAGCTTTTCAGGCTTGATCAAGATAGCGCTGTCGATGCAGAAGTAAATCGCGAGAATACCATCGCCAAACAAGGCAAACCAAAGAAGCATGCCGACAATGGATCGGTTGCCGGGCTTGCCGAACACCACTTCGACAAAGCCACCGCCGGACTGCGCATTCTCCTTCGAGGCATCTGCGTCTACAGCTGCTCCGCTCGAAGTTTCAAGCCCTGAATTTTTTCCCTCGGCAGCATAAACCGTAGCAACAGGAATCGCAACAAGTCCGGTAAAAACGGTTGCAATAATCAATAATTTCTTGAGCTTCATCTTTGTTTTTCCTTTTGTTTGTATTTAAATTTTATTTTATCGCGTCAGACTCTTCAGTTCTTCAACCTGCTTTTTCATGTGCTGGGCCTCGGCAGCCCTGCCCATGGCAGAAAACGCTTCTGCAGATTTCTCAAACCCCTCAATACGTTGATTTATGCATTCAGGCGTATTGTACATCAACGCGACTTTCAAATACGACGCAACCAAAGCCTCTTTATAAGAAGCAGCCGACTTGCCGCCTTTATCACGAATCATGTCACCGCGCATCAAAAGCGCTTCCGCACTCATTGCGCGATCACCCACTTCAACAGCATTCTTAAGACAGTTTTCAAGTTTGGATGTCTCATTGAGTTTATGAAGAACCTTCCAATACACAGGCGCGAGCTCACCCTTGTAAGCGGCGGTTTTATCGTCATCGATTACCTTGCGAGCGGCATCATAGGCATCTTTAGGCTTACCTCTTTTTAAATAAGCCTCGGTTAAATAACGCGCCGCCACTACATCCCAGTGAAGTTTTTTATACTCCTCGACAACTTTTTCCCAGCCGTCAACCCCCATTTTTTCAAGATTTTTAGGCTTTTCAACATCAATGCTTTCGACTTCACTCTCTCCCAAAGTGACAGTCACATTACCCATTTTCAATTCATAGGATTTGGTTGAAGACACCCACCTGATCGTGCCTTTTTTTACATCACCCTTAGTGGATCTGATCGTGCCGACGGGAGCTGCCCAAGACGACGCTCCAACAAGAGCAACCGCAGTTATCAATAACAATCTCTTCATTTTGTTCTCCTTAAAATTTAGTTGGCTATATTACGGTCCTTGGCGGCTGCCCTCCTGGCCTCGTTGATTTTCGTAGCGGCTTCGGGATTATGCCCCTCAGGGAAGTACTTGTAATATTCTTTGGCATACGACTCGACATCTTCGAGTCTGGGATCTTTAAGCTTCAGGAAAGCCGGAATGATCCTGACATAAAGGTCTCCGAGAATCTCTTTCTCTTCGGGCGTAAACTGGTCGAAAGTCTTCTCGCCGCTCGACGTGGGCGGAATCGGATTCCCTTTATCATCCTTGCGTATATCACCTGCCGATTCCAAAGGCTTTCTGGAATTAATCAAACCCTGAAGATTGATCACTACACCCGCGCGTCTCTTATAGGCATCGGCCTTATCATCTTTACCGTATTCTTCATCTGCTTGAGCCAAACGCACATCGGCTCTCCACAAAGATATTTTATCGCTCTGCCAAGTCGGCATATTCCGCCAATGCCCCTCAAGTATTCTTAACGATTTCAACGCTACAGCGTATGCGTCGCTACCCTTATGACCCTTGGCAACCTCAACACCCATCAAGCACACATTCGTCGCGATAGACATCGAAGAAAGGCTTTTATCATCCAAAAAACCATTTATTTCAACAATGGCACCGTCATAATTCTTATCTCCACGGAGACTGTTGATCTTTACATTTATTTTGCCGATTTTAGCACGCGCAAGGGTTGTCCTGCGATTGTTTTGAGCGGCCAACTCCTCTGCTTTATCATACGCCGCTTCTGCCGATACCCAGTCTTTGGCATTGATCAACGATTCGCCGGCTAAAAGATAATCATTGGCCTTGTATCTGCCGCTGGGCTCGTATATCATCTCTCCGTACAAAGCAGAAGCCTCTTTCAACAGGCGCGACTTCTGTGCTTCATCCGAAACAGTCTGGGCTGAGTCGACAAGGCCCTTCGCCAACATTGGGATTGCAACTCTGGCTTCTTCCGAATCTGCAAAATTTTCACGCAATTTAGCAAGAGCGTCTTTAGCCTTGTCGCTCTGGCTTCTTCCAGTATAGATTCTTCCAAGAAGCATATACGCCCGCTTCGCATACGGATCGCACTTGGGATATTTTTCCACAAAATACTCAAAACCCTGAATGGCCTTATTCTGAGGATTGATCCCCCTTTTGTCAAATAACGCCTTTAACCTCGATATTCTCTCCGTCGGCGCAACAAGACGATTCCAGCACAATCCCGTAAAGAACAACGACTTTTGATGTAAACTCTGGAAGCGCTCCTTTTCTTCCTTCGAAACAGAAGGATCGTTGAAGATCTTGAGCACTTCATTATTGAAACCATCAAACTCTTTAATGCTCAAGAACACCAACTCCACGGCTTTGAGAGTTTTTGCGTCATCCTGAGTCAGATTGACAGAAACTACTGCATTGGTTGATCCCGCTCCGGAAGCATTTTGCCCGTTGACTTTAGCAGTTTTTACGACATCCTCAAGAATCGCAAAGCCTTCCTTTTGGTAAAGAGACGCCAAACGCATTTTGGCCTGCAGTTTCATGAAATGCTTCGTTTCAGCATCGACATACTTCTTCAAATAGTCCAAGGCGTTCTTCTTGAGACCTAGTTTCTCGTAGCAAAGGCTAATCGACAGCAATGCAGAGGCATACAAAGGAGACTTTGCATAATACCTGTCCATCAAAAGATAAATATCCAAGGCCTCGCGATATTTCGCCAATGAAAGTTCGCCCTCAAGTTCCTCCGCCTCCTTATAGGCCGCAGAGCCGAGCTGAAGAACCCATGCCGGGGACGAAACATGTCTGGTATAATTTTTGACGAAAGCCATATACAACGCCTTGGCGCGATCATGCTCCTTCATCGCCGTCTCCTTGCCGGCAATCAAAAGAACATAATTGCCTGCCGCAGTCATTATGCCCTCATCTTTATTCATAGCAAACCGCTCCGCCAAATATCCGGCAACCGCATCAGCCCTTATGCGCCACTCTTCTTTTTTATTGGAGTCGGTCGAACGCTTCACAAGCTCAAAATACGAGTCGACGATCTTGTAGACCGCGCCGACAGACTCCATATCTTCCGGATAGTCCGAAAGAGCATTATAATAAGACTCGAGCGCTTTCTCGAATTCTCCGGCGTAAAACTCAGCGTCCGCATTTTTGAATTTCATTTCGCGGACTTTCGCGCGTTGAGCCGGAGTAATCTTCGTATTGATCTTCTTCTGGAAGTGCTTTTCAACAAATTTCTCGATCTCAGTTACCAACTTCTCGGCCGAAGAGGCCCAAGACGAATATGGATATCGAACATAAACATTGACAGCGTGATTGTAGGCTCCGGCATTGTTTCTGCGGCCGTTCTTGCCTTTTGCGCCAAACAGAAGGTCGCTCAATTGAGCTTTGTTTTTCTGGACATCAGCATCAGTCTTTGACAATTTCTCAGCCTCATTCCACAACTTTTCAGCCAAAAGATACCGGCACTGAGGCATAGGAGATTGTTTCAAAAGGCCTAGACTGCCGTCGGGATCACCCTTCTCGATCTCATCATGGATTTGAATAAGGTCTTCCATATAGTCGTTAATGACATCCTGAGATTTATCGACAGAACCGTTCAAAAGCTCAAGATGGGCCTTCATCGCAATGGCTCGCCCGAAATAAACGGGTCTGTTGCGCATCCAAAGAAGTTTCGAAATTATCTTTTTGGCCGGATTCAAAAACTTCTGGAGATCTTTAGGGTTGGTTTTCTTTTGCGCTCTCTCATTCTCCGCGCAAAGATGTTCTGCCGCACGAAGATAAAGATCTACAGTCTCGCACGCCGCCGAGCACCAAAGAATCATGGCATCGTCATCTTTTTTCTTCTGCCTGTCGATATCGGCCATAATCGCTTCGCAATCCGCCGCGGCCTCGCTGTACCGCTTCATCGACACCAAAATCTGCGAGCGCAGCCAATGCGCAGTCCGAACCAATTCCTGAAGCTCTTTTGCCGGCTTGGCGTTGTTTTTGAAGAAGTCGTCATACTCCTTGAGGCTTTCTTCTTTTCGTCCGCGGTTGAAATGATCCATCGCGACCTCAAGCCTTGCAGCCCAATATTTGGAACCTGCTCTAGTGCCCAGGTTTGCTATCTTCTTCTGAGCCTCTGCACTCTTATCCAACATCAAAAGATTACGAATTTCAATTGCAAAAAAGAGAGCTTCCGATTCCGGCCACTTTTTCTTTGTATTTTCTACTACTATTTCAGCAAGGTCAGGAAGCCCGGCCGCAAGCAAGGCCTCGGCGTATGCAATTTCTTCCTTGTAGAGAGGAGCAGATTTCTCGGTATCGTTACTGTCGCTCGATGCTTCCTGGGCAAATGCAGGCAAAAACAACGACAATGAAAACAAAAGCGCCAACGACGCAGAAATTTTATCTATCTTAAAAGTCATGATGATAGTAGTATACTCGTTTGACGCTCGTTTTGCAAGCGGAATCTTATCCGCATATCGCAACAGAAGCAGAGCAACCGAGACGCGATGCGCCTGCTTTTATCATCTTTTCCGCGTCGCTGCGGGTGCGTATTCCGCCTGCGGCCTTAACGCCCATCTTCTTGCCGACGACTTTGCGCATCAGCTTAACATCAGATTCGGTTGCGCCGGAAGGACCGAAGCCGGTCGAGGTTTTCACAAAATCGAAACCGGCTCTTTTAGCGAGGGAGCACGCCAGAATCTTCTCGTCGTCCGTAAGATAGCAGCACTCAATGATCAGTTTCAACTCCGCATTTGGATTCACCGCGCGGCATGCGCCGACACAGGCATCTAGCTCATCGAAACAAGCTTCGGGGTTATGTTTCAAAAGTCTGACATTAACGACAAAGTCAAGTTCGTCGGCACCCTTGTCAAGCATGTCAAGAGCTTCGGCGACTTTGATTTCAGTGGCATTCTGACCAAGGGGAAAACCGATGACCGTGCAGACTTTTACATCACTCTTTTTAAGAAGTTTTACGGCAAGAGGAACTTCGGCAGGATTTACGCAGACAGAGCAAAAACCGAATTTCTTCGCTTCGCGGCAGAGTTTTTTAACGGCATTTTCGTCCCCGGCGGGGTTGAGAAATGTGTGATCGATATACTTAGCAAGTTCCATAAAATCTCCCTTCTAAGTGGTGCCAGGAGCGGGACTCGAACCCGCACGCTCGTTTACCGAGCCGCGGATTTTAAGTCCGCTGCGTCTGCCATTTCACCATCCTGGCATTTGTAATATTATACCATAAAAAAACTCAATGTCCTGCGAAAGCAAAAAAAAAAAAGCTGTATCCTCCGAGGCGAAGCCGAGCCTGTAGGGGCCGCTAGACGGGTAACCGCCCCTTGTGGGTGGTTGCGACCCATAGGGAAGCAACCAAGCCTCGCGACCGCGAGGCCGAGTGCGGCGTAGCCGGCAGCTTTTTTTTATTTTGCTGTAGCAAAATAAAAAAAGCTGGCGGCGTCCTACTCTCGCACGGGCGAGTCCCGCACTACCCTCGGCGATGGAGAGCTTGACTTCTGTGTTCGGAATGGGAACAGGTATTTCTTCTCCTCTATGGCCACCAGCAAAAAGCTGTAAGTTGAAA
>JAZOQY010000055.1:0-29889 GCA_045656285.1 Kiritimatiellia bacterium
CACCGACGTTGGACATGACAACTGGTTTGAGCTGCGGCGCATTGCGGGATGCCCGAGAAATCTGGCGCAACTGGTGGATCATCGTTCTCGGCTGAGGCACGAGGATCGTTCTGACGAGAAGATTCGTCTTCAGCATCTTCAACCGCTCTTCTGGATAGAGTTTTGTGAAAACATACCCCGGGAAGCACGGAAGAATGCGGCTGACCTTGCGCCGCTGAACTCTGGTTATCTTCCGATATGTCGGCAGATATCCGAAATACCGGTAATTCTCAAGAAAGCTCATCACCTTCTTTTCGGTGCGAGGTTTCACATGAAGAACATACCAGTCACGCTTCATTATTGACAGGACAGCGAGCGGTCGGCGAAATCCAAAAGCCATATCCAATCGTATCCGGACAGACCATGCGCGCCGCCGCGCCTGATATAGCCTAGATTGCGTCCGATGAGCGAGGTGTCGTATTCCTTCGGGTAATCCCCCTTCGGCAGCCCTCCACGCCCCAGAAACTCCCAGGCGCAGGAAGCCGCACGACAGGCGAGATACTCGCCCTTCGTGTCGAACCACCCATTGTTGAACCCCTCGACAAGCAGCGAACGCGGCGCAATCGAAGCGAGCAGAAGATGCTGATCGAACTTCAGGTCCTTCTCGTTGTCGGCATACTTCACGTACGCTTTGCAGAACCAGTGCGGAAACATCTTGACCTGGGTACCTATGTTCTCGCCGAAATTCCGCTTGGCCAGAGGGCATCCGCCTCCGCCGGTCTGATTCGCCACGCAGACCGCGAACCTCTCGTCGCGCGCCGCCGCGAGAAGCGCCGTTTTGGCCAGCCTGGACGAACCTGCGACAACACTCCGCCCGGAGTCGATCTCGGGGATGGTTTCCACAAAATCAAGACCTCGCGACAAAGTCCACGCCCAGGCGCCGAGCGCCGTAATGCCGTCAAGATCCTTCTCGTCGCGCTTCGGCCACAAGTCGAAGATTCGCGTATAGGCCAAGCTCTCCTTATCGCCGCGTCCGACTTCGGCATCAGGCGAGATCTGGGCGTAGCACGCAGTGACAAAGGCATATCCGCGCGCAATTATCAGATCGAGGGGAACTGTCGTTCTCGAGCGGGAATCTCGCTTGAACGCGCGATCCTTCTCGAGCGGAGAATGCGTACCGTCAGACGCGCCAAACCTAACCCACGCGCCCTCCGGCATCGGAACTTCGGGATCATTCAAGATGGCGTGATTGCCGCGATAGTTGAGCATCATGACGACCGGACAGCGCGATTTGTTTTCGCACACTATCCGTCCGCCTTTCTTTCTGGGGGTTATGCCCTTTATGCGGTTGGGCAGCACGACAAGCCAATCAACAAACGGCCCCGACTTGTCTTTCTTGAACCACATCCTGTACTGGCGGCGTATGCCAAGACCCGAAAGCGTCACGCCCTCCTCCACAAGCTCCGTAACGACAGCTTCCGGAGCAGGAGGCTCGCGACCGTACATTTCGTCGGCAAAAATCTGAAGGATCTCACGCCTGCGCTCCGGCCATTGGGAAGGATCGGTGACTTTGCGCCCATCGGCGAACACAAGCGGCGACTCCAGCTCGTACGGCGCAACCGCCTTTTCGTCATAATTCGGCTGACGAGCCACCGCGCTGAACGCGGCAACCAACATAACGGCAACGACAAGTTTTTTCATATTTTGTTTTTCTTCACGGATTTGTATGCCGCACCGATTCATTTCATTTCCTTTTTTTTGCGCCTGAACCGAGGGCCTTTTCTTGTAATTATATCATTTATCACATCATTGTGGGGTATATGATATAATCTATAACGTTGAACCGATAGTTTGCTCTGCTCATTCTACAAACTTAGATTCGACAACCTAGAGGAAATGATAAGCGAATCTTCGGTTATGATGTTTATGTATGCTTGAGTCGCGCCGTCAGGTATCTTCGCCCGTACCATGCCGGAAGCCGCATCAAAGGGCTTGATTTCCTTCTCGTTCCATTTACGCTTCGAAAATTTGACGTTTTCGTCATCATTCGTCCACAGAAGGAACGCCTTGACGGGCTTTTTGCCGTTTGCATCGAAACGCACCGCCAGATCGCCACCCTCGATTTTGGTCGATATTATCGTAAAAATATCAGTTTTCCTCTCGCAAAAACACTTCGCAAACTCATAGATCTCCAGCGGTGCCTCGCTTACCGCACCATGCGAATGCTTCATCCTAAGACGAAAGCAATAATGCTCAGCTCCGCCTGCCAAATCGGACGACCGAACCGTCCTCTCGAGCGAAAAGCCAAAATCGTTTGTGCCGTTAAGCCAAAGCATCGGAATTTTGACATACGGCAAAAACACCGAGGCGTCCCACATTCTCGCCCACTTCTCGGCATTGCAGACCGACGATATAAGCCCGTCCTTCTCGTAGATGAAGCCGCTGCCGTATACGCTCGCGCCAAAAGCAAAGCGCTCGTCAAGCGCCGCGGCGATGCATGTCAGCACGCCGCCCCACGAAACGCCGGTTACGCCGATTCTTGACGCATCTACGCAGTCGAGCGAGCGCAGGAAAGAATGGCTCCTCACCACTGCCGCGACCGCATGGTAAGGCCACTGATCTTTGACAGGCTCATCAACCTGGTCAAACCGCCCCCAACCGCGCGGACCGCCATCCTCATGCGCCATCCATTCGCCCTTCATGTTGCGAATCGGCAGCGAACCGCATGTATCGATACAAATGGCCGCATAGCCGCGCTTGACCCAAAGGCGCACCCAATCGTCATACGCCGTCCCGAGCCCGCCATGAACAAGAACCATTGCGGGAACCTTGTTTTCCTTCGAAGCATGGGCAGGCACGCCATAAAAAGCGAAACAACGCGTCGGTTTGGATTTGTACGGCTCGCCCTCGATCCAGACAGATTTCAGATCGGACTTGAGAAAACCGCTGTACTTCCATATCTTGGGAGTCTTGTAGAGCTTGGCTCGATCCCATATCGAAGCTGGATCAATCTTCCCGAAAACCTCCGGCGATTTCACCTGAGCGAACGCACCCTGCAAAGCCAAAGCCATGCACACAACAGACAAGTTAATCGTTTTCATCATAATTCAAGCTAATTTTTCTGCATTCGATTGACAGCACAACATATCTTTCTCTACCTCTTTGCTCCCTTTGCCCCCTTGCGGCTAAAAACCTGAAGCAGGAAAACAGAAACCAGAATCAATAAATCCGTCAATCTTCTCTGGATTTGATTTCAAGGACTTTTACGGCCTTAAATCCGCCCCAGACAAAAAAGCGCCAGGGGCGGATGTTTTTGACTGTCTTCACGACATTGTCGTTCTTGTCGAGAAAGATCGCATCAATCGGGAAGCTCATGAAAAACGTATGGATCGCGTTGCATTTCAGTATGAGCATTCCTTCGTCTGACGCCAGATCCTTCGTGCCGATAAGACCTCTTATGCGATCACGAAGACTTCGCGCCACTTTAGCCTTATAGCCTATGATCTCTACCGTTTCCATTTCGTGCCTAGAAAACAGCGACAGCCACCGCCAGCAACGCGACAAGAAAAGCGAAAAACCTGCGGCGCGGCGAAACCGTCGCGTCGGTCGTCGCATCAGGAGCCAAGCCCCGATCTTTGCGCATTATCTTTTTAAGGCCTCTCAGCGCGAGCGGCAAACGACCGGGCGGGGTTGCGAGCGCCGCTGAAACGCACAAGAGCGCAATAACCGCCGCAACCCGCAGACCTTGAAGAAAAAGTTCCATCGCTTAAGTGTAACGCAATACTTCGTCGACAGTCGTATAGCCGTCGAGAATCGACTGGATGCCGTGCTCGCGCATCGTGCGCATGCCAAGCTCACGCGCCTTCTCGCGCAGAATGAGCGTCGGCGCGCGCGTATTGATAAGCTCGCGAAGCGGATTGGAGATTCTCAGGTATTCGACGACCGCCTTGCGGCCCTTGTAGCCCGTACCGTTGCAGACCTTGCAGCCGGCGCCGTAGTAGAATGGACGCCCGCCGATCTGATCGCGCGTCATTTCGATGCGCTCCAAGGTCTCGTCGTCCGGCTCGTAGGCCTGGCGGCATTCGCGGCAGCACGTTCTGACGAGACGCTGACCCAAGACGCCCTCCAAAGTCGAAGAGAGAAGATACGGCGCGACATTCATATCGACAAAGCGCGTCACCGCGCCCGCGGCGTCGTTCGTGTGCAATGTCGAGAATACGAAGTGACCCGTGAGCGCCGCCTGAATGGCGATTTCGGCGGTCTCCAGGTCGCGAATTTCTCCGATCATCATGACATCGGGGTCTTGACGCAAGAACGCGCGAAGCACTTTGGCAAAGGTGTTGCCGACCTTCGGATCGATCGGAACCTGGACGATGCCGTCGACATTATATTCGACAGGTTCCTCGGCCGTAAGGAGCTTGGTGTCGATCTGGTTGATGCGGCGGAGAATCGAGTAGAGCGTAGTCGTCTTGCCGGAGCCCGTAGGACCCGTTACGATGAAGATTCCGTTAGGCTTCTCGACATCCATCGTAATCTGCTCGTACACGTCTTCGGGAAGACCGACGTTCTCGAGGTCGAGCGAAGTCGCCGACTGGTCGAGAATACGCATTACGACAGATTCGCCGTGAGCCGTCGGAAGGCACGACACACGAAGGTCGACGGGCTTGCCCGCCACCGTAAGCGCGATACGGCCGTCCTGCGGAACGCGGCGCTCGGAGATGTTGAGGTTGGAAAGAATCTTGATGCGCGAAATGATCGCGGGAGCCATCTTCACATCGGGCGCCTTCATCTCGTAAAGCGCGCCGTCGACGCGGTAGCGGATCTTGAAGTCGTTCTCGAACGGCTCGATATGGATATCGGACGCGCGGTCGACTACGCCCTGGTAGAGGACGAGGTTCACAAACCTGATGATCGCCGAAGAGTTCGCGGCCGATTCGATGGACGCGATATCGTCGGAATTGGCCCCCATCGCATCTTCATCGGACATGCCCTCTCCGAGCGACTTGATCATGTCGGCCACGGAATCGTTGGAATCGCCGTAATACTGGGCGATGCGATCCATGACGTCCTTCTCGCGCGCGAAGACGAACCGGACCTCTTTGGAAAGCGTAAAGAGCATTTCGTCGGAAATGCGCGGATCGACGAGATCGAACGTGGCGAGCGTAACCGACATGTCGTCGGCCGCGACCGGGAAGACGTTGTACATTCGCGCCGTCGACGCGGGGATCGCCTCGGTAACCTCGGTCTCGATCGTCATCGCGCCAAGATCGATAGCCTCGGTGTCCTCGTTTGCGGCCATGCACGCCAGGAGGTCGTCTTCGGTGATGATCTCCTGGTCGATCACAAGCTGGCGGACGCTCTTCGCCTCGGTTTTCGCGAGATCCTGAAGATCAGCGGCGCCGTCCTCGTCGATGTAACCGTTGTTGACAAGTATCTGGAGAATCGGGTCGAGCATCGCTTAAGCTCCCATTTCCTCTTTGAGCTTCTGGACCACGCTGTCGGGATCCTGAGACTTCGTGATGAGTTCCTCGTAAGAAATATAGCCGTTCCTGTAATGGTCGAGAAGGCACGCGTCGAGCGTCATCATGCCGAACTTCGCGCCCGTCTGAAGATCGGACTTGATCATGTTCGTCTTGTTGTCGCGGATACGGCTTCTGATGGCGTCGGTCGACGTCATGATCTCGAACGCGGCGATACGGCCGTGAACCTCGCCGTTCTCGTCGAGCTTGGGAAGAAGGATCTGGGAGATTACGGCCTGAAGACCGGCGGCGAGCTGGGTTCTTACCTGCTCCTGCTGGTTCGTCGGGAACGCGTCGACGATACGATCGACCGTCTCGGCCGCGCCGGTGGTATGGAGCGTGCCGAAAACGAGGTGGCCCGTTTCGGCGGCGGTAATCGCCGCGCCGATCGTCTCAAGGTCGCGCATTTCGCCCACGAGAATGACGTCGGGGTCCTGACGCAAGGCGCGGCGGATAGCCTCGGCGAAGCTGGGAACGTCGTCGCCGACTTCGCGCTGGGTAATGAGCGACTTTGCGGAGGTATGGTAGAATTCGATAGGGTCTTCGATCGTGATGATATGAACGCCGCGCTCGTGGTTGATGACGTCGAGCATCGACGCAAGCGTAGTCGACTTGCCGGAGCCGGTAGGACCGGTGACGAGAATAAGACCGCGCGGCTTGAAGAGAAGCTCTTTCACGACAGGCGGAAGGCCCAGCTGCTCCATCGTCAGAAGCTTGGATGGAATCTGACGCAGAACCATGCCGTAGCGCTTGCGCTCCTTGAATACGGACACACGGAAACGCGTTCCGTCGGGATGTGCAAGAGCGAAGTCCGCGCCGCCGTTGCGCTCGACCTCCTCCATCTGCTTATCGGTCGAAACCTCCTTGCAGAGACGATACGTATCCTCTTCGCTCAACGCCTCGTCGGCAAGCGGCAGAAGCTCGCCGTGAACACGAAGCTCCGGCGGCATGTACGCACGGATATGAAGGTCGCTGCCGCCTTCATCGATCGTAGCCTGCAAAAGTTCCTGCATCGTAATTTCCATACTAAATTCTCCTTTAATTCTCTTTACCGACCGCTAACGACTAATCACCAACCACTAACGACTAATCACCAACGGCTAACCACTAATCACTAATCCGCGTCGCCCATCGTTACGCGCAACACCTCAGAAAGGCTCGTCATGCCGCTGGCGACCTTGAGCATACCGTCTTCGCGCAACGTGCGCATTCCCATTTCGCGGGCGCGCTGGCGAAGTATCGTAGCGGGCGCATGCTCGAAGATAAGACGCTGAATCGTATCGTCAACCTTGAAGATCTCGAAGATGCCCTTTCGGCCCTTGTAACCGCTGCGGCCGCACCTGTCGCAACCGGCGCCGGTATACATCGTGTCGGGAATCGTCTTGGCGATAGAGCCAAGCATTTTGAGATCGCGTTCCGTAGGGTTGTACTGGGTCTTGCACTTCTCGCAGATCGCCCTTACGAGTCGCTGGGCCATCGCCGCGCGGAGAGCCGACGCGACCAGGAACGGCTTTACGCCGATATCGAGCAAACGCGTGACGGCCGAAGGCGCGTCATTCGTATGCAGAGTCGAGAACACCAAGTGACCCGTAAGCGCCGCTTCCATGGCGATGTCGGCCGTCTCGGCGTCACGAATTTCGCCGATCATCACGATATTGGGCGCCTGACGCAGAATCGAGCGAAGCGCCGCTGAGAAGTCGAGGCCGACGTCCTTGTTGACCTGGACCTGATTGATGCCGGCCATCTGGTATTCGACAGGGTCTTCGACCGTAATGAGCTTCTTGTCGGGCGTGTTGATCTGGCCCAGACAGGCGTAAAGAGTCGTCGTCTTACCGGAACCCGTAGGACCGGTAACGAGTACCACGCCGTCGGGAAGCTTGATGAGGCGCTCGAACGTAGCCTGGTCATCTGTCAAAAATCCGAGCTGCGGCAGACCAAGCGAAAGATTCGACTTGTCGAGAATACGCATTACGATCGACTCGCCGTGGTTCGTGGGGACGGAGGAGACACGAAGGTCGAGATCCTTGCCGTTGACGGTGATCTGGATACGGCCGTCCTGCGGGATGCGCTTTTCGGAGATCTTCATCTTCGACATGATCTTGATGCGCGAGATGATGGCCTGCTGGAGACGCTTGGGCGGCGAGTCCATCTTTCTCAGAGTGCCGTCGATGCGGTAGCGGACGCGGAACTCCTTCTCCATCGGCTCGATATGGATATCGGAGGCCTTCATCTTGATGGCGGTCGTGATGAGCATCGTCGCGAGCTTGACGACAGGAGCATCATCGCCCGTCGCGTCATCACCCGCGAGCCCCATCTCATCGCGCGTCTGGACATCGGCAGGAGCCTCGTCGGCGTAAAGCCTGGCCATAGCCGCCTGAATTTCGGAGCGGGGCGAAACGACAGCCTGGACATCGCGACCGTGAAGAACATATCTGAGAGAGTCGATGGCGTCGTACCCCATCGGATCGGAAAGCGCGACAGTAATGGAATCTTCATCGGCAACGACAGGCACGACTCCGTACTTCTTGGCGATATCGGCGGGGATTTCCTTGACGATATCGGAAGTGATCGCATCAGCGTTGATGTGACAATACTTGAGTCCGAACTGGTCGGCAAGCGTACCCAAAACCTCATCTTCGCCAATAGCTCCGCCGGCAACAAGAACGTCGAGTGTCGTTTCGTTTTCGGCCTTCATCGACTTCGAAGCCATTTCTATCTGATCGGGGCTGATAAACCCGCGTTCAGTCAGAAGCTGAAGTACATATTCATCATTACTTGTCATAAGTTATGGATATTATAACTAAAGAAATTATTTTTCGCAAGCATCTGAACATCAAAGATATTTCACCGGACGACAGCGAACCCGTCGGCGACAACCGTCCCGTTTGATTCCGCAGCGACAATCGTCAATGTCGCCCCTTCAGCGAGATCGAAAACGCCAATTTCGCGCCACTCGCCCATCTTCTCGGTTTGATCGACGCTGAACTTCTTCTTTTCGCCGTTCGAAGCGATCTCGATTACGGTCGATGAGGGGTGCTTCACGAAAGGAGTATACGGAACGCGCATTTTGACGGCATGCCGGCCAGGCTTTTCCACCGGCAATTCGTAACGCGCCGATATCGCGCCTTTTCTGGCGAAAGTCGACACGTCGCCGACCTGCTCGCCGTTTGGATTGTGTTTGCGCTCCCAATCGCCCTTGAACGTGACACGTCCGGGAGTTTCATCGTCAACAATCTTCCACCCTTCAAGGCGCGGATCGGGGCGACCGGGGAACTCGCCGCCCAGAAGATCCTGAAGTTCGCGATAACGGCCCTTCGCATAGATGTCGCGCGGGCTGCAAGCGTACTTGAAGCAAAGCGCAGTCGCCTCGCCCGCAGCGACACCAAGCTGGGCGAGCGTATTAATCACACGCGGAGAACCCAACCCAACATGCGTACAGCTGAAGCAGCGGCCAACCATAAAAAGATTGGGGATGTTGCGGGAATAAATGGAGCGATAGGGAATATAATACCTGCCGAAATGAGGCTGACGGCAGGTCGTGATGAAATCAACCCCTTCCTGGGCATCATCATAATGAAGGTCGATCGACCATGAGCCCGAAGCTATCGCATCCTCAAACGGCCGCTTTCCGGAAACGTCGCTCTCCTTGAAAATCCAGTCTCCCATCAAGCGGCGGCTCTCGCGCTTTGCAAGGACAAAAGGCACAAACCGCAAAACCTTCCTGGCGTTGCCGGGATCTTTCTTAGCAAGCGAAAAGGAACCGTAGACAGCCAACAGCAGCCTGTCGCGCACATGTTCGCCCTGGGCGATGACATCGTTGCGGATTCCGTATTCCCAATCCCATCCGCCCTGGAGGGCTTTTACGCCGCAGGCATGCTTCTCTGCCCACGGCGCACTGAACGGCACGTCTGTATTGGCTTCTGCGCTCGTCCACATGAGAGACGCGCCGAGAGTCTGATCGTCCGCCTTTTCAGGGGCGTATTTCTCGCCGAACTCCGAACCGGCTTCGCGCCCCATGCGCCAATCGGCGCCGGCGTAGTAACCGAGCCATCCGTCGCCTGTCGCATCGCAAAAGATCCTGGCTTTGATGCGGATGATCTTGTTGCGCTTCCAGTCAAGAGCCTTGACCGCCGCAATGGAACCGTCAGAATTCTTCTCGGCGGCGAAAACACGCGTGGAAAGAAGAGTCGTGATGTTCTCTTCATCCTCGACAATGCGCATGCGGTTCAGATCGGAGACCTTCATCTCGCCCTCTCCGTTCATGAACCAGCCACGGACCTCGCGTACTATGTCGTAACGCGCCTCGCCCGCGCTCCAAACGCGAATCTCTGCGGAAGCGTTGCCGCCGAGAACGGGACGATCCTGAACAATCGCCGTCTTGACGCCGCGTCGCGCGGCGGCAAGCGCGGCAGTCACGCCGGGGACTCCACCGCCAACAACAGCGAAATCGGTTTCGACGGTCTCGTCGACCTTGGCCGAGTCGATCGAAAGCGCGCCTTCGGGAGCATCGCCATCCTTTACGAAGACAACGCCGGCGCAACGGCCCGCAAAACCGTCGCAGTCGACCAGGGAAATCTTGACAACGCCTTTTTCGAGTTTTACCGAACCGGCATCCTCCCAGGCCCACTCACTCTGGGTAACACCGAAAACACTATCGAGAAAATCGCCGTTCACCTTGATCTTGAACGCGCCGGCACCATCAACCCAGCTGCGGGCGCGAACATAAACGCGCCATTCGCCGGATTCGGGGATGTTTGCGACAGCCTTCGCGTCGAGACAGCGGATGCCGTTACCGTGCGCCAGCAAGTATGGCGAGCCCATAACATCCATAAACTGGACATCAACCTTCCAGCCGCCGGGATCAAACGCCTGAGGATGAACGTCAACGCGCGAAGCGAAGCACGCCGCAGCGGCCAAGGAAACGAAAAAAGTCAGCATTGAAGATTTCATGTCAGAATAACCTCATGTTGTGATCTACGGAAAAATCAAAGAGGCTTGCCGATCTTGGGGACGCTGGCCATGAGAAACTTTGTGTATTCCTCCTTGGGATTGGTCAGAACCTCAGAAGCGGGCCCCTGCTCGACGATCTTGCCTTTGTTCATCACGATAATCCGGTCGGCGACATGCTGAACGACACCGATATCGTGAGTGATGAAGATGATGCTGAGAGAGAGCTTCTTTTTAAGCTCGGCCAAAAGATCGAGGACCTGGGCGCGGATCGTAAGGTCAAGCGCCGAAACAGCCTCGTCGCAGATAAGAAGCTTCGGCTTCAAGGCGATGGCACGCGCAATGCACAGCCTCTGACGCTGACCGCCGGAGAACTCATGAGGATAGCGATCTAGAATATCCTCCGGCATGCCTACCGACTTGAGAAGCTCGACAGCCTTGGCGCGACGCTCGTCTTTCGTGCAGAGTTTATGGTAAAGCATGCCCTCGGTAAGGATCTCCATCACCGTATGGCGGGGATTCAGCGCCGCCTGGGGATCCTGAAAAACAACCTGGACATTCCGGCGATACTCCAGAAGCTCCGCGCCCTTAAGCGTCAAAATATTCTTGCCGTCGAGCGTTATGGTTCCTCCGCAGGGCTTGTTCAGCATGAGAATCGCGCGGCTCGTAGTCGACTTTCCGCAACCTGATTCGCCGACAACTCCGAGCGTCTCCCCGCGGCGAAGATCGAAGTTCACGCCGTCGACGGCCTTGATATGGTGATTTACGAGACCGAACAATCCTTTGCGAACGGGAAAATAAACCTTCAAATCGCGAACTTCAAGAATATTATCCATGAGTGTCAACCTTTAAATCCATCTAAAACCGTCTGACGGATGCGTTTGGACGCTTTCGGGTAATCGAGCGTGAAATGGAGCCCCCTGCTCTCGCGACGCTTTCGGGCGGAGCGAACGATAAGCTCGGCGCAGACCGCGAGATTGCGCAGTTCGAGCGTATCGGGAGTCACGAGATAACGGAAGTAGTAATCGCGTATTTCGCGGCGAAGGGTTTTGAGCCTGCGTGCGGCGCGGTCGAGACGCTTGTCGGTTCTTACGATGCCGACATAGTCCCACATCAGGCGACGGATCTCATCCCACATGTGGGCGACCAGCACCGCCTCGTCCGGCGGAACCGCGGCGCCCGTCTTCCACGCGGGGATTTTGGGCGCTTTGCCGCGCGCGAAAGTTTCGGGCCTGGGCCCGAGACGGCCCGCGGTCAGTCTCGCGCAGACGAGCGCCTCCATGAGAGAATTGGACGCAAGACGGTTGGCGCCGTGAAGACCGGTAGAAGCGCATTCGCCTACGGCAGAAAGCCCGGGGATGGAAGTCGCTCCGTCGCATGTCGCCTTTATTCCGCCGCAGGCGTAGTGGGCGGCAGGAACGACGGGGATCAAATCCTTGGCCATATCGATGCCGTAACTCAAGCACTTCTCGTAAATGTTGGGAAAGCGCGACATCAGATACTTGCGGCCCTTTTTGCGGATGTCGAGATACATGCAGTCATCGCCCGTGCGCTTCATTTCGGAGTCGATGGATCTTGCGACGATATCGCGAGGCGCAAGCGAGCCGCGCGGATCGTACTTCGCCATGAATTCACGGCCGTTGCGGTCCACCAGAACCGCGCCCTCGCCTCTGACCGCCTCCGAGATGAGAAAACGTTTCGCCTGCGGATGGTAGAGGCAGGTCGGATGGAACTGGATGAACTCCATGTTTTCGATCTTCGCGCCGGCGCGCCACGCAAGCGCGACACCGTCGCCGGTGGCGGAATCGGGATTGCAGGTGTAAAGATAGACCTTGCCGCATCCGCCGGTGGCAAGAATCGTATTGGGCGAGCGCACGGCGTATATCTCGCCCGTAACCTTGTCGAGAACATACGCGCCGATGCAACGGTTCTCGCCTTTGAGCCCGATGCGCTTTGTCATCACCAGATCGATCACAATCGTATTCTCGCGAACGTCGATATCGGTTTTCCTTACGGAACGGATCATCGCGTTCTCGCACTTCTCGCCGGTAATGTCGCCCGCATGAAAGATGCGACGCGCACTGTGACCGCCTTCGCGCGTCAAATCCCAGGAACCATCCTCTTTCTTGGCGAACTTGACGCCGCAATCAATCAAATCTCCGATCGCCTCCGGGGCGTTCTCGCAGATCGTATGGACAACATCCGAATTTCCTAGCCACGCCCCCGCAATCATCGTGTCGCGCGCGTGTTTGTCGAAGGTATCATTCTCGTCCATCACGCAGCAAATGCCGCCCTGCGCGAAATTGGTGTTGCAGTCTTTAAGCCGCCCCTTGGAGACGACAATAACCTTGCCGTAGCTCGCCAAGTGCAATGCACTCATAAGCCCGGCCATGCCGGTTCCGACAACAAAATAATCGCAATCTAGCGTCCTCATATTTGTTATATTTTACCAAAAAGATCGTCCTTAAACAAACCGGAATATCCCCGCCATCGCCGGAACACAACCGCCGCGACCGGAATTGCGGCAGGCATGATCGCGCCTGAGATCGCTGCCATGCATGTCAATTACGCCGGACGCGTCACGACCTGTCTTTCACAGTAATTCGGTTTCATGCTGTTCTCCCAAACCCATATTGCGCATTTCGCACATTGAAAAAAAAACATCCTGCCTTCAGACAACAGGCATGTCGGCAAAGACCCTGGACATCAGTTCTGCGCATTTGCCGCAATGGACGCAATCGTTCGCCCTGGTGCAGCCGCGCACCGAACCCCAAAGAGCCTTGTCTGCATCAAAGCTCTTGTTGTCGAAGCTCTTCGGAAATGAATGGCAGGCATCCATCAACTCGGCGAGGTTGCCGTCATAATCGTATGTCGCATACGCCTTGACAACTTTCGCCGGGTAGGGATGGCGGCGCGTTGCAAGCTTTACGACATCGACATATTCTTCATAAAGCGGCAGATCCTCGGGCCTGATCCATGTCGACCGCAAAAAATCCTCGTAGTTGCCGCGTTCATAATTGGTCTTGCAGAGAAAAACGGAGAAATCCATCTTCGCCCCTTCTGCCGATTGGGCAATACGATTGTGCCCGTGCATATTGTCGTGAAACTGCTGGAACGCACACTGTCTCAAGCATCCCGAATTGGCCTGCATGCCGACGATCTTGCCGTTCTCCTTCGCCCACCGCGAGAGTTCCTTCAGCCAACCAAGATCGCGATGATGTTCGCGTGAAGCGTAAAACGAATCAAAAAGCTCCATCACGGGCTCGAACCCCGACGTTCCGTGGATGCGCATGTTTACGCTGAGGCGAATCTTGACGTTCGGATGACGGCGGCGAAAAACAGTCGCCAAAAAAGGCGAAGTCGTCGTAACGATATCCGGATAAAGACCCTCCTTGTCCATTTCGGACAGCGTCTTGTCGGTCAAGTCCGCAAGCTCCTGCGAAATCGCCCTGTCGCCGTAACAGTTGCAGTTAAAAAGCGTATCCAGCAAAAGTCCATTCGCGCGCGCCCATTTCAGATCGGCGACAAAGCGCGATTTGACTTCATGCGTAAACTCCGGCGCCGGTCTGCAACTCAAAACCCCGGGCCACGCAAAAAAAGTCTCGCGGATGCGCCCCAGATAAGGGGCGCATGCATCAATGAACGGTTCGTTCAAAAAATGGCCTACCGCAAGAGTCTTGGACATCAGCGGCGCCCTCCACGGCCACCGCGCCAGCCTCTGTCGACGCGATTGCCGCGCCCGAAAGGATTATTCTCGGTAGCCTCAATGACCTTCATGATCATTCCTGCGATTTGGCCGACGTCCTCGCCGCTGAACCTGGCGGCTTCAGCAGTCTTTTTGATGAGATTTTCTCTCTCGGCGACATTGAGCTCGGCTATCTGACGGTCGGCTTCGCGCATCTGATTGAGGACGGCGCGACGTTCTTCACCGCTGGTTTCCGCTGACGCAAAACCCTCTTCCAATCTGAGCTGCAACTCTTCACGCTCTTCAATGAGATTCTGCAACCTCATATGCGTTTCCTTCTCCGAACTGCTCATAGTGGAAGTATCAATCTCGGCCAAAAACTCCAGTTTCGATACAACCTGCCGCCTGCGGAGATCCCGCACCTGCGCCATCCAGTTGGTGCGCGCTGCATATTCTTCAGGATTCTCCGTCCTCATCCGCTCCAATCCTTCGCGAGGATCGAAATTACGTCCGCCGCGACGCGGTCTTTCCGTATTCCCGTCTACCGCGACATCGGAATTTTCGGAATCGACGTTTGGCTGCGGACGCGCAAATTCGCGACGGGAAGGCCTGCGCGCCTTTACTTCAGCGCTGTCGTCACGACCTTTATCGGCGACCTTGGCAGATTCTTCATTCTTAACCTCAGCATTGACATCGGCCTGTGGCGCCTCTTCATTGTTTTGCATCCGATTCGCACCGATATATCCGATGGCGATTCCAACGATAAGCGACAATATGATCTTCTTCATTTGTTTTCCTCCGTTTTAGCCACAATCGTCTTTCGACCGTGAGTTCCTTTGATTATTTTTCTGCCGAAAAAGAAAAGTTCAGTCGGATCATACCCGGGTTTGTTGTGGATGTCGACGTGCGATGCGTAATCCGGCGCCTCGCTCGACGACGACCACCATCTGTAGGAGCACCATGACCCCTTCCGCGCAAGCAAAAGCTTGTGTTCCGCACCGAGCTCATCAGACAATTCGTAATCTCCGCTCGCCAACAGAACCTCAGCCGCCTCGTCGCGGCGCTCTCCGACAAGAAAGCAAAACTCGTGATCGCAGACGGCAAACGCCCCTGAAGAATAGAAATCGGGATAGGCGCGACCGGCGATCGAACGAGTCCGGAAAAACCCTTCGCGCCTTAAGACGGCATTAGGCTCCACCGGCGGCGACACGACCGGCGTTATGTCGTAATCACCCGTCACCGAAAGCTTCGCCCCCCGCCTTTCGCACAGATCGGCAAGACGCTCCAGCTGGCGACGCAGCTCTGCGAACGCGGCGAAATCCGCCTTCGACCCCGGACCGGATTTCTGTGCTGCATAATCAAGCGTAGGGAGATACAGATATGCCTCATCAACATCGTACTCGTCAGTCAAGGCCTCAAACCAGTCAATGCACGCGCGGCCGACCTTGGGCGAAGCGAACGGCCCCCAGTAACGATGAAGCGGAAACTTGCCGAGCTTCTCATGGAGCCTCTCCGAAAGCTCATACGGCTTAACGTAGCAATTCATCATCATCCCGCCGCCGTGCTTGTGAATCGGAGCGGGGGAGACGATCGCATCGACATTTTCGCCCAGCGACTGCTGAAAGAAAAAGAGCCCGACCTTCGCTCCTGTCGCGCGCCGCTCATCCCAGATTCTCGCACCCTTCACGAGATTTGCGGACTGCTCCCAGAACATCGGCTTTTTAAGTTCGTCAAGCCAAACGCCATTTGAGATCATCCGATGCTCTTGAGGCTTGAGCCCCGTTCGCATAGAGGCCTGAGCTACGCATGTAACAGCAGGAAAAACGCTTTCGGCAGGAGCAAAATCAAGCCCGGCGATGCGCTTTACGCCGTTCCTTTCGAGAACGCTCCAGCCTAATCCCGCAGCTATAACATGGAGGTTTTTCATTTTCTGCCTGCCGTAAAATTGTCGAACACTTTCGCGATTCTCCTGAACTCCGGCTTTGCAAGCCCGGCTCCCGACGGCAGGCAGATCCCTCTGGAAAAGAGACTTTTGGAAACCTTTCCGCCGTAGATGCGACACCCTTTGAATACGCGCTGGAGATGCATCGGCTTCCAGACGGGGCGAGTCTCCACATTCTCCGACTCGAAAAGCCTTATCAATCTGTCGCGCTCGCGTGTGCTCTCAAGAAGCATTATCGAAAGCCAGTTGTTCTCGCCTTCGACCTTCGGCAGAAACTCGAACGGCCTGCCTTTCGCACATTTGAGATAGAAATCGTGAACAGCCTTTTTTGCCTTGAGGATTTCTCCGAGCTTTGAAAGCTGCGCAAGCCCGACGGCGGCGAGGAGATTGCTCATTCTGAAATTGTATCCGATCTCTCTGTGCTCATACCAAAGCGCATTCTCGCGACTTTGCTGCGAGAGCTTCTTGACGTGATCGGCGAGTTTCCTGTCGTCTGTCAAAACCGCACCGCCGCCCGAAGTCGTAATGAGCTTGTTGCCGTTGAAGGAATATACGGCCGCGAGACCAGCGTTTCCCGCCGGACGATTCCCGAACGTCGCGCCCACAGCTTCGGCGCTGTCGCAGACAAACTTCGCCTTGTACTTCCTGCAAAGATTCGCTAGTCTGTCGTAATCGTTGCAGCGCCCGTAGAGATCGACAGCGACAAAAAGGACGTTTCTCCCTGTCTTGGATGCGTCCGCAAGAGCCTTTTCAAGAAGTTTCAGATCGACATTGCCGGTGGAATCGCAATCGACAAACCACGGCTCGGCCCCGAGACGGCACGCCGGCGAAACGGTGGCTATGAACGTCAATGTGGGAACGATCGCGATCCACGTTTTATCGACTTTAAGATGCGCGAAAACGAGTTCCAGCGCGGCTGTCGCGCTGGAGACGGCAACAGCATGTTTACGACCGGACAATTTCGCAAGCTCAAGCTCAAATTGGTCGACCTTCGGCCCGCACGGCGCGACGTAACCCGAATCGAAAGCCGATTGGACCTCGGAGCGTTCAGCTTGGCCCACAAAAGGCGGAGAAAGAAAAATCCTATTACTCATTTTTCAAATCCCTCTTCTTGACCCAGCCCGCATGCGCACCATCATCGACACGCGCCCACTCGCCGCTCGTTTCTGTTATCGTAAGCTCACCGGCGCCTTTCAAGGTTGAGCCAATTTCATGCGCACTTTCGCTCGGAGCGAATTTAAGCATGATTTTCGTCTTGCCTTTCGCGGCTCCAAGCAGTACATTCTTGATTTCTCGATCATTCCGGACGGTATACTTCAATGGAACGCCTTTCGCGACAACGCGACAAAAATCCTTATTTGAAGGATCATAATACGAAAACGAAACATCCGGCGTAGTATCCTCGCCGGTCATCCTGAAAAACTTCTTGTAGACAACCATATTTGGATTGCGGACTTGCGCATTCTCAAAAGCGTTTTCGGGAATGAAGGCATCAACACCTCTTACGGTGACGGTAGCAGCCACAACATCGTTAACTTCGACCTCACTGACATCAATACTTTGTGATATCGTAAAACCTTCGCCGACACATCCGTTGTAATCATCAGGTATTTTCACGCCGTCCAAACACTTCACTTCAAGCTTCAAAAATCCTGCGGCCAACGAAAAAGATTTAAAGGATGACGACCTGTAGTTCCAGGTTCTTATCTCTCGGCCACACATGCCATTTACCGTAAAATCAATATCGCCCTTGAACGGAATATCGCATCTGAGGGGAATCGAAATCCGTTTCAAAACGCGATCATCCGAACGACCTGGAGCATCCGGGAAATTTTCACTCTCACCGACAATCCTAAAACCGCGAGCTTTTGATGACCCTAAATTAATTTCCGACAACGTGCAATCCTTGGGCACATCGAACGAAACAATCAGATTGAACGTTTCGCCGACAACAAGTTTTGTTTTATCCGCTGAAACCTTTGCGGTAATATCAGACAAACTCACCTCTTGAGCAAAGGCAGCCTGTGAAAAAAGCACCGCTACAGCCAGACAAGCCATACGCTTAAGCAAAATACGAGACACGAAAAACAAGCCTATAATGACTAGAATCAGACCCGCCGCACACCAAGACCGACCTACCCAGGAATATTTCAACACCGGACGCAGGATCTGCCTCCAGATCGGCAATTCCGCATCAGGGTTTGATGTTTTGAGAGCGATCGCCGCGACAATGCCGCGCTCGACAGCAGGTGTCTGGCCGATCTTCCACTCCAAAGAGGTGTATATCGACATGGCACGCTGCCAATTACCAGCAAGAATTTCGCATGCCGCTTCATTCAGGCGGGCCTCAGGAAAATCAAACTCTTTAAACGACTCTGCATTCAGAGTCGTGCACGCCTTTCGCCACGCAAACAACCCATCGTCATTCAATGTCTTGCCGGACCCCCAAGGACTGTCCGTCAAATCAATTACAATGCCATCCGGGAGCGGCAAGGCGGCTTTCTCCTCTTCAGACAAAGACAATTCAACCTGCGAAGACTTTTTGGAATGCACAGGAATCGCACATGTCGATATCTTGACCTTTTTGCCGGTTTCAGCGTGTATATACGAAAATGTCAATCGCGGAAACTCCAAACACCCTTCTTGGACAGGTCTGACTTTATAAGTTATCCTTCGCTTTCCTATCTTATCGACAACATTGGCATTTTTGTCGTCGACTTTCCAGATTGATGAATCGACAACTTCAGAAATTTTTGGAGGTTGCAATGAAAGAAAATCGGCCTCTCCCATAAAATCGACTGTCAGCGCCATAGGATCGCCGGCATGCACGTTATAAGCATCAAAATCGGCACTGGCCGTAATGTCACCGGCAACTATCCCATCTAGAGATATTACCGAAAGCGCCGCCGCAAATATGGATGATAAAAAAACCATACGTTAATTAGGTGTCACCTCAAAACGAACAGTAACCGTTTTATTGTTCTCAAGAAAACTCGGAGAAAGTCCACGCACAGCCGAAACTTTAGATGCTGCGTTCAAAACAGTTCTGTCTGCGGAAGAATCGCCGGAGCCTTGAGTAAGTTTGTACCCCAAAACCTTCCCACCGGAACCGAACCTGACTTCAAGATGCATTTTTCCCATGCTGCTGGTCCACGCGGGCCTCTCCCATTTCGAATAAAAGGCCTCACGTATCAAGGCGAGACAACGTTCCTTTTCATTCACATCAAGACCTTGATTCGTCGGTCCTGGCTTGTAACCGGCGTTGAGCAGTTCTTTCCAATTAGCCGGACGCTTATCCGTACGACCATTGTTTTGGGGCGGCAGAGTCTTGACTTTCGTCGTGCTGTTGCGCATCCTCGCAAGACGCTGGTCGAGAGTTTCCTGAGGCTCCTTGGGTTTGTCGGGTTTCTTTGGAGGATCAGGCTGCTTTGGGGGTGTAGATTTAGGAGGCTTAGGGGGCGCCGGCGGTTTGGGAGGTTCTGGCGGTTTAGGAGGTTTGGGCTTATCCGGCTGCAAAACCACGGCATCTGCAATATCTGGCTCATCGCGCGGCGGCGGATCAGGATCTTTCGGAGGGTCCGGCGGAGGAGGATCCGGCTGCGAAACGGGAGGCGTCTGCGGCGGAGGCTCATTTTCCTCGCCGTCCAAATTTTCATGAACAACGACCATCAGCTCCATCGGAACTGCGACTTCTTCGTCTTTTTCCTCCTCACGCATTCCAATGAACCAGATCGAAACAAATAAAACGATATGAATCAATATAGCAGCGATGAAATAAACCGCTTTAAAGGAAGAAGGTCTTGATTCATCATCAATGTTCATTTACTTCTCCGGCTGCGCAGCTTTAAATGAAAGCTTGACGACTATATCAAATTTACAATCCTTCGGGCGGGAGATTTTGACCGTCACCTCGCCGTCTTTGACAGCAACAGGAAGAGTCTTGCCGCAGGCAAGATACTTCGCTTCCTTTATTTCGCCGTCAAACTTGAATGAAATCTCATCTACGCCCGGCTTGAGAAAGTGCAGATAAAGATCGTGCCCTTTGCGCGTCGAAACGATATCCTTACCCTTGGCTATCGGACATCCGCTCGTGCCGTAGACCGACTCGCCGTTTTTGGCGAACCACTTGCCGACGCCCTCCATGACCTCGACAGCCTTCTTAGGAAGCTGACCCGATCCGTCAGGACCGATGTTCATGAGGAGATTGGAGTTTTTGGCGGCCGCGCGAACGACAAGCGCTACGACATCATCGGGCGTGCGGAAACGGTTTTCGGCGATTTTATAACCCCAGACGCCGTGCTGGATGACATCGCACTGCTCAATGGGGCGATCGTTGACCATCGGCTGGTTGGCCGAGAAGATCGCACCCGTCGTATCACCCGGAAGATCGCGCTCGAAAAGCTGAATATCCTCCTTCGGACGGATCGGCTGATGGTTGTTGTTGGCCACGAGCGTCTTTTTAGAATGGATAAAATCGTAGATGGAATCGAATTCCCAATCGAGCTTTCGGGTCCACGTTCCGTCTTCTTCGTGCTTGACATGCTCCCACTCGCCGTCGAACCAGATATTGCCGGGCTTGTAATTGTCGATCAATTCCGCAATCTGGCCAAGCATGAACTTCTTGTATGAGGCGTAATCTCCTTTGCGGCCGGGAACCTCGACCTGCTTGGCGTGGTAGCCCGCAGGATAGTCCTTGCGGTGCCAATCCATAAGAGAATAATAGAAGTTGAGCTGAATTCCCTCTTCGCGGCACGCCTCGGCAAGCTCGCCCAGGATGTCGCGCTTGAATGGAGTGTTGGCGATATTGTAGCCGTCGTCAACCTTCGTCGGCCAAAGCGAGAAGCCGTCGTGATGGCGTGAAGTTACGGTAATGTATTTCGCGCCCGCGTTCTTCACGACCCTTACCCATTCGCGGGCATTGAATTTCGACGGATAAAAGCCGTACATCATGCGGGAATACGCCTCTTCATCGACCTTACCGTCTTTGAGATACCACTCGCCCTGTGCGTAGTTGGCGTAAAGTCCCCAGTGAAAATACACACCGAAGCGCTGCTCTGCGAATTTCTTGCGGGCTTCGAGATTCCAGTCTTCAACCTTGTACTCCGCGGCAAAAGCGTTTAAGGCGCCTAAAAAAGATAAACCCGCTAAAATAATTTTTTTCATTTTTATTTCTCCACAGTTACTAAAGCCATTTTTCGAATTTTACATTTATGAAGAATCTTGACGACATTCATCACTTGTCCGTAATCGAGCCGTTCATCCCCCCTTACGAGAACAGGGACGTCAGGATCCTCGGACTGCATCTTGGAAAGAGTTTTTTCGAGCTCTTCCAGGGTAATCTGTTTGTTGTTGAGAAAAACCCTGTTCAAGGCGTCAATCGTAACGGTATTTGCCTTCTTGTCTTTGGTCGGCAGCTGATCGGTCTTCGCCTGCGGAAGCATGATCGAAACGCCCTGCTCCAACGCCGGCAAAGTAACGATGAACGTAACCAGCAGAAGAAAAGTAAGGTCGATGAGCGAAGTCATATCGACCGCCGCCTTAGGCTTCTCTCCACGATGGCGTCTACGGCGCAACGGCATCTTAAGCGCCCCTTCCCTGGAATTCGCACGCTACGCGACCGATAAGTTCATCGGCGAAACCTTCCATGTCGCTTGTGACGCTGCGAATCGTGGCATTCATCTGATTAAAAGCAATCACGCCAGGAATAGCAATAAGAAGACCGACTACCGTAGTTACGAGCGCCGATGAAATCGACGGCGCAATAGTGGCAAGATTGGCGCTGCCGGCACTGCCCATTTCCGCAAACGCGTCAAGAACGCCCCAAACAGTACCTAAAAGACCCAACATGGGCGAAAGCGCAACAACCGTGGCGATAACACCCATGCCGTGTTCGACGCGAATCTCCTCCTCGTCGAGCGCATGCTCGCATGTGCCGCGCACGAGCTCGATTTCGCGCGCCGTAAGCGCAGCCTCTCCGTCTCCGTTGGTGTTGCGGCCGACAAGAAGGCTTCTGACGTCAGGGCTCAGAAGTTTAAGCAGCTTTTCGCATGTTTCCTTGTAGATGCCCTCGAGTCCGTGCTTTACCGTAGGTCGACGCGAAAGATAATATTCCAGAACATCCCGGCCGGCTGTGAAATCGTGGATGAAGCGTCGTGTCGTTCTTACGACAAACGACAGCTCGCGCCACTTGCCGATGATCGCGGCGACCATGATGACAGATCCTACAATCTGCAAAAGAACAATACCTTTACCGATGGCGTTTGAAACAAAAAAGCCGTCAATAAGCGAGTTGGCAAAAAACGAACACATGCTGTCTATTCCTCATTATTTGATTTTCTTGAAACTGTTTTCGTAAGCACCGTTGGCGACCGCTGACGTCACCCGGCCTTCTTCCGGCAAATCGTCTCTCGAATGCCCGCACGCGCCAAGAACCTTGTCGGTCGTCTGGAAATGAGCCTTTGCGTGATTCATGAGCCAGACGGGACCTTCCTTCCTGACCATATCTTCGGCGATAGCGCGAACCTTGGGATCGCTCGAACCGATCGGAACCTTCGGCTTCTCCTCACCCTCGGCCGGCGGCTCGGACCCGAAAATATCTTCGGACATCTTGGCGATATCGCGCAGAAAGATCTCTCGCGCGATGACCGAGGCGGCAGCGACGGCGATATCGCTTTCTGCCTTGTGGCGCTGAACTACCTCCGCCTTTTTCCCGAGCGGCTTGAGGGCCCGGAGAATCGTCGCCTCCGTAGGAGCGAACTGGTCTACGACTACGCGCGGACAGCCGGAGCGCTTTGTCAAAAGCTCCTCGATCGCCGTTCCGTGAGCCCACGCGAGCATGCGGTTGATGTTGCGCATTTTCGCGTAAAGTCGGTTGTAGGCCGCGGGACCGAGCTTAACGACGCTGTAACCGTCCGGCCCGAGAAGAGTGCGCAGTTTCGCGCCCGCCGCAAGAACAGCCTTGTCGCTCATCTGCTTGCAGTCCTTGATGCCGAGCTCCTGCATCTGGGCGGAAAGAGCCTCGTCCGTATAAGCGCAGCATACGACGAGCGGCCCGAAATAATCGCCCTTTCCGGATTCGTCGCTGCCTGCATGAGGCGCGGTCAAAGTCGGATCGAGAACAGTCTCGTAGCCCAGTGTCGCCGCGCCGAGAACGTTCGGCTCGAGAACAAAAAGAACGAAATCCTCCGCCTTGCCGCCCTGAACGCAAAGTTTGCGCTTGCCGTGCTTCTCCTTGGCGTACAAAGTAGCGTTGAACCCGTCGCCTTCGACAGACCAGAGCGAATAGGGAACCTCCCTTTTGCGGTAGTTCCCCGAAAGCATCACACCAAGCAGCAACTC
Organism: Kiritimatiellia bacterium; assembly: GCA_045656285.1. Lineage (GTDB taxonomy): Bacteria > Verrucomicrobiota > Kiritimatiellia > RFP12 > UBA1067 > UBA1067. Next base: position 23,411 of record JAZOQY010000055.1, read on the forward strand.
CTGCTGATCGTTGGTCAATTCGTATGTAAAAGTCGTCTTCGCCATTTACTTCGCACCGAAACGGAATTCGGTCGTTGACGAATACTTTTCGCCGGCCTTGACGATGGTCGTAGGCCACTGAGGTTTGTTGGGCGAATCGGGCGCATGCTGAGTCTCGAGCGCTACGCCGCAACGGAACGAAAGATGTTCGCCGCCCTTGGCCTTCTGGTCGTAGCTCGCCCAGTTGGCGGTATAGACCTGAAGACAAGGTTCCGTCGTCCAGACTTCGACGCTGCGGCCGTTCAAAGGACAGTAAAGACCGCCGGCCTTGATAAGACCACCTTTTCCGCCGGCCATCACGCCCTCGTCGAGAACCCAGTTGTGGTCGTAGCCCTTGCCGATTTCGAGCTGGGGATCCGGCTCGTTGATGCGCTCGCCGATACGCATTCCGGCGCGGAAGTCGAAAGCGGTTCCCGCGACATCGGCGATCTCGCCGGTCGGAATCTGACCCGCATCGGTCGGGGTAACCTTTGACGCCGCGATTGTCATGATATGATCTTCAATCGTGCCGCCCGCTTCGCCCTTGAAGTTGAAATAGACGTGCTGCGTCATGTTGATCGGGGTGTCTTTATCGGGAACGGCCTCGTAATCGACGCGCCAGACGTTATCTTTGGTAAGAGTGTACTTTACCGAAACATCAACCTTTCCCGGAAAGCCCTCTTCGCCATCGGCCGAAACGCGCTTGAAGACAACACCGACATCATCGCCGTCGACAAACGGTTCCGCATCCCATACATACGCGTCCCAGCCGCGTGCGCCGCCATGAAGATTGCAACCGATTCCGCCGGGGGCGTTGTTGAGCGCGGGAAGCCGGTAATCGACACCGTTCAGCGTGAACTTGCCTGCGGCGATGCGATTGCCGTAACGGCCGATGATGCACCCCCAGTAGGGATCACCGTTGTCCCAGCCCGATGGATCGTCAAATCCGACAACAACATCCTTCATCGCGCCATCGCGGTCAGGAGTGAAAAGACGAACGACCTTGCCGCCGTAGTCGCTCACTTCGAGAACCACGCCGCCGGCACCTTTAAGAATGAACTTATGCGCTTTTTCGCCGTACTTCGTAATGCCGAAATCTGCAATTTCAAAAGATGCAACCGCCATATCGAACCTCCATTTTTAACGTTTTATAAAACAGGTTTTATGTACTTCTCTTTTATCGCCCGCCACAAAACAAGACAAAACGCCGAAAGCGGAATCGCAAGCAGCAGGCCAAGAATCGAATGAAAGACGATTCCCCAGAAGAAGAAGGAGAAAATGACGCCCGCATAGCCGATGCCTGTCTTGTCGCCTTGAATCTTGGGCGTGATGAAGTACCCGTCGAGGAACTGCCCGACCATCCAAACGCATGTAACCAACACTGTCGTCATTCCGGAACCTTCAGGACCGAAATACGCCGTCAAAAGCGCAATCGGCAAAAATATGACGGTTCCCAAAAACGGCACGAAGTTAAAGAGCCCGAGCGCAAAGCCGATCCAGAAACCGTATTTCAGTCCGATCACGGCAAAGCCAAAACCGTAAAGGAACCCCTCAAGCAGACAGATGATCAGCTGTCGGCGAGCGAAGGAGATGACGATATCGATAAACGAATCGACCTGCTGCGAAACAAAGCTCTTCGTGTCGTCCTTCAAAAAAGGCATTTCATCTGTCAGCATCGAACCTTTAAGATTGGGGCGCGTAATAAAATACACAAAAAAGACGAGTGAAACCAGAACCCCCAAAAAGCCTGTCACATAATCGACAACGCTGCGCGCTATGTCCACGCCGCTTTCCTTGAGAGAGACGATCCACGACTCGTAAGGCAGATCCATTTCATCGGCGATGGTCAAAGCCATGGGAAACTCGGCGTTAAACCATGCTTTGAACGACGAAATGTATTCAGGCGCCGATTCGATGAAACCGCATATTTGAGCAGCCGCCACGGAACCGAAAAAGCATATTGCAAATCCCAAAGGCAACAGGATGGAAACCAACACAAGAACAGCAGCGACGGCAGGACGCTTGACAACCTTGAGCCAGAACAGGTAATAGGGCTTGAAGAGCATCGCAAGGAAAAGCCCGAGAACCAAAGGCGTTATCGCAGCGGAGGCAAACGACAAAAGCGCCACCAAACCCCATACCATGGTCAGGATAAAGCAGACGATCACGGCGACCGACATAAGAGTCAGTGCACCGGCGATCGTCTTGCGTTGCGGCTCCGAAAATTCCATTGGGAAAACTCCTCAGAAGATTTCGCAGTGGGGAAGTTCGCCTACGATCGGACGGACGTAATCGAGAAACGCCTCGGTGACATCGTGACCGTTCTTGGCGATGTACTCTTTGGGAACGCTGCGCGTGTACTTCGCCGCATTCGCGACGGGAACAGGAGCATAGGCAATCTTGTACTTCCTGCCTTCTTCGCGGACGATGGCGATCGTGCCCTTGGTAAGCTCGCCCTTCAAGGCCGCCTTTACCGCCGCCTCGCCGGCCGCGCGGGCCTCGGCCTGGTCGACCTTCGAAGCGATTCCGGGGAAGGAGCGCTGGAGATAGCCGAACGTATCGGCACGGACGCGCTTTACGTCAGCCTTCGTTTTGAGAACCGTCGCAAGAGCGTCTCCGAGGGCGCCCGTACCGGACATCTGGACATTGCCGTGGGAATCGGTCTCGCCGGAGCCGAGCTTGGCTCCGATCGGAACGCCGTCCTTGCCGCGAATGCCTTCGGAGACCGCGCATACGCAGCGACCGTACTTCTTCATCGCAGCCTTGACGTCCTTGATGAACTTCTCTTCGGTAAAGACGACCTCGGGAAGATAGATGAGATGGGGGCCGTCGTCTTCGCGAATGCGCGCGAGCGCCGAAGCCGCCGTCAAAAACCCTGCGTCGCGGCCCATGATGATATCGATCTTGACGCCGCCGAGAGCGCGATTGTCGAGATCGTCCCCACGGATCGCCGAAGCGACGAAACGCGCGGCCGAACCGAAGCCGGGCGTATGATCGCAGCTTCTCAAATCATTGTCGATCGTCTTGGGGATGTGGTAGACGACGAGAGGATAGCCCTCCTTCTCGGCCTCCTCGGCGACGATGCGCGCGGCATCGGCGGAATCGTTGCCGCCGATATAGAAGAAGAATCCGACGTTAAGCTTGCGAAACTCCTCGAAGATCGCGCGGCAGTCGGCGGCGTCGGGCTTTCTGCGGCAGCTGCCGAGAGCTGACGAGGGAGTCTCGGCGATCGCCTCGAGCTTCTTGGCCGACGGCTTCTTGAGATCGATGTAATCGTTCGAAAGAATTCCGACGATACCGTGCCTGGCGCCGAGAATCTTGCCGATGCGGTCGCTCTTGCGCGCTTCGAGAACGGCGCCTACGAGCGACTGGTTGATAACCATCGACGGGCCGCCGGACTGGGCGATAACCATATTCATCTTCTTCATCGTCATGTACCTTTCGTTTTATCGGCTGAGAATTTCTTCGCGCACGTTCCTCGGCGCGATGTCGAACATGTCGGGTTCCATCGAATACGACGCACGACCCTTCGTGAGAGAGCGGATGCTGGTGGCGTAGCCGAAAAGCTTCGCGAGCGGGACACGCGCATGGACAAGCTGCATATCGCCGCGCTGGCTCATGTCGAGCACCGTTCCGCGACGGGAATTGAGGTCGCCCAGAACTTCGCCGACAGACTCCGGCGGAGTGGTGATCTCAAGCTTCATGATCGGCTCGAGAAATTCAGGCGCGGCGTTCTCGGCGGCTTCCCTGAAGCCCATCACCGCCGCAGAGCGGAACGCGACCTCATCTGAAATCTCCATATCGACCATCTCTGCCGCGACACACTCGACCGCAAGATCGGTCATCGGATAACGCGCAAGAACGCCGGTGGCAACACCGTCCTTAAGCCCCTGCTCGACGCATTCCTGAAGATGCTTGTCCGCGACAGTGTTTCTGAAGTCGCGCGAAAGATCAATCTTGACGCCTTCGCCGCGCTCGAGCGGCTTGACGGCGAGAGTGAGGGTTACTGCGTGGCGCTTCCCGCCAAGCTCGCGGTCGAACGAGAATTTCGTCGTCGCGGGCGCTGTAACGGTTTCGACATACGAAACCATGGGCTTGCCGACGTTCGCCGCGCACTTGAATTCGCGTTTGAGGCGGTCGACGAGAATCTCGAGATGAAGTTCTCCCATGCCCGAAAGAATCGTCTGGCCCGTCTCTTCGTCTTCGCGGACCTGGCACGTCGGATCTTCGGCTGCGAGGGTATACATCGACTCGACGAGCTTATCCTTGTCTGCGGAACTCTTAGGCTCGATGGCGAGGAACATCACGGGCTGGGGCGCTGTGATGCGCTCCAGATAGCAAGGCTTCATCTCGGCGCAGAGCGTATCGCCCGTCGTGCAGTCCTTGAGCCCGACGACAGCCCCGATATCGCCAGCCTTGAGCTCGTCGACCTCGATCTGGTCGTCGGCGAAAAGGCGGACGATCTTCATGATGCGCTCGCGTTTTTTGGTGCGCGGGTTGTAGGCGTTGGAACCCTTCTTCAGAATACCGGCATAGACACGCACGAAAAAGAGCTTGCCCACATAAGGATCGGTCGCGATCTTAAAGACGATCGAGGTCAAAAGTTCGGAATCGTTCTGCTTGCGGGTAACGGCTTCGCCAGATTTGAGATCGGTCGCAGAGACGCTCGGACGGTCGAGAGGAGAAGGCAGATACGCGCAGATCGCATCGAGAAGAGGCTGGACGCCCTTGTCGCGGAGCGACGTTCCGCAGAGGACGGGAACGAGCTTGCCGGCGACAACCTGGCGGCGAATGGCGGGGATAAGCTCTTCGGCGGAGAGATCGCCCTTTTCAAGAAACGACTCCATCACCTCTTCGTCGAGATCGGCGACTTTCTCGACCAGCTCGGCGCGGGCGAGCGCGGCATCGTCGGCAAACTCGGACGAGATCTCGCCGACGGAGAACTTCTTGCCTTCGGACGCCTCGTCATAGACAATCTCCTTCATGTTGATGAGATCTATGACGCCCTTGAAAGTCTCTTCTTTGCCGATCGGCAGCTCGATCGGGCAGGCATTGGCCTTAAGCTTGTCTTTAAGCTCTTCGACAACACGACTGAAATCGGCGCCCATACGATCCATCTTGTTGATGAATGCAAGGCGCGGAACATTGTAGCGATCTGCCTGGCGCCAGACGGTCTCGGACTGGGGCTGCACTCCGCCAACGGCGCAGAAAACGCACACAGCACCGTCGAGAACTCTTAATGAACGCTCGACCTCCATCGTAAAATCGACGTGACCGGGAGTGTCGATAATGTTTATCGCATGGCTGTTCCACTCGCAGGAAATCGCAGCGGACTGAATCGTAATTCCGCGCTCGCGCTCCTGGATCATGAAGTCGGTCGTGGTGTTTCCGTCATGGACATCACCGTGCTTGTGGATCTTGCCGGTATAGAAGAGAATACGCTCGGTAGTGGTGGTTTTACCTGCGTCGATATGCGCAACAATTCCAATGTTGCGTACGTTGGATAAATCATTCGTCATAACTTGTGATATTATACCAAAAACAAATGCTAAGCGAAAGCGACGACAAGTCCGGCCACGAGATTAAAGCCTTCCTTCCAAGGATTGCGCCAAAGTCGTCCCAAGTCGTCATAAAACACCGCGAGTTTTCAAAACTACGCGGTGTTCAATCATATAACTTTAAATGAAAATAGCATTAATACGATAAGCCTGACTCATTCGTAGCCATACTTACAATTTTAGATTTTTCTTTACCGTTACCCTTAACGGCAAAGAACAGTGTAGGAGTGTCACCTTCGTCAATAGTCGCTTTTATAATCGTTACCTTATCATCGTCCTTCTTAAGGGTTTTAACGACGCTGATCTTTTCCTGTTTCTTTCCTTCTTTTATTGTCCCGAAAAAGCGCTTCCACACCCTATCGCGTTCTTTTGATACACCTTTTTCAACAGATTTAATGTCAACGAATTTCTTAAAAAGCTCATCAGAGCGCTCGCGATTATCATCTCGAACTGCAGCACATATTTCTGTTACTATATCCTTATGTGGATTTCCGCAACCAGTTAATACCAATGCACTCATCAAGAAGAGGCATCCGGCTATTAATTTTTTCATTTTGTTACTCCTTATTTTGCCGCTCTGTTAATTTTGCGACAGAAAAAGAGAGCGCGCAATTTTCTGTCCAGCAATGCGTTGTACGAATTTTATCAAAAAAAAACACCTCTATGTCAGATTTTTTTTGAAATCTTTTGAGCGCTAACATTCTGGCTAGGGCTTCGCTCAATCGAACCGCAATACTTACGCTAAACGCTTGATTTATTTTAGCCGTGTAGGTATAATGTAGAACGAGCCTTCTTTTAAGTGTTAGGAGGATACGTTCTTTGACAATTGAAGATAATACGACTTGCAAACATATCAACACGCTCGCTTGCGTCGTGAAGCGCCGCGCGCGCGTTGATATGTTC
>JAZOQY010000056.1:0-47292 GCA_045656285.1 Kiritimatiellia bacterium
TCTTTTGGTGACTTTTGAGACCTTTAAGACTACCTTGATTTTACTCTTTTTGACTTTTTGCAGAACTGGTTGAGAGTGTCTTTTTTAGAGATTGCGAGAGCCCTTTTCAGAAGTTGCGAGCACCCTTTTCAGAAGTTGGAAGTGCCCTTTTCAGAGGGGAATGCCTTGGGTGATTCTTTTAGACTTTTCTAGGAACAGGAATAGTATAACATAAAATGAGAATTTTGTGCGGAAAAATCTCAGACATTTCTATGAATGTGCCTGATGCTTGTCGGTAATGACTGGTCGGCGTTCTGTAGTCGATGGCTTATAGTTGTCGATCGCTCGTTGTAGGTTGCTAGTTGTAGGTTGCTAGTTGTCGATCGCTCATTGTAAGTCGCTCATTGTAGGTCGCTCGTCTTTACTTGATCAGGCTATATCGCCATCTCTAGTTGTCGGTAGCTCGTCGTCGATCTCTAATCGCAGGTCTCTAATTGATAGACTGTAGTCGCGGGGATGTAGTCGATAAACTGCAGACGGAAGGCATCAGTCAACTCAGCAATTGATAATGACTGAGCGTATCTGCACAGGTTCATCGGCACTGTTTTGGTGTCGCGAGCCATTGGTCAACGGCAGGACAAATATGATAAAATATCAACATGAAAACATTACTTTTTACAGCTGTTGCGCTCGTTGGAGCTGCCGCCTCTGCCGCAGAGCTTTTCAACGGCAAAGATCTTACAGGATGGACCAGCGTAGCCGACTTCAACGCTACAGGCGGATATACCGCCTCGGAACCAACATGGTACGTTGCCGATGGGGCCATCCGCTCCACAGGAACACCGTTTGGCTACTTGCGCACAAAGAGAGCCGACTTCGCCGACTTCAACCTCGAGCTTGAATACCGCTGGTGGAGAAAAACGGAAAATCCCAATTCGGGCATTTTCTTGCGCCTCGCCGACGAAAACGGTTCATTTATCCCCAAATGCTACGAGAACCAGCTTCAACCGGAGAGCGTATGCTCATTTTTCGCGCTGGGCGGGTCGATACTCGAAGGCGTCACGCCGCGCAATCCCTACAATCCCAATGATGCATTGTCGGGAATCGCCGCCGCGCCGGCCAAGGCCCAGTCGACGGAAAAACCGGCCGGAGAATGGAACAGACTTAAAATCATTGTCAAAGGCGACGAGGTATCAAGCTACCTCAATGGTGTTTTGATGAACCGCGTCAAAGGCATCAAAACCGCCAAAGGCGCAATCGCCCTCCAATCCGAAGGCGGCGCAATCGAATTCCGCGCCATAACGATAGAAGAGTAATCGCCAAATCCTGTCTTCGTCTGCGTCAGGCGAAGACAGGATTCGCCCCGAACAGCGGACAACGACCAAAACAAAAGAGGCCTCGACTGCGAGGCCTCTTTTGTTTTGCATGCGACCGCCTTGTCAGTTGAACTTGACAGGCTCGACGTTCCAGATGTCCTTGGCGTACTCGAGAACGGCGCGGTCGGACGAGAAGCGGCCGGAACGGGCGATGTTGATGAGCGACATCGTGTTCCACTTCTTCGCGTTGCGATACGTCGCGTCGACGCGGTCCTGGGCTTCGCAGTAGCTCTTGAGGTCTCCGAGAAGCATATAGTAGTCGTTGTAGTCGAGAAGCGAGCGGAGAATCGGATCGAACAGTCCGGGCTCGAGGAGCGAGAAGACGTTCGACTTGATCATGTCGAGCGCCGACTTGATCTCGGGATCGTTGCGGTAGATTTCCTTCGAGCTGTACGAAGGACGCCGCTTGGCGACATCCTCGGTGCGCATGCCGAAGAGGAACATGTTCTCGTCGCCGACCTGCTGGTTGATCTCGACGTTCGCGCCGTCGAAGGTGCCGAGCGTCAATGCGCCGTTCATCATGAACTTCATGTTGCCCGTACCCGACGCCTCCATGCCGGCGAGCGAAATCTGCTCGGAGACTTCGGACGCGGGGATGATCTTCTCGGCGAGCGAGACGCGATAGTCGGGGAGGAACGCCACCGACAGCTTGCCGCGCGTGCGCGGATTGGAGTTGACGACGCCCGCGACGCCGTGGATGAGGCGGATGATGAGCTTGGCCATGTAATAGCCGGGCGCCGCCTTTGCCGCGAAGATGAAGCTGCGCGGAACGGGATCGTACTTCGAATCGTTGACGAGACGATTGTAGAAGATGATGATGTAGAGAACGAGAAGAAGCTGGCGCTTGTACTCGTGAAGGCGCTTCACCTGGACGTCGAAGATGGCTTCGGGATCGAGACCGATTCCGAGGTTCTGCCTGACCCAGTTCGAGAGCTGGCCCTTGTTGCTGCGCTTGATCTTCGCGAGCGCGTCGAGAAACGCCTTGTCGGACTTGAACTTCTCGAGATTCTCGAGGCGGTCAAGTTCAGTGATCCACTCTTCGCCGATGTTCTCGGAGATGAGCTGCGCGAGCATCGGATTGGCCTTCAAGAGCCAGCGGCGCGGCGTGATGCCGTTCGTGACATTGTGGAACTTCTCGGGGAAAATCTCGTAGAAGTCCTTGAAGAGCGAATCCTTGAGGATCTGCGAGTGCAGCTCGGCGACACCGTTGACGGACGAGGTCGCGACAAGACACATGTTGGCCATGCGGACGTAGCGCTCGCCTGACTCGTCGATGAGCGACATGCGCTGGAGACGCTTGACGTCGCCGGGATAGAGAGCGGAGATCTGCTGGAGGAAGCGGCCGTTGATTTCGTAGATGATCTGAAGGTGGCGAGGAAGGAGACGCTCCATCATCGACACCGGCCACTTCTCGAGAGCCTCGGGAAGAATCGTGTGGTTGGTGTAGCCCGTCGAGCGGCGCGTAAGATCCCACGCCTTGTCCCAGTCGAGACCTTCATGGTCGATGAGAATGCGCATGAGCTCGGGGATGACGAGCGAGGGATGCGTCTCGTTGAGGTGGATGAACACCTTGTCGGGAAGAGCGTCCCAGCCGTCGTTGCGTTCGCGGTAGCGACGGAGAATGTCCTTGAGCGAGCACGCGACGAAGAAATACTGCTGACGGAGACGAAGCTCCTTGCCGGCCATCGTATTGTCGTTGGGATAGAGAACCTTTGTGAGATTCTCGGCGAGAACCTTCGACTCTACCGCATCGACGTAGGAACCCTTGTTGAAGTCGGCGAGGTCGAACTCCTCGACAGCCTTTGCGGACCAGAGGCGAAGCGTGTTGACCGCATTCTTGTAGCCGACAATCGGAAGATCGTAGGGCACGCCCTGAACCTGCTCGGCGGCGACCCAGCGCCACTGCTGACGGCCGTGCTCGGCAATGCACTCGACATGACCGCCGAAGTGGACGATCTGAACGTACTCGGGACGCTCCATCTCCCAGGGATAGCCGTCCTTGAGCCAGCCGTCAGGCTCTTCAACCTGATTGCCGCCGACGATCTTCTGGCGGAAGATGCCGTAGTCGTACCTGAGACCGTAGCCGAGACCGGCGAGATCGAGCGTCGACATGGAGTCGAGATAGCACGCGGCGAGACGTCCAAGACCGCCGTTGCCCAACCCCGCATCTGTTTCATAGTCGCGCAGATCGTTCCAGTTGATGCCGTACTCCTTGAGAGCTTCGCAGCAGAGCTGATCAGCCTTGAGGTTGATGACGTTGTTGCCCAGGAGGCGGCCCATCAGAAACTCGAGCGACATGTAGTAGACGCGCTTCGTATTCTGCTTGCGGTAATTGTCCTGCGTATTGATCCAGCGCTCGACGATACGGTCTCTGACCGCATTGGCGAACGCCGTGTACTGGTCGCGAGGAGTGGCGCGATTGATATCCTTCGCCAGCGAATATCTGATATGCCACGCAAAGTCCTCCTTAAGCCCTTCAACGGACATTTCGACTCTGCGATCCTTCTTTTTGCTGCAGGTTTTCTTTTCCATATTTTCCTTTGTGTTCTATTCGGGATTCGATCCTTTGAAATTCGTCAAGCCAACATCTTTCAGCGATTCTTCTTCGATTTCTCACCGCCAAATTTCACAAGTCCGCCTGAAAGCCTTGCCAAAGCCCTGGAACAAAGACTTGATGTTTGAAGATTTTACAATCTCGTCGCCAACGGCAGTGCACAATGATTTAAATACATTGGCAGATCCATCATCCTTTCCGATGTCGCTTATTTCGATATTCTCATTAGAAAGCACGTTTACCGGCCCTATCCGGACACCCATATTGACAAAGCGAACCTTGTCTATGACAAACGCAGACTTGCCCTGCTCTGCATTCGGTTCCGTTTTTGAAGCCGGAGCCTTGTCAAGATTTTCATCAAGCTTTCTTGCCTTTGAAAAAACAACATCGTCACACAAAAGCAAATTGCTGACCGTCACTTCTTTTATGTATGTTCCTTCGGGCCGCACAGACATTCCGAGGATTTCAACATCAGGAAGAGCTATATTCTCAAAACCTTCATCGTTCCAATTCCAGTAGAACCTTGCGTCCTTCAAAACGATTCGGCCAATCTCGTAATTAGACGTATCGTCAGGGGATTCCGGCTGTTCGGCAAGATACTTTTTGATATTGTCGACGATGCCATACAGATTCGAAAAATCCGAATTGGCGTATATCTCAAGACCTTCAATCCGAACTTCTTCGATCTTCTTGTCGTCAGAAAGCATGGAGATCGTCGAGAACGACAAACCGAGAGACCTGAGTTTCAGCGCTTCTTCAGGCTCGACTTCGCCAAGGCTGTCCAATTCGATATCTTCCATGGACACTCTTCCGGTGTAAAGATTTACATAACAGCTGTCGATGTCAAAACCGGCCTTGGTCATTTTCTCGACAGTGGATTCCACCACGTTCGAGGCGACAGATCCGACCCAAAGCGGATGTATCAAAAACGCGAAAAGCAAGAATGCAAAAAATGCACCGGTGCTCCACAGCGCAATCTTCAAAGTCTTCTTGCCTTTTTTCATTCTCTTCATAACAGCCTCCTTAAATTGGCGAAATCATTCATTTGTTCACATCGAGAACATCGTCAATGACTATTTTAGTACGGTACTTCGCGCCCGGAGGCCCGACTTCTATGTTTTTCGGAGACCATCGCTCGCCAAACTTCTTGAGACTCGTACAGAACAGCTCTCTCTTTATTTCGTAGTCTCCATCGCCGTTCTTCGCAAGCTCATGCGCCTGAAGGATGGCTCCGGTACGCTTATCGACCCAAACCCGTATGACCCTGTCGCCGTTCTTCAGCAAAACAACCCGGCCGAGAATCCCCTGCGCCGTCTCAGACTCCTTTTTGACATCGAACGAAACATCATCCCACCACAAATAATCAAGAACGAGATCGCTCCACGTTATCGTTATCCCCGATTTCTCGCCAAGCAGAAACCCTTCCTTTTTATATTCGACATTGCGGCCATCTTCATCGGTAATCGAAAGTTCCGTCTTCCCGTCGATACGTTTCAAAATGTAATTATGGACGGACTTCGTGCTGCCGCGACGGCTGCGAAGCCTGAAATGCCCGCGAATTTCGACATCGCCGGGAATCATGGATCTGCACGTCTCGATTATTTCGCGCGCGGAGGCACCCTCCGAAACAACAGGTTTTGATTCGGCGGCAAGCGCAGACTCGACATTCTGAACAGGAGCTGCGGCAAAGAAAACAGATGCTAGCAACGTCGTCATTTCAACATCTCCTCCAACTTTTCATCCTTAGGTCCGCCGCAATGTTTGCGAGCCGACTCATAATAACGCCTCGCTTCAGGCTTTCCGGCCACACCTTCAAACTGAACAATGAGTTTCGCAAGATTGTAATACCCGGCATAATCACCGGGATCGACCTGAATCAGATCGCGAAGAGTCAATTTCGCCTTTTGATAATCTTTTGTGGCGGCAAAAAGAGCAGCCTTGAGATTGAGCGCCGTCACATCCTTCGGATTCTCTTTCAAAAGATTGTTTATGATCGCTTCCGCCGCCGCATAATTTTTGGCGTTAAGGCTTTTTACGACATACAAAAGCTTTTTCTTCCGGACTGAAGAAACTTCCTGCGAGGCTGTATTATCGCCCTTCGCCTCGAGGACAGCCGTCTCTGACGCAGCGTTCCTGCCCAAAGAGCGACCTTCCTCGGCCTTGTCGTTCTGCAGGCCGTCATTATTTCCAGTTTTGTCCTTATTGCTCTTGCGTAACAACGCCATCTGCTCCTCTGCATACTTTCTTTCGATTTCCGCAGTGTCGGTCACCGCAACAGCACGTGCATTGTCCGAGGCTTGCTTCAAAAGCAAGGAGTCGATAGATGTCGAAACATACGCTTTCTTATTTCTGACTGTTGAAAATTCACTGGTTGCGGCACGCTCAGGATTTTCAAGCTCCAGCCTTTCCAGCTCGGCATAAGCCTCTTTATACTTTTCAACAGCTTCCGATACCTTGTTTTGAGCCGCCAGATCAAAAGCCTCGTCAATCAAAATGGAGGATTTTTCCAACAACTCCGACATTCTCGGCGGTTTTTTCTCGTCATCGGAGGCAAACGGCCAATACCAAGCGGCGAAAGCCCTTGTGACGATCAAAGAAAGGAATAAAAACGTAAATATCCTGCTCATTTAGGACATATTATACCAAATTTAGCGCCGCATGAGCAAATAAACCGCAATCGATCATTTAGGTTGACAATCTCTTTGGGAATGAGATATACTTTTTCGCCATGAAAACGATCATCATTCTTTCAACTGCACTTCTCGCTGCCGCGACATTGCCTGCGGCCGAATTCAACAAAACGGTAAAAGGCGCAGCCCCTGCCGATGTAACGGTTTCATGCGACGAACCGGGAACATGGAAATTCAACGTCACGGACGCCAGGCCATCCGGCGAAATCGGCGAGATCACCGTAACCATCGAGAGCGACGAGCCCGCCGTTCCGCCTAAATTCACGGTTGCGCTTACCGTTCCCCAGGTCGACATCTCCCATCGCTGGGTTCCCGCATTTTTCGACACGATGATTCCGCCGGACTGGATGGCGCGATGCCCTTCCAATCTCGCGTCGTGGATGCCGCTTTACACGTTCTATTCATCAAGCGGCGAAAACCGGCTCACCGTGTCGTCGAGCGAAGTCAAGCGCCAGGTCGATTTTCACGGCGGCGTCCGCGAAGAAGGCTCGATCCTGCCAATCAAGTTCAGCTTCTTCGGCAAAAAGGAAATGCCCATCAAGTCGTACTCGGTCACAATCCGCTACGACTGGCGCAGGAAACACTATTCCGAAATCATTCCCGAGACTGCCGAATGGATGGCGAAAAAGGCGAACCTCGAAATCGCCGACGTCCCTGACGCAGCGTTCGACCCTCTCTACTCGACATGGTACTGCTTCCACCAGAATGTCTTCGCCGATCAGATTGAAAAGGAGTGCGCCATCGCTTCCAAGCTTGGGATGAAGGTTCTCATCGTAGACGACGGCTGGGAGACGGAAGACACGAACCGCGGTTACGCGTTCAACGGCGACTGGGAAGTTTCCAAGATGCGATTCCCCGACATGGCCTCCCACGTCAAAAAAGTCCAGTCTCTCGGCATGAAATATATGATCTGGTACTCCGTCCCCTTCGTCGGTAAAAACTCCAAAAACTACGAAAGATTCAAAGGCAAATATCTCGCAGAAGTCAACCATGAAGGCGCGGCAATTCTCGATCCGCGATTCCCAGAGGTCCGCGAATTCCTTATCGGCACATACGAAAAGGCCCTCAAGGAATGGGATATCGACGGATTCAAGCTCGACTTCATCGACGCGTTCAGAGGCAAGAACGAAAAGGAGCGCGGCAACGGCCGCGACATCGATACGGTGCCCGAGGCTGTCGACAGGCTCATGAAGGACGTCTACAGCCGCCTCAACGCCATCAAGCCCGGAATCCTGATCGAATTCCGCCAGGCATACGTAGGCCCCGGAATCCGCCAGTACGGCAACATGATGCGCGTCGGAGACTGTCCCGGAAACTTCACCGCCAACCGCATCGGGATCTCCAAGCTCCGCATGACTTCCGGCAAGAGCGCCGTCCATGCCGACATGCTTGAATGGAACCCCGGCGAAACGACAGAGGGCGCCGCCCGCAATGTCATCAACTGCCTGTTCAGCGTCATCCAGTACTCGATGATGCTCAGAGATCTTCCGCCGGAACACCTGAAGATGATCGACGCATGGCTTAAATTCACGGTTGAACATCGCAGCGCCCTTTTGAAGGGCGGCTTCAAGCCCCATTTTGCTGAATCCGACTACGTCCTTCTTGAAGGCTGGGACGACAAGGAGCGCATCTTTACCGTTCATGCCGACAGCCTGACGGTGAAGGTTCCCGACGACAGGCGCACGACATATATCGTCAACGGCACGGCGGCAGAGTCGCTCGTCGTCGAGCTCGCCGGGAGATCCGCTCACGTCGAGATCTACAGCACGCTCGGCGAAAAGATCGGCGAGACAAAGGCGGCTGAGGGGCTCAACCGCCTTAAATGCCCGCCTTCCGGCTATATCGTAATCAAATAGTCCGACGGGCCAGAGGCTCACGAATCATAGAAGACCGCACCGGAATCTGTTTCGATGCGGTCTTTTACCGGATAATCGAACGAAGGAGCCGTTTTCAGAATATCGACAAAACGCGCCGCCTCCCATTTCGCCATCGGAAGGTCATGCAAAAGGTAATTGCCGCAATTGACTGCCGTCGCCCCGGGAACATCGCCCTGCCAATCTCTTAAACTCTCAAACGCGGCAATCACAAGCGGACAGATCTCCTGCGGCGTCGGGGTCCCTTTTACGATAAGGTAATTCCCCGTAAGGCATCCCATCGGTCCGAAATATACGATGCGATCTTTCCAGACCGGATCGTTGCGCAGATAAGTCGCTACAATATGCTCTATCGTGTGTATGGAATTCGGATGAAGAGCCGGCTCAGAATTAGGTCTTTTCATACGAATATCAAATGTCGTAGCCTTTTCGCCGCCGATGTCATCTACTCGAGAAACGTAAATTCCCGGCACGATCTTAGTGTGATCAACCTGAAAACTTGCTATAAGTTCCACAGCAACTCTCCTTCTGTCTTTACTTCTTGTTTTTGGGATTGGCTCCGAACTCCGGCATTTTGCTGAAAACGCTCTTGCCAGAGGACATCTTATTATTAGACTCTGTAAAAGTGAGTTTTTTAGTCGTCTTTGCCTTGCCCTTTAACACGCCTTTATCATTCGTACCTACAGCATAGTCAATACCAGAACCAAATACGCTGTTTTTAACGGTAAAGCTGCCAGGCTGTTTATCGCCGCCGGAAGGACGCCAGTCAAAGATATTGCAGAAAATGACACCTTTACCCTTCTTGCTGGTAACCTTACAGGAATCGATGACGACATCACCTACACCGTAAGCGCCGAGCTTCAGGAAGAGATTGTCCTTGACCTCGATATCGCACTTATGGAAAGTAAGGTTGCTGTTTTGAGTCCACCAGCCGTTCCACATATCAGTCCCCCTGAATACGCAATTCTCGAATTTGATCTTAACTCCGCCCGAAAGCGTCATAAACGAACAGTCGGTGAAAGTACAGTTCTTGAACGTGTGGTCACCGGAATTAAAACCCGTAAGCGACACCTTGTTGAAATCGCACTTCTCGAAATAATTCTTACCGTACGGATACCTTAAATTTCCGCCGTTGATCTTATTGCCGATCCACAGGCCGTCCGTAATGCGCGCAATGACGCACGAATCGAACGAGCATCCGACCGCGCGCGAAATTGTAACGCTCTTTTTGGCGAACTTCGAATTAACTATACGGCCAGTCTTTGAGAGGCTTAAGTTAAACTTCTTATTTGTATTAGCAGTAAAGTCAAAGTTACCGAACGCGTAATCCCAGCCGTAAGTCTGGCGCCCTTTGGTTTCATGCACATCCAATCCGTAAAGATAAGTATTGCGCTCAAAGCGTCCGTAACCGGAGCGTACCTGTCCATCACACTTGAACGTGGCGTACGGAATTACACTGTCTCTCACGCATGGCGAATATGTACGCGGCCAGAAATACAAGGAAGCCTCGTTCTTCTCGAAAATAAAGTTATGTCCGCAGCATGTTAAGAGCGAATTGTTGCCGACATTACCGTAAAGCTTGTTGGCGCGGAATGTCGTATCCTGCATTCCGTCCCAGCCGTCCTCCGCGTCGAACGGGCACTTCGCGGCGGCTTCACCGCTCTTGGTAAAGATATTACCCTCAAAAAGGAAGTTCTTCATCGCGCACGGCGCGTAACCGACGCAGCGGCAACGGATGAACACATTATCCTTTATTTCGCAGTTCTGAGGAATATAGAAACTCATTACCGTAAGGCCGGACTTGTTAGCTGCTTCCAAAGAAGAGTTGAACTGAGTTATTCTCAAAAAGCGCGCGCCCTCAGGAATCGGAACTACGCGATACTGGTAAATCGTTTCTGACGAGAGAAACTTCTTGTCCTTATCGTACCAGCAGCACGTAAGCGTCCATTGACGCGTAGCGACGCCCTGGTATCCGAGATATTTGGAAATCTGAATCGAATTGGCAACACTAGGCTTGACGGGAGTAAAGCCCGACGTAAAAAGATCTTTACGCGTAGTATCGACCGTACCATCTTTCAGATTGAGCGCACCCGGAGTATGCTTTTTAAGGCCTACGGTATAAGGTGAATGCATACCGTTCTTTTTACCCTGGCCGTTCGTTGCGCCGTAACCCGTGATTTCACGCACCGTCACGTTTTTAACGGTGCAGTAAAGCGAATCTCCCTTTATGGAAAAGCCGATCGGCCACTCCGAATTATGTGGGGAGCCGGCGTAATCGTGTTCGTAATAATCGCCCTCGATTACACCATCGACCAGATGAGCGTCGTAAACGCAATCGAGCGTGACCATCATGGACGCAGCTCCCGTAAAACCGTTCTGCTTAATAACAGCGCCATTAAGATCAAATGTCATATTCGAAGGAATCGAAACCGTGCGCTTGTAGCTTACGCGGTAAGTCCCTGGAAGAAGAACGACTTTTCTGAATCCTTCAGCCGCCTTATCCCTTAAAAGCTGATTAAGGCCGTCAGCCGTTTTAATCGAAGTCTGCTCAACCTCGTTCGTATCATAACCGGAATCGTAGACGACATGACAGGCGCGGAATGAATTGGGGATTATCTCACCCTTTCGCGCGGGAATATAAATCGTATATCCGATCTTGCCGTCCGTATTCTTAGGCGGATTTTCAGACGCGTATTTAAGAACGACTTCCTTATTCTTTCGTGCAGCTTCTTGAGTCTTGGTTCCTTTAGGATGTTCAGGAACTTCAACTAAAATCCTGCGCCCTAAATCACCCTTGTTGGAGATTGAATATTTTTCAAGATCAGCAGCCGTCACGGTATAAATCTTATCTGCGGAAATAACGAGATCCTCAGGCTCGAGAACGCGGAAACGCTGCCAAACGCGATGAGACTCTAAGCCGCTCTTAAGTTCAACCGCCCAAACGCAGATTTTATATTCACCTTTCGGAAACGGCTTGAAGGCGAACTTGTTATCTCCTGCTTTAATTGACTTGAGAGTTTTCTTTAGAGTCTTGCCGTCAGGCGTAATACACTCAAGATGCACATCAAATCTAAAAGAATCATCACCAAAACGAGCGAGAGAATTATCCCAATCGGTAACGAAGAAATTGATTTCGACATTATCCTTGGTCGTTATCGTCGATTCAATATAATATGTCGAAATATAGGGGAATTTAAAATCCGCTGGCGTTTCAAATTGAGATTCCTGCTCTACCGCCTTGCGCATGTTTGAAGGATCTGTAAACTCCCCGGGAACAACCGGAGCGGCAAACGTTGAAAAAAGGAGCAGCGAACACCAGACTGAAACAAACGCTCGAGAAAAAACTACGGACATAATATTTCCCCTTTATGCTTAATTGAATAATTGAAAGAGCTTTTATTATAGCAAAACCGGCAATATAAAAAAAGAGAGCCGCTCGTGGAGCGACTCTCTTTTATGAACCTGAAGGTTCGACTTACTTCGTAAGCTCGGCCGTAACCGCGGCGAGAACATCGCGGAGAGCCTTGGGAACGCGCTTGGCCGTCTTGGAGACAACCTTGGAGTCCTTGGAGGCCTTGGCGTCATACTCGTCGTAGCTCTTGCCGATGGTCTCGATTTCCTTGACCCAGCCGGCCTTGTCAACCTTGAGGATTTCCTTGAGGTCGGCGGGAACGACTTTGAACTTGCCCTCGTTGTTGGAGAGGTCGATGTCCTTCTCGAGCGGGAGGTTGCCGATAGCCGTCTTGGTGGCCTTGACCTTGCCGTCGATACGGTCGCAGATCCACTTGAGCACGCGGCTGTTGTCGCCGAAGCCGGGCCACATGAAGCGACCGTCGTCGCCCTTGCGGAACCAGTTGACGAAGTAGATCTTAGGAAGCTTCGAAGCGTCGGCGGAGGTGCGCTCCATCTCGAGCCAGTGCTGGAAGTAGTCGGCGACGTTGTAGCCGAAGAACGGAAGCATCGCCATAGGATCGCGGCGGACCTGACCGATCTGATCGGAAATAACGGCAGCCGTAACCTCGGAACCAGCAGCGGAACCCATGAATACGCCGTGAGCCCAGCTCTTAGCCTCGTTCACCAAAGGAATCGTGGAAGGACGGCGACCGCCGAAGAGGATCGCGTCGATCGGCACTCCCGTGGGCTTCTTGTTATAGAGACCGTTGAAGCCGGCCTTGTCAAGAACGGGGCAGTTCTCGGCGGGAGCCGTGAAGCGGGAGTTCTTGTGGGCGGCGACGTAACCGGACTCCTTGATTTCCTTCTTGGTCATGCCGGGCTTCGGACCCATGCGGTAGGGATCGTCCTTGCAGACGTAGCAGGGATTGCCCTTCCAGTCGATACCTTCCTTGGGAGCCTTGACGCCCATGTCTTCCCACCAGATGTCGCCATCGGGAGTGAGAACGACGTTCGTGAAGATCGTACCCTTCTTGCAGCTCTTGAGAGCGTTGGGGTTGGAGTCCATCGAGGTGCCGGGGGCAACGCCGAAGAAGCCGTTCTCGGGGTTGATGGCGTAGAGACGGCCGTCATCGCCGGGCTTGATCCAGGCGATATCGTCGCCGATGGTCTGAAGCTTCCAGCCCTTAAGCTTGGGCTCCATCATCGCGAGGTTGGTCTTGCCGCAGGCGGACGGGAACGCGGCGGTGACGTGGTACTGCTTCTTCTCGGGGCTCGTGAGCGTGAGAATAAGCATGTGCTCGGCCATCCAGCCCTGATCCTTGGCCATCTTCGAAGCGATGCGAAGCGCGAAGCACTTCTTGCCGAGAAGAGCGTTGCCGCCGTAGCCCGAACCGAACGACCAGATTTCGCGGTCTTCGGGGAACTGGGTGATGAACTTGTCGTCGATGTTCTTAGCGCAGGGCCAAGCGACATCCTTCTGGCCCTTCTTGAGAGGAGCGCCGACAGAGTGGATGCAGGGAATGAACTCGCCGTCGGTACCGAGCTGCTTGATGACAGCGTCGCCCGTGCGGGTCATAATGTTCATGTTGACGACGACGTAAGGCGAGTCGGTAAGCTCGATGCCGTACTGAGTAATGGGGTTGCCGATGGGGCCCATCGCGAAAGGAATGACGTACATCGTACGGCCCTTCATGCAGCCCTTGTAGCTCTTCTCCATGAGAGGCTTCATGACCTTGGGGTCGACCCAATGATTCGTAGGACCAGCGTTGATCTCCTTCTCGGAGCAGATGAAGGTGCGGCCTTCAACGCGGGCGACGTCGCTCTCGTGGGAGCGGGCGAGATAGCACTCAGGACGCTTCTTGGCGTTGAGCTTGATGAACTGGCCGTTCTTGACCATCATCTCGCAAATGTCGATATGCTCTTTCTTCGAACCCGTCACGACGACAATCTTGTCGGGCGTGCAGATCTTGTTCCACTTGTCAACCCAAGCGAACACCTTGGCGTTCGCGAACTTCGGCGTTTTGGCCATGTTTTTTACTCCTTAATTAGCCCTTTCGGGCGGTTTCAAAACCAATTAAGTATAAGTATATCAAAACTTTCCCCGTTAGGGTAGAGGGAAAATGGAGTTTAAGACGGCAAAGAGGCCGGAAGACAAAAACCTTCCGGCCTCTTCGGCGACTCCAGTCAGCTGACCGTATTTCAGGCGAGCGACTTGTAGAGCTTCTCGATGTCCTTTACGGAGCAATCGCGCGGATTGCCCGGGCGGCACGCATCTGCGTAGGCGGACTCCGCGAGGAACTTCACATCCTCCTTTTTGAGGACGCCCTTCAGGTCGGAAGGAATGCCGACATCCTTGGCGAGCTTCTCGACGGCTTCGATGGCGGCCTTGCGATATTGAGGCATCGTCATCTTGTCGACGTTCTTCACGCCCATCGCGCGAGCGATCTCGCGGTACTTCGTTCCCGTCTTCGCGGCGTTGAACTTCATCGCCGTCGGAAGAAGGATCGCGCACGCCTTGCCGTGGGGCATGTCGTAGAGGGCCGAAAGACCGTGGGCCATCGCGTGGTCGACGCCGAGACCGACATTCGAAAAGCCCATTCCGGCGATATACTGCCCGAGAGCCATCCCAGCACGACCCGCCGGCTTGTTGGCGACGGCATCGCGAAGCGACGACGAGATGAGGCGGATAGCCTCGAGATGGAGCATGTCGGTAATCGCGCACGCGCCCTTCGTGATGTAGCCCTCGATCGCGTGGGTCAGGGCATCCATGCCCGTAAAGGCCGTAAGGCCCTTGGGCATCGAAGACATCATCTCGGGATCGACGAACGCGACAACGGGAATGTCGTGGGGATCGACACAGACGAACTTGCGCTTCTTCTCGACGTCGGTGATGACGTAATTGATTGTGACTTCGGCCGCCGTGCCGGCGGTAGTTGGAACGGCGAGAATCGGCTTCGAGGGATTCTTCGTGGGCGCGACCCCCTCAAGGGAACGTACGTCGGCAAACTTCGGATTGGCGATGATGATGCCGACGGCCTTTGCCGTATCCATCGCGGAGCCTCCGCCGATGGCAATGATCGAGTCGGCCTTGGCGGCCTTGAACGCCTTGACGCCATCCTTGACGTTCTTGATCGTAGGATTGGCCTTGATGTCCGAATAGACGGCGTACTTGACCTTGGCCTTGTCGAGAATATCGGTCACCTTTTTCGAAACTCCGAACTTGATGAGATCGGGGTCGGTGAACACGATCGGCTTTTTGAGACCGCGCTGCGCAAGTTCGGCTGCAATCGACGCGATCGCGCCGGCGCCATGATACGAAGTTTCGTTGAGTATGATTCTGTTGACCATGACATATTCCTTTTTTTTATTTCACAAATTATACCACAACGCCATCGCATTTTCCAGCGATGTTCAAATCTTGCATCCACTGTCCGCCGTCTACGGGAATTATGCAGCCGGTGGTCGCCCGCGCTTCAAGCAGAAACGCGACCGCAGAAGCCACATCGCCCGGCTGCGGACGGCCGAAGGGAGTCTTGCCCGCCGGCTCATGAACATCCACCGGAACAAGCACCGGCCCTGGCGCGACGGCATTTACGCGAACGACGCCGGAATAGCGCCGCGCATATTCGACCGTGCAGTCCCTGAGCGCCGCCTTGGATCTCTCGTAAGGCGTCGACGGTTCGCGCGCCAGAACGCGGGAATCCAAAACATTCACGACCGAGCGCACCCCCGGATGCCCGGCCATCAGTTCGACAAGCCGCTTTGGCGTACCGTAGTTGAGCTCGGTCGCATCCGTATCGTCAAGGGAGAAAAGCGCCGCATTGTTGACGAGCGCATCGGGAGCCCTGCCACCCAGAAGGGAAACGGCGGCGGAGAATAGCGACTCGGCTCCGCCGGGACGTGACAGATCGACCACGATATCGGCGAGCGGATCGGGCCTGTGCGACGTGCGAATGACGTTCCATCCGAGGGCTTCCAGGCGGTCCGCGATTATTGCGCCGAGCCGCACAGTCCCCCCTGTGACTACAACGGAGCGCGTCTGCGTACTGCCATTCATGTCCTGCCGCCGATCCCTGAAAGCCGGTCGCCCGGCGTCGATTATTTCATGCGGCCCGTATAGGCGTCGGCGTCGCGGTTGTCGATCGTCGCCTTGAAGAACTTCTCCTCGGCCTCAGACTTGGGCTTGTTCCACGGACGCGGATTGCCGCAGATCTGCACGACCCAAAGCTTGAGCTGCTTCTTGTGCCAGTTGACCATGCAATTCGTCCCCCATGCACCGCCATGACCGAACCAGGCGTCCTCGCTGTCGGTCACGGGCGCGGTAAGACCGAGAGAATAGTTTCCGAGACCTTTCGGACGCGAAGAGACTGCGAGAAGATTCTTGACCGTCTCCTCCTTCAAAATCCTGACGCCGTTGTCGCCGACGCCGAGGTTCATAAGCATCTTGTAGAACTTGAGCTGGTCGCGGGCCGTCGTCCAAAGTCCCGCACCGGCGGAGGAGAATACGAAACGGTCGTTATAGGGACGGTTCATGGCCTCGTCGGAGTAGCGCCACTCGGCAGGAGCCCCGGCCTTGACCGTGTTCAGCTCCACCTTCGACTCAAGCTGCTTGTCTGTGGGCCAGAACGAGCTGGCGGTCATGCCGAGCGGATTGAGGACGCGCTCGTCGAGAAAATCCTCCCAGCGCTTGCCGGTGACGACCTCGACGACGGCAGCGCCGATATCGATGCCGACGTTGGAATACTGAACCTTCGTGCCGGGCTCGAAAAGAATCGGCTGTGCCGCCGCCGTCGCGGCGACGGATCTCAGAGGCATCCGGCGCGACCAGCCGCCCATCGCATGATGACCGGGAAGCTCAAACGGAAAACCGCCCGTATGGTTCATGACCATTCTTACGGTAAGAACGTTCTCCGCCTTCTTGAGAGTCCTTTCCTTGTCGCCCTTTTTGTCCAGAACCCACAGGTTCTTGAATTCGGGCAGATATTTCGACACGGGATCGTCGAGGGAGATCTTGCCCTCCTCCACGAGTATCGCAATGGTAACGCCGCAGAAGCCCTTGGTCTGGGAGCACTGCATGAACACATCGTCAAGAGTTATCTTGCGCTTGGTGCGCACATCGGAATAGCCGACGCAGGCGACCTCCTGAACACCATTGTTGTAAAGAATGCTGATCGCGCCAGGCAATTCGCCGCTGTCGACATATTTCTGGACGGCATCCTTGACGAATGTGGTTCCGGAAGATTTTGCGCACTGGGCCATGGCGCCCATCGACAGAAAGGCCAAGGCGCCCGCAACAAGAAACATTTTCTTCAAATTCATTTTTTGCTCCTTTTGAAACACGACTGACTTTGATTAGTTTTTGAAAATGACAAATTTACGGATGAGGAAATTGAAGACAAACGACACGGCAACCTCTATCAGAACGGCGAGCGTCGTCATCAATGCGAACCGCGAGATCAAAAAGCCGCTCAGCACCGTCGCCAGAAACATGGCCAGTCCCGACACGGACATGAACATCGCAAGTTCAACGTACCACACGTGCCTGCCGGGCTTGAACACGAACACCCGGTTCATCACCCAGCAGAAGATGTTGGAGATCGCGAATCCGATTCCCGTAGCCCATCCGAAGCGCCACGCCCTGACGCCGTCCGAAACATCCGCCGCCGGAAGCGAAAGATATTTCACCGCGACATCCTCTGCATTCAGGCACATGAGCACCGTCGAGGCGAGAACATAGAAAGCGGCGGCCTGAACAATCGTTGACAATACGCCGATGACGCCGTATTTCACGAATTGCCAGAACGCGCCGCAATCGTGGGACAGGATTCGCTTTATGCTATCAGACATTCAGCTGAGTGTCGTCAGCCTTGACATCCTTAAGTCCGAGCTTCTTGAGATCGACCGTGACGATATCGAGAGGCTTGTTCGTCTTCCACGCGCCGCGCGTAAAGTCGGGAACGTCGACCGAGTTGCCGCGGTTGAGAGCAGACTTTTCGGAAAGTTCGCAGACCGAGCAGGACGTGGCGAGATCGTAAACGTCCATATCGAGCGGGAGACCGTTCTGGAGACAGTAGCAGAGTCTCAAGTCCATGAGGAAGTCCATGCCGCCGTGGCCGCCCATCTTCTTGGCGAGCTCGCCTGCGACCTTCCAGAGGGGGTGACGGTACTTCTCGCGGATCTCAGCCGTCTTCTTGGCGTCGAACCAGCCGTGGGCGCCCTCGCCGGGCTTCTCCTCGAGAGCGATCCTGAAAGGATAATCGTTGAGGCAGCCCTTCGTACCGGAAAGAAGATTGATACGGCTGTAGGGCCTGGGGCTCGTGACGTCGTGCTGAACCATAACGGTCTTGCCGTTGACGGTGTGCATAACGGTCGTGGACATATCACCGCACTTCGGATTAAGGCCGTTGCGCCACTTGCAGTCGGGATACTTCGTCTTCGCGTAAAGGCTCATGCCGACCTGATTTGTGGCAATGCAGGTGAGATAATCGAAGCGGTCGCCGCGGTTGATGTTCATCGCCTGCATCAAGGGCACGAGACCGTGGGTAGGATAAGGATTGCCCGTGTGCTCGTTGTTCCACTTAAGGCGCCAGTAGCCCTGATAGCCGCTCTTCGCGGGATCGAGGTAGTTGAGCGCGCGGAGATCGTGAATGTAAGCGCCCTCGGCATGCATAATCTCACCGAGAAGGCCCTTGCGGGCGATATTGAGCGAGAACATCTCGACATCGCCGTAGCAGCAGTTCTCAAGCTGCATGCAGTGACGGCCCGTACGCTCGGAAGTCTCGACGAGAGCCCAGCACTCGTCAAGCGTCATCGCGGCGGGAACTTCGATGGCGGCGTGCTTGCCGTGCTCCATAGCGTAGAGAGCGACAGGTGCGTGGAGAGCCCAGGGAGTGGCGATATAGACGAGATCGAGATCGCTCTCGCAAAGCGCGCGGTAGGCGGCCGTCTCGTCCTTCGAAGGACCCTTGGTCGTCTCGTAAACGTAATACGAACGTGCGGGCTTCTTTCCGTTATCCTTGAGGAACTTCTGCTGAGCATCGACGCGGTTCTTGTAAAGATCGCAAAGGGCGACAATCTCGACGCCGGGGATATTGGCGATGCGGTGAACTGCGCCAGGGCCGCGCATACCAAGACCGACAAAACCGACGCGAAGCTTCTTGATGGGCTTGTCGGCGAAAACGGTCATCGAACCGGGAGCGCAAATCTTGCTGCTCGTGCAACCGGCGCCGGCGAGAGCCGCTGCGGCACCCATCCATGCTGTACCCTTGATGAAATCTCTACGGTTAGTGCTCATTGTTATTTATCCTTTTTGTTAGCGTATTTCTAATTTAAATTTTATTATATCCTAAAAAAGCGACATACTGATTATATCAAATAATCCACACGTCTGTCTATCGCACCATTGCGCTGGAATATCCCCCACCTTTTCCTTTTGCTTCCATCCTGTACAACAGTAATAATCATAGCCTCATTATTCTTTATTTCTTACCGTGACTTTACATAACGCGGCGGATGTTGCTGAGATGCACCGCAGAAAGCGAAGCTTTCGGAGGGAACCTTCGAGCGAAGCGAGAACCCGTAGGGCGCTCAAGCGGGTGCACCGTGCTCACCTTTTGATATGGGCGATTTGCGTGTCCTTGCGACCTCTCGACGTACACAAGTACGTCTTCGGGTCGCAGTCCAACGCAAATCGCCACATCTGAAAAGCTTCCGCTCGGCTAGCGGCAGCAATCTCCGCCGCACATGTCATGCTGTAGGAGTTCGTCGCGTCGCAGCAAGTATGCTTACAGCATGCGAAGCGAAACTTACATTCTTCGTTTTTTAAAGCTCCAATAGCGCGTCTCCATTGCTTGCCGGTCTTGTCTGATCTCGTTCCCGTTCGCCTCTCTCCCGCTCCCGCAGCTATTCGGCGCTATTCGCATCGCAATACTTCGTCAGTCGGATTTCTCGCGATGCTCGAAAATCCTTCCTTCCTCGTCTTGCTCGCGCCTAACGCCGTCTATCTGCGAACCGCGCTCGTTCGCCTCACTCAACTCGATACGGCCTAAAGCCCGTCCCGCTCCTCATAACCATTTTACCGCTCTATTCGCTCTTACATTTCCTTTCTTGGCACATTTTTCTAAGCCAAATCAATAAAAACACTCCTCGGGAAACATTCTTAAAGCCGTCCAAACAGGATTGACGTTGCAGCGAGAAGCGAGAGACGCACCGGGGAGGACTACGCACGTTTACGCTTGGAAGTGTACGAGAGAGACGTTGAGAAAAGACGCGATGAATGAGCTGAGCGTTTAGTGAGACTCCGGTTCGTGAGAAGCGCGATGAGGCGCGAGCATAACGAGGACGCCGACGACATGAGCGAACAGCGAATGAGTCGAGCGACGAAGTTAGGCGACGCGAATCATCTGCGATCGTCACGGGAGGAGGCGAAAATAAACGCGGGAGCGAGTGAAGAGCGGCTTTACGAGATGGCGAGCGTTGTCGAAAATGCTAAACGCGGCCTCGGTTTGGGCCGTAGCCGGGCGCATACTTTTTAGATGAGCCGATTTATGTAGGACTCGACCCCGAGCCAAATCTAAAGATTGGCGAGCGGGTCTAGAGGACGCAGAAATCGGCCATATCAAAAGTGGAGCACGGTTGCCCTAACCGTGGCCGCATTTATACATAGCATAGCAACATGCAAACCAAAGAAAAGCGCGGATCCATTAACGCTAAAATGATTACTGTTGTACAGGATGGAAGCAAAAGGAAAAGGTGGGAATATTCCAGGTTGTTTAGAGCATTGTGCTAATGGTGAAAATGTGATATAATTACCCGATAGTATGGAAAAAGTACACACTGCAATGTCCAAGGCGGCGGTTTTGACCGAAGCTTTGCCTTATATTCTCGATTTCAGGGGGTCTGTCGTGCTCGTAAAGCTGGGCGGCAGCGTTATGGAAGTCGAGGAGAATCTCGAGTCATTGATGGATGATATCGCCTTTATGCGGGCTGTCGGGATCAAGGTCGTAATAGTTCACGGCGGCGGGAAGGCTATCTCCAAGGCGATCAAGGAGTCGGGCCATGAGCCTAAGTTTCTTGATGGGCAGCGTGTTACCGACGAAAAGACGATGGAGATCGTCCGCAAGACGCTTAACAATGTCGTGAATCCCGATCTCGTCAGCCGTCTTATGGCCCGCTCGACCAACGCGAAGCCTTTGCACGGCAACTGGATCTTTTCGGCAGAGCGCATAACGGACCCCGACCGCGGCTATGTCGGGCGCATAACGGGCGTCGACATCCGCTCGACTGTCGAGATGCTCGATGCCGGCATCGTTCCTGTCGTAACTCCGATTGCGACCGGCGCTGTCGACAATCACCTTTACAACATCAACGCCGATCTTGCCGCCGCCGCGCTCGCCAAAGCGCTCAAGGTCCGCAAGTTTGCGCTTGTTTCGGATGTTCCCGGGCTCCTCAAGGACCCGAATGATCCGAGTACGCTTTTTTCTACCTTGCACCTCGATTCCGTCGAGAAGCTCAAGGAAGATGGAACAATATCGGGGGGGATGCTCCCCAAAATCAACGGTTGCGTCGATGCGATCAGCGCAGGAGTCAAAAAAGTCCACCTCGTTGACGGTCGCATGGCGCATTCACTTTTGCTTGAAATATTTACGCGCGAAGGCGTGGGAACGGAGATAATACAATGAGCAGCAAGACTCAGGAAATACTTGATTTGTACAATAGTGCGGTTATGCCGACGTATGCGCCGTCCGTGGTGCTCTCCAGCGGCAAGGGCGTTACGGTTCGCGACATCGACGGGCTCGCGCTCTACGATTTCACCGCCGGCATCGGTGTCCATAATGTCGGACATTCCCACTCCAAAGTCGTCAAGGCCGTTCAGGATCAGGCCGCGAAGCTCATTCACGCGTCCAATCTTTTCGCAAATTCCCCCGCTACGGAACTCGCGGCGAAGCTCGTTGAGCTTTCCGGGCTTGGCGGCAAGGTCTTTTTCTGCAACTCCGGAGCCGAAGCCAACGAGGCTGCGATCAAGCTCGCCCGCAAGTGGGGCTCCCAGAACGGCGGACGCTTCGAGATCGTCACGATGCGCCAGGGGTTCCACGGCCGCACTCTCGCGACTGTCGCGGCGACCGCCCAGTCGTGGTGCCAGGAGGGTTACGATCCGCTCCCTGTCGGCTTTGCATACGCCGATTTCAATGATATCGAAAGCGTCAAGGCCGCGGTCAACGACAAGACCGTCGCCATCATGCTCGAGGCTGTCCAGGGCGAGGGCGGCGTAACGCCCGCTACGCCCGAGTTCATCGCCGGCGTCCGCGCCCTCTGCGACGAGAAGAACCTTCTCATGATCTGCGACGAAGTCCAGACCGGCATGGGCCGCACGGGCACCTGGTTCGCCTGGCAGGGTTATGACGTAAAGCCCGATCTCTTTACGCTTGCCAAGTCTTTGGCCGACGGCATCCCGATGGGCGCCCTCGTCTCCAACGCAAAACTCGCCGATGTCTTCACGAAATCGGCTCACGCATCGACTTTCGGCGGCAACCCCGTCGCTGCGGCCGCTGCGCTCGCGGTTATCGAGGTGATCGAAGAAGAGAAGCTTCTTGATCGCGCGGTCGAGATCGGAAATCTTTTCAAGGAGGTTCTCCAGGGCTTCGTCGACAAGTACGAAAAGCTTCTTGAGGTCCGCGGCAAGGGTCTCATGCTCGGTCTCGTCGTCGACGGCGATCCCAAGGAGATTGTCGATGCGCTTAAGGATCAGGGCCTTCTCGCTCTCACGGCCGGATCGAACGTCGTTCGCTTCCTCCCGCCTCTCGTCCTCAAGGAGGAGACGCTCGAAGAGGCTTCCGACATGATTTCCGATGCGCTTGATTGCGTGTACGGCGAATAAGCGGAGCGCTCGATGCGTGAGGTTTTGGCTGTGACTGATTTGCGACGGGTGTCGCAATTTGCAGTCGCAGCCGTATGGTAAAAAGCTGCAATAAGGAGTGTCATGAGCGAAATAAATACGACTGTTGAGAATCAGAATCCTGCGTTTGGCTCCAAGGTGTCGGACATTTTTGAAACGATGAATTCGTTCATCGATAAGATGTTGAGCTTTTTTACTGATCATCCTTGGGCTGACTGGATAAAGACCGGAGAGAAGTTCATAATCAAATATCTTCCGTTCCTTGTCGCTGGTTTGGGTTTCTGGGCGTTTATTTCGACTTTTATCATTGCCGTGAACAGCAATCTTCCTTTTGGCGATACGATAAAAAGTCTGATCGGGTTCGTCCTTTTGACGGTCTTTGTTCTTTATCTTATGCCGAAGACGACTACATTGATCACATCACTTCACGATAATCGCGAAGATGAGGCTGTAAGGCCTCAGGTGCTCGGTGCGGTGAAGGCTATCGGACTTCTTTTCGGAGCCTCGATGCTTGTGATGCCCGAGTGTGATTTTGCGGTCATCTCTGTTCTTGTCGGCTTGTCGATCGTTTTGATCATTTTGGCCTCAAATCCAAAGATTATGGGTCTTAAAGCCGCAGCTCCCCGGAGTTTCGCCGAAGAATTGATTACGATCTGTCTTCTTCCCTACAGGATTCTTGTTTCGCTTTTTGCATATTTTCTTACGCTTGTGGCGTTAGGCGGCCTGATTTATGGATTCTGGGCTCTCTGCGAAACGGAATTCAGCTCGCCGGAACCTATTTTGATTTTCCTGGGGACTCTTGTTCTCGTAGTCGTGCTTCCGCTGATTGTGTATTTCATGTATCTGTCCGTCAACTTCTTTGCGGAGATTGTGCGCGCTGTCGTGGCGCTGCCCAAGAAGCTTGACGATCTTCGCAATAAATGATGACGCTCGTCTGGGCACGTCAAGGTATCGCGGCAGGAGGAATCCTGTCGCGATATTCATTAATAAAAATACCCCCTTGTCAAGTATTCGGAAATAAGGTATAATAACTGCTCATAATTTTGAAAGGTATAGGAAGAAATGAAGAAAGATATCCATCCTGCTTACGGTGAAGCAACGATTACATGCGCTTGCGGCAATGTTATCAATACGCGTTCGACCAAGAAGGCTATGACGGTCAACACTTGCTCCGCTTGCCATCCTTATTTCACTGGCCAGAAGACGATGGTCGATACCGAGGGTCGCGTCGACTCGTTCAGAAAGCGTTACGCTAAGTTCGCGAAGTAAGACTCTTTGCTCGATACAGACCAGATTAAAAGCGTTTTGGGTCGTTTGGCGTCCGTTGAGGCGGACCTGGGCGACCCGAATGTTTTAGGCGATGCGAAGCGTTATCGCCAGACGCTTCGCGACCATGCCTTTCTTAAAAAGCTCGAAAGCGCGTATTCGGCGTACGAGAAGATCCTCGAAGATCTGAAAGGCAACGAAGAACTTCTTTCAGATCCTGATTTCAAGGACGAGGCAGAGCTTGAAATCGCATCGCTCAAGGCGGCTCTGCCTGAAGCGGAGAAGCGTTTGCTGGCTTCGCTTCTTGAACCCGACGCGTTTGAATGCCGGAATGCCGTTTTGGAGATCAGAGCCGGAACGGGAGGCGAAGAGGCCGCGCTTTTCGCGGGCAATCTTTTCAGGATGTATTCCCGCTATTGCGAGACCAGGGGGTGGAAGATTTCGCTCATGCACGCCAACGCGACGAGTCTCGACGGATACAAGGAGATTGTCTTTACCGTTGTGGGCGAGGGAGCCTACGGTCTGTTCAGATTTGAATCCGGCGGGCATCGTGTCCAGCGCGTTCCCGAGACGGAGTCTCAAGGGCGCATCCATACGTCGGCCGCGACGGTCATCGTTTTCCCCGAGGCGGATGAAGAGGATGAAATCGAAATCCCCGACAGCGACATCCGCATCGACCTGTTTTGCGCCGGCGGCGCCGGCGGTCAGCACGTCAACAAGACTGAATCCGCCGTCCGCATGACCCATTTGCCCACGGGCCTTGTCGCCGTCTGCCAGGACGAACGCTCGCAGCAGCGCAACCGCGAGAAGTGCTTCGCTACCCTGAAAGCGCGCATTCTCGATCATAAACGCCGTGAAGAAGAGGCGAAGCTAGGGGCGGACAGGATGTCTCTGCGCGGATCGGGCGATCGTTCCGAGCGCATTCGAACATACAATTTCCCTCAGAACCGCGTGACGGATCATCGCATCGACCTTACGCTTTATTCGCTCGATCGCGTGATCGACGGCGATATGGCGCCTTTGCTCGATGCTCTGGCCGCCCACGATCTTGAGGAGAGACTTTCGTCAGCTCTAAAACGTTAATGCAATGAATAGGATGTTTTGTTTTGCGGTGGTGTTGATCGCCTCTTCGGCGGGATTCGCCGGGATTGATTGGCCGTCCAGGAATCTCGGGTTTTCTCCCGAAAAATTCGATTCCGAGAAATCGGGAAGGCGTGATGTGGAGTGGTTCAGGCATAAGGGCGATCCCGCCTGGGGCGGAGATGCTGATTTTGTCGACAGATTCGCAGTCGCAAAACCCGTTGGCGGAGATGTCACCGGAGCCCCGCTGCTCGTTGTTCTTCATTGGAGGGGCGGCGGCTTCCCTTCGGGCGGACTGAACGGACAGATAGCTCTTGCCGACCAGAAGGATCGCGTTTTTTCTGCGCCGGACGGATTTTATGTGCTGATGCTCGATTCAATGCGAAATTACAATGTCTTTCTGAACCGCACGCATGATGAATACTGGTGGGGCGCGACATCGCGTTATCGCGGGCCGGTCCGTGAAGACATCCCCAGGATAATGAAGGGCGAAACATCGTGCGAGAAGCGCGTTCTCGATTCTGTTGAATGGACGATCCGCAGGTATGGCATCGACAGGAACCGTGTCTACCTCTGCGGAAATTCAATGGGTGGCCAGGCGACTTACGCCATCGGCCTCGGGCATGGCGAAGTGTTTGCCGCCGTCAATGCGAATGTCCCCGCGACGGTCTGGTTCGCGGCGGCCCGTCTCGGATTTGTCGATTCCAAGGGCGATGACGTCGTCAAAGATGATTTTTCGAAGTTCGCCGATCCGCCTGTCTGTGTGGAATGGAGCGGAATCGACGACATGTGGAGCCGGGATCGCGATGTCATCGTGCGCGGCATGATCCGCAGGCGCTGGCCTCATATTGTGCTTTGGGGGCCCTTCGGCCATTGCAGCTACGTTTCGCAGGCGAGGCTGAAAAACGATCTTGTCGAGCGGTTCGATTGGCTTTCGGTGAAGAAGAACGAGGCTTATCCCGTCTTTACCGGCGCGACGTGCGATGACAGGCTGCCTTGGCCCTTCAAGACATGGAAGCCGCAGAAGGCGTGGTTCAGCGGTTGGGCCGATGATATCGAATCGGCGGAGATGGAGATCGCCGACGGCGCCGCCAGCTCCGGACAGATCAATGCGTTCTTTCGCTGGCGGAATTTGCGGGATGATGAAGAAGGGTTCGAAATGGCTCTTTATGTCGCATCAGCGGATGAGATCGGCACCCGGCAGTTTGCTCCGCCTGCGTCGGCACGCGCCGATGTCACGGTTCGCCGCATCCAGGACAGGCGACTCGCCGGCGCGAAAAAGGTAAAATGGGCTTTCGGTTCCGCTTCTGGCACGGTGGAGCGCGACGAGAACGGGACGCTTTGCATACCGTCTGTCGAAATTACGCGAGAGCCTGAAATATTGCGCTTGAGTCCTGTCGATTAAGTGGTATAATATAGGTAATTATGGCAGAAAAAATCGCAGTATATCCCGGCACCTTCGATCCGATGACGAAGGGCCATTTTGATCTCATCGTTCGCGGGGCCAAGCTCTACGACAAGCTTATTGTCGCGGTCGCGGCCACGAGCACGAAGGACAAGGCCATGTTTTCGGGCGAAGAGCGGCTCAAGATGATTCGGGAAGACGCCGAAAAGGCGGGGCTCGACAATGTCGAAGTCAAGGTTCTCGATACGCTTCTCGTCGATTTCTGCCGCCGCGAGGGCGCGCGTGTCGTGTTGCGCGGCGTCAGGGTCTACAGCGATTTCGAATACGAGTTCCAGATGGCGCTCATCAACAGGCGCATGGCTCCCGAGATCGAAACCCTCTTCATGATGCCGAGCGAGAATCTCGCGTATGTTACCGCATCCACCGTCCGCGAAATCGCCAGCTACGGCGGCGATACGGCTCCGTTCGTGACGGATGTCGTCCAGTCCTGCCTGGAGAAAAGAAAAGCACAAGCAAAGGCGTAAGGAAATGATGAAAATCAGAGACGATATCAAGTATGTCGGCGTGAACGACCATGAGGTCGACCTCTTCGAAGGTCAGTATGTCGTTCCGCGCGGCATGGCCTACAACTCCTATCTCATCGACGACGAAAAGAAGGCCGTTCTCGATACGGTCGACGCAAATTTCGGCGACGAGTGGCTGAAGAACATCGAAGAGGCCTCTCATGGCGCCAAGATCGACTATCTCGTCGTCCATCACATGGAGCCAGATCATTCCGCCAACATCGCGAAGTTCGCCGCGCGCCATCCCGAGGCTCTCATCGTCTCGAGCGCCCAGGCCTTCACGATGATGAAGAATTTCTTCGGCGACGACTTCGCGTCGCGCCGCATCGTCGTAAAGGAGGGCGATACGCTTTCGACCGGCCGCCACAATCTCACGTTTGTCGCCGCCCCGATGGTTCACTGGCCCGAGGTTATGGTCAGCTACGATACGGTCGAGAAGATTCTCTTTTCGGCCGACGGTTTCGGCAAGTTCGGCGCCAACGACGTCGAGGATCCCGAGGGTTGGGACTGCGAAGCGCGCCGCTACTACATCGGCATCGTAGGCAAGTACGGCCCCCAGACCCAGGCGCTTCTCAAAAAGGCCGCCGGTCTTGAGATAAAGACGATCTGCCCGCTCCACGGTCCCGTTCTTTCGACCCCCGAAGAGATCGCCAACGCCGTTACCAAGTACGACATCTGGTCGAGCTACCGCGTCGAGTCGCCCGGCGTTCTCGTCGCCTACACTTCCGTCTACGGCAACACCAAGGCCGCCGCGCTCAGGCTCGTCGAGATCCTTAAGGCGAAGGGCTGCCCCAAGGTCGCCGTGGCCGATCTCGCGCGCGACGATCAGCCCGAGGCGGTCGAGGACGCCTTCCGCTACGGCAAGCTCGTTCTCGCGACGACGACGTACAATGCGACGATCTTCCCGTGGATGCGCCACTTCATCGATCATCTCACCGAGCGCAACTACCAGTCCCGCAAGGTCGGGTTCATCGAGAACGGCTCCTGGGCGCCCATGGCCGCGAAGGTCATGAAGAAGATGTTCGAGAATTCGAAGGATGTTGCATTCTGCGATACGGTCGTGACCGTAAAGGGCGCGCTCAACGCCGAGAGCGAAGCGGCTCTCGAAAAGCTCGCCGGCGAGATTCTCGCCGATTGAAACAGAGAGGCCGATTTGAAGGAACGCATAGCCAGACACGTAGTGGAGCTCCCCAAAAGCGGGATTCGTAAATTCTTCGACATTGTAGCCCAGTCGAAGGACGTCATTTCGCTTGGTGTCGGAGAGCCTGATTTCGATACGCCGTGGCATATTTCGCGCGCGGCGGTGACGTGTCTCGAAGACGGCGGAACCCACTACACGTCCAATCTCGGGACGCCCAAGCTGCGTCAGGCGATAGCGCGGTATTTCAAGCGCCGGTTCAACACCGATTACGCATGGGACAGGGAGATCCTCGTCACGGTCGGCGTTTCCGAGGCGATCGATCTCGCGATCCGTGCGCTTTGTTCGCCGGGCGACGAGGTCATGTTCCACGAGCCGTGCTTCGTGAGCTACGAGGCTGCGGTGCGTCTTGCCCATGCCGTTCCCGTAGCCGTTCCTACCTGCGTCGAAAACGAATTTCGCCTGACCGTAGAGGAGCTTGAGAAGTACGTCACTCCGAAGACCAAGGTGCTTTTGCTCAACTTCCCGTGCAATCCGACGGGCGCGACCTTGAGCCGCGCTGAGATGGCTGAGATTCTCGGGTTTTGCGAACGCCACGACATAATCCTGATTTCCGATGAAGTCTACACCGAGCTCAACTACGAGATCGAGGACGGCGCCGAGGATGTAGTGCTTGATTCGTTCGGCTCGTTCGAGAGCCATCGCGACAGAGTTCTCGTATTGAACGGCTTTTCGAAGAGCTGGGCGATGACGGGCTATCGTCTCGGCTTTGCGTGCGGGCCCGAGGATATCGTCGGTGCGATGATGAAGATTCACCAGTACGGTATCATGTCCGCTCCGACGCTCGCCCAGGCCGCGGGAGTCGAGGCGCTTGATTTTGGCGACAAGGATATCGCGTTCATGCGCGGCGAATACAAGAAGCGCCGCGATTATCTGGTGAACGCCCTCAACGCGATGGGGCTCAAGACGCTTATGCCGAAGGGCGCGTTCTATCTTTTTGTCGATATCCGATCCACCGGCATGACGAGCGAGGATTTCACGATGCGTCTTCTGAAGGATTTTGGCGTAGCGTGCGTGCCCGGTTCCGCGTTCGGCAGATCGGGAGAGGGTTTCGTGAGGATGAGCTACGCAACGAGCCTTGAGAACATAAAGCTCGCTGCAGAGCGCATAAATCGCATGATGTCCCAAAAATGAAAGTGAGGTCCAATGAATAACGAAGATAGCTCTCAAGGCAAGTTGAACTGGAAACTGGCTTTGGTAATAAGTGCGGTTATTCATGTTGTTTGCTTGGGGATATTCCTTTTGAGCTCCGGTTCCTCCGACGACGAGGGAACGGCCGCAACGGAAGAAAAAGCCGAGTCGAAATCAACCGACGAGGGAGGACAGTCCGATTCAAGTGCGTCCAACGATGACAATGCCCAGGATTCGTCGTACAGGGCTGACAGAACTCCCTCCCGTACGTCATCGCGCCGGTCTTCTGCGTCGACGTCCTCAAGGACCAGATCCAACGGCGGCTCCGACAGGGCGGTCTCCGGAGCACAGTCCGGAGAGTATGTGAACTATACCGTCAAAAAAGGCGATAATCTCTCCAAGATCGCCAAGAAGCACAAATGCACCGAAACTGAAATCATAAAGCTCAACAAAATAAAGAATCCGAACAAGATTTGGGTGGGGCTTAAGCTTAAGATTCCGGCTCCTGCCAGATAATTTGAATCAGTTCTATGTCGTGCGAGATTGTTATCGATGGCGGTTTGCCGCGTTCCCTTGCGATCTCCAAGGCGTCTCTCAAGGCGGCGGCCCGGTATTTCGCATTGCGATCCTCCAGGCGCATCGGGATTCCGTTCCGCGCCGTTACGGTCGTTCTTCAGGGCGACGACGAATCCGATGAGGTCCATCGGGGCATTATGGGGGTTGAAGGCGCGACCGATGTGATAACCCAGGCGTACGAAGCCATGCCGCCGGAGCCTGAAGGAATCTACGGCGAACTGTACGTCAATGTGGATCAGGCGCGCAGGTTTTCAGATGTCGCCCGGAACTGGTCGGCGGCGAAGGAGCTTCTTCTTTATGTCGCTCACGGGATGGACCATCTTTCCGGAGCCGACGATCTCGACGATGCCGATCGTGCGCGGATGCGCAGACGCGAACTCAAATGGATTTCGGAGTTTCTTGCCGCCGGCGAAGGAGGCGACCGTCGATGAGATTGAAGTTTCTGCTTTTCCCGATTGTCTTGCTCCTTGCGCAGGTTTCGCTCGCGCAAAGCGAGTACGATCATATCGAATACGATTTTGAGCGGACGTACGCAGGTGCGCGCGCGGTCGCAGTGGTTCCCCAGGGCGGCGGCGAAATGCGCAATCTCTGCGGCGCGGGAGCGTATCTCGGCTATTATGTCGATGATTTTCTTACGGTGGAAGTCTCTGCCGCGTGGCTGGAGCACACGGCTGGCTTGAGCGTGAAGGGCCTTTGGCATTGGTGGGGCTACGAGAAGTTCGATCCGTTTTTCACCTTCGGTGCGAGCGGATGGATAGACGGCGAGGTCGGGCCGACGATAGGCTGGGGGGCGTTCTGGCATTTCAACGATTACTGGTCGCTCCGGTTTGACGCCGATGCGACATACGGTGTCGACGATGCCGACGAAATGGTCTATTCCTTTTCCCTTGGCGTTCAGCGCCTGTTTTGACGGTTCGCCCGAAATTCCTGCCCGCATTCGCCGATCCGTCAAAAACATATACATGTCGGTGATGCAAATATGATATAATGTTTGGACTTTTTTAAGGAGTAACCAATCAATGAAAACTTACAACGTCGGTTTGGTCGGTGTCGGAGCAGTCGGTACCGAAATGATCAGAGTCCTCAAGGAGCGCAACTTCCCTTGCGGAAAAGTTCAGGTTTTTGCATCGCGCGAGCGTGACGAGCAGATTCTCGGCGAGACGTATCACGTCCTCAAGGCGGACGAGAACAGCTTCAACGGAATGGATATCGTCCTTTTCGCCGGCAAGACTGATGTCGCCATCGAGCTTAAGGATGCCGTCGTCAAGGCGGGCGCCAAGATGATCGACAACTCCCGCGCTTTCCGTCAGGATCCCGAAGTTCCGCTCGTCGTGCCCCAGGTCAACGCCGAAGACCTCGACTGGAACAAGGGTGTCATCGCCAACCCGAACTGCACGACCGCCATTATGCTCGAGGCTGTCGCGCCTCTCCACAAGGCGAAGGGCCTCAAGCGCCTTATCGCCTCGACCTACCAGGCCGCTTCCGGCGCCGGCGCTCCCGGCCTTGCGGAGCTCGAGCAGCAGATCCAGGAGTATGCCGCCGGCAAGCCTCTTACCGTAAAGGCGTTCCAGCATCAGCTTACCTACAACCTCATCCCCCACATCGACAAGTTCGACGAGACCAACTGGTATACCCTCGAAGAGCTCAAGATGCGCAACGAGGCGTCCAAGATGCTTCACATCCCCGATTTGAAGCTGAGCTGCACGTGCGTCCGCGTTCCGATCGCCCGCGCCCACTCCGAGTCGCTCAACCTCGAGTTCGAGGAGCCCATCACCCCCGAAGAGGCTCGCGAGATCCTCTCGAAGGCCGAGGGCGTCAGGGTTGTCGACGATCCGCTCAACGGCGGCTATCCGATGCCTCTCGACGCTACGGCGAAGTACGATGTTCTCGCCGGACGTATCCGCCAGGACATCTCCCGCGACGACGGCAAGGGTCTCGAAATGTTCGTTTCGGGCGACCAGCTTCTTCGCGGTGCGGCGCTCAACGCCGTCGAAATCGCCGAACATCTCATCAAGCGCGGCCTCGTCTGAGGTTGCGCCTGATGGAGACGATGCGTATTTGATCTGCAATTTGAAAACCACAGGAGGAACCCCAATGAAAGATCTGTTCATCGTTGGCGCCGGCGGCTTTGGCCGCGAGGCTATCTGGACTGCTGAACGCATCAATGCAGCCGAAGGCGAGCCGAAGTGGAATATCATCGGATACGCTGACGACGATCCGAAATGGAAAAAGGGCGACAACTACGAAGGCTATGCCATTCTCGGCACGGTTGAAGAGGTTTCGCGCGACTATCCGGGAGCGTCCGTCTTCATCGCGATCGGCAGCAACGTCAAGCGTGCCGACATCTACAAGCGTCTTCGCGGTCACGACTTCCCTGCCTTGATCGATCCATCGGCCCAGGTTTCTCCGACGACCGAGTTCAAGCACGGAACCTATATCGCGACCGAGGCTGTTGTCCAGGTCGGCGCCGAAATCGGAAAGTTCACCCTTGTCGGCGCTCGCAGCTTTGTCGGTCACGATGCCAATGTGGGCGATTTCGTCAACATCGGCGCCGGCACCGCGATTGCAGCGGGGGTTAAGGTCGAGGCCGGCGTTTCGTTCTTCGCGAACTGCTCGACGATGCCGGCCATCACCATCGGCGAGAACGCCTGGATAACATGCGGCACGGGCGTCAAGGAAGACGTCCCTGCCGGCGCGAAGCTTTGATGTCTTGAAGTGGGTTTTTTACAATCTTCTTTTCGCGCCCGTTTTCGCGTTGATGCTTCCCGGATTCCTGCTGAGGATGCTTCGACGCGGCGGTTATCGCGCGAGGATGCTTGACCGTTTCGCCCTCTATCCGAAGGGGCTTTTCGGCTCTTCGGAGGGAGCGAACGGCTTTGTCTGGGTCCATGCCGTTTCGGTGGGCGAGGTTCAGGTCGCCGGTCAGCTTATGCGCGAGTGGCGCAAGCATGAGCGCGATGTCAGGTTTTGCTTTTCGACCACCAGCTCGACGGGCTGGAAGATGGCCGAGCGCGAAGTGACCGACCGAGACGTGCTCATCTACAATCCTCTTGATTTCCCGACATTCGTAAAGGCGGCGCTCTCGACCGTCAATCCCCGCGCGATCGTCCTTACCGAAAGCGAGATATGGCCCAATTTCATCCGTAGCGCGGCCAAGTCGAAAATCCCCGTCTTTCTGATCAACGCCCGCGTCAGCGACAGGAGTGCGCCGCGCTACAAGGCGGGTCGATTCTTCTTCAAAGACGTTCTCGGATGCTTCACCAGGATTTTCGCCCAGAGCGAACTCGACCGGAACCGTCTTCTCGCGGCGGGAGCGCCCGGGGGGTCGATTGATGTAACGGGGAGCTTCAAGTTCGATGTCGCGAGGCGCAACGAGGCCAAGGAGGCCGAACTCAAGTCGTGGCTTGTCTCTTCCGGGGACTTCCCGTCGTCCAGCAGGATTCTTCTCGGAGGCTCCACCTGGCCGGGCGAGGATGAAGCGCTTTTGAGTATTCTGGATGAATTGAAGGCCGTTTCGCTCGTCATCGCTCCGCGCCATTTCGAGAAGGCCGATGCGGTAGAAGCAAATATCCTTAAGGCCGGGTATGCGTGCCTGCGCCGCTCGACCGGCGTCAAGCGCGAGCCGGAGGGCACGGCGAAGGGAACCGTCTTTCTCGCCGACACCACCGGAGAGCTTATGGGGCTTTACGGGATCGCAGATGCGGTTTTTGTCGGAAAGTCGCTCTGCGCCCACGGCAGCCAGAATATGATCGAGCCGTGTTTCTGCGGCAAGCCGACGGTAGTCGGCCCGTTTACGGAAAACTTCAGACCCGTGATGAGCGACCTTCTCGAGCAGGGCGGCATACGGCAGGTTTCCGGCTTTGAAGAACTCAAGGCGATTCTGGTTGAATGGTTTTCTAATGGTGACGGCGGGCTTGGCGAACGTGCCTCTAAAGCCGTATCCAACAGGACAGGCGTTGTTTCGCGTTGCATAGGCGCCATTTCATCAACATTGGCGAAAGGAAATTGAATCTCGAATGAATGCCGGTTTCGCGCCAAAAAAAACGTCGGTAGGGTTTTCTCTGATTCCGCTTCTGCTGTTCGCGGCGCTGGCCGTGTGCGTTTCCTGCCGCCCGGACGGTGAAGCGGATGCCGGCTCCGCCGGCGAGGATGTCGAGGAAAAAAGCGTTTCGCCTGACGGCGGCGCCGACGAGGACTCCGCCGGGGCTTCCGGCGACGAAATGCCCGCCGAATCGTCCGGCGCGGGAAAGACGGCTTCCGGTAAAAATTCCGGTCCCGCAAATCCGCCTAAAGAGCGAGTGATTCCAAGACCGAAGTTTCTGCGCTTTGCGGCGACGTATGCGGCGGCGGTTTCAAAGCCCGATGCGAAGAGCGCGCTGGTTCTTTCGGATGAATCCGCTTATGCCGACATGTTCGGTACGATAATGCCTCGCATCGTCACCACGAACGAAACGACCAGTGCCTCAAGGAAGTACGATCTGGTTTTCCTCTCGGGCCGCCGCTTCAATGGAGAGGTCGGAAAGTACGCCGAAAAGGTTTCTCCTGATGGAGTTTTGGCCAGTGTGTTTGATTCGTCGAAGCTCAAAGCCGGCGATTTCAAGACGATGCTGGAGAATTTCCCGGGCGACGACGTTCGGCTCTGGATGTTCTCAAAATCCGATTGGATGCTTGTAGGAAGATTCGGAAGGACGAAAGCGAGAATGTCTGATATCGCAGAGTTTTTCGGTCGCGACGAAGTCGCTTCGGAGGAGGCGGATCGTGCCGGCTGCGGATCGATGCAGGATGTGCTAGCCGGTTATGTCGCCAGACGCGAAGAATTGATTCCTGTCTTTTCGGGCGCGAATCTGAATGATGTGATCGCCCCGCAGCATTTCATGCTGGAGAAGATTCCTCCGTTCGACTGGGTGGATCCGGACGGTCTCGACAAGGATGTTCTTGAAAGCATCTCATCCTTGATACATGATCGGCAGTATTGGAGACGTGTCATAGTCGAGGCAGAAGTCGTATCGTACGACAAGAACAGGGTTGATCAGGCGATAGCGATGTGGAGGGATGCGCAGAAGCACAATCCGTATGACACAATGCTTCGCGAGAGGCTGTATCGCATGGGTGTAAACGCCAAGGTTTTCCGCGATTTCGGCAAGTTCGCAGATGCCGCGAACTGCTATGAGATCATGCTGGCGATAAGGCCGGACGACAAGAGGGTGGGCGAAGAATACGTAGCGCTGCTGAAGCAGCTCGGCAAGAACGAGTTTGCGGCGGAGGTTGCGAAAAAGTTGAAAGAGCGTGACAATAAAACCACAGAAAAGAAGGGGTCCAGATATGATGCTAAGTAAATTGCGTTTCATGAGGATCGTTCTGCCTTGCGTCTTTGTTTTGGGCGCCATGGCTGTAACGGCGGCAGAGAACGAAGGAGTCGAGACGAGCGAGGCCCCTGTAAAGAAAAAGAAAAAAGGGCCGACTAAAAAGCCTGAGTACTTCCGCTGGAAGGATGCGGCGGCCGTGGCGGAAGCGTGGGAGCAGCCGGTTGTGGTATTTGTCGATCTTGAGGATTGCAAGGTCTGCAGCCGCGTGCGTGCGGGTACCGTAGGCAACAGGTTTTTCAAGGATTTTGTTAAAGACAACTGCGTCTATTACCGTTATAAGGTTCCGCGCGTGGAAGTTAAAAGAGGGCGCAGGAATCGCGGCTCCGTGAACAAGAAAGACGATCTTCCGAAGCCTGATTTCGAAGCCGTCAAGGAGAGCGAGAAGCGGATTGTCGATATGGCGATCGAGGGAAAGTCGGCTTCCCGGTTTCCGAAGATACTCCTTCTTAAGTCTAACGGGCAGATGATCGGAACGGTCAGTTATGATTCGTCGGAGCCTTCCTTTGAAGCGTTTATAGGCGAACTCAAGGGCCTTTTTGAGTCAGCCAAGTACGATTTTGCGGTGCCGAGGAACATTCAGAAAATTTTTGACGCCGAAGCGAAGAAACGCGCGGCACTTGAGAAACGCAAGAAAAAATAATATAATTTAACAAAACATTTGAAAGGAGTTCGAGATGAAGAAAGAATGCAAGATCATAGAGGCCGTCAAGAGAGGCTTCACGCTTGTGGAATTGCTCGTTGTTGTCGCCATTATCGGTATTTTGGCGACCGGCGCCACGATTTACGTTTCCGGTTATCTTGACAAGGCGTATTTGACCAAGGCCAAGGAACAGGTTGGCGTTTTTGCAACAGCGGTAGATTCGTATAAACATGACCATAAAAACCGTCTCCCTAAGTCGTTGAGCGATCTGCTTGTTGAAGAAGACGGCAAGACTCCTTACATTCAGGGCGGCGAAGGCGCTCTTGAAGATCCGTGGGGCAATCCTTACGAACTTAAGGTGAAGGGGAAGAATTTCTACATTCTCAGTTATGGCCCAGACGGTCAGCCCGATACCGAAGATGATATCCGCAATGACAAGATATCTGGTTCGAAAGACAAGAATTGATCCGATTAAAAGTTGATGCGCCGTGCGTTTACCCTGATTGAACTGCTGGTTATCGTGGCCGTCATAGCGGTGATGGTCGCTGTGGCGGTTGTCTCGGTGGTGAAAGGTCAGCAATACGCACGGCTTCGCGGCACGGTAAGGACGGTTTTCTCCACGGTTCGGCAGGCTCGTGCGAGGGCGTTGGTTTCAAAGTCGCCTACTCTGTTGACGTTTTCGTCCAAAACGACAGATGAGGGGCTTGTTTCCTCTGTTCGGGTCAGATCCAGCGAGAATACGCGCCTAAGCAGCCATCGCTCGGCCAGATCGCTGACGGGAGAGATGCGCACATTCGAGGTCGATGCCGACAATGACACCGACGGCGTCAAAGAGCCGTCGGTGTCTCAAGGTGACGGCAGCGGAGAAGGGACTGAATCAGCGGAAGATTTACTGTTCAGCGAAAATCCGATTTCCGAGGAAATTCTGAAGGGCATCTGCATAGAAGTGGTCATGGACAGCGATGCCGAGGTGTCGGGGTCGAGTCTCGGGGAAAAGGCAAAAAGATCAAAGATCTCCATCTTTTCAAACGCGGATTTCATAGCAGGAAAATACGGCCGTCAGCAGGAAGGCAAGACAAGCGAAAAAGGGCGCGAGCGCGCCGAGAAGGAGGATGCGGGCACAGAGCCGTCTGCGGCGCCCGCGCAGGAGGAGCGTTCAATAGTCTGGCAGATAAACGGACGCACGGAGCCGCATACGATTTATATCTATCCGGAAGACGGCGACAGAGATTCCGCCTGGGAGATCAGAGTCGACAGGTTCGGCGGCGTAAAGATTCTCGAAGAAGGGGAGGATCTCTGATGAACAGGGGATTTACGCTTCTTGAGGTGATGCTGGCGACGGTGATTCTGGGCCTGGGGCTCGGGACCATTCTTTTTTCCGTAAGTAATTC
Organism: Kiritimatiellia bacterium; assembly: GCA_045656285.1. Lineage (GTDB taxonomy): Bacteria > Verrucomicrobiota > Kiritimatiellia > RFP12 > UBA1067 > UBA1067. Next base: position 37,377 of record JAZOQY010000056.1, read on the forward strand.
CCAGCGCATGATGATGGGGTCTGTATACCTGGAGACGGTTCAGGAGGTTGTCGATCTCGGAGAGATGGCGTATCCGCTGGAAGATGTCAAGGATGTCGACGATCTCGATGTCGGCGAGACAAAGGCGACGGAGTTGTGGGAGATGCTTTCAAAAGAGCGTCTCACGTCGGCGCAGGAAGACAAGTTCTACGGTTTTACATGGGAGCGCGAATGCCTCAACAAGGATGACGATGAAGAGGTCAAGCGCCTGGGCGGGCTTTACCGTGTTAAGGTGACCGTCAGATGGGGCGACAGATACCGCGGGCATGGCGAGAGCGAGAGCTACTATACTTTCTGGAGGAAAAGGGAATGAACCGCAAAGCCTTTACTCTGGTGGAACTGATGGTGGCCATTGTGATATCCGCCAGCATAACGGCGCTCGCCGTCATGTCGTTCAACGCTTTAAGCACAACCTGGACCAAATCCACGGAATACATAGACAGAAACCAGCGTTCCGATTATGCGCTTGATCAGGTGATCAGCGGTCTTAAGAGCATGTACTATCCGCATAACGGCGAACAGGATGCCAAGTACGGATTTGTTCTGACGGACAACGGCTCCGGCGAGGACCCCGACGAGTCTGACGTTGTGGAATGGGCGAAGACAGGACATTCCATCGTCGGAGGTCTCGACGCTTCCGCCGATACCGTTCACAGGGTCCAGCTCATGGTGCTTGAGGAGGGTAATGATGATTATAGAGATCCGATAGAGATTACCGGGCTTTATGCAAGATTGTGTCCAGATCCTGCGCTTAGGCCGAGCGCCGAGAAGGACGGCCGCGAAACCGATTTCTCCTTTGCCAACAATAAAATATATCAGCCGGTTCTTATCGCGGACGGAATTGTCGGTATGAACTGTCGAGTCATGGAAAATCCCGAGGAAGGCAGCGAGTCCAGAAACGACAAAACTCTTTTCAAGGACGAGTGGACAAAGTCCAATTCGGTTCCGTACAAGGTGGAGCTGACGTTTCAGGTGAAGGATCCCGAGGCCAAAAGCTACAGGACGAATACGGCTCCGATGATGAAAATCGTGCGAATACCGATTTACGAACAAGGCCAGGACGGCGCGAGCCTGCCCGAAGACGAGGCGAAGGGGAGAGGCCGCGGTGGCGCAAGAAGGAGAGGAGGCTCTTCGAGATGAAACGGGGCAGCGCTCTTTTGTTCGCGCTTTGGGTCATTGCGGCGCTGTCCGTAATGGCGCTGTCGTTCGCCGTCGAGGCGCTTCAGCACCGAGGCATAAATTTCTATGTCAGGGAACGCAACAGGGTGACGCATCTTGTTGACGCGGGCAAGATACTGGCGGAGATCGTCCTGACGGGCTACAAGGACGCGCCGGAGTGGAGCAAGGACCAGGATATCGAGGAGTTGTGCGAAGACGACGCATGGTTCAAGGAAAAGCAGGCTTTGAAGATAAACTCCAAGTGTACGATCGGACCGGTTTTTCTTGACGAGGAGAATCCGGAGTCGTCATTGGTCACGATAGATATCGAAACCAAAAACTCCGGCAGCGAAGGTGTGATAAACATCAACGAACTGTACTCCGGATCGGGCGAGCAGGGCGATTCGAAGTACATGGAGCGCTGGTGGATGATATTCCAGATCCACAACATTCCTGAGGAGCTCGATACGCCTGAAGACGGCCGCATAAATCTGTGGAACATCCTTATCGCCTCGTGGAACGACTGGCGCGACAGCGATGATACGGTTACGACAATAGACGGCGAAGAGTGCGGAGCCGAGAACGAGTGGTACGAAGAGGAGGAGGATGAGCTCAAGGGCGATGACGATGAGATAGACGAGCTCAGGCGTCGCCCTCGCCAGGGTCCGATCCCCGACATCAAGGAGCTGCAGTATGTAAGGGGCTTCAGGGATTATCCTGCGGTGCTTACCGGCGGCGTGATCAATCCATGGGAGAAGGACGAAGAGAAGCAGATCACGGTCAAGGGGATCATGGGTCTGTTTTCCACGGAAGGCCAGAACAAGATCAACATCAACACCGTCAAAAGCGTCGAGGCGCTCATGACGATTCCCGGAATCTACGATGATCCCAGCAGAGACGACGAGAAATGCAAAGAGGAGGCCGAGGAGCTTGCGCGGGCGATACTGGAGGCGATGAATGTCATGCCCGAGGATCGGGATGTCGATGAAACACTGACGTCGTGGCCGTTCAAGGACTGGGACGATATGGTCAAGCGTCTGGATGAATCCAACAGCAGATCCACATCGTCCGATATCGGCAGCGATGCAAAGAACTACATAACATTCGCTCCCGTCGAGAACAGCGTCTTCAAAATCACGATCACGGCAGAGTCGATGGGCATAAAGCGCGTCGTCAACGCCGAGGGGTATGTCAACGACAAGACGATAAGATACGTCAAGTGGAGAGAGGATTGACATGGTCCGTCTTGACAAGATACTTCTTGAGAGGAATCCCGACTTTTCCCGTTCGCGCATAGAGGGGCTCATAAAAGGCGGATTTGTAAAGGTAAATTCCGTGGTCGCCGAAAAGGCGGGAATGAAAGTCTCCGAGACGGATCTTGTTGAGATGGAGATTCCGCCGCCTGTGCCCGCAGAGCCGGAGCCGGAGGATATTCCGCTGGATGTTGTCTACGAAGACGGCGATATGATCGTCGTGAACAAGGCGCCCGGCATGGTTGTGCATCCGGCCCCGGGGCATTTTACGGGGACGCTTGTCAATGCGCTGCTGCATCGTTGTCCTGATCTCTCGGGGATCGGCGGCGTTGCCCGCCCCGGGATCGTTCACCGGCTGGATCAGGATACGTCAGGCCTTATCGTCGTGGCCAAGACTCAAAAGGCGATGGAGAATCTCGTCAAGGCGTTCGCTTCGCACAAGCATGTCGAAAAGACGTATCTGGCCGTCTGCCACGGGCGGCCGAGGTTGGATTCGGGGCGCATCGAGAATCTCATCGGGAGACACCCTGTCGATCGCAAGCGCATGGCGATACTCGAGCGCAACGGCAAGACGGCTATAACGAACTGGAAGGTCGTCAGCACTTTGGCGGAGTCGCGCGAGAAGGGCTATTCTCTCATGGAATGCAGGATTGAGACGGGGCGCACCCATCAGATACGCGTTCACATGGCTTCGCTCGGAACGCCCGTCATCGGCGATAGGCAATACGGAAAGTCGGCTCTGGACAAGCGTCTTGCGGTTGTGCCGGCGCGGCAGATGCTTCATGCGTGGAAACTTACGCTTTGGCATCCCACGGAATCCCGCCAGATGTCCTTTGTCGCTCCGGTTCCCGCCGACATGGAAGTCTATCTGTAGCCGTTTTGCGCACAGTGCTCTGCAGAGCGCAATCGAATAGAGTTTTTTAGCGGAATATGGTATAATTTGCAAGTTATGAAATGGACAAAGACTTTGATTCAGACCCTGCGCGACAATCCGCAGGATGCCGAAATTGATTCTCACAAACTGCTCGTTCGCGCAGGCATCGTAAAGAAGCTTGCGGGCGGGCTTTATACATACCTGCCGCTTGGCATGCGCTCCTTGAAAAAGGTCCAGCAGATCGTTCGCGACGAGATGGACAAGGCGGGCGCTCTCGAAATCGTGATGCCCATTCTCCAGCCTGCGGAGCTCTGGCGCACCACCGGCCGCTGGGATACGATGGGCGCGAACATGTTCAAGCTCAAGGATCGCGGCGAGCGCGAGGCGGCTCTCGGGCCTACGGCCGAGGAGGAGGTCACCGATCTCGTCAAGAGCGTCGTCGGCTCCTATCGCCAGCTTCCCGTTACGCTTTACCAGATCCAGTGGAAATTCCGCGACGAGACGCGTCCGCGCTTCGGGCTTATGCGCTCGAAGGAGTTCCTCATGAAGGACGGCTATTCCTTCGACGTCGATGCCGAGGCCGCCGACAAGACCTACTGGACGATGTATCACGCCTACGAGCGCATCTTCGCGCGTTGCGGGCTCAAGGCCGTTCCCGTCGAGGCCGACGGCGGCGACATGGGCGACAGCCAGACCCATGAATTTCACGTTCTCGCCGATGTGGGCGAAGACGGAATCGCGTTTTGCGAAGCGTGCGGCTATGCCGCCAACCTCGAAAAGGCGACACGCGCCGCCGCTCCCGCCGCTGCCGAGGAATCCGTCGGCGAGATCGAGGAGGTCGAAACGCCCAACGCCCGAACGATCGAGGAGGTTTCGTCGTTCATGGGCCTTGAGAGCTCGAAGTTCGTGAAGTCTCTCGTCTACAAGGCCGACGGCAAGTGCGTGATGGTCTGCGTTCCCGGCGACCGCGATGTCAACGACGTAAAGCTCAGGCGCTTTCTCGGCGCGAAGAGCCTCGAGCTCGCCGACTTCGGTTCGGTTCTCGACGTGACGGGCGCCAACGCCGGGTTCGTGGGGCCCGTCAATCCCGCCGACAAGTCGCTAAGGATCGTCGCCGACATTTCGCTCAAGGGCGCGGTCAACAGGATCGTCGGCGCCAACAAGGACGGCTACCATCTCAAGAACGTCGATCTCAAGCGCGATACGGCCCTTACCGACGCCGATTTCGCCGATCTTATCGTCGTCGCGGCGGGCGATGTATGCCCCGTCTGCGGCAAGACGATCGTCATCAAGCGCGGCATCGAAGTCGGCCAGGTCTTCAAGCTCGGAACTAAATACACCGAGGCGTTCAAGGCCGTCTACAAGAACGACAGGCTCGAAGACAAGACGATTGTCATGGGCTGCTACGGCGTCGGCGTAAGCCGTACGCTTCAGGCCGTCATCGAGTACAGCCACGACAAGGACGGAATCATCTGGCCCGCGTCCGTCTCGCCGTATCAGGTGTGCATCTGCCTTCTCGATCCCGACCAGCCCGAGGTCGTCAAGGTTTCCGACGAGCTTGAGGCCGCGCTCGAGGCCAAGGGCATCGACGTCATCGTCGACGATCGCGCCGAGCGTCCCGGCGTCAAGTTCAAGGATGCCGATCTGATCGGTTTCACCGTTCGCGTCGTCGTCGGGGCCAAGGGCCTCGCCAACGGCGGAGTCGAAGTCAAGATGAGAAGCGAAGACAAGTCCAAGACGCGCGTCGTCAAGCCTGAAGAGGCCGCCGCCGTCATCGAGGGTCTTATCAAGGGTTAAAGATCGGAGTTGGAAAAATGGCCGAGAAAATCAGTTTTGAGCCGCCTCGCGGAATGAGGGATTTCTATCCCGAGGATATGGTCTGGCGCAACAGGATATTCGATGCGTTCCGCGCATCGGGCGAGGCGTACGGATTCGAGCCTTACGATGCGTGCGTAGTCGAGAGCTATGAGCTTCTGGCGCGCAAGGCGGGCGAAGAGGTCGGCGAGCAGATCTATCATTTTCTCGACAAGTCCGAGCGCCATCTCGCGCTTCGCGCCGAAATGACGCCGACTCTGGCGCGCATGGTCGCTCAGCGCCAGAAGGAGCTGGCGTTCCCGCTCAAGTGGACGACGATTGCGCAGTGCTTCCGCTACGAGCGCATGATGAAGGGCCGCAAGCGCGAGCATTACCAGTGGAATCTCGACATCATCGGAGAAGACTCGACTCTCGCCGAGGCCGAGGTCATCGGCGCCGCGTGCGACGCCCTCAAGCGCATGGGGCTTACCTCCGACGATTTCAAGGTTCACGTCTCGTCGCGCAAGTTTCTGGGCGAACTTCTGGCCAAGAGCGGCATTGCCCCCGAGAAGCACGCCCAGGTCTTTCTCGCGCTCGACAAGCGCGGCAAGATGCCCGACAGCGAAATCGCCGCGATGCTTCGCGACGGAGGGCTTTCCGACGCCGACGTCGAGGCGACGTTCAAGATCATGGACACGAAGTCGTATGAAGAATGCCCAGAGCTCGTCGAGCTTTTCGCGATCGCGGGCGAGGCAGGCTTCGCCGACTGTCTCGTGTTCGATATCGCGGTCATACGCGGCTTGAGCTACTATACGGGCGTCGTGTTCGAGTGCTTCGACACGGCGGGCGAGTTCCGCGCCATCTTCGGCGGCGGCCGCTACGACAATCTTTTGACTACGATCGGCGGCGAGTCTACGTCCGCCGTCGGGCTCGGCTTCGGCGATGTTGTCGTAAGCGAGCTTCTCAAGGCGCGTCTCGGCGACGGAGCCAAGGAGCGCAAGGGCGTCGCCGTCGGCTTCATGTTCCCGGGCGAGCGTGATGCCGCGGTCAGGCTTGCTGCGATGCTTCGCGCCTCGGGCGAGCGTGTCGATCTTGCGCTTAAGCCCCAGAAGCCCAAAAAGTTCTTCTCGCGCGCCGATTCGATCGGGGCGGCCAAGGCGATTTTCGTCGGGCCAGACGATGTCGAGAAGGGCGTCGCCAAGATCAAGAATCTCGAAACTCGCGAAGAAAGCGAAATATGCATCTGACACCCGAGGTGGCTTCGGTACTGTCTCGTTTCCAGCGCATTCGCGCCGGACTCGTCGTCGGGTACAGCGACGATACGATGGCTGTGCTGAAGTCGCATCGTGACGGTGTCTGGATGGAGATTCCGTTTTTCGACGAATTCCCGTTCGAGGACGGCCAGTTCGAGGTGATTGTGATGCACGGCTCGGGGGTGTGCCGCGAGCGTGTTCGCGAGGCCAATCGCGTTCTCAAGCCCGAGGGTTGTCTCTTTTTCACCGTAAACGAGCGCACGGGCGGCAACGATGACGGCTACACGGCGCCGGAGCTCTACAAGATCGTCCGTGAAGGCTTTGATATCATCGAGCTTAAGAGGCCTAAATGGTGGAGATTCGGCCGCGACGGAAAGACGATGACCGTGTGCGCGCGCAAGAAGGCGTGGCGCGAGCACAAGGGTTTCATCCGCGAGGGGTCGTTGCTTATTACGCCTTTCAGGAGCAGATCATGAAGAAATTGATGTCTTTTGTTTTGGTCGCCACGGCTTTCGGCTCTCTTAAAGCCCAGCAAGCGATAGGGGATGATGAGATCCTGGAGGAGTTTCTCGTTGCGAGAAGCATGGAAAGTCCTGTTCGTTACGCGAGAGTAGCCAGGGAGCTGGCCGATTCTGCGGCCGGCACGAATGCCTATTCGAAGGTCAATGCGTATCATCAGTTTGTTCTTGCCGCAGTTATGGCGGAGCATGATTTTCCGCGCGGTTTTACGCTAGGCGAAAACGTGCGCCGCGATTATCTGTTCAAAGGGAAGGTCGCGCTTGAGTTGCTGATCGACAAAAAGGAATCGGCTCTGGCCGACAAGGACAAGGGCCTGGCGTATTATCTTCTTTCGCTTAACGCCGGCAATTCCGGAGACAGAGACAAGCTGCTTTCAAAAGCCATTCAGTTCGATAACGTCTATGCGCTGAACGAGAAAGGCGTGCAGCAGATGCTCGGCGGAAAATCAGGCGAGCTTAAAATGGGGTTCTACAATTTCGACCGTGCCGCCCAAAAGCACAATCCTGCGGCGCTCTACAATCTCGGAATGTGCTATTTCAAGGGGTTGGGATGCGATAAGGATCTCGACAAGGCGTTCGAGAATTTCAAGCGCGCCGCCGAAATCGGCTCCGGCCATCCTAAAGCGATGAATGCTTTGGGCGAAATGTATCGCGACGGAAATGGTGTCGAGAAGAACATTGAAACCGCCCGCGACTGGTTCTCCAAAAGCGCAGAGAGGGGGAATTCCCTCGGACAGTACAATTATGCGATGGAGTTGCTCAAGGACGACCCTGAAAGCCGGGAGGCGGTGGAGCTGCTTCGCCGTGCCGCGCACCAAAGGCATCTTCTGGCCATGGTCGAGTATGCCAGATGTCTTTATGGCGGCCTTGTCGCCGCCGACGAGAAGACCGGTCGCGCGGAGCATGATCGCGAGGCCGTGTCCTGGTGGTATCATTGCGCCACCGAGCTGAAATACCCTCCTGCGATGCATGAGCTTGCGCAGTGCTTTATGGACGGGCGCGGTGTCGACAAGGACGAGCGCATGGCGGTCGTACTGTATTTCGAGGCGGTTTATCAGGGGAATGTCCCATCCATGCTCAGTTTGGCGGATTGCTACGAAAAGGGTGTGGGTCCGCTGAAGAAAAGCCATTACAACGCCAATTGGTGGAAGACGAAGGCGCATGCGTGCAAAGGTGTGCGCAATGCCCGGGTCTGGCTCAAGAGAAACAAGCTCAAGTGCGAATTCTGGGACGAGTGGAAAAAGACAAAGGGAGAGTGAAATCCCGTACCGTCAAACAAGGTGATGTCGTGAAGATTTTAATGATAGGCGATGTTGTCGGATCTCCCGGCCGAAAGATTCTAAAGCGCGAGCTGCCGCGCCTGAGGCGCGAGCTTTCTCTCGGCGCTGTGATAGTGAATGCGGAAAACTGCGCGGCGGGCTCCGGGATAACGGCGGCGCTCGCGAAGGAGATCTTCGAGGCGGGCGCCGATGCGATAACCTTGGGCGATCATGCCTGGGGCCAGAAGGAATTTCCCGGTCAGGCCGATTCGGTCGACTCTCTCGTCCGTCCCGTAAACATTCCGTCGGAATGCCCCGGCAAGGGGTGGCGCATCATTACGATGCCGACCTTCCGTTTCGCGGTGGTGAATGCGCTCGGCAGGGTTTTCATGAATCCTGTCGACTGTCCGTTCAAGGCGATCGACCGTGCGCTTGCGGAGATTCCGAAGGACATTCCTGTCTTTGTCGACTTCCACGCAGAGGCGACGAGCGAGAAGATCACTTTGGGCCATTATCTCGACGGGCGCGTATGTGCGGTCGCGGGAACCCATACCCATGTCCAGACCTCCGATGCGATAGTCCTGCCGAAGGGGACGGCGTACATCACCGATCTCGGCATGACAGGTCCTTACGTCAGTTCGATCGGGCGTGATCTCAAGCCTGTGACCAGAAAATTCATTACGGGAATGCCGGCCAGGTTTGATGTTGCAGAGGGGCCGTGCGTCCTGGAGGGCGCGGTTGTCGAGTTCGATCCTGTTTCAAAGAAAGCCTCTTCGATAGAGGCGATAAGAGTCAGGGAACCCTACGCGTGCGCATAATCTGGGATTGGAACGGAACTCTTCTCGACGACAACCATGCGTCGCTTTCGGCGTTGAACGCGATACTTTCGAGGAGGGGTCTCAAAACCGTCAGCCTCGATCATTACAGAAGGAATTTCGCGTTTCCCGTCAGGCATTTCTACGAGTCGCTTGGCGTCAAGATCGAGTGCGAGGATTGGGATGCTTTGGCGCAGGAGTATCATGACGCCTACCACGAATCCGAATTGCGGCTGGCGGCAGATGCGAAGGCGGCGCTTGAGCTGGTCAAAGCCAGAGGGATAGCCCAGGCCGTCGTTTCGGCAATGAGAGAGGATTATCTTCTCTCCGACATGGACAAGTTCGGCATAAGACATTTTTTCGAGGCTGTTCTGGGCACCAACAATCTTGACGGGTGTTCGAAGCTTTCGCGGATAAAGGATTATGTCGCTTTGGCCGGCGAGGACGAAAAGTATGTCGTGATAGGCGATTCGCTGCATGACAAGGAGGTCGCCGATGCGATCGGTGCACGGTGTGTCTTTTATGGCGGCGGCAGTCATGATCCTTCGCGTTTAAGTTGCCTGGGGCCGGTCGCAATGACTTTGTTTGACGCTGTCCAGTTCGCATTAAAACGAATTAAGAGTAATTCCTATTAGATTTTTTATATCGTTATTATATCGTTTAAATCGTTGTTAGATCTTTCAGATCGTTATTAGATTCTTCAGATCGTTATTAGATTCTTTAGATCGTTTATATAATGCAATTTAGAAATGTAATATAGTTTTCAAGAAAGTATTTATTATATTACGGCTTTCAGTTTATGGTATTTTTTTCCATAAGATTTTTCCGCATAAAATTCTCATTTTATGTTATACTATACGTGTTGAGTGAAATTCTGTTCTCAGAGAAGAGGGAAATATGCGCAAAAAGTACGAACATTCCGCTTATTACTACGCCTATCATCACGGATGGAC
>JAZOQY010000057.1:0-70012 GCA_045656285.1 Kiritimatiellia bacterium
AAGATAGTTAAGGGCTATGAGGAAGCGGGACGGGAGTGGAGCGCGTCGAGCTGAATGAGGCGAGCGAACGCGGTTCGCAGGTAGACGGTGTCAGACGCAAGTAAGACGAGGAAGGCCAGTACACCCGAGCGAAGCGATAAATTTTAATTGTCCATTAAAGCGAAGATGGATTAAGCGGAGGTCTTCGAGTGAGACTCGCGAAGGATTGTAGCCGTAAGAGATGCGTTGTACGAAGCCAATGACGCTGTTATGGCCTCCCCGAAGTATGCGTATTTACTTGTCTAAGCGCGAAAGGCGTCACAACTCCGTAGCGAGTCGAGATCGAGAAGAGCCTCCGTTAATCCATCGAAGCTCACAGTCGCCCATATCAAAAGGTGAGCACGGTTGCAGCAACATCCGCCGCGTTATGTAAAGTCACGGTAAGAAATGAAGAATAATGAGGCTATGATTATTACTGTTGTACAGAATATGCAGAAGGCGCCGCGCAACCCTTCGCCGGAGCAAACGCCATAAATGCGGCCGCGACAACAAAAACAACGACTTCCCCCGGGGGACCCCCTTCTTGAAAACACGAATTCAATAATCTTGTTTTCGCGACATCGCGAAACCGGACAACAATGAAAAAAGAACCAGATACAAGCCCCCCATTGCGGCGGACTCGCCAACCTCGCCCCACCCGATGTACTCATCTGCGGCAAGCGACGAAACCGGGCTGAACTTGGATACGGGAGAGGTAATATCGGCGGAAAACTCGGAAATCCTGAGACTCCATCGCGAAACAGCATTCATTCTTGTCGGGTCCGGATAGTCTTCGACGGTCGAAGGACTTACAACCATGGCGATCAACAATGATATGGCGGCAAATATCGCAACGCCGCGACCGAGGCAGGCCCCCAGGAACACACCGACTGACACGACGATCATAAGAACAAACGTCATCACAAGCCACGCCCTGAAGGCGTTGAACGCAAACGAATCGGCGCGCTGAAGAAGATTCAAGTCGTTCCTGGGCTGAAGCGTGAGGCTGCTCTTGGAGGTGTTCGTAAAACTCAAGACATTTCCGCCGTCCGCATCGCCGGAAGCGGAATCGAGAGGCACGGAAAAGCGTGTTTTCAAATTTCCGTCCACCTCGCCGGAAAGCCCACGGAAGGAGAACCTGCCTACAGCGACACCGGGAAGCCCTATGCGATGCAGCAATCTTACGCGCACAGAAAAGTTGTCGGCGTCTTCGGGAACGCCGTCGAATTCCCACGACGCAGTCGCGCCAGGCGCGATGTCGGCATATTGATCGCGCTTGCGCGACTCAAGGTACTTGATGAAAGAAGTTTTGTCGCCGACCTCATCTACCGCCTGCCTCAACATTTCATTGGAGGCGTACATCTCTTCAAATTCAGCCTCGGCAGCCTTGAGAGGATCTTCCAGGACGGGAGAATATATCTTGTCGCACATTCTGCCGCGACCCTCGAACGCCCACAGCAAAATCAAGGCGAAAGCGAGAACTGCAGCGCCGACAAGCGTTATGGCGACGCTCCTGGCCATCGCGATTACAGAATGCGGCACCGGTCTTATCATCGTCAGCTGAAGACGCTTCGCCGCACGATCGGTCGCCAACGCGCCGGCAGCCGCCGAACCCAAGGAAAGCATCACCACGCTGAAGACTATGCCGAGAAGATAACGGACTGAAAGCTGATAGACGTCAGCCTCGTCGCCTTTGATGAAATTCCGGCCGAATATCATCCAGGCGGCGGACGAAACCGCAAAAAGAACCATCATTTTCGACCGCACGGCCGAAATGAGCTCGAGTTTGACAATCTGAAGAAAAGCCCTCACTTGAGAAACTCCGCTATTTCAAACTGGCGTCCCTCGCCTACCTTGGCCAGGAAAAACTCGGAAAGCGACGAGCCCAGATCTCCGATCTTGCCTTCTGCGACTTTTACGCCGCGATTCAGGATGGCGACACGATCGCACATATCTTCGGCATCTGCAAGAAGATGGGAAGTCGTAAGGATTGTCATCCCTCCCTTTACGAGAGATTTCACAAGGGTTTTGACTTCATTGGTCGAAACAGGATCCAGTCCGCTCGTCGGCTCGTCGAGCACCAGAAGCCTTGGCTTCCCGATAAGAGCGCTGGCCAATGCGACTCTGCGCGCCATGCCCTTCGAAAAACCGCCCACGGCACGATCGGCGACGTCGGACAGCCCGATCATCTCAAGAAGCTCCCCCGTGCGCCGCTTGATGTTCTTCGAATCAAGCCCGCAAAGCCCGCCGTAATAATGCAAGGTCTCTCTCGCCGTAAGAAACGGATGAAGATAGCTCAACTCGGGCAGATAGCCGAGATCTTTTCGGGCGGCGATCGCTTTTGGCGACATGCCGAAAAGCTTCACGCTGCCGGAATCCGGACTCAACAAGCCCAGGAGCATCTTGATCGTAGTGGATTTGCCGCTTCCGTTCGGACCCAAAAGCCCGAACACCTCGCCTTCGGCGACAGATAATGAAAGATCGCTGACGGCTTTAACAGTGGGACGGAACCAAAAATCCTTGAATGTCTTGTTTACCGAAGATATCTCAATTACATTGGCCATTGGAAAATCCGTTTTGGAGTGAATGACTCATCCGACGTCCTTGTTGCGCATCAGGAACATCCCCAGAAGAAGAAAGGCGACAATGAAAGGCAACGCGGCGAAAAGCGCCCAGACCACATAGGTCCAGGGGAACTCGCCGCCCTTGGCGACGGCCTGGGTTTGATAATAGTTGCCGAGAGCCGGAACGAAAAGCAGAAATGCGCAACCGGCAAAGGACGCTACGGCATTATCCTTGAACTTGACGGACAAGGCCGCGCTCAAAGAAAGGAATATCGCAATGGGCGCCAGGAGCAGAAGCCCGACGGGCAAGATGCGCACCGCATGCGAAGTGAGGCCGGCGATAAGGCCGCCGAACTCGGCTTCCGCCAGAAAAAGATTGTAGCAGCAACCTGAAACCGAAATGAAAAGCGCGACCATGAAAGCGGTCGCGGCAAATCTGAAGCGCAGAAATCTGTTCAATATCGCACCGAAAAGAAACGGAACGGTCAACACTGCGACATTGACAGCCAGCGAAACGAACCAGATCGTTTCGGTCATCACTTCTTCATGCGCCCCGCACGTTTCCATCATCTTGGCCGTATGGACCTTGCCGACTTCGGCACCGATGACTGTCGTAACAGTTGATGCAAAAACGATCGTAAAGAACACAAGACAGGCCAAAAATGCGCCCGCCACCTTCGAAAGGAAAAACGCCTCGCGAGATATGGGCCGCGAAAGCGCCATTTGCAGCGTCCCTGATTCGATTTCGCGGCGAAAAACACGTATCGAAGAAAAAACCGCAAAAAGAACGCCAAAAATCAACACGGTCGACAGACCGATATCGCGCGGCATGCTCGAGGGCTCGCCGAACTGATGTATGTGCAAAAAGGACGCAAACGTCAAAACCGCAACGGCACTCACGGTCAAAAGCAAAAACAAAGGCTCCGACACCACTTCGAGCGTCGTAGCCTTTATCACGGCACGAATTCGACCGAGCATCTCAGAACCAAACTCTGGAGTAATCGAAGCAGTAGATGAAAACACCTGCGAGCGCCAATATAAAGCAAGCGGCAAACTGCAGAATCGTATCAAACACAAGGAGACCGGTGGGCACGCCGCCATTGTCGTCTTGTACTTTGACCACGGCGGGCGCAGCGGCCGGAGCCGGAATATCCACAATATCCGGAATGTCGTCGACCTTGCCCTCGGCACCTTTTTCTTCGGCCGGCGCATCCGCCTTCTTGGCGGCAAACTTACCCATTGGACGGACAGCGCCAGGACGAGAAATCTTCAGAGTCTTGCGCTGAGTCACAGAGGGCGAACTCTCCGGAACTTCAGACGATCCTGCCGCAGGGGCGGCCGGCTTGGCGGGAGACTCGACAGCGGTAGGAGCCGAATTGAGATTGACAGGGCGCTTGATCCTGATCGTCTTCATCGGAGCCGCTTCATTCTGAACCGGCGAAGCGCCGATCGCGTCAGAAAGCGAAATTCGCGAAGTACGCGATTTGGAAGCCAGCTTCTGGGCGTCTGCCAGTTTTTGCTCGGCAATGATCCCCGTCTTGTGCAAGATCGCCTGTTGAGGAATCTGCTGAGTGACGGCCTTAAGCTTCTGGGAAATCGACTTGAGCTGTTCAACCGAAGACGGCGCAGCAGGAGCGGCCGAAGCCGGAGCGGCGGGAGCAGGAGCGGCGGGAGCAGCCGGAGCCGGAGCAACAGGCGCGGCAGATGCCAACGACGGTTTTGAAGGCATCTTGAGAGCGGTCTTTGCTCCACCTATCACAGGCTTGCGGATAACAGGCTTCAGCTTGAGCGTAGCCGCATGCGAAGACGCAGAACCGGAAATCGGATTTACCGCCGGAGGCTTCGGCGCTTCAATCGAGCTAATTGTTTCGTCTGCCATACCCTTGCTCCTTACGTATGAATGAAATTTACAAGCTTCCGCTTTTAAACAGCCATGATCTCGGCTTCCTTGGCCTTGAGCTCGGCATCGATCTTGGCGATACCGTCATCGGTAGCCTTCTGGATCTTATCGAGAGCGCTCTTCAAATCGTCCTCGGAGATCTTCTTGTCCTTCTCGAGCTTCTTGGCTGCGTCATTGGCGTCGCGGCGAACATTGCGCATGGCGACCTTCTGGGCTTCAGCCTGGGTCTTGGCGACCTTGACGATCTCTTTGCGGCGCTCCTCGTTGAGCTCCGGAACGGTAATGCGAAGAACCTTGCCGTCGCTCTGAGGCGTAACGCCGAGGTTCGCCGCGAGAATGGCCTTGTTCATCTCGGCGAGAACGGTAGGATCGAACGGCGTGATCTTGATCTGGCGCGGCTCGGGCGTGGAAATGGTTCCGAGGTTCTTGATCGGGGTCAGGCAACCGTAATATTCGACCTTGATCTGATCGACCATGGCAGGATTGGCCTTGCCGGTTCTGAGACCTGCGAACTGGGACTTGAGCGTATCGAAGCTCTTGCCGATTTTCTCTGTTGCGTCGTTTAAAACTTCCTGTACAGTTTCCATTTTATTGCCTTTCTGAAATTTATCTCTATGTTTTTATCTTCTTATCTTCAACTTACAACCGTTCCCACAGCCTCTCCTTTGACAACACGCTCAAGCGCATCGCCATCAAAGAAGTCAAAAACCACAATCGGAATGTCGTTATCCATGCAAAGCGCGAAAGCCGCAGAATCCATAACCTTAAGCCGCTTCTCGAGAGCCGTCTCGTATTTCAACGAAGCATACTTCTTGGCCTTGGGGTCCTTCTTGGGATCGGCCGTGTAGATGCCGTCGACCTTCGTCGCCTTCAGAAGAGCCTGAGCTCCGATTTCGCTCGCCCTCAACGCAGCCGCAGAGTCGGTCGAGAAATACGGGTTGCCCGTTCCGCCCGCAAAAATGACGACACGCCCTTTTTCGAAATGCCTGAGCGCCTTGCGCTGGATAAAGGGCTCGGCGAGCTTCGGCATCTCAATCGAAGTCATGACGCGCGTAGGGACGCCGATCGACTCAAGGGCGTTCATCATCGCCAGACCGTTTATGATCGTGGCGAGCATGCCCATCGAATCTCCCGTGACGCGATTAACACCCTTGCCCGCGCCGGTAAGACCGCGGAAAATATTGCCGCCGCCGAGAACGATGCCGACCTGAACACCCATTTTATGGATTTTCTTGACTCGTTCAGCCATAAATGCGAGATTTTTCGGGTCGATGCACTCGCCCGTCTCGTGGTTGCCAAGAACCTCGCCAGACAATTTAAGGAGTATTCTGGCGTACTTTATCTTTCGCGATGTTTTTTTCACGCTTTAAATTATACCAAACTGCCGAAAAAAACGCAATCGAAGCATTCGGCCCCAAATTAAACCACGATTCCGAAATGCGTCGCCAGGGCGTCCTTGAGATCTTTTTCTGTCCTCAAGAATCTCGTCTCGGACTTCTCGCCTGCGGAAATCGACAGCTTTTCGGCCATAAGACCAGTTTCCGGATCTTGCACCGTCGCTATCGATTTCCGGCCATCTGCACCGGGAAGATGAACAAAAAGATTGTTCCTGAACACCGACGACGGCTCGTTGGAGCAGAAATAATGAACATACGTAAAATCAATCGGATATTGGGGCGCCGAATCGAAAGAATATGACGCGATCCATTTCCCGTCAGCCAAGAACTCGACAACGGATTCTTCGCGCTCGTTCTTGACGATGCGATAATCAACGCCTTCACGGCTCTGGACCGCATCGTAAACGAACTCGAGCGGAGTGAGGAACGTGCGCTGCCCGACACCGACATCTACGATGAACTCCCGGCCTTCGACCGCAACCTTCAAAATGCGATGACGGCGCGCGGGGATCTTAAGAGTCTCATCTTTGAGCCATCTGCCGAAATATTCCTCAACCTCATATCCCAGCTCCCTCAAGAGCCAGCCGAACAATCCGTTAAGCTCAAAACAATATCCACCACGGCGGCGAACTACAATCTTGTCGAAAAGAACATCATACGCGAGAGAAGACGGCTTTGACGCCCAGATGTCATAATTCTCGTACGGCACAGACATCATGTGGGCTTTTTGAAGCGAAGCCAAGTTCGCAGCCGAAACCTCAGTAAGACCCTGCGCCCCTATGCGCGACAGATACTGAACGACTTTATCGCTAATCATATTAAAATCTCCATCTTGCTGTTTGTGATCCCGATATTCGCCATTATACCATTTTTTATTTTTAGAGGTGAAGAACTTATCCCAAAACACGAAACCAAGAACCAGGAACCAAACAGGAGCTACTTGATCTCCAATCTGATTTCATCGGAATTGCCGCGAAGACGAGGCGCGTACATAGCTTCGACTTTCGCGGGCAAAACGTGTATAACACCCGGCGTCTCGACTCTTACGCGATAGGTGAAAGAATGGGCGCCGCGTGAGATTTCTCTAAGGAAGATGGCCGTCTTCTTCTCGCGATTCTCGACATACGCCCAACCGCCGCCGAGATTCTTCCAACCGCTCATTCCATCCAGCGGCTCAAAGCCCGCGCCCTTCCTGTCTTCGATAAGAATATACTCGTAGTCGTTCTTCGAGTCTAAATCGACCCGAATCTCAAGCGTTTCGCCCGCCTTGACCGCGTCGCCGTCATTGAGCGTAGTTAAGACTTCTTTCGTGCGCTTTTGAGCGAGCGACTGGCCTGAAGCGCCGCGCCCTGTCGAATCCTCAACAACCTCACTTACGCGCGAAATCGTACGATTTACCTTAAGCTCAAGCCCCGCCGCTTTAATAGGCTCTTCGTATGTAAGGTAAGTCAAATATCCGCTCACGTATTTTTCATTTTTCTTCTCGACCTTGCGGCAATATTCGGCGAGCGCCTCAATCGCAAGCCCCGTATCGCGCGTATTCGTCCAATGCGTGCGCGAAATGCGGTTGTTGTACAGATAAAGCGCGAGGCCGCGCGTCGCGTCGCTCGTCGGCTCAACTTTCAAAAAGAGTTTCAGCGCCATTGCCTGAGCCTCGAAATCGCTGCCGTACCAGCACCACCAATAACCGTGGTTGCCAAGTTCAAGATACGCCGTGCCGTTTTCGGAATCCTCCTTGAGGAACTGCTTCAAGTTCCGCACTACCGTATCGCGCTTCTCGACTTCCCTGGTCAAATCGAACGCGAGGCCCAGAAGCGCTTGAGCATAGACAGGCAAGTCCAGCCGCGTGTCGTACGCAAGGCGCATCATCTCTTTCGCCGTGGCGTCAGCCTTGCCGTCCGTAGCGAGCAATATCGCATACGCCGTAAGGACATCGTTCGCCCAAGGACGCGTCTTATGCTTCTTTATGTATCCCAGCGACTCCCTTTGACGCTCCTTCAGCCACTTTACGCCACCATCCATCACTGTGCCGGGAACTTCAACGCCATGGCGCTTCGCCTCGGCGAGCCCACGCACGATCGTCGCGGTCATGTGCTCATAGGAATGCTCGTAAGAGCCCCAGAACCAGCCCCAACCGCCGTCGGAATTCTGGCGCTCGGAAAGTTTCATAAGACTCTTCTCAATCAACTCGTCAACATCCTTCAACCTGTCGCCAAAGCCTCTGGCGACGAGAACGTCTCTCGCTGCCGCAGCCGGAACAAAGCGGTTCATCGTCTGCTCGTTGCATTCGTATTCGTAGTACTTCAGATAATCGAGCGACTTATCTATCGCGCCTGCGAGCGTATCGGAAACTTCGACCACGGCGCGCAAATCTTTAGCCTCATTCTTATCGGGAAGATTAAAACCGAGTTTCTTGTACATCTCAAGCGCCTCATCGCCCTCGTAAACCCTGCAATCCATTTTCTCAAGCGAAGAAAGAATCTTAAAGCAGCTCTCCGTCTTTTCGACGGCGTGTGAGACGACATCAAAACTCTTCTCTACGCCATCAGAAAGTTCAGCGTCCGCGACGCGCATGCGAGCGGTAAGTTTACCGGAAGAAAGAACCTTAATACGCCAATCTGCCCGCGCCTCGCCTCCGGCATTAATGGAAACTGTCTTTGAACTTGTATCGCCTTTGATTTCAACGCCCTTCAAATCGATTGAGGCGGTTACTTGTCGCGCTTTATCGCTGTAATTATGAAGATTAGCCGAAATAACAACCTCATCCTTTTCGGTAAAGAATCGCGGCGTTATCATTCTAAGCATCAGATCTTTTTTCGTGATGAGCTCAGTCGCGACCTCCGCAACACGCCCGTCGATTCCGATCGACCACACCTTTATATTCCATGTCGTAATATCTTCAGGCATCTTGAATTTAACGCGATAAACGCCCTGTGTACCCGTCGCTTCAAGCGCGGCGTTCCAGTATGCCGTATCGGCAAAATCCTTCCTGACGCCACCGGCTTTCGCACAGCCATTTTCCGAACTCACAGGAGAAAGACAAGCCATAGGTTCACACGCCACAGAAGCGTCACACTCCATCACAGGTTCAGCCTGAGGGGCCGCACTTCTCGACCTTTTCTTCTCTAATCTACTTCTGCCGATCGTTTTAGATCCGAGAAATCCGATCGCATATTCACCCCAAAGACCAAGCGGTCCAAAATTTTCATCACCAGAAAGATATATACAATTAAAGCCGTCAACTATCGTATTCAAAAATGAATGCGGAAAATTAAGGCGATCGAACCAAAACGCTTCTTTAAGACTTTTTACATTACTACCGCCCGCAATCAAATCAATCGCCTTGTCGTAAACGGTCATAACCGCTGATGCGTCTGCAGCCTTACCCTTCTCGTCAAAAATCTTAACGGTAGCCGAAACAGTTTCGCCGGGCTTTACGACTTCGAGGCCGCCATCTATCTCGACAGTAGCCTTACCGATTTTATCGACCGGCGGCACCATAATTTCGCGAACCTCACGATGATACTTCGCTTGAGAAAAAGTCCACGCTTCAACAAAGAAATTCGGCTTGTCGCTTTCGACTACAGGAATTGATATTTCGCCCGTCTTGCCTTTAAGACGGAGAAGTTGGGTCTTACCGTTGCGAACTTTGTAAAAAACGGTCGAATCGGAATAGTCCGCATTGACCGTAAGTTTTACAGTATCGCCCGGCGAATAAGTTTCTTTATCGGGAATAAGCTCCAGCGACGAATACTTGTAGTTTCGCCCGTCATCACCCTCTCCTCTGACAAGAATTATGCGCGAGCCTTCACAAACTCTCCCTTTTATGTCAGTAACTTCAACTGAAACTCTGTACTGCCCGGGTTTAGACGCCGAAAACACCTTACTAACATTTTCACTAACATTTTCCTTCTTTCCGATTCCCTCGTACCTCAAATCACTTATCCAATACCGAACCTCCTTAACATCACCCTCGCGAAGCCCATCAAAATGATGAAAAACACTAACCTTATCGCCGACACGGTAATGCGGCTTATCAGTCCACGTAAAAACGCGGAACGGTTCGGCACGAACAATTACCGAACCCGTCGCGTCAATCGTGCGGTGCGAATTATCAGTAACTGAAACCGAAATGGAATATTCCTGATCATCATCACCATAAAGTTTGCGCACCAATGACGTATCCCAGACAACCTTTACTTCGCCGTTCTCATCAAGAGGAACATTCTTCATCGTAACCACAGTTTCGGGCGCCGGCGAAGATCCATACCAACGATGACAGTTGCGCCTGCAGATCCAAAGATTCCCTAACCCGCAATACCAATCGGCATCATAAAAACACCAATTAGATCCGTTTTCGTAAAGCCAGGACCACTCACAGGAAGGATACCACGTTATTCTGCGCGGAGTACGCCGGACAGTCACATCCGCAACGCCTTTTTTTACGCTATCACCCCAAAGATATTTAGCCCTTACCGTCGCCGAAACCTTTTCGCCCAGCATTGGAGCGTTATTTGGCGTATCGACTGACACCTCGAACTCGGGCTTACGGTATTCCTCGACTCTAAATGTCGAACGAATCTCATCGTAACGTCCTTCTTCGTATGTCGATATCGCATACTTCCCAAGCTTCGCGTCATCTGGTATTTCAAATTCGCCCGCTAAACCACCGAATCTATCTAGAGTGGATTTTTTTTCACTCAGCTTATTCTCCATTGGATCATATATTCTTAAAGAAATCTTTACGCCTTCCAAGGAGTTTTGATTACCATATCCGCCATTGCGCATCCAAAGCTTATATTTTACCGTATCGCCGGGACGATAGGCGGGGCGGTCGGTTATTATTACACCTCGACGACGGTCTTGAGAACTATAGTCAATATAATAATTATACCAATATGAATCAACAACCTCCAACGCGCCATCCGGAGAAGTTATCGTAATATATCCATCCCGACTGCGGTTCAGCAAAGGTATTTTCGCATATCCATTTTCATCGGTAAATACAGGACCGATTTCTTTATATTCAAACTTTCGATCTTTATTAAACGTAGCGTGAAACTGAAACGCTTCTATTTTTGCGGTTTTAACGGGAGCGCCGGTCTCAGCATCTACAATGTAAAGGCCACCACCGTCTTTTACGGCAAAGGATTCCTTAACTGCCGCCAAACGCTGCACACGCAAAATCGAATGAATTCTATTACCGCCCTTAGCCGTAACCTCTAAAAGATAATCACCTTGAGGCAAATCATACGGAACTTCTATTTCCTTTTTGGCGTCAAAATGATCTTTAGGCGACGAAACTTTTTGGCTCCATGAATACTTTTCACCTATCAGATATTTTTCGACCTTTTTCAAATCCTTTAATCTTATCAAGAATCTGGCAACATCCCATAAATTATAATAATCATTTCTTTTACGATTATTCTTGACATCATCTTTAACTTCTTCCAAATATCTGGCCACGTCGATTTTCACAAGCGAAAATTCCAATTCATCGGCGTTCCTGAAATTAACCTCAAATCTGCCGCGCTTTTTATAGCTTACGACCGGCACATTTCCGGAAAGCGAGACATTCGGAGATGAAATACTCTCAACACAATGGCTGCAGCCTTTGCCCGCCTTTTTCCACATTTCGCACGCTTTCACAAATTGATAGCGCCGTTCGTATTCTTGAGCTATGCTTGCGTAATCGCCAAGCTCGCGCCACATTCTCATGTAATTATATTCAACGGGAAGCTTAAAACGTTTAACTCCGTTGGCGAGCCTGGTAATAGTCTCATCATCATCAAGAGACTTTAAATCCTCAATAAGTTTTTTAAGATCACCTTCGTCTCTCAACCTGTAAACGCCGAACTGATTTTCGGCGAATGCGCCTAACGAACGCGCCGAATTGCGACGCCCGAAATCGTCAACCGCCGCGCGCGCGGTATTAGCGAACATCCATCTCTCGCCGTCGTTCTTGGCATCTTCCCAATTTTTGACAAGACCGTAAAAAAGAGGTTCTCCATTCTCATCAACGGGCGCGGGGCCCACTTCAAAATCGCTGTCACCCCAGTTTTCCCTTTCGTCTATCGGCGGAATTTCCTTTAAGGAAGTCAATTCCTGAAGCTTCCACGCAGCGCCCCTGTTTCGAGCGTTCATTTCGAGGGCGTTGACGACTTCATTCCAGAACCAACGTTGGCGAAGTTTAGTCTGTTTAGGCAAATCCGGCATAATCGCCTCTAAACACTTTAGGCGCTTAACCCTATCATGCTCTACAGAAGAGTAAGGTGCTCCCCACTCGTTCACTCTGGAAAATACGCCCTTTACCGTTTTACCGTAACGCGGCAATTCCCCAAGCGCCTGCGAATACGCGACGTGAACGGCAAACTCCCTGCGCTCCAAAATCGCTTTGTCGAGCAACGGCTCTGCCTCATCGAAGCGCTTAAGTTTCGCTAAGCACCTCGGCGCATCAAGGAGAGACTGCGCGCGATTCCCGTCGGTAACATTCGCACCATCAGGCGCGAATACGATGTTCGTATAGGCCACATACGCCTCGGCATAGTGACCCTTTTCCATAAGCAAAGCTGCGTCTTTTATATCGGTTGCAAAAACTTGAAAGGATGCAAAAACGCCTACTGCAACAGCGAGCGCTGAGAAAAGATTATGTCGCACAAAAACCTCCTTCTGTTTTACAATACTATACACTATCCACCGGCAATCCGCCGCGCCAATATCGGCAACTCCGGATCGCGAGCCCCGCAAGTGACAATGGCCGAAAATTTCGACCGGTTCGAACATATCCACTCATACGCATCTTCAAGGCCAGAGACCTCGACAACCTTTCGAGAATCAATCATATCGGCCAGCAAATCTGAATTGACCGATCTATCAGCGGTGCCCCCCGCGTCATAAACAGGCAGAAGAAGAAGTTTGTCGCAAGAACGGATCGTGTCGTTAAACATCTCCGCCAGGCCATCAAGCATCTTCCTCAAAGGAGCATATCCATGAGGCCTCCAGACGACGCAAATCCCATCGGGATGAGCTTCAGCGAGCGTAGTCCACATCGCCCTTATCTTCTCAGGATTATGAGCGTAATCATCATATACTCCATCACCGATTTTCTGAAGACGTCTTTCGACACCTCCAAACTTTAAAAGCGCCGCCCTTGCCGCAGCTTCATCGCATCCAAGGGCCTTTGCCATTTCCAGCGCCAGAAAAGCATTGTTGCGATTATGCTTTCCGGGGATCGAAGTCTCCGCTTCCCCGTAAACCTTGCGTCCTTCCACAAGCGGCCCAGGCATACCGTCGACAAACGCGTCGAAGACTTCATCCATCTCCTCTTTGGAATAATGATCCGCCGACGCGTTCGTAACGACCGCCGCATAAGGCTTAAACGCAACGAGAGATTTATCGCTCTCGTCGACTTCGGCGACGGCGTATTCCCCGCGGCCGAACCGGACCGCCCCGTCCCATCCGGGAACATTCGCGCCGTTGACGCACATCGGATCAAACCCGCACTCTGCGAGAATGTGTCCCAGCATCGCCGTAACCGTAGACTTGCCGCAAGTGCCGACTACAGCAACGAGCTTATACGGCGCAAGCGTCCGCGCGAGCGCCTTGGCGCGGTGGGTTACGGGAATGCCCAACTCACGGGCCCGCTTCAGACCCGGGTTGTCATCTTCTATCGCCGTCGAAACAACGACCTCATCGGTAGTTTCGTCGACGCCTGAACCATCGTCGGGAAAACACTTCACGCCGAGGGATTCAAGAAACGCGATATTGGCGGTCCCAAGCGTACGATCGGCCCCCGTCACCTCGTCGCCAAGCTTGACGAGTGCAGTCGCCAAAGCGCTCATTCCGACACCGCCGACACCGATCAGATGACGCTTCATTGCGCCTCCAGTTCTCTAAGCGTTTCTTCTACCGCCTTTACCATTTCGGCAGGATCGGCCATGTCCTTGACCGCGTTTTCCATCGGACATGTTCCGGTCTTCTCGCGGTTTGCGATCTCATTCACGATTTCGGCTCCGCTCGCCGCAACCCCGTATTGCTCCAAAAGCTCTCTGGCGCCTTCGCTCATAACCTTCGCGTGAACTTCCTTTGCTCCGCCGGTGATGCAGATCGCCGCCGCAGCCCTGCCGATTATTTTGTCGACCACTATCGCGCCGTCGAGCTTGCCGTTGTCCAGGAAGTGAAGAAGCGGCTTGACCCCGCGAGCCTTGCTGCACGCGGTAATTACACCGTCCTTGGCAAGAACACAAGTGTCGCCGCCTTCAATACGCGAAACCATCTCCGCTATCAAATCATCCTCTCCCATCGGCAAAACTTCTCTCTGACGGACAAACCCCTTGATGATGATGGCCGGTTCCGGCCTTACGGGACAGACATGCTCGCACGCTCCGCATCCGACGCACGCCGTCTTGTCGACGACTACCGCGCCGTCCACCAGATGAAGAGCTTTAACCGGACATTTGCGGACACATGCTCTGCAAAATTCTTTTTTATCTCCGGGAGCGTTCCTGAGACATAAATCCTTCTTCCAGACAGCGTGGCCTACATGAAGATTGGCACGCTCTTTCGTTCTCGGTTTCAACGCTCCTGTCGGACACGCGCGCGCACATTTGTAATCGCACGAAAGCCGGCAATATCCGTTCTGGAAATACATCTCCGGCTGGCCGAAAGTTTTCAGATCAACGGACTGCCGCAGAACATTCATCGGACAACGCGTCACGCAAAGTCCGCAGCCGACGCACTTGACGTTGAAAGTTTTTCGGGACACGGCACCGGGCGGCATGATCGGCAAGGGACGCGACGGTACTCCCGGCATGGAAACAGGAGCAAAGCCGCCGTCCGTCGTCTTTTCGACCGTATGCGCCGCGGCAAGAACGGCAACGCCCTTTATGGCGGTTCTTCTGGACACCTCGAGTTCTTTAGCATCACCCGGGGTGTTTATTTCAGCTTCTGCGTTTTTACCGTTTCGCGGGAAGCACTTTCTGCAATTTTCACACCCCCTGCAAATCTTATCGCTCAGGAGACTTTTTTTCGAAAGTACAGAAAACAGGGAGCCGAACGGGCACACCCAGTTGCACCAAAGTCTCCCCTTGCCGAAAAACGCGCTTGCAGCGACGATGGAAAGCATTATAAGTCCGCTCAACGCGATCGCATCCACGCATGATGATTTTTCGGAAGCGACACCTAATATATTGCCGATACCGGAGGCGTCGTTGCCGACGGCATTTCCGCACGTAAACGCCATAAGCGATTTACTGACTATCGAATACGGATTTATAAAATGGGCCAGCGCCCCCAGACCGCACGCGATAAGAATCGCGAATACGGCGAAAATCGACCACCTGACGGCGAGCTGAACGCGAGTAACGGGCAGACGCGTACAGACACGGCGAACAGCCTTTCGTGGACTTGCGATTCTCGCGATAAAACTCTGGATTATTCCGAGCGGACAGAGGCACTCGCAGAAAAAACGCCCCCACAAATGAGTAAGCACAAAAACAACCAAAAACCCCAATGAAAAAGCCGGTTGTATCCAAAGAGGGTAATCGCTGAAACTCCTGAGAAATGAAGCCTTGTCGACGATGAACGCCGCAACGACGAGAACAATGACCGCCAGCGAAACAAGCCGTTTGAACGACCAGACAAGCAGAGGTTTCCAAAACGCCCAGCTTTTAAAATCTCTCATTTCGACAGCTCCTTATCTATGAGTCCATCAATCCACCGGCTGATTTTCTCCATTTCTTTTGAGATGGGGATGCGCTGAGGACAATGCCCCAGGCATCTGCAGCAATCGGTGCAGCGATCGGCGCGCCTTAATTTGTCGGGGATAGCCTTGCAGTACCTCTCCAGCACCTCTCGCGGAGAGGGATACTCCTTCAATGCAAGTATGGAATTGTAAAACTCGAAATGCGCGGGGATGTCCAGCCCGTAAGGACACGGCATGCAGTAGTTGCAACGCGTGCAGGGAATCATCCCGAACGAAAGATATGCCTTTGCCGCACGCTCAAGCGCCTCGAACTCCTTCTCGCTGCACGGCTTCAACGGAGAAAACGTTTCGATGTTCTCCTCTATGTGCTCTTCGAAAGTCATTCCCGAAAGGACCGTCATCACATTCGGATGCGAACCGCAGAACCTGAGCGCCCATCTCGCGAACGACGACTCTGCGTCAAGATGCGTCAGCTCCTTGGCGACGGCGTAGTTGTACTTTGCGAGATTGCCGCCCAGAAGCGGCTCCATGATCGCAACAGGGATCTTGCGCCTGGTCAATTCGTCGTAGAGATATTTGGCGTCCAGATTGCGGCTGTTCACCTCCTTGGCATGGCGCCAGTCGACATAGTTCATCTGTATCAGGCAGAAATCCCATTTGTACCTGTCGTGATTCTGCATGCACCACTCGAAGACCTTCGGATCGCCATGGAACGAAAATCCGAGATTCCGTATCCGCCCCGACCTGCGCTGCTCGACGCACCAGTCCAGCGCTCCGTTTTCGAGATAACGTCTGGAGAACGTCTTGAAGTCGCCGTTGCCGACCGAATGCAGAAGATAGTTGTCGATATAATCCGTCTGTAGCTCCTTCAGGGATTTCTCGAACATCTCCCTGCATTTCTCGAGCGGATACTGCGCAGGCGAGAAGTTCGAAAGCTTCGTCGCGATGACATAGTCTTCGCGTTTATACCCGCTCGCCTTGAGCGCCTTGCCGAGACATCCCTCCGAAAGCCCTCGGCAATAGGCTGGCGACGTATCGAAATAGTTGACGCCGTTGTCGAGCATGTGTTTGATCTGCTCGTTGAGACGCTTCTGGTCGATTTCGGCGTTGGAAGCCCCGCGCGCCCAGCCGTTCGCATGCTTGCCGTCGACAGTAGGCATCCGCATGGCTCCATACCCAAGAAGAGAAATCTTCCTGCCGTCATCGTTAAATCTGTATGTCATATCTTTCATGATGGTTTAACCGTCGGCATTCAATTGCAACAGAGAAAATCAGTTCAACTGGGTGATTCTGTAGGAAATGGCGCGCTTAAGCGTCAACGGATCGGAATACGCCACGCCGGAGTCGGCCGGAAGCCCGAAGGCAAGCCTGGTGATCTTGACGCCAAGCGGCCCGAGCACCTCGGTGACATATCCGGCCGTCGCATCACCCTCCATGTCGGTCGAAAGCGCGAGCAGCACTTCGGTGAAGCCCTCGCGCACGACGCGCTCCTTGAGCTCGTCAATGCGAATCTTGACCGAAGACGCGGCCTTCAACGCCGAGAATTTTCCGCCCAAGGCATGATATCGGCCGCAAAATGCGCCTGAAGATTCGATCGACACGATATCGGAAGGTTCCTCGACAACGCAGACAACCGTCTTCTCGCGCGTCTCGTCAACGCACATCCGGCAAGGATTGTCGTGTATCGTCGTAAACCCTCCGCAGCGGGAGCAGCATACGACGTTTTCGCTCGCTGATTTCAATGCGGCGGCCAGGGGCTCGGCCAAACGGGAACGTTCGCGCACAAGAGCCAAGGCCGCCCGAGAAGCCGAGCGGCGCCCGAAACCGGGAAGTTTCGAAAGCGCCTGCTCAAGTTCTCTGATCGGAGCGATCATCTGTCATCTCCACCTGGACACCGGCCCCTGGCGGCCATCCGCCTGCGGCCGGAGACCAGAGAGCGCTTACTTGCCAAACAGCCCGCCGGCGCCGCCGGCCTGCATCATCTTGGCCATTTCCTGCTGCGTTGTTTCACGAGCCTTCTTGAGCGCCGCGTTAACGACGTTCAAAAGCATCGTCTCGAAGCGCGCCGGCTTGCCGGCCTTCACTTCATCGTACGCCTCAGGAGTAAACGATATCGACGAAATCGACATGTCGCCTTTGGCCGTCACCGTAATTCCGCCGTTGGAGTGGGTCACGGTAATCTTCTGAATCTCATTCTGAATGCGCTTTGCCTCAGAACGCATCTTCATCGCTTCCTTGATCTGATCGAACATACCCATGAGTACACCTCTTTCTTTAGATTTTGCGGCCGGAAAGATCTTCGTAGGCCTTGATGTAAATTTCACGCGTGCGCGCAACCACCTCGTCTGGGAGTTCAGGACCCGGCGGCTGGTGATTGAAATTGATCGAGTCGAGCCAGTCGCGAACGTACTGCTTGTCGAGGGACGGGGGATTGGACCCCACCGCATAGCTGGACTCCGGCCAGAAACGCGACGAATCGGGCGTAAGCACCTCGTCGGCGAGAATGAGAGACCCGTCGTCGTCCATGCCGAACTCGAACTTCGTGTCGGCGATGATTATGCCGCGCTCGCGGGCATACTCCGCCGCGCGCGTATAGAGAGATACGGTGGCCTCCTTGAGCTTTGCCGCCGTTTCGGCTCCGACGATCTCGACGGTCTGGTCGTAGTTTATGGCCTCGTCGTGATCGCCGATCGCCGCCTTCGTGGTCGGAGTGAAGAGAACCTCGTCAAGCTTCGAGGCGTTCTCGTAGCCTGCGCGGAGCTTCTCGCCGTTGACCGTTCCGGAGGATTTGTATTCCTTCCAGCCCGAGCCGGTAAGATAGCCGCGCGCGATGCATTCGACCTCGACCATCTTGACCTTCTTGACGAGCATTGAACGGCCGCGCAGATCCTCCTTGTAAGGCTGGAGGATTTCGGGATACTCATCGACATTCGCCGTGATAAGATGGTTCTTCATCCCGAGAAACTCCATCCAGAAAAGGGAAAGCTGGTTGAGCACCTTCCCCTTGTCCGGAACGCCCGAAGGAAGAATGACGTCGAAAGCGCTGATGCGATCCGTCACAACCATCAAAAGGCTGTCGCCGAGATCGAAGACATCGCGGACCTTTCCGCTTTTTTGAGGGACGCCCGGAATCGAACACTCCAGAAGCGCGTTATTCTTGTCGTATTTCATTTTGTTCCTTTCTCTGAAATTACCAATGGTGCAACCAGACATGCGACGTCTTCATCGGACAGGACAAACACGGCGTCAAACACGCCTGTCGCCGCATAATAACCCGTAGCAATCCTCTCTCCGATGAAAATGTTCCGTCTCAGCATACTCTCGTTGAAGAAATCGACTGAAATCCTGGCTGCGGGCTTTTCAAAATCAATGCCGTACTTCTGAAGTTCGTCCGTGCTGGCCTTCAGCGTCACTACAGAAACCGCATTAAGCGAATTGAGCTTGTTCAGCACGTTGACGACGGCGTCCTGACGGATGGAGCAACCCGCACACGAAGCGTCGGGACCCCAGGTCCGGCTGTTCATGTCGTATACAACCGCGGTTCCGCCCGACTCTCCGACGGATTCGATCCTGCGGATGTCGGCGGTATTGAACTTGACGATCTCCCTGCTGCGCAGGTCGGCGAGCGAGAAATCCGAAAACAGCGCGTCGCGCGAAACCGTTTCGAGCGGCGAGTTCGTCGAAATGGAGACCGACACCCCCTTCTCGTCGCGATCTTTGTCCGTGACCGCAACTATCCTGTCCAGCAGCCGCTTCACGTAATCGGCATCTGCAGCGGCGGCTATCGGAGAGTCCATCATCCATTTGCCGTCATGATTCTTCGACAGTCTGTAATCCACGCCGCCGTCCGTAAGCGCGATTCTCGAAATGCGCGAAGAATCATACGGGAAAAGGCGAGAATCGGAAAAATCGCTCTCGTTGACCAGATCTTTCAGCCGGGCGTCAACCGTTACAATGGCCCGTGCATTCTGAACAAGGGCATAGACAAGCCCGTCCCCGGCGGATTTGCCCAAAACCATCTGGCTTGTCGAGGCGTCATTGTCGTAGATCGTGATTGCAAGTCCGCTTTCGGCCGAAAGCCCGTATTCCGCGAGCCTGTTCAACGACACCGAGAGCACCTCGCCGGTCCCGTCGGCATCCGTCGGCCAGATGAAATCCTTGACGCCGGCCTTCTCGAAGCAGGAGAGGAACTCGTTTATCTGGATATTTGAGGCCGGGGCGTAAAGACCAGTCTCGTCGTCGATGCAGCGCATCCACTGCCCCTCGGTCTTCTGCAGGCGCAACAGAGCCCCGTCCGGCCTCTTTACGTCGAACCGGGTCACGGGAACCGATTTGCGGATTGCCAGCTTTCTGGAGCGGAACTCGTTGCATGACGCGGACGCAATATCAAGGATGCGGGCATCGAGAAGATAAACAGAGTCGTCGCCGTCAACCATGGCAAAAACCTTTTCCTTGGTGGGACTCCTGTTCCCGATATAAAGGGTGTTGGTCAGCGATCCGTTCAGGATGTGCAGCGAAACATCCGGCTTCTCCAGACCGAAATCCGAGAGACGCTTGCCCATGTTGGCGAGCTTTTTCTCGGGGAAGATGTCTGCGTCGCTGATTTTGCGGACGGACAGCAGATCCATCATCTCCTCGACCATGGCGTTTTCCGCAATCGCTGCATAAGGCTTTTCTACGATCCAGCCGCCATCCTGCCTCTTAAGCTCGATATCGGAACCGTTGCTGCGGTCTATGGCGATGGTGTCACAGTCCAGCACCGACTCGTCAAACACCGTATCGCGATTCGACAGCTTCGCGACCCCGCTGATCGAAAGGTAGATGTGAACGCCGACCAGCGCGAAGATTCCGACAAAAAGGTAGATTATCTTGTACCTGTTGCTCATCTGCGCCGCCTCCTCCACAGCACCAGCAGAGAGTAAAGGGCGAAGACGACCGCCGGCGCCACGGCTGAAGTCATCGTCACGAACGAAACACGGGCGTCACGATCCATTTCCGTATGAAGCCTGTCGAGCTCCGGACCGGAGCTGACCATAACATCGCGTCCCGAAAGGTAGTTTACCGAATTCAAAAAGAAATCCATGTTCGCGTTTCTGTACGACCTCAGACAGCCGTTCATAAGGAAATCGACATCTCCCACGGCGATAAGGCGAGACGGTCTTGTGGCGGCGTCGCTCCTCATGCTGCCTCGTTCGACGCACGCTGCGAGATCGCGTCCGCCCGCCGAGAAAAGCGCCCTGTAGCGTTTCCTGTCGGCGCCGCTGCCGCCTTCGATCGCAGACGACGACATCGACATGGCAAGAGGATTCTGCAGAATGATCTGCTGCCCCTCAAGCGGACGCGCCACGGGATGGGACTCGGAGAAATCCTTGACTATGACATCGCTTCCGGACATCGTAGGGACCCCGTCTAGAACGGTTGATTCGGCCCGGATTCCCCATGCGGAAAGCAGATTCGCCAGGCCTTGATGTTCTGCCGTATCCATGAGGACCAAAACCCGGCCGCCGTCGGAATTCTCGCCGTGCCCGTTCAGATACGACTGAAGATATTCTATCTCGCGCTCCGAGAAGCCCTTCTTCGGGCCTGCAATTATAAGAAGAGCGCAATCTTTGCCGATGGTCTCTTCGGCAAGATTGATCTTTTTGTTTTCATACCCGTTGAGGGCGAGCTCTCTGGCAAGATCGCTCATTCCCGCATTTGTGTAATCTTCAAAGTCGGCCTCTCCGTGGGTATACGTCCAATAAATGCGGCTGCGATGCAGCGGAACGGCTACGCGGGCGATCATCGCCGCAAAGATCCGCTCGCTGTAGCCCCCGTCGATATCGAGGCAATCCACGATGCGCCCGTCGCTTTCAAAAATGAAGCAGGCGTTCTTTACGGGCCACGGACACCGACGGATGAGACTCGTGGCCTCGCCTACATCGAGCACCGGATCGACATATCTTATCTCCAGGTTCACTCCGCCGATCTCGTCGGCATCACGTTTAAGAGACCTGAGGAAGTGGCCGACATGACGGAAACGGGCATCCTCGCGCCCGAGAAACGCAGTAATCGTAATCGAACCGCGCGCCTGCTCCAGGATGCTGCGCGTATGGGGGGAGAAAACGGTTTCGCCGGAACCTGCAACGGGAATGTCAAGCTTTACGTCGACCCTGTGGATCAACGAGACAAAAAGTATCGCGAACAATCCGGCGAGCCCCAGCGAAACATCCGTCGACAACCTGGAAAGCCGCGATGTGCGGCCGGTGAACCTGTACGACAGAATCGTTTTCGAGGCGAGGAACAACGCGAGCACGGTCAGAAGGAGATAGCAGGAAACCACTCCCACTGAAACAAGTCCGGAGGCGAAATCGAAAGCATGGGCATCCATGGGGAGCTCCGCAAATCGCACTTTCCCGTTGTCTGTCCAGTACGAAAGAGCCAGCCACATCGCCCGCGGCAGGGCCACGAGAACAAAAATGGTCATCGCAGCGGCGCCAGCGGCGCTCCTGAACATCGCACTGGCCGCCACGGCGACGGCCGACCACAGAGCGCTCTGGAGAACCAGCAGAAACAGACCGGGCAGAAAATTCACGAGCGATGCCTCGGTCGCCAGCCTCGGCGCGTACGAATTCAGGAAAAACAACGACAGCTGCAAAAATACGACAACGGCGGCAACCGTCAAAAGCCACACGCCAAGAAACTTTCCGAAGACAAAATCGCGCTCCTTGACGGGAGAGGAAAGAATGATCTCCATCCTGCCGGTTTTGCGCTCGTCGCTCCACACCTCCATTCCCAAAAGCGCCGCCAGCGCAGGAAGGAGAGGAGAAACCGAACTCGCCCAAACCGAAGCGAGGCTGGCGAAAGACCCCTCAGAAGCGTCAAGATTGAAGGCAAAAAGAGCGGCGGCGCCGGAAAGAAAGAGGGAAATCGACAAGACGGTCACGAATGACTTTACGATCATCCCGCATGTCCGCCTGAAAGTAACCTTTACCGGACTCACGATTCACCGCCTTTCAAAGCCGCATTGACTCGGGCGGCGACATCGGAGGGATCAAGCCCTTTAGTCTCGATCGAACTGGCGATTTCGCCCTTTGACAAAACCAAAAACCTCTTCGCCAATTTCGCCAGCTCCGCAATCTCGTGCCCCGTGACGACAACAGACGAAAACGCCGAGACGGAAGTTATAATCTCTCCGATGGAATCGCGCATCGAACAATCGAAACCGGAAAGAACGTCATCCAACAGAATGACCCTGGGCCTCAACAGTATCGCATCAGCAAACGCTACGCGTTTCTTGGCCCCCAAGGAAAGCTTTCGGATCGGCCTGTTCAGCAGCTCTTTGATCTTGCATGTGGATGACGCTTCAATTATGCGCCGGCGGATGCGCTTGTCGGGTTCCCCCTTCAATCGCGCACGATATACGAGATACGACTTGACGGTCATATCTTCATAAAGCGAAGGTTTTTCCTGAAGATAACCGAGATTTTTGCGGTATTTCAGCGGATCTTTAAACGAATCGCGCCCGTCAATCCTCAAGACTCCGGCATCGGGCATCATAACACTTGCGAGTATTCTCAAGAGCGTAGTCTTCCCTGCGCCGTTTTCGCCGACAATGCAAACCGTTTCGCCGGGATTGACGGCGAACGAGACATCCTTAAGCACTTCTTTTGAGCCGTAGGAAAATGCGATATTGCGAGCTTCGAACATTTCTCCCTATATTATACCAAATTATTCCGACAATTTGCCTAATTTCATCGCATTTGACGCTTTGAGCAGCACAAAATCGCCCGGCTTGAATATTTCGTCAATTTTTTCGGTCATTTCGGCGGTGGATCCGAACGATCGGGTGCACTTGCAACGGCTTGCGACGCGACCGACACCTATGACGGCGTCGAATCCCAGCGTGGAGGCGTACTCGAACACTTCCGCATGAAGACGCTCGGAATCCGCACCGAGCTCGAACATGTCTCCCATTACGGCAATCCGCCTGGAATCGCAACGCTCGCAGGAAAACGCCTTGAGCGCCGCCTTCATCGCATCGGGGTTGGCGTTGTACGTATCGTCGACGAACCGCACGCCGTTTTTCTCGACTCTGCGCCAACGAGAGCCGGGCAGCTTGAAATTCTCAAGCGACCGGACCGCATCGTCGACGCCCACCCCGTAACGTGAAGCTACCGCAAACGCGACGGACGCGTTCGATAGATTGTGCTCCCCGGGAAGAACGGCGCCTACCGCCTCGGCCAATTTCGCCGGCAACGGCCCGGCCACGACAAATTCGCCGCGGCATCCGGAGCGCAGCGCATCCTTAAAGTCGCAATCCCCCGGAACCGCGCCAAATTCCCTCGCCCTCGCAAGCAGCGTCCCCTTCTCGTCGGCAATGCCCTCGCGCGTCTTGAAAAATTCGATGTGGGCCGTGCCGATGTTCGTGACGAGCCCCGAATCGGGTTCGGCGATGTCGCAAAGAGCCGCTATTTCGCCGGGATGGTTGCTGCCCATTTCGAGAACGAGAAACCTTGCGTCCCGAGGGCAGTTGAGCATCGTTATCGGAAGACCGAGATGATTGTTGTAATTGCCCGCCGTCGCATGGGTCTTGCCGATCGACGAAAGGAACGACTTCAGAAGCTCCTTCGTCGTCGTCTTGCCTGCCGATCCGGTAAGCGCCACGACCGTAGTGCCTTTAAGCGAGCGGCGATAGTCGCGGGCAAGCGCCTGGAGCTCCGCGAGAGCGCCATCGCCTCCGATCACTTTCGACGCGCCCGCCTCAAGCGCTTTCGGGATGAAATCGTTGCCGTCGACATTCTCGCCCTTGAGCGCGACATAAAGCATCCCGGGCTTGACGAGCCGCGAATCGAAAGTCGCACCTTCAAAGCGGAACTTCGTCTCATCGCTCTCCGTCATAATCCACGCTCCTTCTTTATCGCGCCCCACGCAGCATTGATCTTCGACATTCTCTCGTTTGCGCGCGCAATCATCTCGTCCGGCAGCCCCTGCGCCCTGAGCGTGTCGGGATGGTAGCGTTTTGCAAGATTGCGGTAAGCCTTTTTGACCTCGTCATCTGACGCCGACGGCTGAACACCAAGCTGACTGTAGGCGTCTGTGATGTTCTCCTGATCGGATGTCGCCTGGCCTCTGTAGCCGGAACAGAACCTCTCGCGATAAAAGAGACCGTACCATCCGGGGTTTATCCGAAGAGACGACGTTATCCTTTCGAGAATCGACTTCTCCGACTCCGACAGCTCTCCGTCGGCGCATGCTATATCCCAAAGCATTTCGTAGAAAATGACTCGCACTTCCTCGTTTCTGACGACCGCGGCAAAATCGCAGGCGTATTCATAGATCGAATGCGAATCATCCTTCGCCTTGCGAAAGACGTCTATGGCGTAGCTGCGTGCCGCATGCGAAAAACCGAGTCTCGCGAACACCGCCTCCACGGCGGCGATCTCTACTTTCGAGATGCGCCCGTCGGCCTTCGCCATTTTGGCGAGCATCGCGGCCGCCGAGCCGCAGAATACGGCATCGGGAGATCTTCGCGCAGCCTTCCCAGGCTTGACGGCCTCTTCCAGCAGATGGCCTATTACGCCGCCGATGAGAACGCCCGGCAATCTCCCGACAAAGCTACCGATGCAGCCTCCGATTATCGCTCCGTTCCAGCCCATTTCCAATCCTTCTTTTCAGAACTTTCCTTGATCCAGCGCGCCTTGTAGAACTTCGCCCCCCTGTACGGGCCGACAATCCGCTCGCCTCCGTCGGGTTCAATCACGATCAGACGGTCAGACCACCACTTTTCGGTGGGCATCTGCACGAGAACACCCTTCGTGCCGTCCGGAGAGTAGCTTTTGACGTGAGCGCGCATCATGACCGGCTTGAACACCCCCTCGTCGGGATTGAAACTCCATACTCCCGTGCGGTTGGTCATGTAATATCCGCCTCTGCCGTCGGCAACAAGATCGTGACCTCTGGCGTCTGCTGCAGCTTTCGAGAAATCCCACTTGCGCTTTACGTCAACCGACATCGTCTCCTTTCTGTACGCCAGCTCGAAAAGATTCGTGTAGCCGAGAACAAAGAGGCTGTCGCGCTTTGAATCCCAGACAACGCCGTGACCGCCCGGCAGATCCATCACCTCTTTCGCCGTTTGCCCGGAAGGATCGAAGGGATGCTTGGCGACATCTACAATAACGAGCTTGTCGATGCCGACGGAACAGGCCACGGCGACACGGCCATCAGGCAAGAGCTCAAGCGAATGGGGACCGGCGGTGTCGGGGGCGAGCTTCAGATACCAGCGCGCTCTCCGGGTGGCCACATCGACCGCCGCCGCGCCCCCGTTCGAAGCGCACACCAGGACGGTGCGGCCTCCGTCGACCATCTTGCACTCGTCGACCCAGGCGAAGGCCGCCGCGTCTTTCGCGACGTTCGGATCTTCATAAGGGCTCCATCTCCAGGAAAATTCAAGCGGCGAGCCGGGAGCCGCGGAGGCGATGACGACATTGGTCGCGCCCTGCTCGGCGGCGACAAAGCGCCAATCCGCATCGCCAAAGCCCGTACTTCGCAAAAGCGACGCAAAAAGAAATGCAGCTACCGTTTTTTTCGCAATCATGACAACCCCCGATCGATACGTCCCGCGCCGGCGTTTTTGCGGCGGGAGCCGAAAACGGCTCCGACAAGGATAAAGAGCGTGAATATCTCCAGCCTTCCGGCCAGCATCGCAATGCAATACCACCACTTCAGAAGATCAGGGATGCTGCCGTAATGCGCAGTCGGCCCCAATTCGCCGAACGCGGGACCGACATTGCCCACCATGCTCAGCGAACCCGTCAAAGCCTCGAAGGGCGCAAGCCCCGCCAGAGCGCCGAAAAGCATGGTCACGAACACGAGCAGAACGTATGCGAAGATGAACGCGGCCACATACGGAACAATCGTCTCGCGCCCCGGCAGCCCGTTGAGCCGCAACGTAAAAACTCCGCGAGGATGGACAAGACGCCGCAACTCGTTTACGAGCTGCTTGAAAAGGACAGTCCAGCGCACAACCTTGACTCCGCCGGCCGTCGAGCCGGAACATCCGCCGATAAGCACGAGCGAAAGGAGGATTATCTGGGCGGCGGGGCGCCAGGCGGTGTAATCGTCGGTCATGAAACCGGTCGAGGATATTATGGAGGCGACATGGAACGCCGAGTCACGAAGCGTCTTCAGGAAGGAGTCAGGCCCCGGCAGCTCGACAAGAACGACACAGACGATCGCCGCCAGCACGATTCCGAGGAACGCCCTCAACTCGCTGTCGCGCCAGATGCCGCCGACGCGCCCTGTGAAAAAGCGGTAGTAGAGCGCGAAGTTTATCGACGCCAGAAGCATGAACACAAACGTAATCCACTCCACGGCGGGGCTCCCGAACGAACCGACCGACAGATTTCGCGTAGAGAAGCCGCCGGTGCCGAGAGTCGAGAACGAAAGGCACAAAGCGTCGAACTTCCCCATGTCGCACGCCGTCAGCAGCGCGAACTGGGCGGCGGTGAAGCCAACGTAGATGAACCAGAGAACTTTCGCCGTATTCGTTATGCGGGCGGTGAGCTTGCCCTTCTCCGGACCTGTCGTTTCGGCCTGGATGAGCTTCATGCCGCCGATTCCGAGAAGCGGCACGAGCGCGACTACAAGAGCGACAACTCCCATGCCGCCGAGCCAATGCATCTCGCAGCGCCACAGGTTTATGCTGCGCGGCAGAGACTCGACATCGAATATCACCGTCGCTCCCGTAGTCGTAAAGCCGCTTATGCTCTCGAACAGGCAATTTGCGAAATCCCCAATCGTGCCGCTTAACCAGAGAGGCAGCGCTCCGAAGAAACCCAGCAGAATCCAGCTGCCGCCCACCGCGACAAACGCCGCGCGGATATTCAACGGCGCAGCTTTGACGCGGCGATACACTACGGTTATCGCAACGGCGGCGGCGATGCTCGCCGCCATCGGCATCGCGAACGCCCACGCCGAGCGCGTCTCGCCGTATCTGACGGCGGCGACAAGCGGCAGCGCCAGCGCCACGCCCGCCAGCGCGAGAACGTACGAAAAGATCCGGAGAAGAGACAACGCCATCCGTCTCAGGCCTTTCCGGTGAACATCTGGATTATCTTGGTCGCTCCGGCGTGGACGACCAGAACGACACGCGCACCGGCCTGAATCAGGGTCGAACCGTTGGGAGGCGAAAATTCTCCGCTTTCGGCATTGCGCACCAGAAGAACGATAAACCGGCCGCCCTTCGAAGAAAGCTTAGAAAGGGTCTTCCCGGCGGCGTAGCTCGAAGCGGACACCTCGCATTCCACGATTTCGAAAGCCCTGTTGCAGACGGCGTGGATCGACTTGACGTTGTCTCCCCTCAGATGGCTGACGATGCAGTCCACAACCGTATCGCGCATGGGCACAGCCACATCGACGCCGAGCTTGCGCGCGACATCGCCGAACTCGCCCGACAGGGTGAGAGCGATGGTCCTTTTCACCCCGCGGGACTTCAGATAGGCCGCCATCACGAGATTGCTGTCGTAATTGCCGGAAGCCGCGATCATCAGGTCTGAAGCGTCGAGAGCCTCCTCTCGCAAAAGATCGGCGTCGGCCATGTCGCCGCACAATACGCGGACGTCGCCGAAGCGCTCCGCCGCCTCGCGGCAGAGCACGGGATCCTTGTCGACAATCGTTATCTCGCGGGAATTCGCCCGGGAAGACGCGCCGAATATCTTTGAAAAAGTTGAGACCCGGCGCTGGGGCAGCTGGCTGTCGACGACAAGAGTTCCGACCTTGTCGGCCCCGAAGACGGTAACGGTCTTCAGCACCTCCTCGTCGGAATGCCCCATGAAATGCATAAGCGCAGGGATGTCTGCGAGAGAAACCACGATGCCGATGCGGTCGCCGGCTTTGGGCACGGTGTTTCCGTCAGGCAGAACCGCGGCCTTGTCAGACTCGACATACGCAATGAGATACCGCCAGCCCGGAAGAGCGGAAAGTTTGCGGATAGGCATCCCGTCAAAAGGATCGTCTGCGGCGACCGACACCGACACGATGCCGTATCCGCCGCCCAGGTCGATGACGCTTCCGACGGCCCCCAGCGCCATCGCACGGGAAATCGCCGCCGCCGCCTCGACGTCGGGATTGAGCATGTGGTCAACGCCGAAAAGAGGCCTGCGTTCGCCGCTTGCCGTCGCATCGGCGTGACGCTTGGCCGTAGCCGTCGTCCGCATATAGTACGCATAGTTCCGCACACGCGCGATCTTCAGCACATCGGGATAGTCGGCATCCACGAGCGAACACACGATCAGGTTCGTCTCGTCGTCCGCCGTAAGCGTAACGAGTGCGTCGGCCGAAGCTATGCCGGCTTCCGAAAGCGTCTCCAGACTGCTGCCGTCGGATTCGACAACGGTGCAGTCGAGCGTATTTCTTGCGTGCTGGACCTTTTCCGGATCGCGATCGACCAGAACCACATGCACATCCTCCGCGACGAGTGTGCGCGCAAGCTGCAATCCGGTAAAGCCGGCTCCTACGATAATAACCTTTTTGCTCATTGACAACATTAAGACGCCAGGTGTTTCATGCTTGGCCCCATGACAGCCCAAAAACCCGATTTCCGAGTATTATACCATATTTCGCACTGAGATTACTCGACTGAGGTGCGGCCGAGACGCACAGGACCGAGCAGCCCGGAAGGAACCGGTTTGGAATCACCGGTGAAGTAATTCCAGTCGGTAAAGCATCTTCTGCCTTTCGACGGCCGCGAGCGAATCCCGTTCCCAAACCATTCCGGAATGCGTTTCAGATAGGCGCCGCCCGAAATCGGCGCCGCGGCAAAATCGCAGTCCGCCTCTTCGCGCTCATCACCGATAAGCCTGTTGGCCCAGACGTTCGTAAACTCTATCCTCAGCTCATTCTCGCCTTTTTGCAGAGCGCCTTCGGGCAGCCACACCGCGTATGGAGCGCACCACAACGTCGACAGTTCCCTGCCGTTCAAAAACACTTTGGCAATCTGGTTGTTGCAGTCTCCAAGATCAAGAATTTCGCCGTCAAAAGCCTCCGGCAGCGTAAACCTTGCCGAATATGCCGCAGTGCCGCTGAAATACCTGAGCTCTTCATCCTGACTCGCCGTCCAGTCCACCAGCTTGGGCATGGCGACGACCCTGCCGTCGAACGAGAGCTTCCAGTCGCCCTTTATCTCCTCGGCAGTCAGAGGGTCAAACGAGACGAACCCTTGCCTGAAATCGCTCCTGCGCGAAGACCGTGCCGTCCGCAACGCCTTTCGCATCCTCAGAAAGCCAGAACCGCACGGATCAAGCACCAAGGGAATCTCGCCGTCAACGGACCGCAGAGGCAGGCAGACGCCGGAAACGGGATCGTACCATTCCGCAACAAGGCCGCCTTTCGCGAAAACGGCTTTAAGGCTCACGCGCCTCATCGAACGGTTGACGACAAAAAAGCGGTATTCGCCAGACGATTCACGCGCTATCGATTCGACAGCCGCATCTGAAGGCGACACGGCTCTTAACGTCAGTTCGACATCCGAAGGCTCGCCCCATTGGAGGTTCTGCTGGCAGCGGTTGAGATATTCGAAGAACCCCCTTCCGCTTTCGGCCCACGTCTGATTCCGGCCGAAATGAGTACCCCATCGCCCCATCGCCTTGCCCGGCAGCACATCATCACCCCACGGCTGGAGAGGACACGCATGAAGAACCATCCTGTTGATTCCGCGGAGGAACTGCGCATCGGCGGCGGCCTTGAGCATAAACGGCGTCTCGTTCCATCTGCAGTTCGAGGGACTTGCCGTAAACGCCTCCGCTTCGATTACGTTATGGCGTCTTCCGTCGGGTCCGGTCCATGAATTCCAGCCGAGAGGCTTTGCGGGCTCGTGCACTTTCTTGGGCCTGAACCAGAATTCCGTCATCAGACGGTCCACGTATGCCGCGCACTCTCGCGAATCGAACGGACCCCCGTAGGGCTCGCAAGCGAACTCCAATCCCGCCGCCTTCAGCTTCTCGCGCATGATCTTGAAAAGAACATCTCGATAAAGCTCGCGTATCGTCAAATCGTAGTCGTCCTTGAACTTCTTCTCCGCGGCCGCGTCGGCCGCGGCGGCCGTCTTGAAGCCCCCGAGAACCGGCAGGAACGGCAGAGGGTCGTAACCTCTGCGCGCTTTGAATTCCTCTCGCATGTTCGGCGTCCAGGTCGGACGGCCCGCTTCGTAAGAATCAAGAAGGACAAACTTGAGGGTCTTGCCGACGTGGCGTCCTAGATGCCTTTTCATCTCGCCGATAACGTGATCAAGATGGAATTCGACGGCTTCCGGATTCATCTTGTCGCACTCAAGCCCGAAATTCTCCCACTGGTTCGGCTGGGTGAACGATCCCATCGGAATGTGCTGGATCCTGACGCCGTCGACAACGGCGATGTCGACGATGTCGGTGCGCCGCGCGGTGATGGCAGGCTTTTCGAAGACGCCGGTATCGCCGTTTTCAACGGGAAACATGGCATTGGCTTCAAGCGAAATCTGCTCCGCGGCATTTGTGACGTTGAAAACAAGTTCCCGCATCGCCAGACGAGAAGGAATCCACGGCCCGCCGGTTGAAGTGTAGCCCGGACAATTGTGGATCCCAAGTTCGATATTCCTTTTCTCGGCCTCATCGCAGGCGAACCTGACAAGAGCCCACCACTCGGGGCCGAACGCAAGAATCTTCCCGCCCGGAGGATTGTCGACCTTCGAAGCCCACGGAGTGCAGATGTCGCACATCCCGAAGATCGTGGCGGAGCCGATGCCCGACCGGGAGAACCAATCCAGATCCTTTACGATTCCGTCCCTCGAAACGTACGAGCCCATCCAGTGCCACCACACGCCCGTCTTGGCGGACGCATTGCATTCGTCGGCGGATTCGCCGGCACGCTCGCACACGCCGGAGTCCGCGCCGAACCCGTGGAGCGGACTTGCGGCAATCGCAAAAAGACACAGCAGAGACGTCGTTACGCGCATCTTGCGGCACCTTGATCAGACCCTCGAGAGACCCAGTCTCTCGTACGCGAGGGAAGTGGCGACACGCCCCTTGGGCGTGCGCTCCAGATATCCTTCCATTATGAGGAACGGCTCATAGGCCTCCTCAATGGCGTCAGGCTCTTCGCCGACCGAAACGGCGATCGTCGAAAGTCCGACCGGCCCTCCGGAAAACTTCACGCAGATCGTCTCGAGAATGCGCCTGTCCATATCGTCAAGACCGTTGGGATCTATCTCCAGCAGCCCAAGAGACTCGCGGGCAACGTCGCCGGTTATGAAGTTGCCGGCGCGGATCTGGGCGTAATCGCGGACGCGTCGCAGCAGATTGTTCGCTATGCGGGGAGTGCCGCGCGAACGGCGCGCAATTTCAAGCGAACCCTCGCCGTCGATGTCGACGCCGAGCTTCATCGCGCTGCGCAAGACGATCTCGGCGAGCTTCTCGGGCTCATAATAGTCAAGTCTGTTGATGAGGCCGAAGCGCGCCCTTAAGGGAGCTGCGATAAGGCCGATGCGGGTGGTGGCGCCGACGAGCGTAAATCTCGGCAGCTCAAGTCTCACGGAACGCGCATTGGGGCCCTGGTCGATCATGATATCGATGGCGTAATCCTCCATGGCGCTGTAAAGATACTCTTCGACCGTTTTGGCCATGC
This sequence comes from Kiritimatiellia bacterium, assembly GCA_045656285.1. Lineage (GTDB taxonomy): Bacteria > Verrucomicrobiota > Kiritimatiellia > RFP12 > UBA1067 > UBA1067. The sequence continues at coordinate 32,218 of JAZOQY010000057.1, forward strand.
GGTGTATTTCGTCCACAAACACGATATCGCCCGGCTCAAGCGTGGTCAACAGCCCCGCGAGATCGCCGGGCTTGGTTATCACGGGCCCCGAAGTGGTTTTTACGTTAACCCCCATCGCCTCGCCCAGAATATACGAGAGCGTTGTCTTGCCCAATCCGGGCGGCCCCGAAAAAAGAACGTGATCAAGCGACTCTCCGCGTGCTTTAGCGGCTTCGACAGCCAAAAGAAGCCTGTCGCGAATCTTATCCTGTCCGACAAAACCGTCAAAATCAGTCGGTCTAAGTTTATTGTCAAACGCCGTATTACGGCGGTTCAACTCATCGCTCTGTCTTTCTATCTGCATCTATTTCTGTAATTTTGCGGATTATTCTACGTATTTTTCATTATACCAAACACCGCCTCCGCCTGACCAGCGGTTTTTTGTTCTGCAACCATTGAAAAGGCCCTGGCAATTAACTTTAATGAACTGATGGCCTCAACCGGCAACTGTCCAGGAGAACCCTAATCCATTGCCGCGACCGTCATCATTCCTATCGCATGCATTGCGGCTGATCTGCGGATATCTTCGCGCGAACCCGCGAAAATAGCCTTTTCGGAGCGTGTTCCGCTCTTGGTCGCGACGGCGAACCAGACGAGGCCGACGGGCTTTTCGGCGCTCCCGCCGCCCGGACCTGCGATGCCGGTCACGCTTACGGCGACATCCGCTCCGGTCAAACGCTTTGCGCCCTCGGCCATTTCCGCCGCGCACTTTTCGGAAACGGCTCCGAAAGTCTCCAGCGTCCCGTCGGAAACGCCCAGAACGCCCGCCTTTACGGAATTGGCGTAACTTACGACTCCGCCCAGATACGCTTCGCTCGATCCGGGAACGGCCGTAATGAGAGATCCGATCATCCCTCCCGTGCAGCTCTCCGCCGTCGCGCACGTCCTGCCGTTCGCCTTCAGAAGTTCAACCAGATTAACAGCCTGTTGAGTCATCGCAAATCCCCCTTCCGGGTTGAAATAAAAATATGTTTCGCCTCGCCTCCGCCGGCGTTTGCGAGGCCTCGGTCCTCGAGCACTCTTTTCGCCCTGAGCGCAACCGCCCGCGAAGGCTCGATGATTTCGGCGCGGCCGGCTGCGACCTTTTCAATCAATGGCCTTAAATGCGGAAAGTGCGTACATCCGAGAACAATCTTATCGCAAGACGCCGCAATCAAAGGCTCGATCTTTTTTCGGACGATCCTCTCGGCCTCCTCGCCCGACGTAAGCCCTCTTTCGACAAGATCGACGAACTCGTCGGCGACGGTCGCGATCACTGTCGCGTTCTTCGCAAACTTCGCCTTCGTTTCGTTGTAGAGACGCCCGCCGAAGGTTCCCGCCGTGGCAAGAACCCCGACAATGCCCGTCCTGGACTCCGTCGCCGCAGGCTTGATGGCGGGCTCGATCCCGACAAACGGGACATCCGGATACTTCTCGCGCAGAAACTCCAGCGCCGCGGCGCTCGCCGTGTTGCAGGCCACGACGATCATTTTGCATCCGGCCTCGAGAAGCCTTCTGGCGTTCGCGTCGGAAAGCGCGATTATCTCCTCTGCGCTTCTGTTCCCGTAAGGGCAGTTGGCGCTGTCGGCGATGTACACGGTCGACTCCGACGGACACTCCCTCTTGAAGGCTTCAAGAATGCAAAGCCCGCCAAGACCCGAGTCGAAAAACCCTACCGCGCGCGAACTCATCCGACTATTCCCCACTCCTTGAGCGGCTCGACGGGAAGCCCCATGATGTTCTCGCAGCTCCCCGAATACGACTCGATGATCAGCTCTCCCGACTCGTCGATATCATACGCGCCCGCACGATCGGTCGGCTTGACGCGCTCGACATACCCGTCGATGTCTGCGTCGGTCAGTTCGCGGAAGTTGACCTTGCTTTCGACAACTTCTACTTCGCCGTTGAAGGCGACGCCCGTAAAGACGGAATGGGTCTTTCCGCTCAACGTGCGCAGAAACTCCTTCGCCTCGTCGAACGAACGCGGCTTTCCGTAGATGCGGCTGTCGTACCAGACGACCGTATCCGCCGAAAGGACATTCGCGCAGCCGGCGGCGGCGCCTTTTGCAAGCGCGTTTTCGCTGACGGTGCGGCGCGGGTCGGCGTCGTACGAAACTTCTGGCGCGTCTGTTTTGACGACCGTAAAATCAACTCCCAACGACTCGAGAATCTTCGCCCTTCGCGGGCTCGCACTGGCAAGGACAATTTTCATTTGAACGGAAAGTATACGTAAACTCGTCTGGTGGAACTTAAGGTCACCTCATCTCCGACGGCTCTGTTGAGCGTCGCGCAATAGAGGTTTTCGAACCTGACCGCGTCCAGCGGCCACTTGAGCCCCGTCGATGTCATTTTGGTGTCGGGGTCGGTCGCGAAGACAGACACGCCCGCTCCGGGCTTCACCCGGTAGGTCCCGGTCCCCTCAAGCGCGGAGAACCGCCCGTAGTCCGTAACGACATCGATGCCGAAATCAAGCGCCCTGAAGACGTTGCCGAGACTGTGATCGTCGCGTTTGCCCGTCGCCCCGAGAATGACCAGATTTCCGATGCCGTTCCCGCGGCAGAATCTCACAGCCTTGGCGAGATCGTTGGTGTCCTGCTCCTCGACCCTGACGACGGTCTTGAACCTGCCTTTTACGGAATCGCAGTCTCCGACGACCGCGTAAGGCTCGCGCCCGCAGTTCCGCCTGAACGCGTCGGCAGCGCTGTCGCAGCAGATGACGCGCTTGGCGGCATCGAGAATGCGTCGCGCCTCACCGCCTTTTTTGGGAAACGCCCCCGCGGCCAAAATGACGTTGCGCAAACCCGTACGGTCTGTTTCTTGGATGTCGGCTGATCTGCTCAACGATTTATGGTGTTCTGACGGCGACGATTTCATTTCGATAAATTATAGCACTTTCACGGCGCGTACAAAAGCGAGACCGGGTGAATTCCCTACCAGAACGCCCATGCTCCGGTGTAGAGGACGAACAATGCGAGAAGCAGGTTCGTGACGACATGCGCGACAGCCGCAGGCAGAAAGCCGAACCGCCTGTACACGAAAAGATAAAACGCTCCCGCCATCAGGGCCGCCACGATACGGTTGTGCTCGAGGGCAAAAAGCCCCGTCGTCCAGAGAAACGCGGAGAGGTCGAAATTCCTGCGGTCCACCTTGCGCCATTGCTCGCCTTGAAGCCTGCGGTAGAGATACGCGCGGAAGAACAGCTCCTCCGCCGGCGCAATTATGAAAGCGCTTCCCGCGATGCGCAACACCGTAAGAGACCATCCGCAGACATCGGGATCGTATGCCGAATTCTGCACTTCGCACGGAGACGGCACGTCGCCCATGATGCACCACCGGCGGTAAAGCGGCAGATACTCCGGCGCGATCCAAAGTGCGGTCACGGCCACTCCGGCCAGCACGCCCCAGACGATTCCGGCCGAACGCGATTCGCCGTCACACCGCGCCGCCGACATGTCCAGCGGCGATTTCCTGGCGAAATGCACCCACGCGGCAAAAAGCGCGACGGCCGAAGCCAGAGTGCGAAGCGCATACCCTGAAGCGCCGGGCGGAAGAAGGAACATCAGCGCCATCCATGCCGCAAACGGCGCGACTGCGAACAGGGTCGCTTTCTGGAAGAGACGATCCATCACCGCCCCCCGGAACGCGGATGCGACTTCGCGTATTCATCCTTGAGCCGTTCGACCGAAATATGCGTATATATCTGTGTCGTCGAAAGGGACGCGTGGCCGAGCATCTCCTGGACGCTGCGCAAATCGGCCCCTGCGTCGAGAAGATGGGTCGCAAAACTGTGGCGGAGCTTATGAGGCGAAAGATCGGCGGGGAGCCCCGCCTCCTCAAGATACATCTTCATCCGTCTTTCGACGAACCTCGCCGACGCCTTGGCGTATCTGTCGCTTATGAACACATGGGCATCGTCAAGCGCAAGGGAAGGCCTGACGGCGGAAAGGAGATCCTTCAGTCTGGCAAGCGCGGCGAGAGCTTTTGAGCCGATGATGACCAGTCTGTCTTTCGAGCCTTTTCCCGTGACGATCAGAGTGCCGCGGGCGCAATCTACATCGCCCCACTTCACGGCTATGGCCTCGCTGATGCGGCAACCGGTGGAATAGAGAAACTCAAAGACGGCAGAATCCCGCAATGCCGAGAACTCGCTTATCCTGCCCTCCGCCAGCTTCTTCGCAGGCGCCGCCAGAAACCTTTCGATGTCGCCGATCGAAAGCACCTTGGGAAGCGTCTTCGCTTTTCTTGGGCCTTTGAGCATCGAAAAGGGATTGCCGGACGCTTCGCCCTCTCTCCTGAGAAAACGGTAGAATGTCCTCAACGCCGCGAGCTTTCTGCGCACCGTGGTCGCACCCGCGCCGTTCTTCGTGAGATCCGCAAGAAAACGGCGGGCGTCAGATTCGTCAACATCGCCCCACGGACGCTGAGCGCCGGAGAGATCGGGCCAGCGAAACGCGGCAAACTGCCTGAGGTCTGACATGTAACCGCTGAGGGTGTGGCCGGAAACGCTGCGCTCCGCGAGAAGATACGAAGCGAACTTCCCTGAAAGGACGTCTCCCGGAATTATAGAGGCCTCACCCTCCACGTTTCCTCCCGCCTTTGCGCTTCACTTCGACAGTCTCGGAGACGCCCTTTATGACTTCGGCGTCCTTTTCGTTGCTTGAAGGGATGTTGTCGATCCCCAAGGCGACGGCCTTGGCGGCGAAATCAGGAATCTTGTCTCTGTAGGCGACCGCCACGCGCTTGAGCGCCATGACCTGTCTGTCGCTGAGGGAATGCCGTCTGTCGTACTGGTCCGCCAGCGATTCGACAAAACTCTTGTCGTCATACACCTTCTTGCCCTTCTTCGAAGGAGCTCGCCATTCGGTGACCGTAGACATCAGCTTCAAGAGTTCGGGAATCATCGGATCGTTCTCCGTCTTGCAAAAGCCGCCCGGAACGAACGGTTCGAGCTTCGCGCGCACATCGGCGCAATCCTCCAGCGAAGAGGCGTTCTCTCCGACGGCGCGGGCAAGAACCGCAAACTGCTTCATAGACAGCCCCCTGCCGCGGTCGACCTGATCCTTGAGGCTCTTGAGGAATGGATTCTTCAGCATTCCTCCGATACGGTTCATGACATCGAAACAGTATTTGACGAGCTCTGCATCCGCCTTCTCGACCGCATTCTGGGACTTGAAGGAAAGCCCGGACTCCGTGAGGCGCTGATCGAAATTCGATATCTGATCGGAATACATGACAGCCATCTTTACGAGAAACTCAAGCTGCCGCGCCGAGAGGGGCCGCCCTTCCTCAGCCTGCTTCTGCACGCTTTCGACAAAAGCCTTGTCGTCATAAACGCGCTTGCCGATCGTCTTGGCGCTCTTCCAGACCTTCACCTCGGAAAGAAGATCGAAAACCGCATCGAACTTCGCCATGTCGGGAGCCGGCTCGGCGCATGCGGCGAGCTCCTTCAGGAACTTCGAGTAGAAGGCGCTCAGCATCGAATCCATCGGCTCGCCCTTCTCCTCGACCTTGTCGAGTTCAGCCTCCATCTCTGCCGTGTAACCGACATTGAAAAGGGAATCGAGCTTTTTGGTCAGATAATCGCAAACAAGGATGCCGCGCTCCATGGGAATGAGTTTGCGCTTTTCGGTCTTGGCGTATTCGCGAAGCTTCAACGTCTCTATCGTCTGGGCGTAGGTGGACGGACGTCCGACGCCGTTTTCTTCGAGAGCCTTGATGAGGGACGCCTCGGAATAATGGGACGGGCCCTTGGTCTCCTTCTCGTCGGCGATATACCGGATCGCATCCAGCCTCTCGCCGACATCGAGCGGAGGAAGATGCTTAACCTCGTCGCTGTCCTCGCCATCTTCCTCTTCGCCGCGCTTTTTCTTCAGCGACAGATTCATCACCTTGAGAAAACCGCTGAAATCGATTTCGGTTGCGCTGGCCGTAAACGTATACGAATGGGCGAGAGCCGGCTTGCGGGCCTCGAGGACGGCAGTCTTGACGGTTGTCCTCGCATCAGCCATCTGGCTGGCCAGGAACCTGCGCCAGACAAGATCGTAAAGCTTGAGCTCCGACGCTTCGAGCTTCGAGGCGTCGGGGGTGAGATTTACATCCGTCGGACGTATCGCCTCGTGCGCCCCCTGGGCGTCAGCCTTCGATTTGAAGAAGTTCGGAGTCTCGGGATAATACTCTCCGCCGAACTCTCTTATGATGAATTCCTTCGCGGCGGCGCGCGCCTGATCGCTCACGTTCACCGAGTCGGTACGCATATACGTGATAAGGCCGCTTTCGTAGAGAGACTGGGCGATCTTCATCGCCTTCCCGGGCGACATGGAAAGTACGCTGGAGGCCGCCTGCTGCAGGGTAGACGTCGTGAACGGCGGCAGAGCATGGCGCTTCTTCGGCAGGGACTTCAGGTCGGAGACCTCTAGCTCCGCTCCGGAGAGATCCAGCAGGATGTTGTCCGCCGTCTGATTGCTGCGGATATCGGGTTTTTCGCCGTCGAACCTGGCAAGCTTCGCGACAAAAGTCTCGCCTGCGGCGTCGCGCTTCCTGGCCTCCACGCCCATAAGGAAATATTTCTCGGGCACGAAGGCGTCGATCTCCCGCTGGCGCTCGACAAGCAGCCTCAACGCAACCGACTGCACACGCCCGGCGCTTAACGTCCGGTTGTTGGCGCAGGCGATATATTTCCAGAGCAGCGGCGAAACCTTGTAGCCGACAAGTCGATCAAGGATGCGCCGGGCCTGTTGAGCGTCGACGCGGGGCATGTCGATATCGCGAGGCTCGGCAACGGCCTTAAGGACGGCGGATTTCGTAATTTCATTGTAGGTGACGCGTCTGAACGGCTTGTCGCCCGCGACGGGAGCGAGAACCTCCTTCAAATGCCAGGCTATAGCCTCTCCTTCGCGGTCCGGATCGCTCGCAAGATATATTTCATCTGACTTCTCGACGGCGGCCTTCAGCTCCGAAACAACCTTCTCTTTGCCTTTTGAAACGACGTAGGAAGGCGTAAACGACCACGCGCCTTCGCCTTTTTCCGTTATCTTTATCGCGCTGTTTTCGGTCGGCAAGTCACGTATATGACCGACGGAACTCTTGACCGCAAACTCGCCGCCAAGATACTTGCCTATGGTTTTCGCCTTTGCGGGCGATTCCACGATCAACAATTTCTTACCCATAATTTGACTGTTCTCCTGAACTGCGAACCCGACTGCAGTCCGCACATGCATTCATGCATTATTATTAACTATACACCACAGCAGAGGTTATGTCAAGAGGTTGGAATGCTGGAACGATGCGCTCCACTCCCGTCCCGCCGGCAAACCGTCCCTTTAAACCTCGACAGGACACCGACCTTAAAAATGCGACTTCGCTGCATCAAGGAAGACGGGCGGTGCCTCAGCACGTCTCAAACTTGACGCGCCAAGGCCCTTTCGCTCGCCAGCATTCCCGCACGGCTTCGACCGTCGGCTCGACATACAACGCGCTAGCCTGATGACGGAACCATGTATCCTGCCGCTTTGCAAGCTGGCATGTGCGAATGAAAATCCTCTCGCGATCGTCTCCTTCGCGATATCCGATGGCGAGAGCGGCCGTCCTGGACCAGTTCGGATACAGTTCGCGAAGCGCCCTCTTCTCTTCCTCGAGACCGGCCATGAACATATCGTCAAGCCGGTCCGCGATACGCCTGCGGACAACAGCGCGGTCGATTTTAATGACGGGATATTCCGGCGGAGGATCTTTCCACTCGCCGTCCAGGCCTCGCAAAAGCGCCGAAAAATAAAGGCCTGTCCCGCCCACGATGATGACAGGCACATTGCCGGGAACGGTTTTGATCCACTCTGCCGACGCCCTCAGCCACGCCCCGGAGGAAAACTCCTCCGCGGGAGTCACCAGATCGACTCCGCCCATCCCGAACTCCTCGATCTCGGAATGCGGCGGCTTCGCGGTTCCGATATCCATGCCCTTGTAGACGAGCATCGAATCTGCGCTTAAAATCCGAGCCCCCATCTCACGGGCCAGCGCAGAAGCTATCGCACTCTTCCCGCTAGCCGTGGGCCCCGCCAGGATATAAGCGTCTCGCTCGATCATTTAGACTTCTTCTCGTGCTTTGCGGCCGCAAAGGAAAGAAAGATCAGAAGAAACGCAGAGCAGGTTATCAAAATGTCGGCAACGTTGAAACACGGGAAATGATACGCGTCGCCCCAGTGAAAATCCAGGAAGTCGACGACATATCCGCGCCATACGCGATCGATGAGATTCCCGATGATTCCCGCATAAAGCAGCGTCTCGGCGACGCAGCTCGCCTTGACGCACCACGAAGGCCCTTCCGTAATGAAGAAATCCTTGCGGCGCCAGACCAGAAGCGCCATTACCGATATCGCAAAAACCGCAAGCGGCCAGACCTGCCCCTGAAACATTCCCCATGCGCATCCCCTGTTCTCGACATACGTCAGATTGAAGAAGCCGGGAATGACAGGAACCGAGCCTCCCGCAAGATGATGGATCGCAAGCTCCTTGGTCAAAGCGTCAATGACCAGGAGATGAAGCGCGGCAACTATAAGCTTGATCGCGTACATGTTCAGCCGCGCTTGCGCTCCATCTCGCTCTGGCATTCCATGCAGGTAAGCACAAACGGCTGATTGAGGAGTCGCGGCTTGCGGATAAGCTGGCCGCAAACGGTGCAAACGCCGTAGGAGCCGTCCTCGATCCGGTGCAAAGCCTCTTCGATCTGCTGGATCGTGCGGTTGATGTTGCCCATCTGGCCGAGCGCCTGGAGCCTCAACGTCTGATTGGTGCCGTCGCCGCCGTCGGCCTCGTGATCGCCCGACTCGTTGAAGCCGGTCGCCTTCATGGCGTCGACGCCTTTGAGCGCCGCTTCCCTGGCCTCAAGGAGCTTCTTGCGGAAATCCTTGAGATCAGATGCGGGGAACTTGACGGTGTTTTTGCCCTGGGCACGCGTTGTGGGTCTGCGCGAAAGACGAATCTCATTCTCGCGACGGCTCTCGTCCTCGTTGCGCGCGGAACGCTTCATCTCCTCGGCGATGGACATCGCGAAAGCGATTGCCTTGGAGGTGTCGGTGATCACGACGGGCTTCGGAGGGGTCTTCGTTATGACGGGAGCCTTGCGCGTGATGCGCGGAGGAACGCGCTTGATTTCGGGCTTCGCCGCAGGGGCCTCCTTCGCTTTGGCGACAGGGCTCTCCTTGGCGGGCTTTTTGACGGCGGCCTTCACGGCGGCGACTTTCTTGGCTTCGGCTTTCGCAGAGACCTTTGGTGCCGCCTTTTTAGGAGCCGGCTTCTTGGTCGCTACCGTTTTTTTCGCCTGTTTCTTGGCCGAATTCGACTTAATTATAAATCCCATGACGGTTCCTCCTTTCGATGTACATCCTCGCAACGCGTGCTATTGTATCATATTTGCATTCCGGAAGGAAGTTTTATCCACTCGCGCGCAACTTCTCCGAGAGGTTCGATCCTGACGATCGTCGCGAAGACGGCGGCCCCCTCTGAGCCGGGAAGCTCAAACTGGTCGCCGGGCTTCTTGCCGAGCATGTTCTCGGCGAGCTTCGCCTTGGAAGAGAGGATTCCCAGCTCCGTATCGTTGTCCCATTCGCCGAGCACGTGATATGTGCGCTCGCCGTCGGGCGCGGCAATGACGACAGTGACGCCGGGCATGACCTCCTGCGTAGTCGCATCGGAGAAATCCCACGGCTTGACCGCCTCGAGATCGGCCTGCATGAGAGACTGCTTCTGCATGAGCGCACGCTGCTCGTCCTTTGCGTACTGATACTCGGCGTTTTCGCTCAGGTCGCCGTAACTCTTTGCGAACTCGATGCGCTTTACGTTGGCGGGCATATCCTCGTTGATGAGCTTCAGATACTCCGCCTTTCTCATCGCAAAGCTGCGGTAGCTCGTAATGCGGGCATATTCCTTTTTCTTCTCGATCTTGACGATATGCGATTCGAGAAGCGGCGCGATGCGGGCCATTCTTACGACGATGGTGTGGTGGGTCGAATGGTCCCATGCGATGGAGGCCTGGAAACGCTCGAAGAAAACGACCTTTGAAGCGTCGTCCAGCCAGCCGAGAACCTTCTCGAGCCACTTGACGTCCGAGAAAAGGCGACGGACCATATTCTGCATCTTGAGGATCTCGCCGCTCTGACGGCCTTCGCCGAGCGCGATGGCGTGGGTCAGGATCGTGACAAGCGCAGGAAGCTCCGTCCAGTCCTTGAACATCTCGTACTTGCCGACGATGAGCGTCGTAAGCGTGGCGGGAGCCTTCGGGCGGCGCATAAACTCGCCGATCGTCTCGCGGCACGCGCTTTCCTTGGCGAACCGGGAAACGACCTCGGTCACCGCCGTGAAGCAGAATTCGTCAAGCGACCTGAAAAGCTTGAGCTTGTTCTCGTCGTCGGTCGCGAGAAGCTTTATCATGGCGCCGACCTCACGCGCCGGAAGCTCGGCGGCGGCCTTGACATAGCGCTTGCGCTCGCGCAGATACTCGAGCATTTCGGCCATGGGCGGATTCGCGAATCCGAGATCCGTCACGGTGACGGCGAGACGGGCGTAGAGCGCGTCGTCGACCTTGCGGGCGGCCGTGACGGCGAACGCGAGACGCTCGTTGATTTTGGCCTTGGCGGAGTCGTCGGCATCCTTGAACTTGCCCTGCGAAACGAATTCGCGAACGGAAGCGAGGATGAGCTTCGGATCGGTCTCGTGGCTGAACGCGGTAAACCAGACGTCGCCGTAATTCTCGACGGAAGCCCTGAGACGGATCGGATCCGTGCGCTTGACGGGAATCTCGACCAGTTCATCCTTGCGCAGATCGGCACGGACGCCCTCCCAGAACTTCTTCCAGTTGACCGCCTTTACGAAACCGTTGTTCACGCAGATGGTCTCAAGCTTCGTGATGGGCATGTCGCCGTAGCTTCTGAGGACGGCCTTTACGAGATCGGCGGGCTTGTCCTTGAGCATCGCTTCAAACGCGGAGGGATCGGCATGGCGCATGACGAGAACATGATCTTCGCTCGGGACCTCGAGCATGTCGACCGCAGCGGCGTAGGAGAACTGATGGCCTCTCTTGACCTTGAAATCAACCGTGATCTTCCTGTAGAAGTAATCGAGTCGCTTTACCGTTCCGAGACCCCAGGTGTCGTTGAGGACAAGGGCACCGACCTGAAAGCTGACAAGCTTCTCGAGAACGACGAGAGTCTTGTCCAGGGGCGCCGCGCCGAAATTGGCGCCGTCCAAAAACGAAAGAAGAAGACGGTCATTGGTCGTCTTCTTCAGCAGATCCTTGATTCCTTCGGGAGCGATGTTCTTCGCAAGCTCAACCCTGTTTTCGCGCACGAGTTTGAAGGCACGCTCGAAATCGCGCTTCTCGGCGCATTCATTCAGTTCTTTTACCAACGTTTCACTGACGTTCATTTTCATCTCCTTGAAATTTTAGTGCGAAGATTATACCAAAAAACAGCCGCTCTGTCTCGCGCAAATGGGATTTTCGCTCGACTTCACGCATAAGGCGCTACTGCGCAAAAAGCTCAAGCTGACCCTGCGCCTGGTAAACCAGCATCGAGTAGCCGTTGGCGACCCTGCAGCCGGCGGCCGATGCGCGTTCCATGAGCGGAGTCACCGCAGGAACGTACCGCAGATCATACACCATTTCGCGCCCCGAGAACGAGTATTCCGCGATCGGATCGACCGGGGTCGCGTTGACAATGAGATCGAACCCCTGCGTCAGCGCCCTGCGATGGAAGACCTCCGTCTCCGCGCCTAGGCGTCTCAAGGCGGCCAGCACGGCCTTGGCGGCTCCGCCCGCGCCGAGCAGCGCCACCTTCATCCCGGAAAGGCTCTCCCGGGCCGTAAACTCGAGGATCGCCCTGGCGAACCCCGTTTCATCGGTGTTGTAGCCGAGCTTTCTGCCGTCTTTGAAGACAACCGTGTTGACGGCCCCGATCTCCCGCGCCGCATCATCGACAAAATCGAGGTATCGCATCACCGACTCCTTGTGCGGAATCGTGACGGCCATCCCCTTCACGTCGCACCGCTCCGCAAACCGAAGCGCCTCTTCTGCCGTCTCGGCGGGATACGGAACCATTTCGGCCTTTCGGGCGGCCCTCGCATGCGCGGCATTGTGGATCTCCGGGCTGGACGTTTTCAGAAGCGGCCACCCGGTGACGGCGTAAAGATCCATCTTGAGCTCGTCCCAGAAACGCGGATACGATTTGCAGACGCATCCGCTCGTGTGAATGAGAACGGGCGAATCGAGGCTTGTCGCATAAATCGCAGCGGCCATTGCGATGCGGTGGTCGTTCTTCGGATCGACATCATAGGGGTCGGCGAACACGTCCTCCATGGCGGCGAGCCGGTCGGATTCCTTTATCCTGAGCCGTTCGGTGCCGGTGAAGACGGCATTCGCGCCGAGAGCCTTGTTCACCGCGGCAAGCGCGGGATAGTTGTCGGGACAGCCGGAGACATCGACCGTCTCTGCGCGCTTCACCTTCTCGATAAGCTCCGCGATGACGGCGTCAGGCTGCCGCGAGCGGGGATCAAGCCCCTCGATGGAAATCTCGCTCCCGAGCGCGTTCGCCGCGAACCAGAAGGCCGCGCCGCTCCAGTCGGCCTCGGGCCTTGCCTCCCCGGGCGAGACATACCTCTGGGAGCCGCGCACGAAAAATCCCGCGTCGGTCGCATCGACTTCGATGCCGTAGCGTTCCAGAACCTGGAGCGTCATGTCGACATAGCCGCGCGACTCGAGAGGCGAGGCAAAGCGGATTTCCGAATCTTCCTCCAGCAGCGGAAGCGCGAACAGGAGCCCGGTCACAAACTGGGACGAGACATCGCCGCGCAATTCGTGCACGCCGCCCTTCAGCCCGTCGTATTCGATCATCGGACGCTCCGCCAGCCGGCCTCGACGGACGAATTCGGCCTTGATGCCTAGCGCGGCGGCTATCGGCGCGAAAAACCTAAGCGTGGAACCGCTCTCGCCGCAATCGAGAACGGCGGTTTTGCTCCCCGCTTCGCGCGCCTCGGCGAGCGCGGAGATGCAGCGCCGCGTAGCGTCGATGTCGGCGCATTCGCCCGCCTCGGACGGTATCGTATCCCCGCCCGCAAGAAACTCGGCGATGAGAAGCCTGTGAAGATGCGACTTCGACACCGGCGGCCTGATCGCCCCGCGCAATTTGCGCGGCAGAAGGATCCTGGTGTCGCTCTTCACATGATGGGCGAACGATGCGTAGTGCGCCCTTCTCTCGGCAAGCATGTTCCCGAGCGGACGAGAACGGCCGCCGGCGGCGATCCGCGCGGCGATCGTATCGTCGTCGACATCGAGAACCGCGACAAAACCGTGCTCTTCGGCAAAGGCCCTGTTTGACGGATCAAGAAGCGTTCCGCCGCCGAGCGCGACGATCGGCGCGGTTGCGGCGCGAAGAGCTTCGCTCTCCATCCGCCGGAATTCCGCCTCGCCCTTCGTTCCGAAAATTTCAGGGATCGAACATCCGGCGCGGCGGACGATCTCTTCGTCGAGATCGACATACATGCGGCCGTATTCCCTTGCCAGTCGCCTGGCAAGAGTCGTTTTGCCGCTCGCGGGCGGCCCGTAAAGATAAAGAGTCTTCATGGCCGGTAAACAGAACCGTATCCGGTTCAGCGGAAGTCCGAAACGCGGCAGTATATCCCGCTGGGGCAATCGAATCCTTTACCCTCCAGAAGCATCTCGCCCGTGGAGAGCGTCGCCTTGGGAAACAGCTGCCTGAGAATGTTTTCGGCGACCTTGCACGAAAGGCCCGGCGTATGAGACGAAAAAAGCACGAAGGAAGGCTTTTGCGAAAGAAGATCCTTCACAAGCGAAAGCGTCTCCTTCAGATCCCTCTCGATCTTGTACATCTCGCCGGAGGCCCCGCGGCCGAACGTCGGAGGATCGAGAATTATGCCGTCGTAGGTGCGGGCGCGGCGGATCTCGCGTCTCATGAACTTGTGGGCGTCATCGGTGATCCAGCGCACCGGAGCGTCGGAAAGTCCGTTCAAGGCCGCGTTTTCGCGCGCCCATTCAACCATGCCGCGAGAAGCGTCGAGGTGGCACGCCTCGGCTCCTCCCAGCGCGGCCGCCATGGTCGACCCGCCGGAATAGGCGAAGAGATTCAGGACCTTCAGCCGGGCTCCGCCGCGCAACGCGGTATCCGCTTCGACCTTGGAGCGGATCCACTTCCATTGGGCGCGCTGTTCGGGGAAAATCCCCAGATGGCCGAAATCGGTTCCGCCGAGCTTGAAGCGGATGCCGGCGGTTTCTATCTTCCACTCTTTTGGAAGGTTTGTGCGTCCGTGCCAGCGGTTGCCGTCTTCGCGGTCGAACGATGCGTCCGCAGCCCTCCAGTCGGCATCCGGCAATTGAGGCCGCCACATCGCCTGGGAACAGGGACGGGCAAGAACGTATCTTCCGAAACGCTCAAGCTTGCGGCCGTCTCCTGAATCAAGAAGCTCGTAATCGTCTTTCATTTCGCTTTTTTGAATTTTTGGTCGAAATCAACTTCAACAGGCACCTTCGGCAGGAACGCGTTGCGCTTTTGCGCATCCCGAAGCTCTTCATCCTTGTCGGCGTCGAACCACCAGTAGGAAAGCACCGCCTCCTCGTTGCTGTAGCGGGACAGTATCGTGTCAGGCATTCCGAATTTGTTCCAATATATCAACCTCTTCGCCGAAATGTTCCAGAGGAACGCATAGGGATGCTCGGCGGAAACGAGCCTGTCGATCTCCCTGTAGGCGGCGTTGCGCTCGGCGACGGTCATCATGGACTTTTCCGCAGCGATGATGCGATCGACCTCTTCGGACCTGAAACCCGTGTAATTGCCGCTCGTCTTCCTGTCGGCCTCGCTCGAAAGCCAGAATATCTCAGGATTCCTGAAGATCGACGCCCCCATCGCAGACCAGGTCATCTGAAAATTGAAGTCGTCCATGTCCTTCATCCAGCTGGTGAAGTCCTTGCGCTCGATGTGCATCCTGATGCCGAGGTTTTCAAGAGCCGTCTTGAAGTGGACGAGGAACTTGTCGTTGTTCTGTTCCCGCGTCAGGAACTTGAAGACAAACGGCCGGCCGTCCTTCTCAAGAACCCCCGTTTCGGGATTCTTCGAGAAGCCGGCCTCCTTCAGCAGTTCCGCGGCACCTTCGGAATCGAAAAGAACAAGCTCGTTCGGACAGGGATGCTCTTCGTCGTAAAGATCGCCGTAGAAGGAATTCTGCATGAAATACTCGTTGTACATCATGGTTCTGTTCATCATGACGCGATCTACAAGCTTCGCCATCGCTTTTCGCACCCGCACGTCATCAAAGGGGAAATTCCGCATGTTCATCGCGAAACCCTGATAGCCGACCGGCTCGTGATTCGTGACACGGCGCTTCAGTATCCAGTTCCTGTCGTACGCCTTGCCGTTGGCGGACTGCACCCACAGCCTGGCGGAATAGACGGGATAGACGTCTATCATGTTTTTCATCAGCGCAAAGAAGCCGTTTTCGTTTTCGGCATAGTAGCGCATCACGATTTCGTCGAAATTGTACACATGCCTGCACGAGGGCAAATCCTTTCGCCACCATGTCTTGACGCGCGAATACACCGTTTCGACATTTTCGTCGACCTTCGAGATCATGTAGGGGCCGCCTGCCGGCGCACCGAGAAAATCAAGCTTGTTGAAATCCTTTCCCTCGAAGGCGTGGCGCGGAAGGATCCAGAAGGTTCCGCAATGCATGAGGTCGCGCCAGTTGCGCGGCGTGCTGCCTTTCTTCCTGAACTTGACCGTAAGGGGACGGTCGCTGTCGGCGTCCAGGATCTCGGGGCTTTCAAACCCGCCGAGCATGGTCTTGTACGGCCCGCTGTTGCTCTTCCTGTCCATGACCGCGTCAAAGGTCCATTTGACGTCCAATGCGCTCACCGGACGCCCGTCCGACCATGTCGCACGCTCGTCGATCACAAATGTGTATTCGTTCCAATCGTCGGAGACAGCCCATTTCTTCGCAACGCACGGCGTGAATTCGAGTGTCTCCGAGTCGGTCGAGATCAGAGGCAGATACATCATCGAAAACATCATCGACGTGTAGGAGCTTGTATCGATGTAGGCGTTGTTGCTCTCAGGAGCGCTCGCGCCGTTAAATCTGATGCGTCCGCCTTTTTTGGCGTGAACCGACGCTACCGGATCGGGCCGATCGACCCAATCCGGCGCAGGATACCATGTTACTGCGGCAAGAGCGGCAGCGGCGAAAAATGTCATAATACGCCTTTCAGTCTCTCGATGGCCTCGAGAACGTTCTCGCGCGAATTGAAGGACGAAATGCGGATGTACCCTTCTCCCGCTGCGCCGAAACCGGCGCCGGGCGTGGTGACGACGTTGGCTTCCTTGAGAAGCTTGTCGAAGATGTCCCAGCTGCCGCCCTTGGCGTCAACCCAGAGATAAGGCGAGTCGCCGCCGCCCGTGACGGTGTATCCGAGCGATTCGATCGCCTCCTTCATGAGACGTCCGTTCTCGAGATAGAAGTCGATGATCTTGCGGCACTGCTCGCGGCCCTCGGGCGAATAGATCGCCTCTGCGCCACGCTGCGTGATGTAGCTCGCGCCGTTGAACTTCGTCGTCTGGCGACGCATCCACATGGAGCGGAGCTCGACAGGCGTACCGTCGGCTGCGTATGCGACAAGGCCCTTGGGGACGACGGTGTAGCCGCAGCGGATGCCTGTGAAGCCGGCGGTCTTCGAATAGCTGCGAAATTCGATGGCGCACTTCTTCGCGCCTTCGCACTCGTAGATCGAATGGGGAATGCCCGGAGTGCGGATGAACGCCTCGTATGCCGCATCGAAAAGTATGAGCGCCTTGTTGGCGTTGGCCCAGTCGACCCACGCCTGAAGCTGCTCCTTGGTGGCGACGGCGCCCGTCGGGTTGTTGGGATAGCAAAGATAGACGATATCGCATCCGTTGGCCGATTCGGGGGAGGGGACAAAACAGTTGGAGGCGTCGCACGTCAGATAGGTGAGGTTTGCGTAACGTCCGTTTTCGTTGGCGCCCGTGCGTCCGGCCATGACGTTCGTGTCGACGTAGACGGGATAAACGGGGTCGCCTACGGCAATCTTGACGTCGTCGCCGAAGAGCTCCTGGATGTTGCCGCAGTCGCACTTCGCGCCGTCGGAGATGAAGATCTCGTCGGCCGCGATGTCGACGCCGCGCTCGGCGAAGTCGACGGCCGCAACCTTGTCGCGGAGAAACGCGTAACCCTGTTCGGGGCCGTATCCGTAGAATGTGGAACGGTTGGCGACGTCGTCGACGGCCTTGTGCATGGCCTCGATAATTGCGGGGGCGAGAGGCTCTGTGACATCGCCGATGCCGAGGCGGATGATCTTCGCGTCGGGGTTCGCGGCCTGATGGGCGCTCACCCTGTGGGCGATTTCGGTGAAAAGGTAGCTGGCCTTGATTTTCGAATAGTTTTCGTTTACGTGAAGCATGGTTTTCTCCTTAGATTAGTTTTCAAGATTGGTTTTCATCGTCTGAAAGGCTGGGCATGAATCCGTCGATCGCGGCGATCATGACAAAAAACAGCGACATGACCGCCGGGCTGCGGAGCGGGCAGTCTCCCATCGAATGCAGCAAGGTGGCCGCCATGGCCAGCAGGATGCAGAACGCGCTCGCCGGAAGCGCGAAGATCGCTATAGGCCGCGCAGGCCTCTTGGAACCCTTCAGGAAAGACGCCGTCACTATGAGCCGTCTCCACGCCCGGACCACAGGCACCAGCAGCAAGACCAGCATCGCCACGATCAAAAGGAATCCGACAAGCCCGTGCTCGGCGAGGAACTGGAGGAAATCGTTATGGACATTGATGCCTCCGACCTCCTGGATGTTTTCGAAATCCTCGTCGGTCATCTTGTCGATGGCGAAGTGCTTGTAGCCCCAGCCGCCGCATCCGAAAAGGAAATTGTCGAGCCACACATCTGTAGCGACCCTGAAATGATACTGGTCCTTGCCGGAGATCCGGTCGAGAACGGCATTGCTGTTGATCGTCGAAAGCTCCTTGTTGAAATCTCCCGACTCGATAATGCTGTCGCTTTTGGTCGTCACGACGTAAAACAGCGCGGAGACAATCGCCAGAGCGACGATGTTCATGGCGACCAGCTTGACGCGTTTCACGCGATTGGCGGAATGAAGGAAGCTGACCAGCGAATGCATGAAGAAAACCAAGGCCAGCAGCGAGGCGAGAATGATTGCGGCCCTCGACAGGGTCATGAAGGCGGAGAGGAAGAATATCACCGCAGGAATGAGGAAATAATGCTTTTTCCAGAATACGTCATGCCCGTTCGACTTGACCTCCGTAACGCGCTCGGAATAGGACACCTCGTCGACCTTCCGGCGCCAAAGCGCGATCGACAGCGCAAACAGAGTCACGAAATAATCGCCCGCCATGTTCGAATACCCGAACGTGGAGAAGAAATACACCTTATCGCCCCACTCCTTCTCGTCGGCCCAGAGCGGTGCGCTCGCATTCGTGATGTATTGAAGAAATCCGATCGCGCTTAAAGCCATCCCGTTCCAGACGATAAGTTCAAGAACCTTCCTTTTGCCGCGCTTGAGCAAGGCGTGCTTGACGGCCAGCATGGCGATGAGTGCGGAATAGAACCAAACCGTGACATTCAGATGCTCCAGCCTGTTTACGCAGAACGGCATGGAGGGGAACGGAGGGGCTTGCCGCGCGCCGTCGAAGGCTATCTCCGGATAATTGCACGACGGGCACAACCCCTTGTTGACAAAGGGAACGAGCAGAAGAAGAAGGAAGAAGACGGCAACCCAGGTGAGAGGATCGCTCTTGACGGCCTTCCAGACCCTGCGGCGCGCCTCGAAGGTGGTTTCGCCGGCATGCCGCTGCGGGAAGCAGATCATCAGCTCGCAAACCAAGGCGATCAGCCAGGGGATTGTCGGCAGCAGCTCCGCGGCGACGGTGCCTCCGTAGAGCCATGTGAAGGCCGAGCACAGCAAAGCCACGCCGATCACTGCGGCATTGTCATATAGAAAGCGCATATTCAACCACCTTTCCGACGGCGTCGCATTCGGCTACCTTTCCGACGCTTTCGCCTTTTACATAAAGTATAAATTCACCGTCCGCTCCGCAAAGCGCGATATCGGCGCCCTTGGCTTCGCCGGGGCCGTTGACCGCACACCCCATCACGGCGACATGCGGAAGTTTGACCCCGTCCTTTGCGAGCGTTTCAAGCGCGATCTCGATCTGCGAAGCGATATGCATCAGATCGACTTTCGTGCGCCCGCATGTCGGACACGAAGTTATGGCCGGTCCCGGCTCCCGCAGAGAAAGCGAGCGCAAAATCTCCATCCCGACGCGCACCTCCTTCTCGGGACGGGCGGTCAGCGAAACGCGGACGGTGTCGCCGATCCCCTCCGAAAGCAATATCCCCAGCGCGACGGAATTGCGCACCGTGCCCGGAAGGAACGTCCCGGCCTCCGTCACTCCGAGATGGAGCGGACAGTCGGTCGTCTCGGCGAGCATGCGGTATACCTCTATCGTTTCGGCGACGTTGGACGCCTTGGCGCTGATGACGACATCGCGAAAGCCTTCATCCTCCAGAAGCTTGAGGTGACGCATCGCCGACTTGACGAGCAGAGGCGCCCGCCGCTCTCCGGCGGCCACCTCCGCCGCGAGATCGCGCTCCAGGGAACCGGCATTGACACCGATGCGGATCGGCACATTCCTCTCCTTCGCCGCACGGGCGACAGCCTGGACGTTTTCCCGCGGACCGATATTCCCCGGGTTGAGCCTGAGCGCATCGGCACCGGCCCCGATCGCGGCCAGCGCACAGCGGTAGTCGAAATGAATGTCGGCGACCATCGGAATCGGCGAAGACTTTCTGACCTCTCCGAAGACTTTCGCCGCTTCAATATCGGGCACGGTAAGGCGTATGATATCGCATCCGACCGCCGCGCACGCCGCGATCTGCTCTGACAATCCTGCGGCATCATGCGGATCGACGTTGCACATCGTCTGGACGCTCACGGGAGCGCCTCCGCCGACATAGTGAGAGCCGACTTTTACCTGTCTGGTGTCACTTCGCCTGAACATCGTTTTTCTTAGGCTCGTCCGTCGCGCCCGTATTCGAATTCTCCGTCTTGTTTTTGTCCTCTGAAACCTCTACCTTTGCGGTATCGTTCGTTTGGGATGAAACTTCCCTGACGACTCCTAGATCTACGGTCTTGCTCACGGTTCCGACCCGCCAGAAATCCCTCGCGACGAGAAAGAGCATAAGACCCATAAGAATATACATGAAGAACGTCGACAGAGCGGCGATGATCTTATCGGGTATCCTGCGGCGGAATATCATCGCTATCAGCGAGAAGAGTATAAGTCCGCCGTCAAGTACGGGAATCGGAAGAAGATTCATCACCGCGAGGTTCGTATTTATGAAACGCAGAAATCCGAGCCCGTCCCAGGTATCGCTGCGAATTGTGGCGTACGTCCCTTTCGCGATCATGACCGGCCCGCCTATCGCCTTTCCTGTAGCTTTCGCCTCCTTCGGAGTTACGAGCCCCTTGAGCGCACGGAAGACGGACCCTGCGTCCCACATCACCTGATCGACAATGCCGCGCTTCGGCATCCACATGGCATAGCGGGCGCATTCGTTGGTTTCTGAAACAGCTCCGATATAAGCGACGCCGTTCTCTTTGACTTGAGGCGTGATTTTCAAAGTAAGTTCTGAATCGTCGCGACGAACTACAAAATCGGTTTCGCGGTTGGCGGCAAACTGAACTTCCGTCGTCATTTTGCTCCAGCTGTCTACAGGATTGCCGTCGACGCTCAACACTTCATCACCTTCCTTAAGGCCGCCCTTCTCGGCAGGGCTATCGGTGAGAATGCCGCCGATCTTGGCGGGAATCGTCCCGAACTTCGCCCCGGGCGCACAATAGAGAATAATCGCGAGAGCAAACGCGAACACTATATTCATCATCGGACCCGCGAGCGCGACGACAAAATCTTTCCACGGAGGCATAACCTTCCTTTTTTTGTCACCGCCGCCTTCAAGGATCTTGGTTCCTTCAGGATCGGCGTCGGGAATCGATACGTAGCCGCCGAGAGGGATGCAGCTTATGCGGTATTCTACGCCCTTATATGTCTTTTTCCAGATTGCGGGACCAAAGCCTATCGAAAAGCGTTCGACTCTGTAACCGAGTTTCAACGCGGCGATAAAGTGACCGAATTCATGAATCGCGATCGAAAACGAAAAAAGAAGAACGCAAAGAACTATGTATCCGATTGTTATAAGTATTTCCATCTCTACCTCTTATTCATTTTGAAAGTTCAGCCCTCGCCCACCTGTCGGCCTCCATGACGGCTTCAAGCGAATCGCAGTCCATCTTCGGGGCCTTTGAGAGACACAGCTCAAGAGACTTGGCTATGTCGACATAGCCAATGGAGCCTTCAAGAAACCTTTCGACAGCCCATTCATCTGCCGACGCGAGAATCGCAGGCGCGCAACCGCCCATATTGCATGCCTCGCGCACAAGATTGAGGCACGGGAACCGACCGGGATCGGGCGCGCGGAACGTAAGCGAACCGAGCTTGGCGAGATCCAACGCTTCTCGATCGGCCTTTACGCGCTCTGGGTGGGTCAAAGCGTATTGGATCGCAACGCGCATGTCGGGCGGCGAAAGCTGAGCCAATGTCGCCCCGTCGACGAAAGTGACCAGACTATGAACGATTGATTCGGGATGAACAACAACATCGATTCTGTCAATCGGCACATCGAAAAGCCACCTCGCTTCGATCATCTCGAAGCCCTTGTTCATCATCGTCGAGGAATCGATCGTCACCTTCGGCCCCATCTTCCAGCGCGGATGGTTGAGCGCCTGTTCTACCGTAACCGCAGACAGATCGGCGGGCGAATCGAGGAAAGGACCTCCGGACGCGGTGAGGATGAGGCGAGATATGAGGGACGATGGCGACGAGTGTGGCAGGCACTGGAAGATGGCGGAATGCTCGCTGTCGACAGGCAGGAACTTTACGCCCTTTTTCGCGGCGGCCTTCGTGACAAGTTCGCCGGCCATAACCATCACTTCTTTAGTCGCAAGCGCGATATCCATCCCCTTTTCGATCGCCGCCAATGTCGGTTTCAGACCGCTTAATCCGACCGTCGAAACAAGGCAGATGTCGGCATCGTTTTCTTCGACGGCACGGACAGCCGCATCTTCACCGACATACGCTTTGGCGCCGAGAACGGCGGCGACAGCCTCGCACTGAAGTTTATTCCTCAGCGCAGCTACCGCAACAACCTCGAACAGATCGGGATTGGAGGATATGACATCGACGGCATTCATGCCGATCGATCCCGTTACTCCAAGAATTATCACCTTTTTCGCCATTTGGCATATTATATCAAAATTTTGAGATGTCTTGGAGAATTAGCGAATCTTCAGAAAAAGTATAAGAAGGATCGGCATCACGACAAGCTGAAGAAGAATAAAGCGCATCAAAACCTGAGCATTGGTCCAGCCGAGATTTTTTTTGCAATGGTCGTGCAGCGGGAATCGGATCTTCCGGATTGTGGCATCTTCGCCGATATTCATGCCGATTTTCTTGGCGACCCTCAACAGGACCAGTTTCGCAAGCCCCCCGCCGCCGTTGATGAGAACGACGGGAGAGAGCGCCAGAATCAGGAACGGATTGCCCGCGACCAAAACGGCCGTCGCGACAAGAATGCCAAGGAAACGGCTCCCCGCATCGCCCATCAGAATCTTGGACGGCTCGGCGTTGAACCAAAGATATCCGCCAAAAGCGCCGGAGACGATGATCAAAACGATAGCCCACGATGCGGCTCCGGGGTTGCCCGGAATTCTCAGATACGCCGCAACCGGATCGTATCCGATGATCACATAAAGCATGACAGCCAGCATGACGAGCGTAATAAGCGTCAATGAGCCCGCCAGCCCGTCGACGCCATCGGAGCAGTTCGTCGCGTTCATCGAAAACCAGAGCAGAAACGCGGCGCAAGGCACGTAAACATACGGCGGGACCACAAAAACTTCTTTGGTGAAAGGAAGCCAGACTTCCATCCCGCCGCCGTCAGAGTGGCCCAAAAACAGGAATAACGCGATGCATATTGAAACTACGGCGTCCAAAAGCCCCTTTTTCAGTTCGCCCCACGGCACTTGCGAGCGGTCGTCGAGATAACCGAACAGCATCGCGAAATAAATCGCCAGGACGGTGAACACATCCCAGAATGCAAGCGGAGCAAAAAGCATGATGATCGGCAAAGCGACAAGCGTGACCACAAGACCTGCGCCCGTGGGCTTGCCGGCCGACTTCATCCCGTCCTTGCCGAGAATAGCCTTGCCGTGATCGCGAGGAAGCAAGGTCCAAAATTTAGGCAGGAGAAACAGCGACAGGAACGCCGCAAAGAACGCGCCCAGCGTCAACAGGAACAAATGCGAATGAAAAAGGCGAAAAGGCCCCCATTTCGGAGTGAGAAACTCGGAGAGATAATAAAGCATTGCGGGATTCTTTCAGCTTCTAGTTTCCGTTGGCGTGGGGGCACGATGCGCACGGACACTTGTAGCCCTCGCCGTCGATAGACACGTCCTTGCCGGTCCAGCAGTAGGTACACAGATTCTCGGCGGGAAGTCCGATCGCCTTGACGAGATCATCGATCCGCTGGAACGCGAGCGACGTAAGATTGAGCTTTTCGCGGATGAACTCGACCATACGAGCGTAGGGCTCGCCATCGGCATCAATATACTTCGAAACGTCCGCGTTCTCGCCCTCATGCCCGCGGATATAACGGCGCGTGACGAGATCGTACTCGCTCTTTGAACGAGAGAAGTTAAGAAACTTGCAGGGATACAGAAGCGGCGGGCTCGCGATACGCATGTGCGTTTCGAGGCAGCCCTCGGAATAGAGCTTTATGGCCTGCTTGCCGAGCTGGGTGCCGCGGACGATCGAGTCGTCGCAGAAAACGAGCTTGCGGTTCTTGATGAGCCCGGGAATCGTGATAAGCTTCATCCTGGCGACATGCTCGCGCTGACGCTGATCGGACGGCATGAACGAGCGGGCCCAGGTAGGAGTGTACTTCACAAAGGGTCTTGCGTACTTGATCCCCGCCTCGTGCGCATAGCCGAGCGCATGGGAGATTCCGGAATCGGGGATTCCGCACGCGGCGTCGGCATCGGTCGGAGTGCGCTTGGCGAGCGCGCTGCCGCAGCGGTAGCGCGTCATTTCGATGTTGCGCCCTTCGTACGACGAGGCCGGATAGCCGTAGTACACCCAAAGGAACGAGCAGATCGCCATGCGCTTGCCGGGCTCGACGAGCGTAATGTCCACTTCGACGGTAAGCTCGACGACTTCACCCGGGCCGATGTCGCGAACATACTCGTAGCCGAGGTTGGCGAGCGCGCAACTCTCCATAAGCGCTATCATCGCGCCGTCCTTCTTGCCGAGAATCACCGGTGTGCGCCCCCAGCGGTCGCGCATGGCGTAAAGACGGCCGGTCTCGTCGATTATGAGGATCGAGCAGCTGCCCTTTATCTTCTGCTGGACATACTTGAGGCCCTCAACGATCGACGACTGGGTCGCGATAAGCGCCGAAACAACTTCGGTCGGACCTACCATTCCGCTCGTCGTCGAAAACTGCAGCTGCATCGAATTCTGCTCGAAAAGTTCCTTCTTAAGTTCATCGATATTATCGATGTAGCCTACCGTCACGATGGCGAACGCGCCAAGCTTCGAGCACATGACGAGCGGCTGAGGATCGGTATCGGAGATTACGCCGATTCCGACCTTGCCCGAAAACTTCGGGATGTCATTCTCGAATTTGCTGCGGAACGGCGAATTCTGAATGTTGTGAATCGAGCGCTGAAAGCCCGATTCGTTCAAAAGCGCCATTCCGCCGCGGTGGGTTCCGAGATGTGAATGGTAATCCGTTCCGTAAAAGAGGTCAAGAACGCAATCGTCCTTGGAAATTACACCGCAGAACCCGCCCATTTTTATAGCCTTTTTGGTGCGACTGACTGGGATCGAACCAGCAACCTTCGGCTTCGGAGGCCAACGCTCTATCCAATTGAGCTACAGTCGCGTATGTTGTCAGAATTCAAGCGCGTCGTACATCATCGCGAGGAACTCGCCGTAGGTCATGCGCGTCTGCTTCATGGAATCGCGTTCGCGGACCGTGAACGTGCCGTCCTCGACGGACTGGGCGTCGACGGTGATGCACCAGGGCGTTCCCGCCTCGTCCTGACGGCGATAGCGGCGGCCGATGGCGCCAGAGACGTCCCACATGACGTTGACCTTCTTCTGAAGCTTCATGAAGATCTCGCGGGCAAGCTTGTCCTGGGCCTCGTCCTTCTTGATGAGCGGGAAGATGGCGACCTTGATGGGCGCAACCTTCGGGCTGAAGTGAAGGACGGTGCGGATATCTTCTTTACCCTTCTCGTCAACGAGCTTCTCTTCCTCATAGGCCTCGCACAAAAGAGCGAGCATAAGGCGGTCGACGCCGGCGGAAGGCTCGATAACGTGGGGAACGTACTTACCGTCAAAAAGATTAAGGCAGAACTTCTCGGCGGCAACGGGATCCTTGCCGCGGGCGACCCAATCGGCCTGAACCTTCTCGATGAACGCCTTGCGGGCGGCCTCGTCCATCTTCTTGGCGGCCTGCTTCAGAGGATCGTCGAAGACCATCTGGGACTCGCCCGAATGCTTCTGGTGCTGCGAGAGGTCGAAATCGCTTCGCGCGGCGATGCCTTCGAGCTCCTGACGGCCGAAGGGGAAGTCGTATTCGATATCGACGCAGGCGCGCGCATAATGGGCGAGTTCGTCGGGCTTCTGCCAATATTCGACAAAGCGCTCGGTGGGAAGACCGACGGCGTTCAGGAACTTCTTGCGCTGCTCGACCCAGTACTTGTGCCAGACCTCCCAGCCCCAGTCGTCCTGAACGGGACCGTTGAGATCGGGATTATCGGCGAGAGTTACGACATGACCGTGAAGAATCTCAACCGCCTCATCGGGGCGGATGAAGAACTCGAGCTCCATCTGCTCGAACTCGCGGCTGCGGAACGTGTAGTTGCGCGGCGTGACTTCATTGCGGAAGCTCTTGCCCATCTGGGCGATACCGTAGGGAACGGCCTTGCGCGAAGTCGAAGTGACGTTCTGGAACTGGGCGAAAATCGCCTGAGCCGTCTCGGGACGCAGATACGCGACGTTCGAGGGATCCTCGATAGGGCCGACGATCGTCTTAAACATCAGATTGAAGGGCTTGGGCTCCGTAAGCTCGCCGCCGCAGTAGGGACAGAAGAAGTCGCTGCCGGCGATCTTGGGCTGAGGCTTCTTTTTCTGATCCTCGTAGATATCCTTGATCTGGTCGGCGCGCATGAGCTTTTTGCAGTCCTTGCACATCGTCATGGGATCGGCGAACGTATCAAGATGGCCCGACGCCTTCCAGATTTTCGGGTGCATGATGATCGTCGCGTCGAGACCGGCGACATCCTCGCGGCCACGGACGGTAAACTGCCACCAGGCCTGCTTAACATTGTTCTTAAGCTCGCAGCCGAGCGGACCATAATCCCAAAAACCGGGCATTCCGCCGTAGATTTCGGACGAATGATAAATAAAGCCGCGACGCTTGCAAAGAGCGCTGAGCGGATCGAGAGACGATTTGTTTTCTTCTGCCATAATGCGTGATATTATACCAAATCTGATAATACGATACAAATAGGAGTATTTCCCTTAACCGCTCAGAGGCCTTCGACAATAAACTGAAGTTCGTATGTTCCCTCACCCAACATATCATCATCGTGGGGTCTCGCGCGCCAGCTGTTATCGCCGCCTACGCCCATCTGCGCCGCGTCGATATTGACGGTGATTTCGTCGCGCGCTTTCAAGTCGCGCTGATGCTTAGCTTTCTCAAGATCCTCCTGAGTATAAGGCCAGGCGTTGAAGCCGAACGGCGCGTTAATAGCCGTAACCTTAATCTTTTTACCCTCTTTATTGGAGAACTCTACCCAACGGCACTGAGTGCGGTAGCCCTGTTCGCCGGGCTCGGTATAATTATCGGGATTAAGAGCATCAGCGGTAAAGACACCCGATGAAACGCCAACGACCATATTATGGTCAGAAAGCACTGAAAAGTTGGCGCGATCGCTGTAATTCTCATACGGACCTTCGCCGTACCACTTCACCTTGATAAATTCCTTCGGAATCGTAAATGTAAGACCGACACGCGGAATAGGAGGAAGTTTGGCGTCGGATTTGACATTCTTAACGTTAAGAGTCCAATCGACGCGAATACGCCCATCCTCAAGGCGGGTTGCATCAAATTCAGACTCTACACCTTCAGGCATCGTCTGAGTCTCGGTCGCCTTTTTCCAGATTGCGCAGACATTAGGCATATTCCAGCCGCGGTCATTGTCGATCGGCGCACGCCAAAGGTTAATCTTAAAGGGATTTTTATCAAGTTTCTTTCCGCTACCGGTAATGGGGGCCCCGAGGCGAACAAAAGGCTTTACGAATTCATCGTGAGCTAAGGGACCTGCAGACTTAGACCAAAACACAAATAAAATCGAATCGCCGTCTTTAACTTCCTCAAGCTTAATCTCCTTAACGGAATCAGGCTCAATCCCCTTAAGCTCGGACTCTCCCGCAGCTACATCCTTTTCATCCTTTGAAACGGCCCACCTGAGCGTTACATTATCAAGATTCGTAAATCGGTAGGCGTTATAAATCGTAATGGTCTTAGTCGCCCAATCCCATGAATCAACCTTAACGGGCTGATAGGCGTGTCTCGCCTCCAACGCGCTCGGATGGAATGAACGATCTGCCGCGACAAGGCCGTTGCAGCAGAAGTTGTCATCATTTGGCGTATCACCGAAGTCGCCGCCGTAAGCTAAAAACTTACCCTTCGCATCAGTTTTCCAAAGAGCCTGATCGGCGAAGTCCCAGATAAAGCCGCCCTGCATAGAGGGATATTTTCTGACGAGCTTCCAGTAATCATGGATATCGCCGCAGGAATTGCCCATCGCGTGAGAATATTCACAAAGCACAAGCGGCTTCTTAGGATTGTTCTTTACATAATTCTCGCAATCCCAGGGGCGCATATACATCGGGCAGAAAACATCAGTCCAAGGATTGTTCGCCGCCTGCTCATACTGTATCGGGCGCGTCGGATCGAGCGCACGAACGGCCTTAAACTGCGCGACAAAATTGTCGCCAAA
Organism: Kiritimatiellia bacterium; assembly: GCA_045656285.1. Taxonomy (GTDB): domain Bacteria; phylum Verrucomicrobiota; class Kiritimatiellia; order RFP12; family UBA1067; genus UBA1067. The sequence goes on from JAZOQY010000057.1 coordinate 60,447, forward strand.
TCCAGCCTCATTACCCATCGACCAGATAATAACCGAAGGATGGTTTCTAAAGGTCTTAACCATATTAACGCCGCGCTCCACGTGAGTATCGAGGAATGCAGGTTTTCTGGAATAAGAATCCTTACCGTAGCCAGCGCCGTGAGATTCGATATTAGCCTCACAGACAACATAAAGCCCCGCTCGATCGCAAAGCTCGTACCAAGTCGGATCATCAGGATAATGGCACGTTCTTACGGCATTGATATTAAGCATCTTCATAATCGCAATATCGCGCTTCATGCCTTCGAGAGTTACCGTATAACCGCTCTCAGGCTGCATTTCATGGCGATTAACACCCATAAACAAAGCGCGTTTGCCGTTAATGTAAATTACAGAATCCTTAATCTCGACTTTGCGGAAGCCGAACGCCACCGCGCGATAGTCGCCGCAGGGATACTTAATGGTCTCGTAATACATATTAGGCGCTTCACAGCTCCAGAGTTTAGGCTTATCGTAAATCTTCGTAAGAAGTTGAGCGCCCTTCTCATCGCGAACAATGAGCTCTCCCTTGGAATAATCGTCCGAAAGCTTAGTTTCAACTATAAGATCCTTGCTGGAAGCGTTATCTTCGGATACGAGCCACACATCGCGAAAAATTCCCGAAAGACGCCAAAAATCCTGGTCCTCGAGGAATGTTCCGTCGCAATGCTTAATAACTTCAACTTCGAGGAAATTCTCGCCGTCCTTGAGATATTTCGTAAGATCAAATTCAGCGGGCAGGCGACTGTCTTCGGAGTAGCCGACTTCTTTACCGTTAAGTCTAACATACATCGCGGAAGATACACCACCAAAGTGAATGACAGTGCGACGCGCCTTCCAATCGTCGGGAACGGAGAACTTCAAGGAGTACAAGCCGACGGGATTGCGATACTTATAACTCGTATAACTCTTATCAGGCTCACCCATAGGATCGCCGTTACCGAGATTCTTAATGGGATAGCGGATATTCGTATAAAGCGGCGGATCGAAATCGCCCTGAAGCTGCCAGCAGCCGGGAACAGCTATCGTACATTCTTTCTCCCAACCCTTAAGCTCGATATTGCTCTTCCACTTAAAGCCCCAGGTTCCATTAAGCGACTTTATCCACTTTGACGCGGTGCGCGGCATATCGCCCTTGGCAATTTTAAGCGCTAAGTCTTCGCTCTCGCAAGGAACGGCGATCGCGCGCGCCTCAAGGCGATTGATCGAATTTATCTCGGGCGTACGCCAAGGCGGAAGCTCGCACTTTTGGGCTTCGGCGGCGACAACTGCGAAAGAACACAACGAAGCCGCACAGAAAACTGCAATTTTAAATCCTTTTATCATAATAAGTCCTATTTTTTATTTATTCTATTATATCATTAAGAAACCCTCATGGCTAGTGGTAGAGAGGAACTAGATAGGCTAGAGTGTCTAGATGGGCTAGAGCCCTAGATTTCTAGAAATGCTAGACTTACTAGATGGACTAGAAGTTCTAGATAATCTAGATAGTCGTTAGTCGCTAGTCGCTCTAGCCCCTCTAACCAATCTAGCCCGTCTAGTCTAGCCCCTCTAGCCCATCTAGCCTATCTAGGCTCCCCCTCGCTCCTAGCCCATCTAGCGCCTCTAGCCCATCTAGGCTCCCCCTCGCTCCTAGCTAATCTAGCGCCTCTAGCCAATCTAGCCTAGCCCCTAACTCCTAGTCCCTAGCCCCTCTCCCCCTAGCCTCGCCTTCAGCGCGGCGATCTCGCGCTTAAGCGAGGCGTTTTCGGCTTTCAGCGCGGCGATTTCTTCGTTTTGGGTCTTGCGCCGCCCTAAGCGCGCGGCGGTCATCCGCTCTCGAATACCGCCGTTTTCAGTAAAATCGGTTTCTTTGTTTTTAAGATGAGTGGCTATCATCTTATCAACCATATGACAAAGTGTATTGGCGCAATTAGCGAGCTCTTCGTCGGTCCACTTCTCGAAAAAAGGCTCATATTCTTCAAGCTTATTGCGCTGACGGCAAAACTTCAAAAGCCCGTCGTAACGCGGATGCTTTTTATCCCAGAGAACGAGCGAGCGCGAGCGAATATAATCAAGATAATCCTCTTTAAGTTCTTTAAGGCTCGCGCGGGCGACATTAAGAAGTTTAAGTTCCATTTCGGTCGAAGTAACGCCGTCAGCGCAGCCTTCAACGATGTTCTGCTTACCGCTACGCGCAGCCTGAATCATCTGATCGACGGTACGATCGCCATGACGAGGCAAAAAGCGCTTACAGAAAACATAAGTCATCTGATAAAGAACAACAGTCTTCTGATAGAAGAAGAGCTTCTCCCAGTTAGTCTGATCTCTAAGGATTTTAACCGGCTCTTTAGTAGGCTCATGTGGTTTCATAGCAGTAACATTATAGCACTAAGCAAAGCCTCTGGCTAGAGAAAATCTAGAGAGTCGCTAGATGGGCTAGAGGGTCTAGATGAGCTAGAGTAGCTAGAGGGTCTAGAGCTCTAGATTTCTAGAAACGCTAGATAGGCTAGAGGTTCTAGACAATCTAGATAGTCGCTAGTCGTTAGCGGTTAGTCGTTAGTCTAGACTATCTAGCCCGTCTAGTCTAGCCCATCTAGCGCCTCTAGTTAATCTAGCCTAGCCCTTCTAGCCAATCTAGCCCCTCTAGCCCATCTAGTCTAGCGCTTCTAGCCTATCTAGCCCGTCTAGGCTCCCCCTCGCCTCTAGCCCCCGCCCTCGCAACTAAAAAAGGCCCGGGTTGCCCCGAGCCTTTTAGTTCATCTAACCGCAATTCTGCGATTATTCAGCGGACGTCGGCTGGCTCGCAGCTATCGGAGCGAAATCGACGAGAACGCGATAGAACGCTGCATCACCGATCGCAGGAGCGTTAAGCCCTGTCGTTACCGTAGCTTCGTCCGTATCAACCTTATCGACAGCCGCTGCCGAGCGAACCGCGTAGTAAAGGCCAGGAAGCTCAGTCTCGAGCGCGACCGTTACATTGCCGTTCTCATCGAAGCTAATGGCAGTAATCTCAGGCGTGACAACCGCTGGATTAAGCGCGACAGTTACCGTATACTTTCTTGTCGACTCATTAAGTGTAGCCGTCTTGGTGAAGTATGTAGCGTATGTCGCAGCATCAACGTCGGTTACACCCTCCGGAATAAGGATTTCAACCTTAGCCGCAGCCGCAGCCGCATCAGTAGCCGAAACCTCAATCGAACCACTCGGCTCAATCGCCGGCTTCTCGACTACGGTGTAGAAGCCGTCAACAGGGCCTGTAATCTCATATCCTTCGGCTACGAACTTATCATTAGGCTTAGTTACATATTGGCCGCCAGTCAAAAGAAGAGAGCCTGTTGTTGTGCCGCCTGTTAAAGTTTGTTCTTCAACACAAATGTTTGAAACACTGATAGTTGCGCCATCATAAAACTCAAAGCCAAACCAGGCAGTAGAACTCTTAATTGTACCGCCCAAAAATTCAGCCCTAGCACCTCCCGCAACAGCGATTACAGCCGCGGACTCACTCCCATTGTAGTCACCAGACTTCTGAAACACGCCATCGAGAACTTTAACCGCACCAGCCTTAACATTTAACAACCTATAGGTAGAAGCTTTATTGTGCACTACCGTATATTCTCCACCATCAATCTCAACATATGCACCATTATGCATACGAATACCATGATAATGCGTAGTGAGATTTACATTTACCAATTTAAGACTTATATTCTTAACAAGAATAGCTCCTTTATTACCTTCTGAGGCCACTGGAGTTTCGCAATAAATATTACCATTTTCAATAATGAAATCTGCTGAATTTTCATTTGCGAAATAAGCTAAAACACCACCATTAAGCGTCTTGCCGCCAAGGTCAATCGTGCCATTGAAGCCAGCAGGAATGGTGATATTCTCTGTCGTATCCTTAATAAGCGTAACCTCAACACCAGCCGTTGTGCCCGCAGCCGTAAGAGCTTCCTGAAGCGTCTCATACTCCGTCTCGCCAATCTTAGCGACATTATTCGAGACAGGGATTAGAGCTACAGTCCAGTAGCCATCTTCGCCTTCAGTAGCGGTATAGCCATCAGCGCACCATGTTGTTACATTATCATCTGTATTAACAGCGGCAGGATTGAAGTCCTTGAACGTACCACCCTTGACAACAAAAGTGCCGGGTTCATCATTGCGGCTGTTCAATGTCCAACGAGGCGTCTGGCAAATGAACGTACCGCCGTTGATTTCGACAGAGCCACCATTTCTAACATAAATAAGGTCGAAGTGGGCTCCGTCTTCTTCGGACGTAGCACCTACGTTCGTATAAGTACCGCCATTGATAGTAACCTTACCACCATCTTTAGCCCAGACAGCCATGCACCAGTCATTCAAACCGAACGCATTAACCGTACCTTCGCCTTCGAGGGTGAGGTCGCCGCCAGCGACAACATAGAACACACCGTTACCTTCTGTATCATTGGTAGCAGCAATTGTCTTCCCGCCAAGGTTAACCGTCACCTTCTTGTTAACGGTAATCGGGCCATCCGTAACAATATCAGCGATTACGGTAACAGTAGCACCAGCATTTGCAGCATTAACAGCAGCCTGAAGCGTCTGATACTTCGTTTCGCCAACCTGAGCCACAGGAGTTGCCGCGGTTACATCAGGTGTTGTGATTTCAGCACCGTTTTCACCAGAGTTGACCGTATAATCCTTAGAGGTCGAACCGTCAGCAAAAACCTTACCATCATCAGCCTTAAGAGTGAGTGTCACATCCGTGTTAGGATCAACAGCGATGGTGCCAGCTTCAACCACATTGCCATTTGCATCATACCACTTAGTATTCGCAGGCGCCGCAGGAATCGTCACATTGACCTTCGCCACAGCGAGCTTGATGGTGTTGCCATCAACGACGTACTTGAGACCAGTAGGAGCGGTCGGCAAGGATGGCACGATGTCTGCGGCATTGTTGCAAGCGATGACCGTTTCGCCAGCTTCATCAGCGTGGGTGATGGTCAATGCACCAGCAACAGTAACATTGCCATTAACCGTCACCGGTCCCGCGAGGGTCGCGCCATCAGCGAGGGTAAATGTATTGACTCCTGAAATCGTACCTGAACCAGAAAGTGTGGACGTTTTGATTACAACAGGCTTTCGACCTTGACCACTTGGAACTCCATTAACCGTGCCATTAACTTCAAGGGCATTAAGTGTAATATCGTACTGATTGCCCCAAGTTTTCAAGGTCAATGTATTTCCAGCAGCAACAATCAAGGTGCCCGTGAAACGGGAAAGGCCCGATGTAAAACCGGAATCACCAGTATTGCCAATCATTGCATTGGCATTAATCACAATCTTACCGGCGCCTGCGAATCCGCGATACAACTCTCCCGAGGATTGAATTTCGAGTTCGCCATTTACAGTAATGTCAAGCTCACGCACCTTGTCGTCATTCGAAACATAGTCCCATGTACTGCTATTATCTGAGTTCGCGATAACCTTAGCACCTTCTGCAATGGTCGTTGCACCATTGTAAGTGTTAGCCCCAGTGAGAATAAGCGTACCCGCACTTACAGTCAACGAGCCAGAGCCAGAGATCGCAGCGGAAATAGCACAATCACCTGTGCCGTTATTCGTAACATCAATAGCTCCATTGTTGACAATCGAGGCACCATTACCAAAAGGCGCATAGTGGCGCGTTTCAGCCTTCAAGGTTGCTCCTTCATTAATCGTAATCAAGCCCTTATAATCGCCATTCGCACCCTTCAATGTAACGGTAGAATTGTCAATTACAATCTTCCCCGTCGGATTAGTGGTATTATCAGGATCGGTCTGCGTAATCGCATTGCTCAATGCGGCTTCCACATCCTTGAAGGTCAACGCTCCTTCGAGCGTAATACTACCCGTGCCGAGCGCGGTAGCATGAGTAACTACGAGCTTAGAGACGTTAGCAATCGAGGTATTAGCCTGGGTGTTCGCACCAGCGAGTTTCACTGTGCCTGCGCCAGAAGTTGCAAGCGACCCAGCCTTAACAGCACCTTCAATTGTCAACGTTTTACCGCTAGTCACATCGAAGGTAATTGTACCACCATTATGTGCACCAATATTGCCTTCAATCTTAGCGTCGCCATCCACAGTGATCGTTGCACCAGCGAAGTAGTCAAATGCATATAGATGATCGCCATCATTTTCTCCAGTCCCCTTCAAAACAGCACCTTCGTGAAGTGTAGTAGAAGAGGTGGTACCAAGAGACCAACGAACACCATCGGTGACTTCTAATGTACCTGCAATGTCAAGGGTGACATTGTTGTAACCAGGAGCATCAGCCTTGCCATTCTTAAGGGTTGCCCCCTTAGCAATTTTAACGATGGAACCATCTTGGAAACCGCGACCATCGCCCGTATTGAACGTCGACACGCCCGAAAGGACTTCAAGCTTACCACCGTTATACACATAATTGCCAGCCGTAAAGTTCATTGAGCCAGCAAGTGCTAACGTACCACGCACGTCAACTTTCTTCGAAACGTCTGCGTCACCCGTGAGTTTCAAGGTCTTACCACTTTCAACAGTGTATGCCTGAGCATCAAAGGAGTTAAACAATGCAACGGGAATTGTCACTTCCGCAGGTTCAACGCTCATTTCAGAAACTGTAACGGCATATTCACCAAGAACAATTTCACCTGCAGTTTCACCCTTAATCGTCAACGAGGCCAATTCAATATTCTCGGTGTTTGTAAAGGTACAGGTTGTGTAACCTTCAGAGAACGTAATGGTGATAGGAGCACCATCGACAGGCGTCTTACTCCAAACGCCATTTTCCCAAGAGGCCGCCAAGTTCGATGCCAGACTTGCCGTCAAAACGCCATCAGTAACCGTGATGTTGTCAAGCGTTGCACCGACCACCGTAAGGCGACTAACTTCTTCCGCTGTCAAGCTTTCGCCGACTTCCCAAGAGATGCCGTTTTGTGCTTCATCATCCGTCAACGCAATCTGGAGCGTCGCACCTTCAGCAATGGATGCAATCTTCGGACGATTGGTGCCGATATAAACGGTACCCGTTGCATTTACCGTGGCATCCGAGTAAGTGCCATCGTCAGCACGCGTCTTCGTCGTCCCCGTGCCACCAATAGCAATCGTACCATCGCCAGAGATTTCACCAGACACCGTGAGCGTCTTGCCATCAACCGCCTGCAAAGTCGCTGCGCCAGTCACATTCAATGCTTCTGCGATGGTAGTATCTGCAGTTGCGCGAATCGTAGCAGCACCGAGCGTTGCGCTTTCCATTCCGAGATTCGGAATGCCACCTGCGCCCAATTCAACGGTGCCGCCCGTGAGCGTCATCTCAGTAATACGATCTTCATTCTGACGGAAGCCCTTGGTCTTCACAAGGCCGCCAGACTGACGATACTTGGAGTTCAGTTCCCAACCAACGATGGAGGTATTGGAAGCATCCAAAAGGCCTCCCTGGATGTCAAGCGTGTGTCCATTACCAGAATAGCCAATCAAAACAGCACTTGAACCATTATCGGTTGTTACAGAGGTTAAATCTGCAATACCAAACTTAACAGTAAGACACTTATTCGCAGCACCACCCAACCACGCCTGACCATTACCTTGGGTCTTGAGCAAACCGCCATCAAGGATTAAGTTCTCTATATAACGAACATTCGTAGTTGTGAAAAGCATTTGTTCATTTGCAGCGATGGTATAATCTTCAATACCGCTACCCATCTGCTGAACCGTGAACTTAATCGTTTCAAAGTGACGATCACCAGAATATGGGAAAGGTGCGGCCGAAGCGGTTGTTTCACCAGTGAAGTAAGCCGAAGCGCCTTCACCGATCGTTGTCACAGCAGGTGTCGCGAACGAGGAGGGAATCTTGACATTCGTATTGATGTTAACACCAGCAGCGATAACGCCATCGGTGTTCGCAATCGTACCACCATTCGTACCCGTGATGGTCAAGGACTTCAACGACTTCACATCACTGAGGATCGCAGCCAAGTCAACGCTCTTGCCCGTAGTCTCACCAAACGCAATCGTTGCAACGCAAGGCTTTGCGGTGGAAGGCGTTACATCCCAAGAACCACCTTCTTCGGTAACGGTGTAGATGCAGTTAAGCACCGGCGGAATCTTACGGAAGAACACCATCAAACCTGCGATTGAGGCACGAGCATTACTTGCTGTTGCCTGACCCACCACGGTCAAGGTTTCTGCGGATTGCTCCGTAACAAACACCACATTCTGGCCTTCCGCAAGCGTGTCGTAACTTTGACGAGATCCCCACGATGCTTCACCAGCGATTGTTGTGCCATTCGAGCCAATATAATTCTTGCCGTTTACGGTGACAGCACCAAACGAGTCACCATCGCCACTCAAGATTACTGCGACATCATAACCCGTCGCAGGCATACCAGCCAGAGAGATAATGGGGATACCACTCCCATGATTTGAGACGTCCAAATAGCCCTTCGTCAAATCACCAATAGGCGTGTTGAAGGTGTTTTCGTCTTTAGAATTCCAAGAGTTTGGCCCGGAATAGGTCAATGAGTAGGTGGACTCCGTTTTTGCACCTGCGACAGTAATCGTATACTCAAATGGACTGCTGGCACCAATTGCATTATTCCACTTTGCCAATGCAACCTGTGCGCCTTGCACGCCATCTGCAGTCACGAAGCCCAAGTCACCTTCAGCAGCGGTATTAATCGCTTGCTTATCACTACCGAAGTTAATTGCAATCACTTCTGTAATATCGGTGTAATCGGTATGCGTCACGCCATTGGAAAGCTGAATATCGCAGGTAGAAAAGCCACCAGATTGGTTACACTTAACCGTTGACTTTACCAAAAGCACCTTGCCAGCATACGTCGCAGGGATATTGGCAAGCGTATAGACGTTATTTTCTTTATTGCCACCGCTGAAGCCATCGTGAGTATCAACAGCAACCTGCGTATCCGTTTCAGGGTCAATTAATTTGACCTGTGAAATATCCGAACGCTGATTGCCATCCGTATACGTAATCGTGACAGTAAACGAATCTACTGCCGTCTCAGGCATCAAGACAGGACTCGTTAAAGTCGCGTAATTAGCCGAAGTTATCGTATACGACGGCAATGACGAATACGTCGTCGCCCATGTTAGACTAGTAAACACTGACAAAACTAATGCCAGCAATCCTTTTATCTTACTTTTCATTGTTTACTCCTTTAATGAGTTTTATTTAAGCCTTCTAACGCCTTCGCAATGATTGATTTATGTAGCCTTCGACCGCCTTACTTGCGCCTAACCTAATGCTCGGCACACGCTCAACGGGCATAACTACCCATATCTAACACTACTCACGCATTATGCTGACATTATACCCACTTTTTTCGCCCATGTCAATCCTTCCTTCTTCTATAAAAAAATTAAACAACCAAATGAACTGGAAAATACATCCAAGACACCCCTCCCCTGCACCTCCAAACACCCACAACAATATTCCGCATAAAATTCTCATTTCAAGAAAACAACACATCCCCTCCCATCAAAACTCTTTAAAAATTCTCAAATCCCTCCAAAAAAACCTCCCCCAAGCCCACATCCACCAACTCTCA
>JAZOQY010000058.1:0-60305 GCA_045656285.1 Kiritimatiellia bacterium
ACACCGTGACACTCATCAACAATCAACTGCCCGTAACTACCCACAATCTCTTTATTTACCGCCCCGCGCCGAACAAGACTTTGAATAAGTGCGACATCAATCTTACCCGTATATTTGTGCTTACCACCTCCCCAAACCCCGATTTCCTTTTTGGGAATATTGAGAAATTGCGACAACCGCTCCACCCACTGACTCATAAGCGGCTTTTTATTAACAAGGATAAGCGTATTTGTTCTACGTTCTCCAATCATCCACGCAGCAAGCACTGTTTTCCCAAACGCTGTTCCCGCCGCCAATACTCCCGAATCGTGTGCTATTAGGGCTTTTGCCGCTGCCAATTGCTCTGGACGCAGCTCTCCGTCAAACTCGCAACAGACTGGCGAACCTAGAAATCGTTTATCTTCGATCTTCCATTTAGCGTGAACATCCTTCAATGTCTTAATAACGGCATCTAACAAACCTCTCGGCAGCACGACGAAATTCTCACCATCAATTCCACGGCTAATAACCCGAGAAAACCCATACACGGGACGCCTCATCCATTCCGCTTCTCTAAACCGAGGATTCACAAATGCAGCAAGCCGCAAGAGTCGCCCACGAAGAACTGGCGGCAAATCATCTTGACTGATATAAATCGCGTTCCCGAGAACGAGCCTGATGGGAGACGATGATACAACGAATACCGCCTCTTCCTTTTTAGCTTTTGAAGACACACCAAAGAGCGACCACGGCTCATTTCGCTCAACCTCCTCATCCGTCTGAGGAATCAACTGACGTTTCTCTGAGCATGCACGCGAACGAAGTGCGGTAAATTGCTCCCTCGTTATCATTGAGATCCGAGAGAGAAATTCCCATTGATCGTAATACGGAACCAACCTCTCATCAACGAAAAGTGAATTTCCAGCCTTGCGAGGTCCTCCTTGCAAAGGCAAAGCAATTAAATTTCCAAAACCGCCTTTAGGCAATCGGTTCTGGCATGGGAAAATTCTATCGTACGAATCAAACCCCATACTGGGATTGCGCTCCATCGTAATTGCGATTATAAAAGAAAGGACATCGCGGACTATTTCCGCAGAAATCGGCTCACTAAAGAAGAACCATAGATGAGCACCATTCCCCGAACGCGAACGCTCACACGCAACCGGCAGCTCAAGTTCCTTAAGAACCTGTATCGTTGAATTTACATCTCCACGCCATGATGCTTTATCAAAATCCATAGCCGCAAACCGGACAGTGTCGTCTTCAAGCATAGGATAGATCCCCATCGTAAAAGGCTTACCCTTATCGTCAATCCCTCGCAAATGCCACTCAAAAACCTTATCTGATATCGGCATAAAATCACGCGCCACACATGTCGCACAATCTCCCTTTACCTTAGTACACTTTCCGCAAACACCACGCACCCATTCATTTGAACAGAGTGGCGCATAACCGCCCCGCCCATCCTTACGCTCATACCGCCTCGCAAAAACATCACGCCGCCCGTAAAACATCGACGACATTAACCTAATCTTTTCTGCAGGAGAAGATTTCATTGTAACTATACACCCATAATCGTTATACTTGTCATTCATATCAATCTCCTTCACTTACCGCATAACACTACCTTCACATTTTTAAAAATGTGAAGGTAGTGTTATATCACAGAAGAAAGCAACACAGACTCTAAAGAATTTTTAGGCTTTATAATAAAATAACTACCCTTTTTATCTTTTGAAACAACCTCCGCCTTGAGCAAAATATTTAAATGCCTTAAAAAAGTAGGCTCACAAAAACCAGAGCGTCTGAGTAACTCCGCATAGTTGATATGGTCATGCTTCAATAACACACGAACGATCGTTTCCCTGCGAAAATGTGAATATGCATATAAAACAGGCATTAATCGTTCGGTCCAATCACTTGGAAGTTTCTTTCGGGAAAAAATACGTTGAAAAGCCTTTTGTATTTCTATCGCTACCGGTAATGAACGGTCAGAACCGGTTCCGTAATACACATAGGGACCTGAACGAACAACACTAATCAATCCTCGTGCATTCAGCTGACGAAGATAAATACTAGTAACAGCGACAGACAACCCCACTTCATCGGCGAGTTCTACAACGCCCTTAACGCCTTTAGCATTCGCCACTAAACGCATTAGCTTCAATCTTCCAGTATTGGATAATGCTCTAGCCGTTCGCCATAATGTCGGTTTTAAATTTTCATTCATGATAATATTATATCATTTTCATACCTTCACATTTTTAAAAATGTGAAGGTATGCTTTGCATCAAAACTTTTCACTATCCCCTAACCCAATCAGACGAAAACTGTCTCTTTATCTCCAATGCGCCTTCACAATCTTCTTCTCCCAACATCCTCCTAAACGCCAGTCACCATCCGCGCAACCCCGCCAGATATGCACACGTCTCAATTGACCGATGAATATCATAATTTTACTTTTTAGAGTCACAATGAGCGCCCGGCAATAAACTCTCGCCCTGGATATTGCGCAATTGCCGAATCGACGACCTGCTTAACCGTCTCATCGCGAATGTAAGGAACTTGCAATCGAATGGCCTCACTATCCCCGTCTTTAAATAACGCATCACCACGCACAAGAAGATCCTCCGCTCCGCTTTCATCTATCAGCGTCAGCGAATCTACCTTTCGGCAAACCCTAAACGCAAGTCGACTCGGGATATTCACTTTCAACACCTTTTGGATCCATTAAAACGAATCTTATATGTTCTAGCGGATTATTCTGCACGAGAGAGCAAATAAGAGAGTTCAAAAAGACCGACTTTCCGAAACCTGTCAGACCACCTATCAATAGGTGCGGCAATCTTACAAGGTCACGGATAATCTGTCGCCAACCTTACGCTGAGCATCAATATTCTTAACGCTATTATGCCAATCATTCTTGAGTTGTGTTATAGCCTCTTGACTACCAAGCTTATACGCCTCCATCAATAACATAGCTCCTTCTGGCCAGTATTTTATATCTTCGCACATCTCGATTTGTGCAAGCCTAATCATTGCAGGTAGATACTTGCGATTGTATGCTTCATTAATAATTGACAATGACTCTTTCGTCGGTCCTCCGTCAAATTCTGTCGAACGTCTCGTTGATCTTGTGGAACTCCATGAACTCCACGCCCGCGCGGTTTCCGATAAGCCCGTACACGACCTTTCGGAAAAGCGACTCGTTGCCGCTGCCGAACTGCACAAGCATCCGGCTCACACGCTCCCACGAACGCGGCGTCGGCCAGCCCCGTTCAAGGTTCTCCCCTTCCTGGTTGAACAGACACCTCGGGCGGTAACGGATGAAGCCTATTACAGACGGATGGATGTCGTGCGTCCGCGCTCAGGCGATCCAGCTTTCAACGTCCTCCTGCATCTCGACGTGCAGAAAGCGGTTGGCGAGGGCGGACGACATCGTGGCCGCGACCGCGCGGTCTTCCGTCCTGTTGCCCGCCGCGCAGATGTACCACCCGTCCGGAACCTTGTAGAGCTCGCCGAGCCGCCTGTCGAGAATGAACTCGTAGGCGGCGACCTGCAGCGAACGGTCCGCCGCCGTGATTTCGTCGAAAAGGATAATGCCCCGCGAATTTGGATCGCGCGGCAATCCGCTCGCAACAAGCCACTTCACCCTATCCGACCCCGGTACGGGTAGACCTCGAATGTCCACCGGCTCGCGCTGCGCGAGGCGCACGTCGATGAACCCGATGCCGAGTTCCCGCGCCACGTCGCGCAGGATGCTCGACTTACCGAGGCCCGGCGCGCCCCACACCATCAGCGGCGGCAGAGCGCTCGCCATTTCGGGATTCGCCGCCAACGCCTCCAGCTGCATCTTCAGCAGCTTCTCCAGCTCCTCGCCCGTCACGCGGTTGTGGAGGTCGAGGGCAATTGCTTCATCTTTCTGATTTGCCATATTCTTATCCTTTTCTTTGCATCTGGTCGAGAAAGAAAATCCACACGCTCGCGTCCGGGATGCCATCATGCGTCGGCCAATACATCCCCAGCCGCTTCCGTATGTGCTCAACCATGCCCATTTGCTTTATTGAATCCATTTTTCTTCCTGTCGTTCCTTTCTTGCACAAGCCTTTTAGCAACATCCGTGCCAAGACAAAATCAGGCCCTAAAAGCGCCTTACCTCGCCTTTCACCGTTCAGATTTTGAACAAGCGGTCTATTTTTAACCCCTCTCACTTCAAAAACGTCATTACAAGATTCACCATGAGCTCTTTTTCTTCCGGTTTGGAGCAGGCAATCATGACAGTGAGTGCGACGAGGGTATGATCTGCGATGCGCTTAGAGCCGTCTTTCCTAAGTAGCAACTTATTGCGCTTCAAGAAATACAAAAATAGCCCTGCTGCGATACGCTTATTGCCGTCTGAAAAGCCATGATTCTTCGTAACGAGATACAAGAGGTTCGCCGCCTTTTCTTGAGAAGAAGGATACAAATCCTGTCCTCCGAACGACTGATACACCGCTCCAAGCGCCGACTTGAACGAGCCATCCTTTTCATTGCCGAACAACGGTGAATCCGCAGCGAACTTCATGCCGTCAATAAATTTGCGGCAATCCTCGTATGTAAGCTCGACGGAACGACCTTTAACCTTCGGCTTTTCAATCGTTTGATGATCATAGCCATCTAATAAATCAAGAGCACTCGAATATGTCTTAACTACGTCTAAGACCTGTTCTGTATCAAGACTATTGGAGACGCGCTTCATGATCTCAATCGTCTGATCAAGCTGACGAAGACGATTTTTATTAACAGCGTAGCCCTTAATGAGATATTCTTTCAATACCGATGTCGCCCAACGTCTAAACTCCACGCCTCGCTGCGACTTTACGCGATAACCGACAGAAATAATGACATCGAGGTTATAATAATCAACAATCTGAGTTCTTGTTTTCCCTTCTATTGCACCATGCGGAGTGACCTGTGCAAATTTTGCACAAGTCACTTTTTGATCAATCTCGCCCTCTTTGACTGCATTATGAATATGACGAAGTATTACCGACCTATCCTTATCAAACAAGGCCGCCATTTGTGCCATATTCAGCCACACAGTATCAACATCTACTGAAACCGGCAATGTAACATTACCGTCCTTAGATTCAAATAAAACTATCTCATTCTTATCCATGACACAACACCCTTCAGAATCCTTAAATACTAGTAATATTGCTCAACATAATTATACGCCTTTTCAAAAACATCTTGATCTTTGATTTGATAGCGAACCCAAAGTATTGAGCGAAGGAGCTGACGAACCTCTCGCCGACCCGACACGCTCGCAAATGCGTCGTTGAACGTCCGAACGATTCTAACGACTTGATCATCTATGTCGCTCACGATATTCTCAACAATCAGATTTTCCTTGCCGCTTTCGGCTTTAACCGACTCAAAGAGCTCCGTTAAGGCCGACTTCGCCTTTGAGCGCTTGTCTACCGGTGATAATTCCTTTTCCGCGTCCAAAAGTTCCTTCGCCGTCTCAAGAAGTTGTTTCAGGAATTCAATTGAGGTCATCAAATTCTGTCGCATCTTTTCTTTAAGCTCCTCGACCTTATCCGCAATCTTTTTAATTTTTGGATTGCTCCCATGTTTACCGAGGCGAGCATGCAGCATCTTAATGACTTCTTCCGACTTCTTTTTAGCATCAGCTTCCGAAATAACCGCATCTATCACTTGAGAATTGATAACAAGCTCTTCTAATGTCGCTCCAATATCAACGCTCGTTATATTTTCATGAATAAGCTTAATGGTTTTCGCGCCGAGCATCTTCCAGATAAGGCCTCCGGAGATCGACATCTTTCTGACGCTTTCATATACTTGTGAAAGCCAAGTATAATCATCCTTGTAAGTATCAAGAACCGGATCAGGAGATAGAATCTCCCAAGCGCGATGCAATACACCATAGGTCTCTGCGAATGAATCTTTCTTCAGATCGCTATCCAATCGCGATTGAGCTTCACGAAGCCCTTCATATCCTCCCACTTTTCGATCAACACCCGGAAAGAACGCCAGACAATCCTTCATAAGCCCAGGAAGCATCGCTTTAATTTCAGCGATATTCTCGATCACATTACGAAATTTTTCCTCATCGAATTCCAGCGCTTTCGCAACATCATCAAACACTCCGACATAGTCGACAATAAGACCGTTCGTCTTCGACTCGCTGTAAACGCGGTTCGTACGGCAAATCGCCTGCAGCAACGTATGGTTCTTCATCGGCTTATCAAGATACATACACTGCAGAATTGGAGCGTCAAACCCCGTCAAGAGTTTCGATGTTACGATCACAAATTTAAGCGGATCCAACCGATCACGAAAACGATCCAAAAGCTGATTCTGCTGAGCGCGGTCCAACCGGTAATCGGCGTACTTACCTTCTTTATCGTTATTGCAATCCATCACAACTGCGGTCGCGTCCGCAGTCCCCAACAACATATCAAGCTCTTTCTTGTAGGCGATACAGTTTTCGCGGTTAAATACGACAATCTGACACTTCATTCCCGTCGGCTCAATCTGACTACGATAGTGCTCCACTATATGCGTGCATACCTTGCGGATTCGCTCGGGCGAAGTAAACAATGCCTCAGCATTTGTCTTTCTGACGAGAAACCCTTTCTCCTCTTCAGTAATCTGATCCGTCATCTTGTCAAATGCCGCATTGAGTGAAGCCTTATCAAGATGCATCTCTACCGGCGTCGTCTGAAACTTAAGCGGCAACGTAGCGCCGTCATCAATGGAATCTTGAAACGAGTATTTACTCATATACCCGTTCAAATCCTCCTTGGCACCAAACGTCTGGAACGTATTATGCTCATACTTATTGATGGGCGTTCCCGTAAGCCCATAGAAAAACGCATTGGGTAGAGCCTTGCGCATCTTCTGCCCGAGCTCACCTTCCTGCGTACGATGCGCCTCGTCCACCAGGACGATGATATTCTCGCGATCATCAAGACACTCTTTAACCTCATCGAACTTGAATATGGTAGTAATAAGAATCTTACGCTGTTTCGTTCTGAAAAATTCCCTCAGCGCCTCTTTAGACGCCGCCCCGGTAACATTCTCCACTTCTGCACCTAAGAAATCCGCCGTAATCTGCTCTTCAAGATCAATTCGATCATCAACAATTACTATCGTCGGCGCTTTTAATGCCGCTTGCTGACGAAGCTTCTGCGCCGCAAACAAAATCAGGAACGATTTTCCCGAACCCTGAAAATGCCAGATAAGCCCCTTCTTTATTTTCCCTTCGAGCGTTCGCTTTACAATGGCGTTGGCTCCTTCAAACTGCTGATATCGGGCAACAATCTTAATAAGGCCCGTCCCCTTCTTGTTGGGCTTATAAAGCGTAAAGTTGCGATAGATATCGAGAATGACAGCAGGCGTAACGAGCGACATAAAGCTATGCCTTACATCATCCAATGTCCCCTCCTGACGAAGACAATCACAGAACCAAGGGCCCCATTTATCAAGCGGCGCTGAAAGCCCGCCATAACGAAGATGCTTGCCCTCGGTAGCAATGTTAAAAGCATTTGCTACAAATGCATGCGGTACGCTCTTCTCATAATCGAGAATGTCGCTCGCAGCAACAGCCCAATCCACAGACTGACGCACCGGACTCTTCGTCTCACACATCACCATTGGAAAACCGTTAATGTAAAAGACGAGATCAAAACGCTTTAAGTTAGTAACCGCCGCTCCGCGCATTTGATACGACATCTCCCGAACGCAATAACAGAGATTGTCTTTAGGATGAGCCATGTTAAAGAAATCAATTGCTGTCGGTTGATTTTCCGGTCCGCATGCAAATGAATTCAGAGTAAAGATACGCTCACGAAGTCGTTTATTCGCCTCTACAAGATCGTTGGGATTAACTAAACCAAGATAAATCCCCTGAATCTCCCTAATGATATTATCCGCCTGCGATTCCGTAAGGCCCTTATCCTTATTCAGCATAAGAAGAGCGTCTTTCAGCCACTTAGTCGCTAACGGCAAACCCATCGTATCCTTATTTACAACATCAACCAAATCCTTATTACAAACAATCCACCCATTGCAACCGGCAGCCTCTGCCAACATTTCCTGAATCGTGTTTGCCTCGGTAAAAGCGCTCATTTATGCCTCCTTAGATTAAGAGTCTTGAAAACAGCAAGATTATAACACAATATCGCCGCACAATCAATGCGGTTTTTTATAACCAATGTTATTTTGCGAAAAAGGTTTTTTACAACCTACTTGTTATTTCCTTTATCATCTGGCTTATCGCCATCAAGAAGGCGCTTAACCTCACGATCAAAATCCGAAACTATTTTTTGCGTTCTATTAAACTCGTCATACTCCAATCCGGCTTTCTTGTCCGCTGCGCACCTACTAACAGAACCACTCCCCTCGAGCACCTTATACTGATTGAATTTAAGAAACGCATTAACCGACCTTGCAAACGCTTCCATCGTAAAAGTATTCCCGCGCTCGATTAAGCCTTCGATATAATCAAAAAAGCCGGTTACAGTTCGCTCCAACTGCCTAATCTTAGGTATTGTCAAATAATTCTTAGCGACCGTCACATCGCTTTTTAGTATACGACCGTTAGGAGCCCCACCCCATGTTGTAAGACCCATATTTGCCTTTGTATGGTCGGCGTTTTCAAATACGATTTCAGCCGCCGTCTTCCCCGTTATCGCATAATGGAACTTATTTTGAACCATCGCATAAAAATCACGCGTAAACGGAGAATTTCTATCGTAATCTATCGAGCATTCAGCAAATATGTCTGTAATCTGCTGCCAAATCCGCCGTTCACTGGCACGAATGGAACGAATACGGTCAAGAAGTTCACGGAAATAATCCTCGCCGAATGGATTACCGCCCTTCTTAAGTCGATTATCATCAAGAGCGAAGCCCTTAATGATATATTCTCTCAATACGCTTGTCGCCCAAATGCGAAATTGGGTGGCACGATAAGAATCAACCCTGTAACCGACCGCAATAATAGCATCAAGATTATAAAATTTACGGTTACGAGAGATATTTCGCCCCCCTTCATTTTGAACTTGTAAAATTTCTTTACAAGTTGCCAATTCGTTCAATTCCCCCGAATTGAAGATATTTTTCAAATGATATGTAACAGATTGCGGAGTAACCCCAAACAATTCTGCCATTCCCGCCTGCGTCATCCAAAGCGTTTCATCTTTGACAATGGCATTGACCATGACCTTGCCATCTGGCGAGGTGTATAGCACCACCGGCATTTCTTCATTGTTATTTTCGCTATTCATGTAAGTTTCCTCCAATTCCTTTCAAAATTGATCCTAATGTGCCACCTGGCTTAATGTAACCGCACCAAACTTTTTGTGCGCGTGTTATCAGATACTCATTGCACCATATAGCTCGCTGCTTATTGACACCCGTGCCAGACTCAACCGGCGAAAGCAAAAGCGCATTTCCTGAGTCGACCAAATTCTTGATTTCATCAGGCAACACCTTAGGAATGCCACCGGGATAAACCGCAATAAATCGACGTCCCTGAGAAATCAGTTTTCGCAAAATAGCTCGCTCCTGCGAACTCGTAAACGTCGAAATTACCGGCATCTTCTGCGGGACATGACAGCCCCGCACGCCAAGAGCACTCTCGGTGTGCAGGGCTGTCACGCCCTGCACTTCTCTAATCTCGGGGCGCAGGGCTGTTACGCCCTGCCATTCCCTAATCTCGGGGCGCAGAGCTGTCACGCCCTGCCATTCCCTAATCTCGGGGCGCAGGGCTGTCATGCCCTGCACTTCCCTAATCTCGGGGCGCAGGGCTGTTACGCCCTGCCTCCCCTCTTGGCTCGCAACAAACGCTACAAACGGCTCATTTAAGAGATCGAGATTGCCTAAAGAATGAGAAGTCACAGGACCAAATCGATCTATCGACCATTTCTTTGGATTATTCACAATATAAGAGCGAATCGCTTCAAGCTGCTCGTGAGAAGTTACAATCTTCTCCCAATAATTCGCCTGCCAGAGCTTTGAGCCGATATCACGAACAAGTCCTTTCTCTTTCAGCAGCCGATACTCACGCGCAGCAAGACTTTTCAGCTTGCCGATAATTTTCCCAAGATGATGATCGATATTCGTTGGGCGATCTTCAATTTTTAAAATCAAATGAACGTGATTCGGCATTACGACGAATGCATCAACAAAAACCTCATGATTAAACTTCGGTAGCGTCTCAATAAGATTCTTCACCGCCTCACCAAGAGCATTCAAAACACAGCATTCACCGACAATCGCCCCTAATTCGCTCTTATTTTCAAAAACCTGAAAAGTAACAAAGAACCACCCGAAACGGTAATTGATCTTACCGTTTCTCAACTGTGGTCTCCGATACTCTCCGTTTACGATGGGCATTTACCTAGGTCTTTCACCATCTTTATCAATATCTGCAACGAATACTATTTTAACATTAGAAAATCTCACTCCGCTTCATATATCTTAATCATCCGCTGAAAATTAACATACATGCCACGCCCTCGATAAATCGGTGCACTTCCATCAAAACGACGCGAAAGAGGAACGATATTCTCATTTCGATCTTGAACGACAGCATCTGCCATCGCCGCTGAAACAGGCACAAAATAGCCATCATAAGGCTTGAGATGTGGATTATCCTTTACAAAATCCCTAAACAAGTCCGCCTCACCCTCGTTCAATACCCGCTGAAAACGGACGATCGCCCATGAACGCTTACCCGACTTATCATGAAACCACATTTGCGGATCAATGCCTGGAATATCACAGAACGAATCAAAATCAAAACCGCCCTTCACGACACCATAATTTCGAGCAATACCAATCGCGAAATTCTGCAGCTCCCATTCAGACATCGGAGTATCAAAATCTTTTCCGAAATCAAAAGGATCCACCCGATCTCCTGTGCGAGCATGTTTCAAGTTCCACCCTGAAGAAACTACTCTCAAGTTATAGCAACTCTTCCCCGAAACACCATTAAACAATCCATTTCGATCAGGTTCTACCTGCTGTACCGCAACTTCAAACAAACACGGCACCAAATTATACTTTAGTGCCTCAGAGCAAAGCAAACTCTTCTTTTCGATCGGCAATTTCGAGACTCCGTCAACAATCAAATCAACTAGAACAGCGAAAACCGCATTCTTGTAACCGAATGTGAAATGCTCAAAGGACGGAGATGTCAATTCTGGCTTAATCCAATGAAACTGATTAAACTGCTCAGTAATACCTTCATTAAATCTCCGAAACAATTTCTCTAAATATTGACCCGCAACACTCCTCGCCCGAAGAACTATTTCACTTGGCGCCTGTCGCCCAAAAACTTTAGCATCCATAATTATATTCTCCTTTACATTTTATTTTTTAATCAATACACAATATTGCACTTCATTTTTCCCTAAAACACTTTCCCCAACGCTGTATTCCATATTGTCTTCCTCTGTCTTCCTCACCCATTTATCAGCCCCTTCATAACCTGATCAATATCGGCGATGGATTTTTTGAGTGCAGTTTTTGCCGCCTCCGCCTTCTCCGCTATCGCAACAAACTCACGCTGAAGAAAGAGCGGGGGAAGCTTTATTCTTGTACGCTTTGCTGCCTCAATCGTATATGTTCCAACAGTTGTCCTACGTGCCTCTGACTCAGCTATTTGATTCCGAATCATAGGCATTTTAAAACACCATACAACATATTTAGAGTCAACCTTGCCGAGAGTATGTAAACATATACAATTTCCATCTTTATAATAAAAGCGGTCTCCGTCCCTAACCAAATAACATACACCAAGCGTTCCTACACCAGTAACAAGAATGTCTCCCTCTTTTACATTACCGTATTTCCTAATATACTCTTCGTACATTTCCTCTGAAATAAACAACTCATTATTTACAAACCCTTCATCCGCCAATTTCACGATTTCCCTTGCTCGATAAAACGGCACACCTTCTTTTTGCCAATCTTTTTCAAATACTCGCTTACTCGAACCTATCTCAAACAACTCTCCCAGTGAAACGTAAGGAAATTCACTTTTCTCCCCAAACATCTCCCTAAACTTGGCCTTGAGCATTTCGTCGGTGACGGTGATGGCCTTTTTATATTTCTCCTTCAAATCATTTGCCGCCCAAAGAAGTTCCGCCAACTTCTTCTGCTCTTCCATCGGCGGAAGATCAAATTCGTAATCAGAAATATGAGACCATTTGACTCGCGGAGAAAGCGATCCACCAGAACCGCGTACCGCAAAATCGAAGAATGCATCTGTTCGTAAATAAAACGGGAGTAGGTCCGGCAAAATCTTTTCAGGCTTTGCCGCAATAACAGTAATATCCCCGGAACATATTCCGTCACATGATGCTACCGACATTTTCTTTTGATACGCTCGCCGACGGCCAAAAAGAAGCTGACCTTTCCTGAATCCCTTCGTGAATGTATTTTCATCAGGATTTAGATCCCAGCGTTTGAGCCAAATTTCATCTGGTTCGAGATGTTCCAATCCTACAACCGGAACATCAGTTTTATTCTGCTTCCAGGTTTCACGCGCCTCTATCGCAACATCATTAAGTTTTACCTTGGCCATAACTCACCTCACAACATTAAGGATTTCATCTAGCGCACCCACAACTTGCGCATCCGTATCACTCCACCTCGCCACAGCATCATCTAACGAACCGCACTCATCGGTTGATATTATTGATTGGTGGGCATAGCGTGAAATATTTAAGGTGTAATTTATCTTCGCAATTTCATCATTAGTTGCATCATACGAAAATACCCCATCACTCAAGCGATTACGGTAAGCATCTACAATCTTTTTAATGTGTTGAGGCTCGAGGTAACTTTCGCCGTTCTTACGAGTCACTTCCTTGACCGCATTGATAAAAAGAACTCGCCCTTTCGCCGCGTCAGATTTCTTCGACCGGCAGATCATGATGCAAGCTTCCATCGGAGAATTATAAAATAGATTAGGCCCAAGACCTATCACCGCCTCAAGAAGATCGCTCTTCACCAGATTTTCGCGTATCTTCGTCTCACTCTCACGGTCAAGATCTCCAAGCGGCAAGAGTATTGCGCATCTGCCGATATTCTCATCCATCGACTTTAATATATGCTGAATGAACGCATAATCGGCACGACTCGCCGGGGGAGTGCCGAGGAAGTTACGCCCATACGGGTCATTTGCAAAAGCAGCCTGACTCCAAAGATCAGCCCCGAGTCCATACGGTGGATTTGCCAAGACAACATCGAATGTCTGCAATTTTCCACCCGTGGTAAATGCCGGGCGCATCAATGTATCGTCTTTAACAATTCTAAACTCTTCAAGCCCGTGCAGAAATAGATTCATTCTCGCAATCGTCGCAGTAAGCGGTTTCTGCTCCTGCCCGTATGCACGAATCTCGCGCCACGAGTTATCATTCGGATTATCGGGATTCTTCAATTTCGCAATGCACGAAATAAGCATGCCTCCCGTTCCGCAGGTCGGATCGTAAATTGATTCTTGCGCCTTAGGCTCGAGAATCTCAACCATGAGATCGACAACCGTGCGATTCGTGTAAAATTCCTGAGCAGTATTTCCGGCATCGTCCGCAAACTTGCCGATCAGGTGTTCATAGGCGTTCCCCATCTCATCGGCCGGGCATGACGCGAGCGAAAGATCAAGCGCGGAGAAGTTTTCGATGAGCGCGGTAATCGTTTCGTCAGTTAAGATATTCTTATTGCGCCAGATTCCGATGTTGCCGAATATTCCTTCGAGTCCTTCCACTCGGCGTCCGCCGACCATACGACTTTGATTCGCCTGCTCGATCCGTATCCAAGCAGTCGTAAGCGCCTGCCCGACATTTGTCGTTACAACTCTGACATCCTCCCAGTCACAACCCTCAGGTATCGCGAACGTGTAATTCTCGGGAGCGTTGCGTGCGAAATCCTCGTCACCGGTCGCGGCGAGCGCCTTTTCATATTCTTCTTTATGCACATCGCAGATGCGCTTGAAAAAGACGAGCGGAAAAATGTATTCCTTATAACCGCCTGCGTCAATACTGCCGCGCAAAAGTTCCGCCGCATTCCAAAGCTTCGACTTCAGTTCTTCTAAATTCATTTCGCCTTCCTCCTGCGCGATTTTATCTTTTCCTTGCCGTGTTCGACCAGCACTCTACGTACGCCGTCAATAACGGGCGCGAGCGTCTTGTACGGCTCGGGGATATTGCGAAGCGCCCGATATGTCGCAATGCCGATCGGCTGGGAATAACCCTGTACCGCCAACTCAACCACTGGCTTATTCATCTTCTCGCAAAGCAACAATCCGATCGAGGGATTTTCATTCGCTTTACGTTCTGTCGCATCAAGTACCGAAAGATACTGCGACAGCTGACCGAGATACGACGCGCGGAACTTACCCATTTTCAATTCTATTGCAACCATAGCCTGCAAAGAGCGATGATAAAAAAGCAAATCGATGAATAATTCCTCTCCTTCTATAATGAGTCGCTTCTCTCGTCCCATGAAGCAGAAGTCACTACCGCCTAAGGCTGCAATAGTCTTCTCAATATTTGCCACTAATTCCTTCGATAAAACCCTCTCGTCTACATCCTGATCACGAATTGCATCTACATTATCAAGATTCACCAACTCCAGTAAATATTCGTCTCGGAATGAACGCACAGCCCTTGTAGCTTGGACTATCGGCAATGTTTTTTCAAAATTATTCGGCAATGTCCCTATGTGACGGTAATCACCCTGTGCAATATGTCTTTCAAGTTCTAGAACCGACCAATGCTCTTTAGCACACGATAAAATATAATACCAACGCTCATCAGGCGACTTGCATTTAACAAAGATTGCACGATGATGAGTAAATCCAATCGAAAGGAATGCAACGACTTGTTCAAACGTTATTGCCGCAGATTTTCTACTCATCAAGTAGCGTAATTCTTCTTTATTTTCGCTACTTGGCAAGTAGCGAATTTCCGAATCTGCCTTATTGTCTACACCAATCACCTGATACCATTCTTCATAAAACTGCCGCATAAACCTTATATGTTGGGCCGAAAATCCCCTCAATCCCGGCAACTCGACCTGCAGACGCTCCGAGAGCGCGTCAATAGCACCTGAGCCCCACTTGGCGTTGCGCGTCTTCTTTGATATATATCCGCCGACATAAAAATAAAGTTTCAACGCCTCGACATTCGATACCCGCGCCGCACGAGCTCTGGCCTGCAAAATCGCAAGCTTGATATCCTTTACTGCGGCGGTAAAATCATTGGGAACCATTTTCTCAGACATTTTTCTCCTCCCTATACTTTGAAAGCATCGTGCGGAATTTCTCCGAAGCTTCTTTTACATTACTAACAGCCTTTTCAAATTCTTCCTTAACTTCAGCATACGATCTAACCGCTTCAACGTGATACTTAACATATTTGTTCACCGAAAGATCGTAACCCTTCGCGGCGATTTCATCCTTACCGACTACGCGAGAGTAATCTTCAACATCGGCATAATCGGTGTAGAGTTTATAGATTCTCTCTACATCCTCATCGGTAAGAATATTCTGCGCACGCTTCTCAGTAAGAATCTTCGAGCCGTCGATCATCAAAATTTTATTTACGCGCTCCGCGCTCTTTACCCAACGGAGAATCAGGAAACACGGCGAAAGCCCTGTCCCGTAAAAAATCTTATCTCCAAGCGTGACAACCGCTTCCACGTAATCACGCTCGATCATCTTACGACGAATTTCGCCTTCATCATTCCCGCGGAACAGCACGCCCTGTGGCAACACGACAGCCATTCTGCCGCGCCCGGGACGCATTGATTTAACCATGTGCTGAAGCCAGACATAATCGCCGAATTCCTGTGACGGCGTTCCCCAGATGTTTCGTCCATACGGATCATTGCTCCACAAGGTTCTGTTCCAAGCCTTCAATGAGAACGGAGGATTGGCTATTACGCAGTCAAAGGTCGCAATACTCCCGCCCTGCATGATCTGTGGATTAGCGAGCGTATCGCCCTGACGGATACAGAAATCAGATGCGCCGTGAAGAAAAAGATTCATCTTCGCGATCGCTGCATTTTTAACATTCTTCTCCTGTCCAAATATCTGACCGAGACAGAGTTTTGAATTTTTCATGTGATGAACAGCCTCGATCAGCATACCGCCAGAACCGCAAGCTGGATCATACACACGCTCACCTGGCTGAGGATCTAAAATACGCACCAAGAGCTTCACTACGGAACGAGGCGTGTAAAACTCGCCAGCCTTCGCTTTTGACTCATCCGCGAAGCTTTTAAGGAGAATCTCGTACGTGTCTCCCATTAAGTCCGCTGGATAGTTCTTATTACCGAGCTTGCGCGATGATAGGTGCTCTATGAGATTACGGACAACCTCGTCTGAAAGTTTATTCTTGTCGCGGAAGTTATCTGTCGGAAACACGCTTAGAACGCCGTACAGCGTATCGGGATTAGCCTGCTCAATCATTAAGAGAGCCTCGACAATCGACGCGCCGAGATTTTCAGAGCGAGCGCGCACATCATTCCAATGACAATCCTCAGGTATTACAAAGCGATGCTGTTCAGGCAAACGCGCATATTCTTCGTCATTCCCGGATTCCGCAAGCGCCGCCTCATATTCCTCGTCCCAAACATCACTTAGGCGCTTATAATACAGTAATGGTGTTATATAATCCTTGAAACTTTCGTGCTCAACGAACTTTCTTAAAATATTACACGCCTCATATAGAAAATGATAAAGATCTTGTACGCCTGTCAACTCAACTTTGGCGGAACTTCCCTTTTTCTTAGCACACATCGCCATCCTCACTTTCCATTATCATAAACCGTACTAAGTGCTGAGCGAAGCGAAACAAGTCTTTTCTCCAGGTCTCTTATCTCTCGCATTTTATCGCGGTATTCCTTCGCTACCGCCTGCTGTTTTTCAAGCGGCGGACATGGGATTGAAAGTCCTTCAAGAGCCTTACGGGAAATTGAACGGATCGCGGTCCCGACAGAGATTAAGCTAAGCAACCGCTCACCATCCTTACTCTCGAAAAACGCTTTAAGGAACCAAGGATCAACCTTCGTTTTATCAAAGCGGCAGATAAAAAGATTTGAGCTTGCGACTACCGGCTTATCAAAACATCCCTCAAATACTGCGACCTTGTTCGGGGCTCCGGTCCGAAGCATCACAAGATCGCCCTCTTCCAAAATCGGAGCACCTTTCGGAATATCCTTCATGCCTGTCAGATCATCGGAGATGATGCCATTAATGATATTCCCGGGCGAGAGATAATAACACGCCCCCTCATCATGAGCGACGAGATCATCCAAGTCCTTTGATCCAATTGAAGCGCCGCGATTGAGATATTGAACGACATCCCCAAACCGGACAGCATTCTCAATTTCCGGCAAATCACTTGTCATAAAATAACGCGTTGCCGACAAGACACACCCATTATTAATAATTTCTTCAATGCCGATATTCTTAGTATGCTCAACAGCCCAGCCGGACCAATCGGCAAATCCATATACCGCGCTTACGATTCTGTCGATGTCATCTGGCGCGATTGTATTAAAACGACGTCCCTTCACCCCCAGAGAAGAGGCATCAACCATCCTAATATGCTTTCTGTTTTCCCTCTTTGAAAAAATGAGAAGAGAAACATTGATGCTGGTACGCTCCAACATGCGTTCAGGGAGCTTTATGACGCAATCCAAATTGCCGTACTGAACCATAAAATTACGTGCGGCGACCGCCCCGCTCGAAAGACTCGAGAGAGATCCTTCAGGAAGCATAACGACAGAGCGCCCCGTATCTTTCATCGAATAAATCGCTGCAAGGGCAAAAAGAAGATCAACTTGCGTTCCCGCACCGATTTTCAAAACAGATTCGGGGAATAACTTCTGAAATTTTTCAAATTGGCTGTTTCTCTCGGCGCGGAGTCCAAATGGAGGATAACAAAATACTTTGTCATAACGAGCATACTGATTTTCAACATAATCGAATGCCGATTCGCATTTAATCAAACCGCGTCCGCCATAAGGCGAAACTGCCATCTCTGCGAAATTGACTGTTCTTTGATTTATATCCACACCTACCGCTTTAAGATCTAAATCCTGCTTAAGTGCTTCCGCGATGACTGTTCCCCGCCCACAGGCAAGATCAGCCATTAGTCCGCCTGGCTCCGAAGACAGCACTTTCACAATCAGCGGAACAATAGAGGCCGGTACACTAAAATTGTTCACTTCCGCATGATTGGCACACTCGGCAATAACATCAAAGCTGTCTTTAGAGGAAAACATCCCTTGATACGCTCTTAGCGTTTTCCAAAGACCAAGTTTCTTCGCGTCTTCACACAAGGATTCTTTAAGTTCAAGAGAACAATCAAGCGCAAGTATGAAATCATAAAATTCCGACTCGTCACTAATTTGTTTATCGCGTAATTGCGACAAAAGATAAGCAATCTCTGCAGTTACATAGGTAAGAGAGTCCGCATCAACATCTCCCCGCAGGAAATTTAAAATGCGCATTGTCAATTGCACTACTTTATCATTTGAATTCATATATAAACCCTTTGCTGTAAATCTACAAAACATATAATATCAAATTTACACACAACTACAATAGGGTTTCTTAAAACCATTTGATTGTTCATTTAAAAACATCCCGCTTGGCTATCACTTAAAGCCGCTAACCTATAAATTCTCCTTACAGATACCTTCTTACTGTATTTCTCGCGACTTTGAGTGCTTCGGCGGTTTTTGAGAGGTTTTGGCCATATTTATCAAAAATGCGGCGAACATGAAGGCGCATTACCGCGTCCATTTCGTCTGGAGTCGAGGCGAGTTCACTCGCCGCGTTATCGGTAAGACCAACATTCATTTCTTTATGTTCATTTATAAGAGCTATAAAATCCTTCTCGCCTAGAACCATCGCTCGCTCTAATAGATTTAAAAGCTCACGAACATTACCAGGGTAATCATACTCCATTAACGCAGCGATTTGCTCCTCAGCGAGGTGCGCTTTATTATGTTGTAGCCACCAGCCGTCAGCTATATCGCGAATATCTTCCTTATGCTCACGCAACGACGGAATTCTAAGCTGAATGACATTGAGCCTCTGATAAAGGTCTTCGCGGAACTTGCCTTCGCGAACTCTTTTAGGGAGATTACGATTTGTCGCGGTTATAAGACGAACGTCAACCGAAATTTCCTCTCTGCCCGCCATGCGCATAAAACGTCCACCCTCAAGAACGCGCAGCAATAAACCCTGGGCTTCTAACGGCAGCTCGCCGATCTCGTCCAAGAAAAGCGTTCCTCCGTTAGCTAACTCAAATAGCCCCATCTCGCGCTTATCCGCGCCAGTAAACGCGCCCTTCTCATACCCGAAAAAACGACTTTCCAGAAGATTTGGATTAACACTCGCACAATTAAACGCATAAAACGGCTCGTTTTTTCGATCAGACTTATTGTGAATCTGCAAGGCTACCGTCTCTTTACCTGTACCAGATTCGCCAAGTATCAGAACGCGCGCATCAGGGAACGACGCAATTCGGTTTATACGCTCCTTCAAAGTACGCATCTTCGCACTCTTACCAACAAGCTCCCGGCCCCCATACCGGCGATAATGCGCAACAATCCGCTTGGCATCATTGTCCCAAGCATTTTCTGCAACTCCTGTTGCAAGATAACGAATTGCCTTCGCATAAGATTCTTCGTCTTGATAATTACGGTAGAAATACATCGCAGCATCAACAAGCTCCTGCCAAGCCTTGACTCCTACCGTCTTTTTCCCTTCCTCAACAGCATATGGCGCAAAAAAATTTGCCTCAACTCCAATTATCTCTGGGGTTTCACCCCAGACCCCATGCCGAAGGCATCTATAAAACAAGTCCTAATAAAACTCGTGGGGACAGCCCCCCTTGATATTTTCTATCTACGGAACGATGCGGGGAGCGCGTTGAGTTTAGCCTCGATAAGATCAGCGATGCGTCTATGGCCATTCGTGTTCGGGTGAAGACGATCGGTCTTTGAGTTTCCGAAATAAAGAACTCCGTAACTGTCGTTCTCGGGAATGAGACCAGACTCGCCATAAAGATCGATGACCGGAACCGACCATATCTGTGCGGCGCGTTTAAGCATATCAACATATTCGTCAATATAAAATCCAAGTTCGTTCGGAAATGATTCCGGCGGCTGAACATTAGTGGCATTATATTTGAAGAATGCTCGATGAAGCGGAGTTAAGAGAATAATCTGGGACTGCGGAAATTCCGATTTTAGGCGGTTCATCGCAAAATTGATCCGACCCGCAAAAGTGGAAACGTCGCGGTTGAAATAACGGCGCTTCAAAACAACCTTCTTTCCGTTGCGGTTCGTCTCCTCTTCACGGTAATCATAAAATTCGCCGAGCGGAACGTTAGCGTTGTAATCGTTCGTTCCGAGGAAAACAAAAATCGCATCTAAATCCGTATCCATCGATTCGTGAATACGATTGATCTGATCGGGAAGTCCCTTCCACGTGCAGCCGCTTACACCGTATACCTTCGCGTCGAGATTGAGATCGTCAATCATGAAATTCCAGTAGTTGCTCGTGCAGGCGATGTGGGCGGGATCGGTAATGGAGTCTCCGAGGAAAGCGACTTTCATTCCCTTCCACGCGTCAAGCCCGACTCTCGTTTTACGCAGTTCATGTTTGAAGTAATCATTCTCGACGCAATTGACGTCAAGTATCGGCTCCGTGCGCCAGATCAGTTTCGATTTGGGATTCATGAACGAGCCGACCGTATCGATTATCGTAAGTTCATTCTCGCCGTCTTTAATCCAGCATCCGGGAACATACATAGTCTGAGTCGGCCCGATGGCCCAATAGCGGCCAAGCCAGCGGTCGTTGAGCCTTACAAGCCCGCGACGGAATCCGCTCATATCAAGGAAGGTATCCTTGCCGGCTTCAAGATTGACTTTAATTTTATGGACGCTTCCGGCGCTTGTCGACTTAAACGACGCTAAATCACGCTCTTCGCCGAACTTCGGAGAATCAACCGCTTCATCGTAAGTGAAATAAGCCGTCTTCCAACCCTTGAGAACTTTTCCGTCAAGTTTAACGTCGCCGACAATTCCCTTTATGCCTTCATGCATTTTCTCGGAGAAATTATAGCGCCCCATCGGCTCGACGAGAATTTCGAGTTTGCGCTGTTTTGAAGAAACCGGAATTTTAACGGTGACCTTAGGATCGCGACGATCGAGAAAACCCATCTCTACACCATCAACTCTAACTACACCTAAATCGCGTACATCCGCTTTTAGCTCGCCGCCCATATTCGCGGGAATCTCAGTTTCATAAACCGCGAGACCGTAACCGAGACCTGCCTTTTCAAATATTACGGGTGAGTCGCTTTCAAGTCTCTTTGACGCTGAAGCAAGATCATAAATGTTCGCCGTCTTTGCAATCAACTTCGCAGATCCTTTTTGAAGCGGCATCGGAGCGGGCGGCTCAGGAATTGTCTCGCCTGGGTTTAAGAATTGCGCGAAGAGATTACGCATCGCGAAAAACTTTTCGTTAGTCCAACCGGCTTCAGAAATGGGCGCGTCGTAGTCGTAACTAGATACTTCGGGTACGAAAGGCCAATTGCACCCCGCCCACCAAGCGAACGTAGTTCCGCCATGAGCCATATAAACCGAGAAGCTCGCCTTGTGTTCAAGCATGTATTTAAGATCCCTCAAGCAGTCATCAGCGCTCTTAACGTGATGAATCTTCCCCCACGAATCGAACCACGCGGGATAAAACTCGCCGCACATCAAAGGACTCTTGGGAGAGAGCTCTTTAAGTTCCGCGAAAGCGGCCTCTGGATTGGATCCAAAATTTACAATAGGAAGCAACTCGGGAATGTAGCCTTTCTTTATCGCGCCACGCCCATTGCACGCAAAAAGCGGAACTTCAAATCCGCCGTCCTTAAGGGCCTTCCAGATTTCGCGCATGTAAACGGGATCGTCGCCGTAGCTGCCGTATTCATTCTCGGCCTGAACCATGATGATCGGTCCGCCCTTCGTAACCTGTAAAGGAGCGAGTTCGCGGCCGACTGCAGCGAGATAACGCTTGGCGGGTTCTAAGTATTTAGGATCGGTCGAACGAAGATGAATGCCGTCCTTGGCCAAAAGCCACCAGGGATGGCCGCCGAGATCCCACTCCGCGCAGGTGTATGGACCCGGACGCAAAATAACCCAAAGACCCTCAGCTTGAGCGAGGCGGCAGAATTCAGCGACATCACGATCACCGGTAAAGTCAATTTTCCCTTCGGTCATCTCGTGATAGTTCCAGAACATATACGCGCAGACGGCATTAAAGCCGCAGGCGCGAATCATTTTAAGACGATGCGGCCAATACGATTTTGGAACACGCGCAAAATGCATTTCGCCGCAGCGGATGACAAAAGGCTTGCCATCCAGAAGAAATTCACCATTGCCGACCGCGAACGTGTGGGCGGAAGTGTCGCCGCAGAATCCGGTGAAAACAGACGCAACTGCAATAATGCAGCAAAGGACAAATTTCTTCATGTATGCCCTCTCTTTCATTTTATTATTTGTTTTGTATCTTAAACAACGGCTACGTAGCTTTCGCCGCACAAAGAGCAAACTGCACCGTCATGGACGGCGGCTCCGCAATTGGGGCAGCGCTTCTCGAGAACTTCACCGCAGATCGCGCAGAATTTACCGCCAACAGGATCCTGGACGCGGCGATCGGGCTTCAAAAATTTTCGCCCATCGACTTCGTAGGCCGTATGAGAGGGACAATTGGGATTTGGACAATATCCCTTCTCGATTTCAAAAACCCTTTGAGGGACGGCGACGACAGGAATTTCCGCCGCAGCTTTTTCTGTAGATAACTTGACTCCGAACTTATCGCAAAGCTTTTTAATAACTTCGTCGTTAAGCTTTGTACCGTCACCTTGTTCAAACATCGACAGTGCAGATTGTTTACAACCCACTTCTTTAGCAAGTAGGCTCTGAGAGATGCCGCGTTCTCTACGCGCATCTCTAATTTTTCTGCAAATATCTGGATGTAGATTTGTCACGACATATATTATGGACTATTATTCAGGATTTAACAAGGGAGAAGTTATCAACAGTTATCAACAGGTTTATAAACTTATCAACAGTTGTTGATAATATTGTTGATAAGTACATAATAAGGGAATTGGGTTGACTATCGTGATATGGATTGGGTATACTGTTTTCGTCGCTTCGTGAGCACAGCGAGCGAATAGGATCAAAATTCAATACTAATATTACTATGACTACCAGAAAATCTTTTATAAACGGAATTTCCTCATTAGTTTCTTTAGCCGGTATTACTTCTTTCAATTCACTTTTCAGCGCTGAAAAAACCAATAACTGCTGTTTAACCAAGCCTTCAACTTCCTTTAAGTTTAACAGTGACGGCACTATTACCTTCTTTATGATAGCTGACTGGCACCTTAGAATGAAGGATAAGCCGCCAAGCACAGTAATTGTTGACAAGTTAGAAAAGAAAATAAAAGCGCTTAACGCGTCATTCGTCGTTCTCTCGGGCGACAATGTAAACACGCGGGAAAACACGATTGAAAAATTCCCAATACTTATGACGCCTTTAGTCGAGGCTCTTAAGCGCACAAATACGTCACTCGCTATTACATTCGGTAATCACGACTCTGAACACGCACCTAATGATTCGGTGTATTTCTCGCGCCAGGCTCAATATGATTGGTTTAAAAAGCAATTAGGCGATTTATTTATTGATTATGATATACCTGAGTTAACTGGCGTTGGTACAGGCGTTATAGATATTTATTCTAAAGACACTAAAAAACCATCCTTTAAGGTATACCTAGCTGATTCTGGATCATACGTTAGGTTTAGAGAAGATGGCTCGCCCATTCCGAGCAGCGGTTGGGATAACCCTCATAGCGATCAAATCGCATGGTATATTAAAGATTCAGCCGATAAAGTTCCTCATCTTTGGATTCAGCACATAATCGTACCTGATATCATCACGAACGGAGTTTTCGAAAAAACGGAAGAGCAAGGCAAGGGAATAGTTAAAGGCAGAATAGATAAGAGTAACCCCAGAAAGCTTTTCAATGTAAAACCCGTAGCCTCTAAGCTTCTCGCAGGCCAGGTTCGCGAAAGTCCTTGTCCGCCGCAATGGTCAATTTACGAAAATAAAGAACATACTGTAGATGGGATTACTCTTTATGAGGCTTGGCGCAAATCAGGCACTATGAAAGGCGCGTTCTTCGGCCATGACCATTCCAATTCATTCGATACGATCGACAATAACGGTATGCGTCTCGGCGCAACCGCGATTTTCAATTGGGGCCAGGTACGAGTATTTACCGTCAATTCCAACGGTAAATATAACACTTACATGACTAAATTGTAATATCAGAAATTACGAAGAATAATTTCGCTCGCAAGGAGGTATTCCTCTCCCTCCTTGTGCGCAATAGACAAATCATTCAACTTCTCTATTACGGTTCCCGAAATTATATTGTTGTTTTCGGAAAAAACCTTCTCAACGCTTGAACGTCTTTCAGCCAACGTACCGTTAGGCTCGTTCGCGACAAGCACAGACTCGAGAATCTGTGCACGACGGCGACGCCCTTCGGCTTCGGCCTTTTCACGAGCTTCTTTGATAACCTCAAGAACATGATCGCGCGTTTCACCAGGAAAACGGTCGGGGAGCTCGATTTCGCGATCCAACAACGCAAGCGCGTTTGGATTTCGCACTTGAGCATCAAACTGCTTTTCGAATTTGTCGGCCAGTTCAGCTTCTCTTTTTGAAAGCTCCACCTTAAGAAAAGCAATCTCGAAATTCTTTTTCGAAATCTCTTCCTTAAGAGACGAAAGTTCATCAGCCTTTTCGCAAAGAGCTTTTTCTTTTTCGGTCAAAACGGATTTAAGAGAATCTATCTCGCAATCCAGAGCAGCCTTGTCTGCAGCGAGAGATTCAACAACAGCCTTTTGGACATCTATATCTTCGCTGCCGTCTATGTCTTCGATAGACTCTTCAATGTCCTCGCTCTCGACATATGCTTCTGAAGTTTCGATCACTTCCTCGGCTTCACCCTTTTTAGGCTCCATGAATTCGCCGAAATCAAATGCACTTTGACTCATTGCTTGTTATATCCTTTCACCTCGCAACCGGGATATATAAACAATCTGCAGTCTATCGGCCCATTAAAGAAAGGAATGCGAGTTTTGTAATACAAATCGACAAGACGGGCGAGATCGGGATTACCCGTAATCAATGCACCGGTCCAGCCATTAAGTTTTTCGGAAAGAAAAGTTCCTATGCGTTCATAGATCGGAGCAAGCTCCTCGAACGTACCGAGACGGATACCGTATTCCGGATTGAAGAATATGGCACCCTTGTCATCGGGTACAGGAGTATCGGCGAAATCGCACGCCTTGAATTCGATATACTGCGCGACGCCTGCGGCGATAGCGTTGGAATGTGCGTTTTCAACAGCTTCAGGAGAAATATCGGTAGCGATAATTTTAGGAATACCGTCCTTTTTCTCTTTTGATTTCGCTTCTAGAACCATCTCTTTCCAAATCTGTTCAGGCGATGCGCCGGCGCGCTGACGCGGCGCCACATTAGGAGCATTTTCCCCGGGAATTATTCTGTTGTATCCCTTTATCGACTGAAAGGCGAAATGACCCTTCAAAGAACCGGGCGCCTTATTGAGCGCAATCATAGCCGCTTCAATGGCAGGAGTTCCGCTGCCGCACATCGGAGAAAGGAAAGGCTTATCGCCCTTCCAGCCCATGCCCATCAAACACGCAGCAGCCAAAGTCTCCTGCATGGGGGCCGAACCGGGAATTTTACGGTAGCCTCGCTTAGACAGAGGCTCACCGGAAGTATCGAGATAAATGATGACCTGATTGCGCTCCCAATATACAAAAACGGCCGCACCTATGTTCGCACCGCCTGAATCGGGACGACGCTGACATTTGTCGCGCATTCTGTCGGCTATTGCATCTTTTGTATAGAGCGACGGCAAGCGCGTATCGCGAATCGTATAATTGTGAACTATGGACGAAACAGAAAAATATCCGTCAGCCTCAAGAATATTTTCCCAGTCAATACTGTAGGCCAGCTCATAAAGCTCGCGAATATTGCGGCAATCAGCACGAAGAAGCGGAACCAATACGCGATGGGCGCAGCGCAAGTTGAGATTTAGCCTCATCACATCACGCATATCACCGCGAACGACAACCGTGTTTTCGGTTACTTCAACAATCTTATAGCCCATATCAAGAAGTTCAATCTCAACCCAGCGAGAAAGCTCCTTGGCGCATGAAACTATAATCGGATAATTTTTATCTGTAAAAATTCTCATAGGCCCACCATTTGACCTTATATTGCTTTCTTGAAATTACGACGAGCGAAGAGGCATCAAAACATAGAGGAACGGAATCGAACATTTAATAACGGCAGGCGAATGACCGTTGTTAAGTTCAATCTTTATTTCATCGTCGTCTATGGCCTTAAGAGGATCCATCACATAGCTGGGGTTGAACATTATTTCAAGTTTCTCCCCGCCGAACTTAATCGGCACTTCGTCGCTCGCGGAACCGATTTCATTTGCCGCCGAAGTAACCGTAAGGCGATTGTCCTCAAATATAAGTTTTGTGGAGTGGGCCTCGTCCATGGTCATCACGCTGGCACGCTCGAGAGCGTTAAGAAGAAGCTGACGGTCTACGGTTATGCTCTCTGAACAACTTTTTGGAATTACCTGAATATAATTCGGATAGGTATCGTCCATAAGCTTAGAGTAAATCTTCATGCTGCCCAATTCAAAGCTTATTTGGCTTTTCTGGACCATGACCTTTACAGTGTCATCTCCACCCAACGCGCGCTGAAGCTCCTGAACCGCCTTTGAGGGAAGAACGATATCCCTTTCGGCGGAAGTCGGAAATTCCATTTCTTTTTCAACAAGAGCAAGACGGCGACCGTCTGTCGCTACCATGGTGAGCTTCATGTCCTTGAAACTCATGAGAACACCCTTGAGTGTCCTTCGGGTATCATCCTGGGAAGCGGCGTATGAAGTCTTGCGAAGCATTTCCTTGAGTGTCTGGCTCTCAAGCTCATACACATAGGAATCATCGCTTTGCGGAAGACGGGGAAAATCTGATACTGGTAGACCGGCAATCTTGAACTTGGCAGATCCGGCAGTGATCGACGCACTCTCGCGAGCATCAATCTCGACTTCAACAATACCTTCGGCAACTTTTGATATAGAATTAAAAAGAAGCTTTACAGGAAGAGTAGAAGCGCCGTGCTCCACGACTTCGCATTCTACAGAACTTTTGATGGATATATCAAGATCTGTAGTTGTCATCTTAAGCTCTTTACCGTTGGCTTCAAGAAGAACATTCTGAAGAATCGAAAGAGAACCTTTTGAACCTACAATGTTTTGGACCGATTTCAAACCTTCGATAAACTTGGACCTCAAAATTTTAAATTTCATGATTGTATCTTTCTGCATCTGTTGTGTTGTTCTTCACATTTCACCACTTGTCACAAATTGTATCAAATAATATTGATTATTTAAAGAGTATATATTAATATTAGAATTGTAGACAGTGTTGATAATTAATTTACGCCCTTTATTTATTGGGTATTTTTGATTTTTTCATTGTTGATTATCTGTCGCTTCTTTTTTAGATATGTTTGATAACTTATCTGCTTGAAGATAACTGTTTACAATTAAGGGTCTTATTTACATCTTTGTAGACAGAATTGTTTATTCCATTTTGTCCGAAATGCTGTATCCGAATTCGCCCAAAACGCTGTCAAGAATCGTTCTAAGCTCGTTTTCGACATCAAGACGTTTTTCAATAGCCTTGACCCCGTGCAGAATCGTAGCATGCTTCTTGTCAAATTCTGCTGCAATTTCCTGGAGGCTTTTAGTTGTATATTTTCGTGAAATATACATTGCAAGCTGCCTTGGAGTCACAAGAGAAGCGGTTCTGTCCGAAGAAAGTATCTGAGAGATTGAAATACCGTATTTCTTGCAGATGCATTCCTGAATTTCCTTTATAGTGATTTTCTTGAGGGTCTGCTCTTTTTCGATGAAATCCTTCAAGATAAAGGACAGAAAATCCTTGGTCAATTCCTGAGTCGGATTTATTGAAATTGTGACATGTATCTTAGCGAGAGCTCCTTCCATCGCTCTGACGTGGCTTTTTATGTTATCAGCCAGAAATTCAAGCGTTGACTGAGGTATTGAAGGAGTAAGGTTTTCAGCTTTCTTCTTCAGAATGGCAAGTCGCGTTTCATAGCCGGGAGATTCGATTTCCTGCACCATGCCTCCGATAAAGCGTGAAATGAGCCTTTCTTCGAGAGCAGGAAGATTCTTGGGCGAAACGTCGGAGGTCATTACAATTTGCTTGTGCTTCCATGTCAGATCGTTGAAGGTGTTAAAGAATTCCTCCTGGCACTGTTTACCCTTCTGGAAAAATTGAATATCGTCGACAAGCAATACATCGATGGAGCGGTATTTCTCTCTGAAGGATTCCATGCCCTTTTGCTGCAGCGCGTTTACATATTCGTTGAGAAATGTTTCTGCGGTCAGATAGCAAATTGACATTGAAGGATTTTTTCTTTTCAATTCATTGCCTATGGCCTGCATCAGATGGGTTTTACCCAAGCCGGTACCGCCATGAATGAAAAGAGGATTGTAGCTTTTTTGGCCCGGATTGTTAGCGACACCTTTTGCAGCCGCAAAAGCCCAGCTGTTTGAAGATCCCTGAACAAATTCTTCGAAAGTGTAATTTTCTTCAAGAGGAAGAGTTGAAATGAAAGGCGAGGATGTCTGCTTGGCAACAGTCTGCTGCTGAGAGTTAACCTTTTCAGGAACAGCTTTTGGTGAAACCGGCTGGATTATGGAAGGGTTTGATTGTGGATCTACCTTGAACTCTAGTTTGGTCTCTTTTCTGGCGCCGGCAAGATCAAGCGACAATTTTAGTTTATCCGCATATTTTTCTTGAAGGTATTCAGCACCAAATTTTGTTTTTACGAATATTGTAAAGATATCATCCTTTACAGAGATGGACGATATCATAGAGAAATAGCTGTCGGCTTGCGAACGTTCATCGTCGTTACGCAATGTCGACAGGTAAATCGTCTTTGCGCGTTCCCACAAATCTATGGAAGCTGTATCAAACTCTTCAATATTCATTATTTTTGTCTTTCACTAGTTTCAGCATATCTAATATATCATACTTTACTAGAAGTTATCAACAATAAGAAGTCAACTCATGTAATCAACTTATCAACAAGTTATGTAGATAAATATGAAAGTAGATGAAATTAGATTTTTCCGCGTTTTATAATGATAGCTAAAATAGCAATATCGGCAGGATTTACTCCTGGAATTCTACTGGCTTGAGCTAAAGTTTCAGGTTTGTATTTTTTGAGTTTTTCGCGGCTTTCGTAGCGAACTGCTGAACATTTGTCATAATTTAGCCACTTTGGTATTTTTATGTTTTCATCTTCCTTGGCTCTTTGCGCTGCCTTTTCCTCTTGTTCAATATAAGGTGCATATTGACGCATAATCTTTATTTCATTTTCAATCTCTTCTTTGTTGAACCAGCGATCAACTGAAAATGAATCAGAAGATTTCGAATTTATGAACTCTTCTACAGTATCATTAGAGTTATTTATGATAAAGTTATAAACAAGCCTAGTAGCATTAATTTGATCATTAGAAATAATGCCTACCCTTTCAGCTGCGTCTACTAGTCTGAATCGTGCATTATCTTGACGAAGTATCAATCGCCTTTCAGCGCGACTAGTGAACATTCGATATGGTTCATCCGTACCCTTTGTTACCAGGTCATCAATCATGACACCTATGTAGGCGTCTTGTCTGCTTAAAATTAACGGATCGTCGTCGCGCGAAAAAAATGTAGCGTTTATACCTGCAATTATGCCTTGCGCAGCAGCTTCTTCGTATCCTGTCGTTCCATTGACTTGCCCGGCAAAAAAAAGTCCTTTGATACGTTTAGATTCCAGTGAATGTTTTAATTCTCTGGAGTCTATACCATCATATTCAATTGCATAAGCATAAGCAAGAAACTCTGCGTTTTCTAATCCTTCTACAGAGTGTACCATTTTTTCTTGAACATCGCGTGGTAAACTACAGCTTAAACCATTAGGATATATTACTTCTCCGCTGGAATCTTCAGGTTCAAGCATGACATGATGGGCATTAGCATTGACGAATCTAACTATTTTATCTTCAATTGATGGACAATATCTAACGCCTGTACCTATAATTGCACCACCATACAGAGCAGATTTGTTTAAATTTGACTTGATGATATTGTGAGTTTCTTCGTTGGTATGAGTCATCCAACAAGAGAATTCAGGTAAAGAGCTAGGATTGTTCCACGTGGAACAATCCGCTAGCGAAGAAGAAGCATTATTTAAATGTTCCACGTGGAACAATGGGCGTGGATTTTCTCCATTTTGCTGTTTACACTTTGAAAAATCGCAACTTGATGCTTTTAAACGCGGTGGAGTTCCTGTTTTAAGACGAATTAGCTTAAAACCTAGTGATTCAAGTGATTCAGAAAGCTTATTTACGGCTGGTCTATTATCACCTGCGCTTTCAACACAGTCTTTACCGATCCAGATACGACCTCTAAGAGATGTGCCTGAGGTAATTACAACAGCTTTAGAGAATATATCTCCATTATTTTCAGTTTTAATTCCAATGCAGGTTTTGAATATTTCTTCAGAATTTAATTCGCATGTTTGGTCTACATTATAATTATTGACGACTGAATTCGTAGCGTCGTCTATCGTGTCATTTGACAGTTGCGCGCTCTCAGCAGAAAGGATTCCAATAGCAGAGTCTTCCAAAACTGCAAGATTTTTTTGAGATAATATAACGCTCTGCATTCTAAGAGCATACTCCTGCTTTGCACACTGTGTTCGTGTAGCTTGAACAGCCGGTCCTCTGCTTGAATTAAGAGTTTTGGACTGAAGGGCGGTTGCGTCTGCATTCTTACCCATTTCACCGCCAAGTGCATCCAGTTCGTAGACCAAGTGACTTTTAGCCAAACCACCAATCGATGGATTGCATGGCATTTTAGCAATTGCATCTATTTGTGAAGTAACGAGAAGGGTATTGGCCCCCATTCTCGCAGCTGCAAGCGCAGCTTCGCAGCCGGCATGACCGCCGCCAACTATAATAACATCGTATGTAGTAGGATTTTGCATAGGAGATTAAATTTAGGAGAATTATAGCAAATCTAGGGTATATTGTGAACATTTATTTGGTTGATGTTATACGACAGTCATAAGTATAGAAAACTTGCAAAAAAGAGATACATTTGAGAATAATGGCAAAAAATAAATTAAGTCAATAGAAAATTTATCTTCTTATGTAAACATTTATTTAACAGTTATCTACAATGTAAAATTTGCTATAATATATTTGCTATGGAAACTAAAACAAATCAATTTAAGGCTGAGATCAGTGAAATGCTCGATCTCGTAGTGAATTCTCTTTATTCCAAAAAAGAAATCTTTTTGCGCGAACTTATTTCGAACGCTTCTGACGCTATAGACCGTGCGAAATTCCTCTCGCTCACAGACAAGACTCTTGCGGCCGATAATCCTGACTGGAAAATAAATATCGTTGTCGACAAGGCGCAGCATACGCTTATGATCAGCGATAACGGTATCGGTATGGATGCCGACGAACTTGAGGCGAATCTCGGTACCATCGCAAATTCCGGCACTAAGGCTTTCCGCAAGGCTCTTAAGGAGAAGGGTGGAGAGAATCTGCCCGAGCTTATCGGTCAGTTCGGCGTAGGCTTCTATGCGGCGTTCATGGTCGCCGACAGGGTGCGCGTAGTCTCCAGAAAGCGCGGCGGCGACGCGGCGTTCATGTGGGAATCCGACATGAGCGCGAACTACACGATTTCCGATTCGACGCGCGACGACTACGGAACCAGCGTCATGCTTCACCTGCGCGACGAGCATGTGGAATATCTCGATCGCTGGCGTGTAGCCGAACTCGTCAAGAAGTATTCCGACTTCATTTCCGTTCCGATCTTTTTCGCCCAGCTCGATATTCCCGCCGACGAGAAGAAGGAAGACAGGGAGCGTCGCGAAGAAGACGAGTCGAAGGCATTGAATACGATGGTGGCTCTCTGGAAGCGAGCAAAGAAGGACGTAAAGGACGAAGAATACACTGAATTCTACAGGCATTTGACCCATGATTGGGACGAGCCGTTCGAGACGATTCAATTTTCGGGTGAAGGCCAGGTCGAATTCAAGTCTCTTCTCTTCATTCCCAGAAAGGCGGCGATGGAGCTGTATATGCCCAATCAGAAGCGAGGGCTCTCGCTTTATGTGCGCAATGTCTTCATCGGCGACGATATCGAGATGCTTCTTCCGGGCTATTTGCGCTTCGTCAAGGGAGTTGTCGATTCTAGCGATCTGCCGCTCAATGTTTCGCGCGAAATGCTTCAGGACGATGCGGTCATCGCGAAGATCAAAAGCGCCGTCACCTCGAAGATTCTCTCGACGCTCGAGTCGATGAAGAAGGACGAGAAGAAGTACAATGAATTCTGGAACGCTTTCGGATCTGTCCTCAAGGAGGGTGTCCATGTCGATTATTCGAATGCCGAGAGGATCAAAAAGCTCCTCAAGTGGCCGTCCGCCCGCAACGATGCCGGCAAGAGCGTTTTCCTTGAAGACTACGTAAAGGACATGGGCTCCGATCAGAAGGACATATACTATCTTCTCTCCGAGCGCGAAGAGGACGCCCGCAAGGCCCCTCAGCTCGAGGCTGCCCGCAAGCACGGGTGCGACGTTCTTCTTTTCTGCGATCCGGTTGACGAATATCTCACGGAGTCCCTGCGAGAATTCGACGGCAGGAAGTTTGTCGACGTCGCGCGAGGCGATGTGAGCTTCGGCAGCGAGGCTGAACAGAAGGCCGAGAAGGATGCGAACGAAAAGGCTTCCAAGGAGTTGAAGGATTTCCTCGAATCGGTCAAGAGCGAACTTGACGGCAAGGTTTCGGATGTAAGGGTTTCGACGCGTCTTACCGATTCGCCGTGCTGTCTTGTCGCAAAGGAAAACGCGCTTCCTCCGTCGATAGTGCGCATGATGCGAGCGATGAAGAACGACGTTTCCGAGGAGAAGCGCATTCTCGAGCTGAACGCCTCCCATCCGCTTGTCAGGAAGGTCGTCGACATGAAGGGCCAGGAGCTCTCCGATGCGGTGACGCTTCTTTATGATGCGGCTCTCATTGCCGAAGGCTCGCCCGTCACCGACGGCGCCCGCTTCACAAAACTTCTTTCGGCATTGATGATGAAGTGACGCCCCCCAAAAAAAAAATTTCGGAAGTATTTATTAAAATGGTATAATGTAATCATGAAAAAAGCGATTATAACAGTTGTCGGTAAGGACGTCGTCGGCATCATCGCCAAGACGAGCGCCTATCTCGCGAAGAACAACATCAATATTCTTGACATCTCCCAGACGGTCGTCCAGGAGTATTTCAACATGATGATGATTGTAGACATCACATCCTGTCGCAAGAGCTTCGAAGATGTTGCGGCCGGATTGGGCGAACTCGGTCAGGCGATGGGGCTCAAGATCCGCTGCCAGAAGTCCGAGATCTTCGAGAAGATGCACCGCGTATAAGGGGGCGAGATGATCAACATCACCGAAGTTCTCGAGACGAACAAGATGATTCTCGAAGAGAATCTTGATGTTCGTACGATCACGATGGGCATTTCGCTTCTTGACTGCGCGGACGCGTCGCTCAAGACGACATGCGACAACATCTACGCCAAGCTTACGACGTACGCCAAGGATCTCGTGAAGACCGGCGACGAAATCGGTCGCGAGTTCGGCGTTCCCGTCGTCAACAAGCGCATTTCGATTACGCCCGCGGCGATTGTCGGCTCGGCTTGCTGCAGGAAGCCCGCTGATTTCGTGAAGATCGCCAAGACTCTCGACCGCGCCGCGAAGAAGGTCGGCGTCAACTTCATCGGAGGCTATTCCGCGATCGTCTCGAAGGGCATGACCAGGGCCGACGAGCTTTTGATCCGCTCCATCCCCGAGGCGATGGCCGTGACGGATCGAATCTGCTCCTCGGTGAATGTCGGCTCCACCAAGACGGGCATCAACATGGATGCCGTCCGTCTTATGGGCGAGATCATAAAGGCGGCCGCCGAGCGCACCAAGGACCGCGACTCGATCGGCTGCGCGAAGATAGTCGTTCTCTGCAACGCTCCAGACGACAATCCGTTCATGGCAGGCGCGTTCCACGGCGTGAGCGAAGCCGATGCGATCATCAATGTCGGCGTGTCGGGCCCCGGCGTGGTCAATCACGTATTGAAGTCCATTCGCGGAGCCGATTTCGAGACTCTCTGCGAGACGATCAAAAAGACGGCGTTCAAGATTACGCGCGTAGGTCAGCTCGTCGCCCAGGAGGCGTCGGCCAGGCTTGGCGTTCCCTTCGGCATTATCGACCTGTCTCTTGCTCCGACTCCCGCGATCGGCGACTCGGTGGCCGACATCCTCAAGGAGATCGGTCTTGAGCATCCCGGCGCTCCCGGCACGACCGCCGCGCTCGCGCTTTTGAACGATCACGTCAAAAAGGGCGGCGTGATGGCCTCCAGCTATGTCGGCGGCCTTTCGGGCGCGTTCATTCCCGTATCTGAGGATCAGGGCATGATTGACGCGGTCAATGCGGGCGCTCTTACGATCGAGAAGCTCGAGGCGATGACGTGCGTATGCTCGGTGGGTCTCGACATGATCGCGATACCCGGCGATACGCCCGCCACATCCATTTCGGGAATTATCGCCGACGAGGCGGCCATCGGCATGATCAACCAGAAGACGACCGCCGTCAGAATCATACCTGTCGCCGGCAAGACGGTCGGCGATACGGTCGAGTTCGGCGGACTTCTCGGGTATGCGCCCGTGATGAAGGTCTCCGAATTCTCGTGCGCCGATATGATTTCGCGAAAGGGTCGCATTCCCGCTCCGATCCATTCGTTCAAGAACTGATTCGTTCATGAACGCGTTTTTCGCCGCTGTCTGCTACTGTATTGTCGGCTCCAATCCCGGCGCGCCCGATAAGGATGCGCTGCACGTTCTGGAATGCGACGATACGACAGGCGCGGCGAAAATCGTTCAGACTGTAAAGGGTATTGAAGGTACTACGTACTTTCAGGTTAATAAGAAGGGTGATAAGCTCTACAGCTTCATTTCCGAAAAGCGGAATGGTAAAAAGCGCGGCGCGGCGGTGGTGTTTGAAATAAAAGACAATCGCATAGGCAAGATGAGCAGACTTGCCGAACTTGATTGCAGTGTTCCGTGCCATGTCGCGCTTTCGCCTGACGAAAAGCTCT
Source organism: Kiritimatiellia bacterium (assembly GCA_045656285.1). GTDB lineage: Bacteria > Verrucomicrobiota > Kiritimatiellia > RFP12 > UBA1067 > UBA1067. The sequence continues at coordinate 35,416 of JAZOQY010000058.1, forward strand.
ATTCATTTGCGGTTTACTCCGGTGCCCAATGGGGGACGATTCCACTCGTTCCGGAAAGGGACAGCCCCTTTTCGATGAATTCCTTCTGGTATCAGTTTAAGGGGACGGTCCCCCTGACCGGTCGGGATTTCCGCGGTGAATTGGCAGATGAGGGCATGGGGCCGAGGAAGGATCGCCAGAAAAAAGCACACGCTCATTGTGTGTTCTTTACGCAAGACGGAAAAAAATTGGGAATTGCGGATCTTGGATGCGATGCTGTTTTCTTTTATGATCTTGAGGGGAAGATTCCGATTGTTCGTCTGAGAGGGAAATCCCCGGTTGTGTTGAAGGCCGATCCCGGCGACGGACCAAGGCATGCGATATTTTCGAAGTGCGGGCGATTTCTGTTTGTGTTGAATGAGCTGTCGTCGTCAGTATCAAGCTATGCGTACGATGGCGACAGAAAATTTACGAGAATCGGCAAGTGGTCGATGTTGCCTAAGGGGACAGACCCCCTTACGACGAAGGCCGCGGCGATTAAGCTTACGGCTGACGGCAAGGTTTTAATGGCATCCAATAGAGGGTGCGATTCAATCGCTTTTTTCGAGGTGAAGGACAACGGGGAGCTTAAGCTTAAGAATATCGCTCCACTTAAGGGTAAGTTCCCGCGCGATTTTGAACTTATGCCGGGCGAAAAATTTATGGTCGTCGGACATAAGATGTCGAACGAGATACAGGTCTATGCGTTCGACCGCGCCAGGTACGCGCTTGTTCCGGTAGGCGATGCGATACCGTGCTACCGTCCGCTCTGCTTTAAGTTTCTCCCGTGATTGAATTACATAAATAAAAGGATATCATATGATCAGGTTGTCTTGTTTCCGTGTATTGATCGCAGTTGCGACAGTGGTTGCTTCGGGTGCTTTTGCGCATGGCGCGAAACCCGATCCGTTTGACGCCGAACTCCTAGAGTCCAGATATTTGACGGATGACGAACAACCGAACGGAGTGGAGTTTCTTCCCCCTCCTCCGTCCTGGACGTCAGATCTTTTTACGGGTGACTATGTCGGCTACCTCTGGGGCAAGACGGTTCGCGACACGGAGCGCGGCAAAAAGGCGGTTGTCCAATCTACGTTTCTCGTAGATGATTTTGTGGCGCTTTTCAATGAGGCGTTCGGTCATGAAATCTCGAAGGAAAAGACTCCCAAGATCTACAAGGTTCTTCGCAAGAGTCTCGTCACCGCCCGCCGCGCTTCACTCAAGCCGAAAAGAAGTTTCAAACGCACGCGTCCCTATGTGAGATACAATGAACCGACTCCCGTTCCCGAAACCGAAGAGAGGCTGCGCAACAACGGTTCTTATCCGTCGGGTCACTCTCTTCGCGGATGGTGCATGGCGCTTTTGCTTGTCGAAATAAATCCCGACTGCCAGGATGAAGTATTGAAGCTGGGTCATGAGTGGGGTGAGAGCCGTGTCATAATCGGGTATCACTGGAAGAGCGATGTCGAGGCCGGTCGCGCACTTGCGAGCGCGGTTTATGCGAGACTCCACACCTCCGAAGAGTTTCTTGCCGATATGGCGGCGGCGCGCGAAGAGTTCAAGAATCTCAAAAAGGGAAAATAGTTTTTGCATCAAGCCTGCCCGGATGAAGGCTGACGCAGGAATTTGAGCAGAGAGGTAAGAGGGAAATCAGATGAACGAATGGATGCTGGCGGGATTGGGCGCCCTGATCGGAGCGGTTGCCTCATACGTGTGGCAGCGACGCGTCGGCGCCGGAGAACTGGCGAAGGCGAACCGCTCGCGCGAAGAGGCCGAGGCGGGAAGACTAACTCTGGATGCCGCATTGAAAGCCAAGTGCGAGGAGAACCAGCGGCTGCGGCGGGATGTCGGCGAAGAACTTAAGCGTCAAGCCGATCAGTTCCGCGAGGAGATACTTGCGCTGAACGGCCGTATAGACGAAGGTGACAGGAAGATTCAGGCGGAGCGCGAACAGAAAGAGGAACTGTCCAAACGTCTCGCCGCCGCGGAGGAGGCGAGAAAGTCGAACGAACGGTTTTTGAAGGAGCGCGAAGAGCAATATCGAAAGACGCTCGAGCAGGGCTCCGCCCAATTCAAGGAACTGGCACAGAAGATTCTCGAGGATCGGGAACGGAAGCTGAAGGAGGACGCCACAAATCCGTTGAATGCGCTTGTTGCCCAGCTTAAGCTGGACATCAACAATCTGAAGTCGCAGATTACGAGCTCCGATGAAAAATCCGCGACGACCCATACCGATCTCGTCCATAGGATAACGAATCTTGTCACGCAGACCAACAGGGTGACCGAGCAGGCCAATAATCTTGCCGGCGCGATTCGCGGCGATTCGAGACTTATGGGCGAATGGGGCGAGATACAGCTGAAGCGGATCATGGACATGTCCCAGATGGTCGAGGGGACCGATTATACCTATCAGGAAACGTTCCGCGACGATGAGACGGGCCGCAGATCCAAGCGAACCGATTTCGTGGTCAAGATGCCGGGGGATCGCTCCTTGATTATTGATTCTAAATGCACGATCGCGGCCGCGGAGCGTTATCATGCCGCAGCCGATGATGCGGCGCGGGCAGAAGCGCAGGCTGACATCGTCGCCTCGGTCAAGGTTCATGTGGATGAGATCAGGGCTGCCGATTATCCCTCTTCCGTCAAGAGTGCGTTTCCGTGTGTTCTCATGTACATCCCGATGGAAGAGGTGTACATGCTGGCGATGAAGGCGACAGTAGTCGTCAGCGGCGAGCGCGAGCTGCTGCGCGATTATGCGCGGCGCCGCAATGTCGTTTTTGTGAATTCTGCGAGCGTCATTCCTGTCGTGCGCCTGATAGAGATGATGTGGAACGTCGACCGTACCGAGAAGAACCGCCAGGAGACGATTCGCGTCGCCGAAGAGCTTCTTCAGAGGGCGAATGATTTCGTAAAGGAGTTTCTTGCCGTGGGAGACGCCTTCAAAAATGTTTTTGAAAAGTACGAAGCGGCCAAGGGGCGACTCATTGACGGACATGGAGGTCAAAGCATCGCCAAATCAGTCACAAAGCTCGTCAGGCTGGGAGTGCAGCCGAAGACACGAAGCGGCAAGACGTATGAGCTGGTCGCGCCGATCGCCGAAGAAGTATAGTTTGTGCCGGGAGATGATGTCATGAGAAAAACAATTTTTGCCGTAGTGTTGAAGGTTTTTGCCGTTGTGGTTCTTTCGGCTGTTGCCGATGCGGCGCCTGCGCAATCGTCCGATGCGTCCAAACCGCTTCGCGTTGCCGTTTACGTCGATAATGGCGCTCGGGGTGAGGGCGCCTTCAGATGGGTTCAGATCGCGACGATCGCCGAGAATGTCGAGTCGAAATTTATCGACGGCGAGGCTGTGCGCTCCGGTGCACTCGACAACATCGATCTTCTTATTATGCCGGGCGGAAGTTCGCAGCGCATTTCGCGTTCGCTCGGCGAGGCCGGTCACGAGAAGATAAAGTCGTTCATCCGCTCGGGCGGCGGCTATATTGGGACTTGTGCCGGATGCTGCCTTTTAATGCAGTCCGACGATAAGAAGCACAAGAATATGATGAATGTTATTCCGTATACGTTCGGAGTGTGCGGAGGGAAGTCGGATGTTGATGTCGAATTCAACGGCAAGGCGAGTGAGCTTGCAGGCATTCCCGAAGGTGACTGGCCGATACGTTACAGTCAGGGTCCCGTTCCCGTTGAAACAACGACGAAAGAAAAAGACTTGAATACTGTCGTGGTTGCGCGTTACGGTAAAAGTGTTAAGGCTATGGGCGAGGAGCCATGGGTGCAATTCCCCGGGTCTCCCGCGGCGTTCGCCTGCACTTACGGCAAGGGTAAGATATTCGCCTTTACCGTTCATCCCGAGATGGATTTCAAAGATCACAGTCTGATAAAAAGCGCGATACGTTATGTTACGGGCCGCGAGATCGAATGGTGTGAGCCGAAACATCTCGCTTTTCAGCGGACTGTCGGCGTAGTGTGCGATTTTTCTTTCGGTGTCGATACCGCGAATTTCGTTCAGAGCATACTCAAGTCGCGTGAGTTTTTTGTTGTCCCGCTCGTCGGGCATCTTGTCGCGAAGGGTGCTCTCGATAAGGTCGATGCGGTGCTCGCGCCGCATAATGTCGCGCCCGATATGGCGAAGAAGGGGCTTTACGGAGATAACTTGAAACTTGCCGAGAAGTTCATTGAGCGAGGCGGTCGCGTTTTCGCGTGGGGCCGCTCGATCGAGACGGCGAAGTTCCACTCGCTGAAGGTCGAATCCGCCTGCGACGCCGGTTCTGCGCTTGGGATGATGAGGAACTTTCTTTCTGCGCCCAAGAGTACCGATCCGATCGGCGTTTTCGATTCCGGTATCGGCGGAATGACGGTTCTCGATAAAATGCTGACTATGGATTTATACGATAACGGTACGCACGAGCGCAGGAGCGACGGCAAGCCTGATTTCGAGAAGGAGAATTTCGTATATTTCGGCGATCAGGCCAATATGCCGTACGGCGATTATGCCGCATACGGTAAAAGCGATTATTTAAAAAGTCTCATTTTATCAGACGCCGATTTTCTTCTTAAAAACCATGCCAAATCCGTTGTGATCGCCTGCAATACGGCAACGGCGTGGGGTCTTAAAGAAGTAAGCGCAGAAACCGCGGAGGCTGGCGTCGATACCGTCGGCGTTATCGGCGCTGGGGTTTTCAGCGCGCTTTCGCTGCCTGAGATACGCAATGCCGAGGGTGCGATCTCCGTCGGTGTTATGGCAACTCCCGGCACGATCGCGTCCGGCGCGTACGAGCGTACAATCGCCGCAGAGGTAAAGAGGCTCGGGATAAAGGCTAAAGTAACTGTAGTTACCCAGGGTTGCGCGGGGCTCGCCGATGCCGTCGAGGCGGGGGATCCGAAGGCGGGCGAAATCGCCGTCGAGAATTACCGTGCGCTTTCGGCCAAGCATGCGGCACTTAAAGACGCGGGACCGCTTGAGGCCGTGATCCTCGGATGTACGCATTATCCTTTCGTCTTGTCTCCGCTTAAAAAGGAAGCGCCCGCTATGGATTTTGTCGATCCGGCGCTAGCGACGGCCGAGGCATGTTACTTAAATCTTCTTAAAAAGAAAATGCTTTCCGAGAAGGGGGCTCAAGATCTTAAAGCGTATATATCCGTTCCCGCGCCGCTTTTGGATAAGCGATATCTCGATGCTAACGGCAATCTTACGCGCGAAATAAAATACTCCCGAAGCGTGTATTCAAGCGTTGGGAAGATTTGGACGGTCGTAAAGCCTTACGGCGAGGCTGAGGCGAAGGCGAACAAATTTATCCGCCAGTCGCTCAATGCCGTCTGGAAGGCTCTTTGCGATTGATTGCCGCAGTTGCTGCGCATGCTTTTCATTCCGGAGAAGAACCTGATTTCGCAAAGGATCGTACGCAGATTGAAACCGAAGGATATTGTAATTGGCGTCGCAGTTTAGTATACTTCTATCTATCGGGGACCCGATTTGCGTTTCAAAGACGCTGTATGCAACAAAAAGGCAATGGATTTTTCAGTTAAGGAGACAAGAAACTCTAAATGTTTTGATTCGTGAAGGTACTTTTTCTATTTATTGATGGCGTGGGCATACGCGAGGCCGCGGCGGACAATCCGGTGAATTCGGAGGTTTGCCCGACTTTGTGCCGTCTTATAGCCAAACATTCAAAGAGTATCGACGCGTGTCTCGACGTTGAAGGCCTTCCCCAGTCCGCGACAGGTCAGGCGACGATGTTCACGGGCGTCAACTGCTCGAAGGCGATGGGCAAGCATTGCGAAGGATTCCCCGGTCCGTCGCTCAGAAAGATAATCGAAGAGAACAATCTTTTTCTCCAGCTTAAGCGTCGCGGCAAAAAGGTGAAGTTCGCGGACGCTTATCTCGTCGATTCCGCCGAGGAGCTCGAGTCGCGCCGCTACAAGTCGGTCACGACCGTTATGGCGCTCACGACGCCCGAGGTCATAACGACGGTAGACGATCTTATGGAAGACGCCGCGCTCATGCAGGATCTGACGCGCGAGACGATCCAGGATCGCTATCCCGATATTCGGGTTATACCTCCGCAGCGCGCGGCGGAACATCTTTTCTCGATTTCGCGCGAGAACGATTTCACGCTCTACGAATATTTTCAGACGGACGTTTCGGGGCATTCGCTCGACTACGCGCGCGCCTGCTCCGTCCTGAAGACCTACGACAGGTTTCTGTCGTCTCTTGTAAGATATACGGAAGCGGCGGGCATAACGCTGGTCATGACGAGCGATCACGGAAACATCGAAAACATGACCGAGCGCACCCATACTCGTAATCCTGTTCCGCTGATCGTGTTCGGACCGCGCGAGGAGTTCATACGTCAGAGGGTCGAATCGCTGGTGGACGTAACTCCCGCAGTTCTTGCGGCGTTTGACTTTATTTGATAAAATCTTTAATGGATAAAAATAAAAAAATCCAAACAAAAAAAGAAAAAGTTAGGAGATAACTGAGATGGCCAAGAAATGCTGCAAGGGTAAGGGCGCATGTACGTGCGACACTGAATTCGTAGCGCCTATGAGCGTACTGTGGGAGCTTTACGGCGGTATCGGCGAGAAGGCCGACATTGTCGCGGTTGCGTGGGAGCGTGAAGACGGCAAGGTCTATCGCTATGACCTTCCGATTCCCTCCAACCTGAGCGCCGCGGCCGCAAAGGAAGTCTCTTATGTCGTCGAGCGCATCGCCAAGTTCATCGTCTGGTCCGCCGGCGGCTGGAAGCTTTATCTCGCAGGCCCCGACGCTGTCGTCAAGCCCGTCGCCAAGGCCTACACCAAGAAGGGCGCGCGCGCGTTCGATTATGACTTCTTCACCTCCATCTACGGACGTCCCGTCGAGGCTGTGATTCTTCCGCTCAACAAGATGCCCGAGATGAACGAGACTCCCGCTCTCGTCAAGACTGTCGCCGACGGCTGCCGCATCGGTTTCGACCTCGGCGCGTCCGACTTCAAGATTTCCGCGCTCAACAAGGGCAAGGTCGTCTTCTCTAAGGAGTTCCCGTGGGATCCGCGCAACCAGGCCGACCCCGAGTACCACTACAACATGCTCACCGCCGGTCTCAAGGAGGCGGCCGCTTCCCTTCCGCGCGTCGATGCAATCGGCGGCTCCACCGCCGGTACGCTCGTCGGCCAGAAGATGGGCATCGCCTCTCTCTTCCGCGCCGTCAAGGAGAAGAATCCTTCGAAGTTCGAGACCGCCCAGAACATGTTCTTCCGAATCGAGAAGGACTGGGGCGTTCCGTTCGCGATCTACAACGACGGCGACGTAACCGCTCTCGCCGGCATGATCACGATGAACAAGAAGGGTATTCTCGGCGTCGCGATGGGCTCTTCCGAAGCCGTCGGCTATGTCGATCCCAAGGGTCGCATGACGGGCCGCATCTCCGAGCTCGCGTTCGCGCCTGTCGATTTCAACCCCAAGGCCCCCAAGTGCGAATGGTCGGGTGACGCGGGTGTCGGCGCGATGGCGTTCTCTCAGCAGGCCGTCAACTGGCTCGCCGAGAAGTACGGCTTCAAGTTCCCGAAGACGATGGGACTTCCCGAGCGTCTCAAGGTCGTTCAGGCCGCTATGGAGAAGGGCGACGCCAAGGCGCTCAAGGTCTACATCCAGATCGGCCGCTTCCTCGCCCACGCCATTCCGTGGTACAACGAGTTCTACGATTACGAGAACATGATGATTCTCGGTCGCGTAACCTCCGGTCTCGGCGGTGAAGTCATTCTCGAGACGGCCAAGGCCATGCTCAAGGACGTCTATCCCGAGTGGGCCGAGAAGATCGACATCTTCATGCCCGACGAGAAGGCTCGCCGTCTCGGCCAGTCCGTCGCCGCGGCCCAGATTCCCGTTATCGCCAAGGGCAAGTGCGCATGCAAGGCTTCTTGCTGCAAGGCCAAGGGCAAGAAGAAGTAATATTCTGCGGAGGACTTTCCCTTTAAATGGAAAGAGGGGTTTTTACCGCAGAACAGATCGACTCTGTTCTTGAGTCGATGGGATTGACCGACCGTACCGCGATAACGCGGTACGGTTCGGGTCATATTAACGACACGTTTAAAGTTGATACGCGCCGCGGAGAGAGTTTCATTCTGCAGCGCGTCAACACCACTATCTTCGATCCGCCCTCCCAGGAATTGCTGAAGCGCGTCCTCTTGAGGGTGACGTCCTTCCTGAAGTCCAAAGGAGTGACGACGATCGATTTCATCGGGTACGAGGCGCCATGGCGTCTTTACAGATTTTACGGCGGCTGCACAGTGAACGAGGTCGTCTCTTCGCCGCGTCAGGCGTACGACATCGGCAGGGCGTTCGCCAAGTTTCATGACGATCTTTCGGATCTTCCTTCGCCGCGTCTCGAAGAGGTGCTTCCTAAATTTCACGATACTCCCGATCGCATAAAGGCGCTCGACGAGGCGGTGCGCAGGGATGTCGCAGGTCGTGCGTCGTCTGTCCTGCGCGAACTCGAATTTGTCGAGAAGCGCCGCGCCGAAGCCGGCCGCATCGTCTCTCTCATGGCGGAGGGTGTGATACCGGAGCGTGTCATACACAACGACAGCAAGATCAACAACGTTCTGGTGATGCCCGACGGTTCGGCCGTTATCATCGACTTGGATACGGTCATGCCCGGCAGCGCCTTGAGCGACTTCGGCGACATGGTAAGAACTTCGACGGCTGCCGCGGCGGAGGATGAGGCTGACCTTGCGAAGGTCTATTCGAAGAGTGAATTTTTCGAGGCGCTTGCCCGCGGATATATCGAACGGGCAGAGTTTTTGACGCGCGCCGAAATCGACAATCTCGTTTTCGCGGGCCGGCTTTCCACTTTCGAGGTCGGCGTAAGGTTTTTGACCGACTATCTCAACGGAGATACTTATTTCCATACCGCCTATCCCGATCACAATCTGGTCAGGGCGCGCAACCAGTTCAAGATGGTCGAGTCTCTCGAGGAGAATTCCGAGGCTTACGGAAAAATCGTGAGCGAACTTTCCTCTCGCGTGCCGCATATAAAATAATAATGGAATTTACGGAGAAACAAAAATGAAAATAAAAAGAATATTGACTGTTTTGATTTGTGCGTTTGCGGCAACGGCGCTGTTCGCTTCAGAAAGGGAGATTCCGCCGTATCCGAATTTCGGCTGGCCACGCGTTGTTGAGATGATGTTTCTTGTACTTCAGATCGGCGTCATAATTTTTGCGGCGCGTCTCGGCGGCGCGATAGCGTCCTTGCTTAAGATGCCGTCGATTCTTGGAGAACTTGTAGCCGGTATAGTAATAGGCCCATGGGCGTTGGGCGGTATTGGCTTCGGAGAGAGTTGGCTTCTTCATGACGGAAAACCTTTATTTGCGGACGGGCTGTTCAACGGTGCCGGACTTAAGGCTATTACCGCAAAAGGAGGTGTTATAGATGCAACCAGCCCGGCTCTCTACGGAATAGCAACGCTTGCTTCGATCATTCTGCTTTTCCTTTCCGGCCTCGAGACCAATCTCAAGATGTTCCTCAGGTATTCGTTCGTCGGCACTCTCGTCGGCATCGGCGGCGTCGTCGGCTCGTTTATCTTGGGCGATTTGTGTGCAGTTTATTTTCTGCCTGAGTTCTTCGACAAATTCAAGTATCTCTCCGAACTTCCGTTCGCTCAGGCGATGACCGATCCCGCCGCGCTCTACATGGGCATCATGTCGACTGCGACATCGGTAGGCATCACCGCGCGAATTCTTTCGGAGCGCAAGAAGCTCGACTCGGAAGAGGGTACGACCATCATGGCCGGCGCCGTCGTAGACGATGTGCTGGGCTTGGTTGTGCTCGCGATCGGCAACGGCATCATTGCGGCGAACCTGGCGTCCAAGGGCGCAGGCGGTACCGGGTCTTCGATCGATTGGGGCCATATAGGTTTTGTCGCGCTCAAGTCGTTTGGCGTCTGGCTCGGCGCTACGATCATCGGCGTTCTTGCGGCGCGCCATATCGCGAGGTTCCTCAAGACCACGTTCCGTTCGCCGACGGTGATCGCCACGATGGCGTTCGGTCTGTCGCTCATTCTCGCGGGCTTCTTCGAATGCATGGGACTTGCGATGATCATCGGCGCGTATGTGATGGGCCTAGCTCTTTCGCGCACCGACATCAAGCACATGGTTCAGGAGACGTTGACGCCCGTCTATACGTTCTTGGTTCCGATCTTCTTCTGCGTGATGGGCATGATGGTCGATGTGTCGGCGCTTTGCTCGAAGAGCGTCCTTATCTTCGGCGCCATCTATACGGCGCTCGCCGTCGTCGCCAAGGTCGTCGGCTGCATGATTCCGTCGTTTTGCTGCGGCTTCAATCTGCTCGGGTCCTTGAGAATCGGCGCTGGCATGGTGCCGCGCGGCGAGGTCGCGCTCATCATTGCGGGTCTCGGTCTCTCGGCGGGCTACCTTTCCCAGGAGATCTTCGGCATCGGCATCATGATGACTCTCATCACGACGATGGTTGCGCCGCCCGGGCTTGTTGCTCTCTTCAAGACAAAGAAGAAGGGCGTCAGAAATCCGAAGCCTTCGACTGACGGCTCGCGCGCCGTCGAGTTCGAGCTTGCCGATGTCGGCGTTGCCGAAATCATGATGGGCAAGCTTCTTCACGAATTCAGGAACGAAGGATTCTTTGTGACGTGCCTTTCCCAGACCGATCACATCTGGGACGTCGCGATCGATGCGATCGAGATTTCGATTCGCCGCGTCGACAACAAGATCCGATTCGAATGCACACCAGCCGAAGAAGCGATCGTAATGACGGTCTGGATGGAGGTCGTAAGCCAGATCAACGATCTCGCCCGCTCCATCGCCAAGCCCATTCGCCGCGAAGATATGGAGAAGATGATTACGGCACCCGAGAAGATAGCCCGCGGCCCGGAAGCCGTCGGCCGCTATCTCCAGGGGTTCGTCATGCTTCCCAAGTTCAAGGCTGCAACCAAGGATGAGGCCATCCGCAAGATTGTCGAAGAGGTCGCGAAGGCTTGCCCAAATCACGTCAAGAATGTCGAGACGGCGGTGGAGGCTGTCCTTCGCCGCGAGTCTTCGATGCCTACGGGTCTTGATCGGGGAATCGCAGTTCCGCACGGTCGCGACAAGAATGTGATCGGCATCGCGGGCGCTGTCGCGCTTGTCGACTATTCCGGAACGGACGGCGGCATGCTCGCGGACTATGAGACGATAGACAAGAGCCAGGTCAAGATCATCGTTCTTACCTTGGCGGGCGAACAGGCGCAGACGCCCTATCTCCAGCTGATGAGCTACATCTCGCGCGCGCTTCGCGCCGACAACGGCTCCGAGCGTCTCGCCGCCTGCCAGACGGCCGACGAAATGCGCAGGTTCTTCCGCCGCAAGAAGTAATGTCTCTCAGCGAAGATACTATAGCCGCCGTCGCAACTCCCCTGGGTCGCGGCGGCGTTGCTGTTGTCAGGGTATCGGGCCCGAGGGCGTTCGAGATAGCCTCGGCGATTTCCTCGAAGGAGCCGCGCGTCGGGCGCATCGTCTTCGCGCGATTTTCGCAGGGCGGCAGGATTCTCGATGAAGGTCTTTTGCTTTCGTTCAAGGCACCCTGCTCCTTCACGGGCGAGGATGTCGTCGAGTTTCAATGTCACGGAGGAACGGTCGCGCCGCAGCGCATACTTGACGCGGCGATTCATGCGGGAGCGCGGCTGGCGCGGCGCGGCGAATTTACGCAGCGCGCGTTCCTGAACGGCAAGATGTCGTTCGAACAGGCCGAGGCGCTTCTTGAATTCATCGATGCAAAGACGGAGCGTGCGGCGGACGCCGCGCTTGGCGAGCTTGTCGCCGACGACTCATCCGCATCAGGAATCAAGCACACGGTTCGCCGGTTCTATGACGAGGCGGTTGCGATTTCGAGCGAACTGGAATATTCCCTTGATGTCGACGAAGGAGATCTTGCCGATTCGTTTTTCGAATCGATTGAGGCCAAATGTTCGAGCCTTGTAAAATCCATCGACGCCGAAGCGGTGCGCCTGAAGGAGCGCCGCATTCTGCGCGAGGGCGCGCTCGTCGTTCTGCTGGGGCCGCCGAACGCCGGAAAGAGTTCGCTTTTGAACGCGATCCTCTCGGAGGCGCGGGCGATAGTTTCGGATGTCGCGGGAACGACGCGCGATTCGATCGAGGCGTGGGCCGACATCTGCGGCTGGCCGGTCAAGCTCGTCGACACGGCGGGAATCCGCAAGGGCGGCGAGAACTTCGGCGAGATCGAGGCCGAGGGCGTTCGCCGCAGCGAAGAGCTCGCGAAGAAGGCGGACATCGTAATCGCGTTCGGCGACTTCGCCGAGAGCTGCGGCATCGGGCTTGAAGAGTCGAAGGTAATAAGGATCACGCCAAAGTGCGATCTGAGGCGAGGCGACTCGCTCAATGTTTCTGCCCTTACGCATGAAGGAGTCGAAGAACTCAAGCTTGAGGTGGCTTCGCGTCTTCAAAGTTTCGCCGAGAGCGCGGACGAGGCAGATCGCGGTGAGGGCGAGCGCTATTTGTCGGCTCTCGTCCGAGCGCGCGGCATATTGGCAGAAGTCGATTTCAATTTGTGCGATGCGGTGCTGGCCGGCAACGAAGTCAGGCGAGCCTCTCAGATTCTGGGCGAGGCTGTCGGCGCAGATTACAGCGACGACCTTTTGACATCGCTCTTCTCTCGCTTCTGCGTAGGCAAGTAGAAAATTCCGCCTTGAACATTCTGCCACGACTTTGCATCGGCAAAGTGTATCAAAAGCGTATCAAAAAAGTTATCCAAATATTACAGATATGATACACATCTTTTTTCGGCAAATGCGATAATCTTCCCGTCGGATAGAAAATCCGGCGAAAGGAGATTTCATGTTGTCGAGATGCTACAGTGCCGCCGTCACCGGAGTTGACGCGTCGACTGTCGAGATTGAGGTGTATTCCGCGAAGGGCACGAACTCGTTTACGATAGTCGGGTTGCCAGATACTGCCGTCAAAGAGGCCAAGGATCGTGTATCGACCGCGCTGAAGAATTCCGGATACAAATCGAAAGACGAGTTTTCCGTTACGGTGAATCTGGCTCCTGCAGACGTCAAGAAGGAGGGGCCCATCTACGATCTTCCGATAGCGATAGGTCTTCTGAGCGCGACGGGCCGTCTCAAGGCCGTGGGTCTAGAAGATTATGCGATGGTCGGAGAACTTTCTCTTTCCGGGAAAGTCAGGAGGGTCCGGGGTATTTTGCCGATGGTTATGGAAATGCGGCGAATCGGCCGGGCGGCTGTTTTGGTTCCCGAAGAAAATGCAGAGGAGGCAAGCATCGTCACGGGCATAGATGTAATCCCTGTCGCGACATTGCGAGACGCAGCCGAATATCTTGAGGGCAGATTGAAAATCGAACCGCTGTTCACGAACCTGGAGGATCTGGTCGAATTGAGCCGCGATTCGGGCGACGACTTTTCTGACGTGAAGGGCCAGTCGTTTGTTAAACGCGCGCTTGAGGTTGCCGTGGCCGGCGGCCATAATGTTTTGATGATAGGTTCTCCCGGATCCGGCAAGACCATGTTGGCGAGGAGGATCCCGTCGATTCTCCCTCCGATGTCCGTAGAAGAGGCGCTTGAGGTTTCTCGCATCCATTCTGTTGCTGGCCGGGAAAAGGGCGGCGGGTGTTTCATAACGAGCCGTCCGTTTCGCGCGCCCCATCATACGGTGAGTTCGATCGGGCTGTTGGGCGGCGGGGCTCATCCGCTTCCAGGCGAGGTTTCCTTGGCTCATCGCGGCGTCCTTTTTCTGGATGAGTTCCCTGAGTTTCCTCGCCAGGCGCTGGAGGTTTTGAGACAACCTCTTGAGGATGGTCATGTTGCGGTATCAAGGGCGGCGGCGGCCTGCGATTATCCGTCACGGTTTATGTTGGTCGCAGCCATGAATCCGTGTCCGTGCGGTTATTACAACGATCCGACGCGCGAGTGCCGCTGCAGCCAGTCTCAGATTCTGAAATATCAAAGGCGCGTGTCCGGACCGCTTCTCGATCGCATAGACATTCAAATCGGCGTCAGCGCGGTTCCCGTTAAAGAGCTGGATTCCTGTTCTCGCGGAGAGTCCAGCGCGGTCATTCGCGAGCGAGTTTTGAGAGCGCGCGAAATTCAAAGGATCCGCTATCGCGGCATGGGAGGGGTCCATTCGAATGCCGATGCCAAGAGTCGCGACCTGAAGGATATCTGCAGGCTTTCCGCCGAGGGCGCGGGAGAGATCAGGCGCACGATCGATTCCTTGAGCCTTTCAGCGCGCGCATACGACAGGATTCTGCGGGTGTCGCGCACAATCGCAGATCTCGCCGGGGAGGAGTCGGTCGGTCGCGAGGCGGTGCTTGAAGCGGCTTCATATCGGCAGCTTGACTCGGATGGCGGCGAATCTTTCTGGGCATGAAATTTACTACAACGAAACACAAAAGGAAGGAGATGGGAAATGAACATCAACGAAAACGGCAACATCGGCAAGCAGAGGCATTTTCGCCCGAAGCTGACGTTCTACAGGGCCAATTCGAAATGCACAGGCGGCGCATTGCAGCTTGAAGTGCATCCGGCTCACGACGATGTCGACGGTTCGATAATGGCGGTCTTCGCCAAACAGCTCACCGTCGGAGACAGATCGGTCGTGCCTCCTGTTTTCGCAACGTTCGACTGGGACAACAGCATTTGCGTAAAGTTCGATTTCAACGACCTTACGAAGATGCTCGAAGTCTTCAGAGGGGTCAAGGAATCTCTCGAGGACGGCAAAGGGCTGTTCCATGTTTCTCCTGCGGGATCGACAAAAATCTCCCTCCGGCATCTTGTAGAATATGATGGAGCCTATTCGTTTGAGGTGACCAGAAACAAGTCCGGGACAACTGAATCGAAAAGCGCGCACATCGTGCTTTCCTCAAGCGAGGCGTATGGGCTCGCCATGGCGATCGAGGATTCCCTTGGGGTGATCTGCTTCGGCATCCCGGAGGTGATTCCGCGCGACACCAGCGCATACAAACGGCGGGTAAGGGAGATGGGCAATGTTCCTGCGGCGTAAGAAAAAAGAAGCCGTCCGCAACATCAGCGTCGAACGCGGTCGCTGGGGCGAAGATGTTGCGGTGGATTTTCTGAGGAGGTGCGGCCATATCATCGTCGAGCGCAATGTCCGTCCGTGCAAGACGGACGAGCGCCTTGAGATTGACATAGTCGCGTATTCCCGCGAGGCTGACGCGATAGTGTTTGTCGAGGTCAAGCAGCATGCCGGACACAGCGGGTACGAGCGGCGAATGAGAAAAATCGACCGCCGCAAGCTGACGCTGATGCGACGCGCCTGCAGATCGTGGCTTATGGCCCGCAAATGGGCGGGCTCGTACAGGTTCGATGTCATAGAGGTCTTCGGCACACCTGAATCGAAGGCGGCTCCGGAGATCGACCATATAGAGCGCGTCGATATTTTTGTCGGTCGCGAAAAATTCGTGAACTGGTGCGATTGATTTCGCGCCTTGATTGAAGAAAGGGGGCCTTATGGCCAAGGACGGAATGATAAACAAGATCGGTTCGGCGCTGGACGAGGTGATGAAGGCGATCCGCAAGGAGTTCGGGGAAATGTCGATAATGAAGCTGGGCGAGGAGGCGCGCGGCGACATTGAAGCGGTCTCGACGGGAGCCTTGTCGCTTGACATGGCGCTCGGGGTCGGAGGACTTCCAAAGGGGCGCATCATCGAGCTTTACGGCCACGAGTCGTCCGGCAAGACCACACTCGCTCTGCATGTCGTCGCCAATGCGCAGAAAGCGGGCGGCACGGCGGCGTTCATCGATGCCGAGCATGCGCTGGATCCGTCGTATGCCCGCAAAATAGGGGTTGATCTCGAGAATCTGATAGTCTCTCAGCCTTCAAGCGGAGAGGAGGCGCTGTGCATCTGTGAAGAGCTTGTGAAGTCGGGAGCTCTTGATGTGGTAGTCGTCGACTCTGTCGCCGCGCTGACGCCGCAGGCGGAGATCGACGGCAACATGGGCGACAGCCATGTCGGCCTTCAGGCGAGGCTCATGTCTCAGGCGATGCGAAAGCTGACGGCGGCGATTTCGCAGACGAAGACGCTGTGCGTTTTTACGAATCAGGTGAGAGAGAAGATCGGGGTCATGTTCGGCAATCCCGAAACGACTCCCGGCGGCAAGGCGCTGAAGTTCTATGCGACATGCCGGTTGCAGGTGCAGCGGATCGGCGCCATAAAAAATCCGCAAGGTGAAATCGTCGGAAACCGCACGCGCGTAAAGATCGTGAAGAACAAGGTCGCCGCACCGTTCACCGAGGCCGAATTCGACATTCTCTACGCCTGCGGAATTTCGCTTGAAGGATCGGTGCTTGATGCTGCACTGGCGCGGGGGATCGTCGAGAAGCGCGGAAGCTGGCTGAGCTACGGTTCGACGCAGCTTGCCCAGGGGACTCTTGCCGCGATCGAGCACCTGAAGTCCAACCCTGCGCTTCTCGAGGAGATTTCCGAAAAGGTCAAGACGACGCCTTTGGCGGCGGGCGCGAAAAAGAAGTGAATATCGCCATGGTCCGGAACGGCGGATTTTTTTCACGCCCGGATTTAAAAATGATATAATTCTCCGCGTGAAAGATTTGCAGACAGATTCCGGATCCAATCCCGAAATTTTCGGTTACGAATTCAAAGACCCGGCGCTTCTCGAGGAGGCGTTGACCACCCCGTCGTTCAGAATGACATCGCCGAGGGCGAGCGACAATCAGAGGCTCGAATTCTTGGGCGACGCGGTATTGGGGCTTTTGGCGACCGATTGGCTCTATGCCGGCAATCCAACTCTCAAGGAGGGCGAATTGACAGGCAAGCGGCAGCACATGGTTTCAACTGCGGCGCTTTGTGAGGCTGTCAAGGGGCGCGATTTCATTTCGCGCTTGAGACGCAACAAGGGGGCGGGAGATCTGCCGGCCAGCTCAAAGACGGTGGCCGATGCCGTCGAGGCCGTGCTTGGAGCGGCGTGGCTTGACGGGGGGCTTGAAGCGGCGAAGAAGATTTTTGACAATCTCGATCTTGTCGCCAATTCGCGCTTTGGAGAGTTGGACGGGAATCCAAAGTCTGCCCTTCAGCATCTGACCCAGGCGATGGTTCCCCCGCGTATGCCTTCGTACCGTCTTGTCAGGACGGCCGGCACGAGCGACAAGCCGACGTTCACCGTTGAAGTATCCGTTGAGGGCGTCGGGGTCGCTTTAGGAGAAGGCGGTTCGCGTCGGGAGGCTGATTCGGCGGCTGCGATGAGGCTGATCGAAAATTTGCGGTCGGTTTGAGCCTTCGTGGCGGAGCGGCGGGTGGCTCCATGCGATTTATGATATAATTGTCGTATGAAAAATCAGATTGCGTTAAAAACACCTGTTGAATTCGAGGTCGATCCTTCTGTATGTCTGAGATGCGGCGCGTGCGTGCGAGATTGCGCGTTCAAGGTCTTGTCGCTCGGCAATGCAGGCATGCCGGTCATGCTTCAAAAAGAGAAGTGCATGCGCTGTCAGCACTGCTTTGCCGTCTGCCCCGTGGGCGCCATTGCGTTTGACGGCGTTAAAGCCTCTGACGCGGCATCGCTCAAAGGTCTGGATTTGCCGAATGCCGAACAAGCCGCGAACTGGCTCAAATCGCGTCGTTCCGTCCGGAAGTTCGCCAAGGAGGATGTGGATCCGGAAGTCCTTGACGGGGTGCTCCGGCTTTTGGGCAATACGCCGACCGGCTGCAACGCCCGTTCGCTTACGTTTACATGCTATCCTAATCGTGCTGCCATGGACGGGTTTCGCGCCGCTTTCTTGAAGGCGATCGAGGAACATCGCGACGGTGCGAAGCTGCTGCCGAGGTGGCTGGCGATTCCCGCTATCAAACTGCGCAAAGGAGGAGAGGACGTCTTCTTTCGCGGAGCGTCCGGAATTCTTGTTGTTTCGTCGGACGAGACGGCTCCGGGCGTTACCACGCCTCTTGAGGATGTCGCCATCGCCTGCTCCAATTTTGAGCTTCTGGCCAATGCGAACGGAATCGGAACATGCTGGTGCGGGTTTCTCAAATTGGTGCAGAATGAAATCCCCGAACTTCTTCAGAAGGCTCTCGGTCTCCGTCCGTCGACACCGTTCTATGCGATGCTTTTCGGCAGGAGGGCGGTGACGTATTCGCGTTGCGTCGAACGCGGCGCTTACGCGGACATCGTCTACAAGGGATGACGCCGGAATCCATGCCGGTTGCAATGAAGTCTGAACAGATTTGAAAAGGAGCAGAAAATGGGAAAAACGAAACCTTTGTTCATAGTGATGTCCGCGCCTAGCGGCTGCGGAAAGTCTACGCTTATCGACATGCTGCTGCAGGAATATTCCGACATTGTCTATTCGATAAGCTGCACAACGCGCGAGATTCGAGGCGATGAGGAGGACGGTCTCGATTATCACTTCATGAAAAAAGAACGCTTTGAAGAGCTTATCGGCGAGAATGCGTTCATCGAATACGCCAACGTCCACGGCAATTATTACGGTACGCTGAAAGGGCCGATCGAAGAGGTGCTCGCCGAAGGCAATTCGATGATCCTCGATATCGATGTTCAGGGCGCGGCCAAGGTCCGCGAATATGTGCGCAATCTTCCCAATACCGATCCGATGAAGATCGGCTATGTGGACATCTTCATAATGCCGCCGTCGATGGAGGAGCTGCGCGCGCGTCTTGAGGGGCGCGGCACCGATTCGCAGGCGGTCATCGAAAAGCGTCTTGCGAACGCCGGCGGAGAGATCGAACGCGCGGATGAATACATGTACAAGGTGACCAACGACGATCTTGCGATCGCCTACAAGCGTCTCTGCGATCTTATTGATGCCGTAAGCGGCAGGATGTGATTTCCGCCGGAGGAGGCTTGCATGCAGGTGCGTCGACTTAAATATGCGATGATTGGCGGTGCGAAAGGCTCGTTCATCGGGCCTGTTCACCGGATGGCGGTACGGCTCGACGATCTTGCGGATCTGGAGGCCGGCTGCTTTTCGAGAAATGCGGACGACAACCTCGCTGCGGCGCGCGCGTGCGCCGTGGCCGAGGAGCGCGTCTATTCCGATTGGGCGTCCTTGATAGAGGCCGAAAAGTCGCGCGTCGATTTTGTCGCCGTCTGCACGCCCAACGATTCGCATTACGCGATAACGAAAAAGGCTCTCGAGGCGGGGCTGGATGTCATGTGCGAGAAGCCGCTTTCGATGACGCTTGAGGAGGCTGCGGAGCTGAAGGCGATCGCCGCCGAACGCGGCAGGGTTCTCGCCGTG
Organism: Kiritimatiellia bacterium; assembly: GCA_045656285.1. Classification (GTDB taxonomy): domain Bacteria; phylum Verrucomicrobiota; class Kiritimatiellia; order RFP12; family UBA1067; genus UBA1067. The sequence continues at coordinate 54,689 of JAZOQY010000058.1, forward strand.
CCTTTCACCTATTCCGGATTTCCCATGGTGAAGCTTGCGCGCGACATCGTTGCGAAGGGCGAGCTTGGAGAGATATGTAAAATCGTTCTTGAGTATCAGCAGGGAAGTTTCAGGAAAATCGATTTCACGAAGCCTCTCGACAAGCGCAACTCCTGGAAGATGGATCCCGTCAAATCCGGCGCGAGCTGTGTAGTCGCCGACATCGGCGTTCACGGCTTTCATCTCATCGAGTATGTGACGGGCCTCAAGGTTCAGTCGCTGCTGGCCGACCTCTCGTCGTTCGCGCCCGGCAACAAGCTTGATGACGACGCTTCGGTCCTGATGCGCCTGGCGAAAAAGGACGGCGGCGCGATCACGGCTAAAGCTTCGATGGTCATCTCCAAGGTTGCGACCGGCGAGGAGAATGGCGTGCGCTTGAGGGTCTATGGAGAGAAGGCGTCTCTTTTCTGGAATCAGGAATCGCCCAATTATCTTTCGGTCAAATATCCTTTCGAGGCGGAGCGCATCCACAAGCGAAACGCCCCGTATGTGAAGGAGGCTTCGGACGGGGCGACGCGTTCGTCGCGAATTCCGGCCGGGCATCATGAAGGCTTCATCGAAGCGTTTGCGAACATCTACTCCGAATTCTGCGCGGCGGTCTGCGCCAGGCGTTTCGCGGACGGCGGGGAGCATCGCGTCTTCGACCATCCCGGCGCCGAAGAGGGCGAGCGCACGATGCGCTTTGTCGAGGCGGCTCTCAAGTCGAATTCGCAATCGAACGCATTCGTCGCCCTGTAGCTTCAGTCGGCCGTTTGCGGCGGTTTTGGCGCGGGCCGGCGGATTAAAATATAACTCTACCACAAAACGGTGCAGAAGTGCTATAATATAGCGGTTACAACCAACAGTCAAGGAGGAAAATAAAATGGCTTATACTATTGCTGCTGATAAGTGCGTCGCATGCGGATGCTGCAAGGATTCGTGCCCCGCGGAAGCGATTTCCGAAGGTACCCCCTACACGATCGATGCCGGCAAGTGCCTCGATTGCGGCGCTTGTGCGGGTACTTGCCCTGCTGAAGCTATTGCTCAGGCGTGATACACGTTATCAAAGAGACGCTGCTCCTTCTGCCGTTCCTCTTTGTAACCTATCTGGTTCTTGAGGCGGTTGAGGCGCATGCGGGAGGTGCGCTCGAGAGATTTCTCGAGCGCTCTCGTTCTATTGGGCCTCTTGTGGGCGGGCTGCTGGGGGCTGTGCCCCAATGCGGCGTTTCGGCGATGGCTGCGTCGTTCTATGCGGGCGGAGTCGTTACGATAGGCACGATGCTCGCAGTGTTTCTTTCGACGTCTGACGAATTGATTCCCGTTCTCATCTCCTCTCAAATTCCGTTTTCGATCATCGCCAAAATAATTCTGCTGAAGGTGATAGCGGCCATAGCCGTCGGTTTCACCGTCGGCGGAGTGGTGTACTTTGTCAGGCAAAAGAAACGCAATGTCAACATCGAGGGGCTTTGCCGCCACAGTCATTGCCATTGCCGCAAGCATAAGGGCATAATCGTGCCTGCGCTAATCCATACGGCTGAGATTTTCGTGTTCATTCTTGCCGTTTCGCTGATACTTCATTTCGTTCTTCTGTATTGCGGCTCCGGGCACTGCTGCCATGATCATTGCGGTCACGCGCCGTTCGAGTCGTGGAAGCTGAACACTCCGGTTGTCGGCGAAATGCTGGGGGGGCTCTTGGGGCTTGTGCCCAATTGCGCCGCATCCGTCGCGTCCGCCAGACTGTATGCCGAAGGGGCGATGAGCGCAGGAGCGATGATGGCGAGTTCTTTCTCCGGTTGCGGAGTGGGGTTGCTGGTTCTTTTCAGGACCAACAGGAATATTGCCGAAAACATTTTAATTCTGGTTCTGGTTTATTTCTGCGGGACGTTTTTGGGTTGGCTGACGGGATTTCTCCTTGGTCCGTTGGAGATGTGAATTGCGGGAGGTCTTATGAAAAAGAAACTGGTCGGTGTTTACGAATGGGTCAAGGCTTCCTGCAAGATCTTCTTCAAATGCAATTGCTCCATCCATGCGGCGAGCCTTACCTATTATTCCATGCTGGCCGTCGTTCCTGCGCTCTGCATCTTGCTTATGCTGGCGAAGGTGGCCGGATTCGATCAGTATGCCCGTGAAAAAATCCATGACCAATGCGAGAGGATGATTTCGGAGTTTGATGCCCCCCAGGAGGACGGCAAGGTCGGCGGAGAGACCAAGGAGCCCGACGCTGGCGACAAGATCGCAAAGCCTGCGAGTTCTTTTGCGAATGAAGCGCGACGGGTTGAATCGGAGCTTTTGGACGGATTGGACAAGATTGATTTCTCGGCGCTGGGATGGATTGGATTCTTTACTCTTTTGTGGACGGCGTTGTGTTCGGTGGGTGTAATGGAATTCAGCTTCAATGAGATTTGGAGCTGCAAGAACATGAGAACGATATGGAAGAGCTATCTCATGGATATGGCCGTTCTTGTGCTGCTGCTCATCTTTGTCCTGATGGCGGTTTCGGTGCCATTGCTGGCGTTGGTAAAGGATGTCGTTTCTGCGACCGTCGGCGCCTCGTCGGTGACGAGGTGGCTGTCTGACAGTGTCATATGGCTTTTGGATTCAATCATCGTCAGAAAGGCGGTGACGCTGGTTTTCTCGTCCATGGTTTTTGCGTTCATGTTCAAGGTTCTTCCTGCGGTCAAGGTGCGTCTTAAATATGCATGGTGGTGCGGGGTTGTGACGGCGGTGATCTTTACAGGGTGGCTCAAGATATGTACTCTGGCTCAGGTGGGAATCGCCCGCTCATCGCTTCTTTACGGGTCGCTTGCGCTTTTGCCCATAATGCTGGCGTGGATTTTCATCAGCTGGCAGATTGTTCTTTTTGGATGTTGTATGGTAAGGGTCATTCATGCGGGCAGATATGTCGACAGGAAATCCCTGCCGGAGCCCAAAGAGTGAAACATGGATTGTGGTGATCATATGTCCCAGCGAGATTTAAACGAGATACTTGACGAAGTCAAAGCAAGAATCGCCGCAGCGTGCGAGCGTTCGGGGCGAAATGTCGACGATGTTCAGATCGTGGCCGTAACAAAAACTCACGGCGCGGAGACGGTGAATGAAGCCTGGGGCGCCGGGCTCGGGATCGTCGGCGAGAACAAGGTTCAGGAGGCGGCGTGGAAAAAGGAGGCGAGCGCGAGCGGACCGGAGTGGCACCTTATCGGCCATCTGCAGAGCAACAAGGTCCGTCAGGCTCTGGAGATTTTCGATTTCATCCACTCCGTCGATTCGGTGAAGCTAGCGGACAGGATAAACTTCATCGCCGGTGAAATCGGCGCGCGCGTGGGGATTCTTCTCGAAGTGAACGTTTCCGGCGAGAAGTCTAAAAACGGAATGGCGCCGGAGGAGGTCGAGCCGACGGTCCGTCACATTGTCGAAGGTTGCCCGCGCATCACGGTCGAAGGGCTTATGACGATGGCTCCGTTTTCTGAAGACCCCGAAGATGCGCGAGTCTATTTCAGGAGACTGAGGGAGCTGCGCGATACGGTCGAGAGAAATTTGAATGTCGGTCTCAGGCATCTTTCGATGGGGATGAGCGGCGATTACGAAGTAGCTGTCGAGGAGGGTGCGACATTGGTCCGTCTCGGGACGGTGCTCTTCGGGGACAGGCCCAAAATAAAAACGGTACGCGCTTCGGCCGGGGACGATGATTTTTCCTCGGGGGCGCTCGATTCGTATTCGGGCGCGGGTCCGACCGTCAGGATATTGGATTGAAGCGGCATGAAAAAGCGTCTTCATTTTGTCGTAACGGCCGGCCCTACGAGAGAGTTTATCGATCCCGTGCGTTTTCTTTCGAATCCCTCGACCGGGAAGATGGGCTTTGCGGTGGCGCGTGCGGCGGCGAGGTCCGGCCATGATGTGACTCTTGTCGCCGGACCGGTTTCGCTTGATACGCCGCGCGGAGTAAAGCGCATCGATGTCGTGAGCGCGCGCGAGATGTTCGCCGCCGTGAAGGAGGCGGTGACCGCCGGGTGCGTTTTCGTTGCGACGGCGGCGGTTGCGGATTGGCGGCCGGCGAGATGCGCATCGAAGAAGCTCAAGAAGACCGAGATGTCCGATACGATAAAGCTTGTCAGAAATCCCGACATCCTGAAGTCTGTAGGGGGTTGCGTCAAAGTCGGTTTTGCCGCCGAGACCAATGACGTTCTCAAGGAGGCGACGCGCAAATGCCGCGAGAAGCGTCTTGCGATGATTGTCGCCAATGACGTCACAGAGAAGGGGGCGGGGTTCGGCTCCGATACGAACCGCGTCGTTTTTGTCTATCCCGACGGGCGAAAGGTTTCGCTTGAGAAAATGTCTAAGCTCGCCGTGGCGGGCAGGATTGTGAGGGCGTGTGAAAACATTTGTTCTTAACGGTTGGGCGTCGAGCCGAGAGGCGTGGGATCTCTGTCTTTTCGAGCGCGAGAGAATTTTCACCTATACCGAACTTCTTGACGGCGTCGCCGAGGACGTGCTTGAGAAAGAGAAGGAGTTCGTTCTTGTCGGCTGGTCGATGGGCGGCAGCTTCGCGCTTAAGTACGCGATGAAGTTCCCCAAGAAACTGAAGGGCCTTGTTCTTGTCGCCGCCACGCCGCGAATGATGCGAGACAATAATTGGGCGGGGATGACGCCGCGCCGTCTCGCCGCGCTGGAGGCGGGGCTTAGGATGACAAAGGGCCAGGGTTTCTTTGGAACGCCTGAAGGCAGGCCCAATCCGTACAAGATGGACAGCGATGAGAATCTGGCGCGCGGGCTCGAGTATTTGAAGGATACGGATCTCAGGCTTGATCTTATAGATCTTCTTGCGTCGGGGAAGATAAAATGCCCCGTGTATATCTTCCAGAGCGAGGCCGATGGGATTGTGCGGGCGGAGAACGCTAAATTTTTGAGCGCGGTTTTTCCTCATGCCGAACTGGAGATGATCCCGGGCGGAGAGCATGCTCTGCCCGTGACAATCCCGGATAAGATCGATGTGGCCGTGGCGAGCTGTGTATTGTAGGGCAATCGCCTGATTACTATGCCGGTCTCGCGCATCGCGGCGCGGATTGCGTTTTCTCCTGGAGGCGGAGGGTCGGTTTTTGTTCGGCGCAACACGAAGCGAGAAAAATTTGGTATAATATGCGGACATTTGTGTTTTATCAAATGTGCAACTTTTGGAGAGGTGGCTGAGTGGTCGATAGCGGCGGTCTTGAAAACCGTTGACCCGCAAGGGTCCGGGGGTTCGAATCCCTCCCTCTCCGCCAATTCGCCTTGCGAATTGGCGGAACCTATTACCTATTACCTCTAACCTAAAACCTAAAGAAAGGTAAGAAGTAAGAGGTAAAAGGTAAGAAGTGCGGAGTTTGTCGTTTCCTTGAGAAAGGAGATGTGTATGTCCGACTCGGTAATGCTGACAAAGGCCAAGGCGTTTGCCATCCGTATCGTCAATCTCCATAAATATCTGCGCGGACTTCGCGAACTTCGCGTGAGATAAAAATCGGTGGGGTTGATATGACTCACGCCAAGTTCGCCAAGTTATAATAGGTAAGTAACCCCTAAAAACTTCGCGGACGAAAGCCGTGAGGTAAATCAATCCTGTTCCAGT